>NZ_QEYO01000010.1 GCF_023718305.1 Gramella sp. AN32
AACTTATAAAGGAAATCGGGAAAGACAATGTCATTGGCATCGCACGTACCCCTGAAAAGGCAAAAAATCTGGGCATTGAAATCCGTAAAGGAGACTACAACAATCGACAGGATTTCGATAGAGCCCTACAAGGGGTTGACACCGTTCTTTTGGTGTCGGGTATGGATAAACCCGGAAATAGAATTCAGCAACATAGAAATGTAATAGATGCCGCCAAGAAAAGCGGTGTTCAAAAGATAGTGTATACCAGTATCGTAGGAGATGAAGATAAAAACGCATTTAGCCCCATAGTACAAAGTAACAGGCAGACAGAAAAAGACATTCAAGAATCCGGTCTTCTATGGGCAATAGGTAGAAATGGAATCTACATTGAGCCAGATTTGGAGTATATGGACACCTATGTAAAAGAAGGTGAAATAAGGAACTGTGCGGGTGAGGGGAAATGTGCGTATACCAGCCGGGAGGAATTAGGGTCTGCCTACGCCAAAATGCTCATCGAAGAAAAACACAACGGCCAGGTTTTCAATCTTGTGGGCGAACCCATTACCCAGAGTGAACTTGCAAATAAAATAAACCAAGTTTATAATACGAATCTCAAATACAAGCCGGTTTCGGTAGAAGACTATGCAGCTGAAAGAAAAGAAGAATTAGGCGACTTTTTAGGAAGCGTTATTCCCGGTATTTATGAAGGAATCAAGAGTGGAGCAAATGATGTTCCTTCCGATTTTGAAAAAGCTGCCGGAAGACCCCATAAAACTGTTTTAGAGATGATTCAAAACTATATAAATTGACCAAAACCGGGAAGTACAAAGCTGTCTCTGTAGTATATAAACCCTGCAACTGAATAGTGAAGAAAAATGGTTTATTGAATATGAAACCGGAAGGATTTTTCAGGGACAGACTGGTGTCCATCATTGGCTATCGCTTTAAAGTAGATTCCCTGACTATGAGATTTGTTTGAATCTCTACAGTTTTCGTTGTAATATCGTTTTTAGGGTTTTCAATTTCGCCGATTAAAAATTTTACGGCGGTACGTCCTATTTTATTCCCGGGTTGATCTACAGTAGTGAGTTCCGGTTGGATTATGGTTGAATTTAACGAGTTGCTAAAACCTACTACCGCAATTTCCTCCGGAATTTTTATATTTAATTTATTGAGCGCTTTGATGGCCCCGATCGCCGCATTGTCTGTAATGGCAAAAATTGCATCCGGTCTTTTCTTCATGCTTAATAATATGTTTGCCAAACGCTCACCGTGAACCATTGAAATATCTTCAGTACTAAGAATTATCTTTTCATCGACAGGGAGAGCATGTTCCCGAAGAGCCCTCAAATACCCCTGATATCTTTTTTCGGAATTATAGGAGTTCTCGGTTTCTTTCATGATGGCAATACGTGTTTTTCCAAGATTGATAAGATGTTCAACCGCATTAAAAGCTGCTTCTTCCTCATTGATTACTATTTGGGTACAGGGAACTTTATTTGATACTTTATCAAAAAGTACCATAGGTATGCGATTTAAAATTCCCAATATTTCATCTATATGGGTGGTCTTTCTTGCCAATGACATTAAAATTCCATCTACCCCAAATTGGGTCATGGTATTCAACATTTCAATCTGCTTTATTTCATTGTTCTTGGATTCTGAAATTATTACACGATAACCCTGAATTTCTGATTCTGCCAGTATACCTTCCAATATTGTAGATGTGAATAAATGGGAAATGCTAGGCACTATAACCCCTAATATATGGGTTTCCTGTGATCGGAAACCTCTTGCAAACAAATTTGGCGCATAGTGCTTTTGCTTTGCCAACATTTTTACATTCTTTTTCGTTTCCGAATTTATATCGGGGTGGTCGTTCAGGGCTCTTGACACCGTTGAAATAGACAATCCAAGCTCCTCGGCAAGTTCCTTTAAGGTAGTATTTCTTTTTTTACTCATTTATATATCACACTAAAATTGCAAACGTTACCGCAAACGTTTGCATAAGTTTTTTGCAGTTTTTTTGTAAAAACACTATGCGATTCACATAATTTTAACTCCATATTAGCAATTTAACAATTTTAGAGTTGAACTAAATATTAAAATTCAATAATCATGAAGAAAATTATTTTTTTAGTCATTGGTCTATTAATGGGTACGGGAAGCTTTGCTCAGACCGAAATTACGGGGACCGTAACGGACAATTCAGGGGTGCCTATCCCTGGAGCAAACATTCTTATTGTAGGAACTACTTTTGGAACCACATCAGATTTTGATGGTAACTATAATTTTACGGTGGATATCATAGGAAGCCAAATTCTAAGGGTTTCATATATAGGGTTTTCAACTTCAGAGAAAACCATAGAACTCGACGGAACTTCTATAAATGTAGATTTTGTGCTTCAATATGGTGGTCAACAATTAGATCAAATTGTATTGACAGCTTCTAGTACGTTCAGATCACAAAAGCTAGCTCCCTTGTCCATTAGTTCTTTGAAAATGACCGAAATAACAAAATTATCAGCTAACAGCCAGGCTGATATCCTTAGAAGTGTTCCCGGTATTACTGCGGAAGGTGGCGGTGGGGAAACTGCTACCAATATTTTTGTCAGAGGTCTGCCCTCCGGTGGACAGTACGTGTTTAATCCATTGCAATATGATGGTATGCCCCTGATGAGCACTTTCGGGTTAAATTCTTCTGCTCATGATGTATATGCAAGACCAGACATAGGCTTTAAAGGCGTTGAATTTGTTCGGGGTGGGGCCGCAATATTATATGGAGCAGGTTCGGTGGCCGGCATAATTAACTACTCCAGTAAAACAGGGGATACCAATCCGGGTAATATCTTAAACCTGGAAGTTGCTGATCAGGGAAGGTTAAAAACAGATTTCTACAGTGGTGGCAAATTAGGAGGGGAAGACTCCAATACATTTTATGCTTTCACCGGGTTTGTACGTAAAGACCGGGGACCTATTGAAACAGGCCTTACCACCAGGGGTGTCCAGTTTAGAGGAAATATTAAGAAAAAGTTTGATAAAGGCTCGTTTATGTTGCATGGTCAATATATTAACGATAATGCACAATTCTACCTTCCTTTGCCACTAACTGGTGGAAGCAGGGAACGTATTGCCGGTAATGATGGAGAACCTGTAGAGCAATTGCTTACAGGTGAGTTAGCCAATACGTCTTTCAAAACCCCTGGCGGAGTATATGAAAGTCCTATAGCTGATGGGGTGTCAACTACAGGTGGGTACTTGATGGGAGACTTTAATTATGATTTTGAGGACGATCTTCGTTTAAAAGCAAAGATGAGATATGCCAATTATGATCATAATTTTGCACTGTATGTTGGTGGTAGTGGAGATAACGGGAATCCTATTACTTTGGACAATTATGTAGAAAGCATAGCTCCCGGCAATCAGGGCTATACCGCATTATATCAGGGAGGTGCAGGTTCGCAGATCAACGGTTCAGACCTGGTTATAGATAATTTACATGTAGATAGATTACGGCCGATGACAGATTACTCCGGGGAGGTTTCCATGATTAAAACCATTACTACTGCTAATGATGGAAGTCATAATATTACCCTGGGAAGCTTTGTAGCGCGCACGGAAGCTGAAGACATAAATTACCAATATCGTGTTTTAACCGAGTTCAATAATAATCCCAGATTGGTAAACCTTAGTTATACCGATGCCGCTGGGGATAATGTCATCTATTCGGAAGGTGGGCTTTACAACAGGATAGGTCAAACGGCCAATAACTTCCTTTCACAAAATAGATTAGCCTTTTATCTTACAGATGAAATGATTTTCGACCGATGGAGATTTGATGTTGGCTTTAGGTGGGAGTATACGGAAGGAGAAAATAATAGAGGCGGTATTTACTCGGAAACTGTCTATGATAATCCCGAATTGACAACAGGCTTAAGTGATGTACAATCTGCTGACGGTGCATTCTTAAGAACTAAAGTAAGAGCATCAGATTGGGCTTTGGCTCTTGCCGGCCTATACGAACTCACCGAAACTACTAATCTCTACGCGAATTTTTCAAGAGGATATTTTTTTCCACAATTAAGGGGTTTTGCACCGGTAGCCGGAATAGAAGAAAGTATTTATGAACCTGAAAATATCAATCAGTTTGAGCTTGGTGCCAAATTTGGCAATGAGAAACTCTCAGGATCTATCGCAGGATATTATGTAGGCCTTAAAGACAGGGTTCAAATTATTCAGGCAATCGAGGAAGGCCGTCTGGTAGATCAAACGCGGTCTGAACAAAACACAAAAACCATTGGTATAGAGGCTACCTGGGATTATAGAATTACCAATACTCTAAGTTTTGTAGGTAGTGCTACTTATCAGGACCATGAAATAACTAAAAATATTGACGTCGATTTAGTAAATGGGGGTTCTACAGAAACCAACGTTGGTAACAAATTGGGCAGGCAACCCAACTTTCTGGGAAATGCAGGATTATACTTTGATAACCAAAAAGTTGACGCCAGTTTTAACCTTAACCACACAGGAAAGAAATTCACCGATAATGTGAACACCATCGAGCTGGATGCTATTAATATTGCCCGTATTGGAGCGGGATACACCTTTGGTAAACCTGATAACGATGAATCGTTACGGATAGGCTTTTCAGTATTTAATCTTTTTGATAGTAGCGGTATTACTGAAGGAAATCCAAGGGCGGGAGCCACAGGCCAGAGTGAACAGGACTTCTTTGTGGGGAGGCCCATATTACCAAGAAGAGCTTTCGTAACGGCAACCTTTAATTTCTAAACAAGTTAAGTTAGTATTTTAATTCATATATGCGTTGGAAGTTCATGCTTCCAATGCAACCTTAACCATATAACTATGAAAGAAAATTTAATCAATAGCGCGATTGATGTTTTAGACGCCAATTTTCAGAAGGGCGGCTTTACCATACCAAGCGAGGGACTTTATCCTTTTCAATGGAAGTGGGATTCCGGTTTCATTGCCATTGGGTTATCCCATTATAATATAGAAAAAGCAAAAGCCGAAATTAAAACCCTGCTAGATGCTCAATGGGAAAACGGGTTTATTCCCCACATTGTTTTCCATAATGAAAATAAATCTTATTTTCCTGGAGCCGATTTCCATAGGTCTGAACTACACCCTTTATCCTCTAAAAAATTTAAATCAACGGGCATGACACAACCTCCCGTGACGGGCTTCGTCTTACAGGAAATGTATCGAATAGCTGAAGATAAAGAAGATATGCTGAATTTTATTAAAGACAATATTGATAAGGTCTATCAAAACCATGGTTATTTTTATAAGCATCGTGACCCGCAGGACGAGGGCCTGATGTACATCTACCACAACTGGGAATCAGGCACCGACAACTCCCCGGTTTGGGATGATATCTGGGATACTATGAACCCTCCGGAATATAATTTTGAACGAAAGGATACCACCCATGTCGATGCTTCCCAACGCCCTTCAAATCGAGAATATGACCATTATTTGCATATTATAGAAATCGCTAAGGAACATAACTATGACGACGCGAAAATAGCCGAATTATCTCCTTTTCTGGTTCAAGACCCGCTTTTCAACGCGATGTTGATCAAATCTAACCAGGCATTACTTGAACTATACGAATTAATTGGAGGAAAAGAGGCTGAAAAACTGAACCTGAGACAATGGCAGAAAAAAAGCATTAGTAGGTTCAATCAAAAATTATTCAATAAAGAATTGGGTGCCTATGTACATTACGACCTGAGAAACGAAAAAGCTATTCCTCTTGTTTCATCATCCTCTTTTTCACCACTTTTTGCTGGGATACCTGACCAGGAAAGGGCTGAAATTTTATTGAAAACAATGTTGGATAAATTTGGGGGAGATGATAAATACCTATGTGCTTCCTTTGACCCCACCGATGAAAGGTTCGATCCAAAAAAATACTGGAGAGGCCCGGTTTGGATCAATATGAACTGGTTGCTTTACTACGGTCTTAAAAATTATGGATTTGCGAAAGCTGCAGAACGTATTAAGGCAGATTCTGTGGAATTGATTGAACGAGATGGATTTTTTGAATATTTTGACTGTCGAAAAGAGACCGGAGAATCAAAAAGAACCGGATATGGGGGAAATAATTTCTCCTGGAGTGCCGCACTTTTGATAGATCTTTTGAAGAATTAACAATCATATTTATTTCAATAGGGAAAGTGTTTTTTTCAGAAGAGTATAATCCTGAAAAAAAGTTTTCACCATTCAACCCGTAAATAAATTATTTTAGTGAAATACCTGAAAAATAGTAGTGTTGTAGCCATCAGGAGCAATTTATTTTAAAATAAGATAAACCAATGAATTATTTAGATTACATCGTTATTTTCGTTTATCTGGTCGGTTTTTTAGGCCTTGGCTTTCTATTCAAAGAAAATAATAGCTCTGGAGATTATTTTCTGGGGGGAAGAAAAACTTCCTGGCTACCCTTAAGTCTTTCCGCTATGGCCACCCAGCTTTCGGCCATTAGTTTTGTATCGGCTCCTGCTTTTGTGGGTCTAAAAGATGGGGGTGGTATGCAATGGCTCACCTATGAATTCGGGGTACCCTTAGCCATGGCATTTTTATTGATCGCCCTGTTGCCCACCCTTTACAAATCTGGAATAATCAGTGTTTATGAATATCTGGAAAAACGTTTCGATGCTTCTTCAAGATTGCTTATAAGTTTTGTTTTTCAGATTAGCAGATCGGTGGCTACGGGGGTGATGGTCTATACCATGGCTTTGATCCTGCAGGCTACCATTCAGTTAGATTTTTGGATATCGATACTAATCATTGGCCTTATTACCATGATCTACTCTTTCCAGGGAGGAATGAAAGCGGTTATTTGGGGCGATGTAATTCAAATGAGCATTCTCTTCCTGGGCATTATCATCTGTTTATTTTATGGATTTAGTGAACTTGGCGGTTTGGATAATTTCCTAACCCATGTAGACCAGGATCGGATTACCGCTATCGACTTTAATAAATGGGGATTTAACAATGCCGATGGCAATGATGAATTTGGTTTCTGGCCGATGGTTATCGGGGGCTTTTTTCTATATGCTTCTTATTATGGAACAGACCAAACACAATCGCAACGATTGTTATCCTCAAGCAGCATGTCTAATTTGAAGAAATTGATGATGGCCAATGGTTTGCTACGGTTCCCTTTTACATTAACCTATTGCATTATGGGTCTTGTTTTAGGTACCTTATTAATGCAGGATGTAGGTTTTCAGGAACAAATAGAAAGCGTTTACCAGGCCAATATTTCTTCTTTGCAAGGTAAAAAAGCTGATTTGATGGTGCCGGTCTTTATCATCAAATATTTGCCCAATGGGGTTATTGGAATATTAATAGTTGCAATTATGTCGGCGGCCATGTCAACCTTAAGTTCTACGGTTAATTCCCTTTCAGCTGTTACCATGGAAGATTTTGTGAAACGTTTTAAGCCTGGTATGCCAGATATGAAGTATGTCTTCTATTCAAGGTTGTTATCTATATTCTGGGGACTCGTATGTTTGTTCTTCGCTTTTTTTGCGGGTAATATCGAAGGGACGGTTATTGAAGTTATCAATAAGATCAGCTCCGTTTTTTACGGACCTATTTTGGCTGCGTTTATCCTCGGTATTCTTACTAAAAAGACCCATGCACTTGGTGCCAATATCGGGATTGTAGCAGGGGTGTTATTCAATATCTATTTATGGTTGTATGTGCCCCAGATATTTTGGTTCTGGTGGAATGCCCTGGGTTGCGTGGTGACCATCCTAATAGCTCTCGCAGTAAGTTATACCGTTAAAAGAAAAATCAACGAAGGCCTGGAGGTGGTTTATTATTCCGGTAAAAAGGAGGTTTTGATCCTGGTGGGTTACTTTATTGCCATTGTTTTGTTCAGCTGGTATTTCCCTCATCTTTTAAACTAAAAAACTTCACTATGAAATTCGTAATAGCCCCCGATAAATTTAAAGGTTCCCTCACCGGTTTTGAATTTTGTGATGCCGTAGAGGAAGGTTTAAGTATGGTATTTCCAGATGCCGAAATCTTAAAAATGCCCCTGGCCGATGGCGGCGATGGCACCATCGAGGTCGTTAAACACTATCTAAAGGGTGAAAAGATAATGATAACGGCCAACGACCCATTGTTTCGCCCTATTAAAGCTTCTTATTTATATTCCGCTGAAAGTAATGTCGCCTATGTAGAAATGGCAGAAGCATCGGGCCTTAATTTACTTAATAAGCAGGAGAGAAACTGTCTGTACACTTCAACCTTCGGTACAGGGGAACTTATTCTAGATGCATTAAAAAAAGGAGCGAAGGAAATTATTGTTGGGGTTGGTGGAAGCGCTACCAACGATGGCGGTATGGGAATGGCAAGCGCATTGGGTTATCAATTCTTAGACAAGAATGGTCGGGAATTGAAACCAATTGGTAAAAATCTGGTGGAAGTGGCAAAAATAGATACCTCAAATGTACCTCGTAAACTGCAGGAGGCTAAAATTAAGGTGGCCTGTGACGTTTCAAATCCCTTTCATGGAATGAAGGGAGCGGCAAAAGTTTATGCCGCCCAGAAAGGGGCTTCCTTAGAAGAAATTGAAAGCCTGGATAAAGGCTTACGAAATTTTTCAAAAATTATAATGGAAAAGTATGCCATTGAACTTCAAAAGATAAAGGGTTCTGGAGCTGCCGGTGGTATTGGTGGTGGGGCTATTGTTTTCCTTAACGGTAAATTGAACTCGGGTATAGAAATGATTAAGGAGCTCGCTAATTTTGATATAGCAATTAAGAATACCGATTGGATTATAACCGGAGAAGGAAAACTTGATGAACAAACATTATCCGGAAAAACAATTAATGGGGTTGTAAAGTCTGCTAAACTCAATAATACTCCCGTAGCCGCCTTTTGCGGATCCATTGATCTCTCCATTGAGCATCAGCAGAAATTAGGAGTAATTTATGCAACTTCAATTGTCCAGGGCGTTTCTAATTTGGACCAGGCAATGAAATTTAGCTTTCCTAATCTGGTTTATACAACATATAACTTTGCGAATTTTTTAAAATTTACTTATAAGGGAAATTACATCCGTTAAAATTTGTTTTTTTTACTTGAACTATTTGGACTTGTTTGGAAGAATTGAAAAATAAAGGGAGGGAATAGCAAGAGGGTAACGGGCAAAGCCACGTTACAATCCATTTCCCCTTAGTTTTGATTTCATTTAATAGTAAATAGCGATGAATCGTATGAAATAAAAAAATCCCTTCAAACTTTTTTACTAAAAAATGCTCACAGCCCTGTAAAATCGGTGAAATTTTTACTAAAAAACATCATTTTTAGAAAATAATTCTTACGAATTGTATGGGATATAATATCAAAGAACTTATTGGAAATGTTAGTAGATTTTAGTTAACAATAAAGAACGTTTACCACATTTCTTTCATTTCGCTAAATGCTACATTTCAGAAAAAGAGGTTCACTAAAAAAGTCTTGGACAAGAGCCAAAAAGTTATTAGTAAAATCACTGTAAATATAAGGTTGCAAAACTTTTTGACTCAAGTCCGCCAGATTTGAGTACAACCCTATTGGATAAAAAATTATCCCGATCTGCATTTCAATATCTTTCTACCTATTCTTGCCTTACCTTTTGATTCTAAAGAAACAGGATTTGAAATTAGCGGCCTGCATAAAGCCGCTTTGCTTTTTATAAGGCCTTTCCTAATTCCAATTCCTGAAATGGAATGGAATCAAAAGGTAAGGCGTACAGCTCTGAAAGAAGTAAATAAAAATAAGTTGAAAAAATCCTTTTCATTTAATCTTACTATGTTCTTTCATAGATAAATGAACCACTATGGACTCAAAGTCCATAGTTTCTGGGTAGTGACTTAAAGTCACCGCTACGGTCAGTCTTCCAAAATGAAATTTGTATTCTCCCCATCGTCTGGTCTTCGATGATGCTCTAGATATTCATTGACCATCTCATCAGTTATATTTCCTGTGCTCCAACAGCCATAACCGATAGCCTAGAAATGCCTTCCCCAGTAACGTTGCTTCAAGACTGGGAACTCTTGTTGAAGTTTCCGAGAACTTCTTCCCTTTAACTTCTTCACCAGAGTACTCACACTTATGAAAGGACGATATTCCACATGCATATGGACGTGATCCTTTGAAACCACACCTTTTAGGATCACAACATCCTCAGCTTCACAAATCTGGATCAAAAGGTTACGGCATCGAATCTTAATGTCCCTTATTAAAACGGGATAGCGATACTTGGTGCTCCATACAATATGTGCACTCAAACATGTTACCGTATGTCCATTACTTCGTTGATGGTCCGGCATAACATCAAAGATACACGTTTTTAGAAGCTAAAGCGAAATGCACTAAAGTGCATAGTTTTAACTATTTTTGAGACCAATAAAAAGGAAAATGCCCCAGGTAAAAAAAGTAAATGAAGTTAGCTAAGGTTTATCCTTAAACATCTCCTTTTTCATTGCAACCACCGGGAGCAATCAAGATTGTGCCCACAGGCACACATCTTGCATTACTTTCAATTCTGAAGCACCAATATTGAAATTGGAACAAATCCTTTATGGGCTAACCTTCTTTTCTGACCTTAACATTTTTTCATAGAACAAACATAAGTCTTGGGTTCCTTTGCTCATATGGTTATTTTCATTGTCAGTTTCTACCTCTATTTTACTAATAGGGGTCATCATATTCAATAGTACTATTTCTGGATCAAAACTTTTTAATCCTTCAGGAGTGATGTCCAATATAATGGCAATCTTCCGTATGGTAGTTTCATCAATACAGGTGCGTTGCTCAATTTTACTTACGGCTTGTTTGCTAATTCCACCTAATGATTTACCTAATACAGCCTGGGACAGCCCCCGCAATTTTCTAATCCTTTCAATCTTGTGCCCAATACCCATAGTCCGTTTTTCTAAAAATTTTAATTAATGACTTTCCTAAATTTTTCTTTTTCACAGGCCAACAATCGCTTGTAAAGCTCAACGATTTTCGCTTCTAAGTCCATCGTAATATTTTCTTGTTTGGAAATGGGAAAAACCTGTTCATCTGGATAATTGATTACCTTGAACATTTTTGCCCTATCAAAATTCTTGATGAAAGAAGCTGTGACCTCCAGGGCATCGGCAATATCGATTAAAAGGTCCTCGTTTATTTTATGGCATTTTTCAAGTGCTGAAATAGCAGTTTGATTTAAACCCAAAGTCCTGGCCAGGGCATCTTGCTTGAGGCCCTTTAGTATCCTGATTGTCGCAATGTTATTTCCAATACTCATTGTATGATTTTCATTGTTGACATCTTTGAATTGCTATAGCTTTATTTTATTCCTTTCCAATAAATTTTTCAATAGTTCAAGAATGTGTTTCTGGGTTTCTAACAGTTCTTTTTGCAATATGATATCTTTTTTCCCGTGATTGCTTTGGACAACATCGAGGGGTTTGTTTGGGTTGGATAACTTATTATTTAATTCCTTGTACTGCAAAATATATAAGGGATCGCATTCCATTATTTCAGCTATTTCCACCAGTCGATTTAAGGTAATATCAGTAATGTTATTCTCTATATTACAGTATGCGCGTGTAGATATACCCAAGCAACTTGCCACATAGCTTCTTTTATAATTTCTTTCTCTTTCCCGTATTTCCTGGATGTTATCACCTATTTTCATAATCAGGGTATTTTGATTTACTATGTAAATAAATAACCCGAAATCCTTTTAGCGAACCAATATGAATTGTATCCTACCAAAAATGGATTGTTTTTTACCAAGCCGGAATGAAATAAAAAGATTGATTATATTTGATATTATGACAACAGCTACCAAACCCAACCATATAGGCAGAAAAATTGCCCGCATTCGTGAACTTCGGGGAATGAAACAGGAGACCCTCGCTGAAGAATTAGGCATTAGCCAACAAAGCGTTTCCCACTTGGAACAAAGCGAAACTTTAGATGACGATAGAATTGAAAAAATAGCAAAGGTTCTAGGTGTTTCTAAGGAAGCTATTGAGAATTTCTCAGAGGAAGCAATTTTAAACATTATTGGTAATACATATAATGTTGATAATTCCTCAGCCGTGAATTATGGTTGTACAATTAATCCATTAGAAAAACTTCTTGAATCTTACGAGGAAAATAAGAAACTTTATGAGCGTTTGGTCCAGGCGGAGAAGGATAAAGTTTTATATCTCGAAGAGCTTTTGAAGAAAAAATAATTTTATATTTTTCATAATTGAAAAGCCTTGTCGATATTTTTCGATGAGGCTTTTTATCTACCGTATTTCCTTTATCCTTTCCGAAGTCATTGTATAATTGTTTAAATCTATTTGAGCTTTTCTTAATAGAAAAGGAGGTCATTTATTGTTAGGAGTTAAGGATGATGGCACGGTACAGGGAATAATTGAGGATTGTGTGCAGGATATCAATAATAATATTGTAATGATGGCTAACAATCCCCAAAAGCTTGGAATCAGATTCTATTAGAGCACACCTTTGAAAAAGTCACCGGAATAGCAATGTGATCCTTGAACATACAAAAATTGAAACTATCTTACTTAAAATTCAGCCTCTTTAAATCTTTCTGATGTTTTCTTTTTATTAATTTTACCGAATGCAAAAATACTTTTGGTGGTTAATTACCTCATTTTCCACTGATTTTTTTAATAGGTTAAATTTGCCATCAAATGTTTGAACTTGGTAAGCTTTACATTCCAACCCAATTGGTTTTTGATCCCGTAACTAAAACAATATCCTTCAGAATGTCTGAAATTTATTCTGAAGCTTATTTTGATAAGATTCAATATTCGTTGGAACTGAAAATACTGGGTTCTGAGGTGGTCATCTCTTATTATGGAGAGGATGATACTTACCTGTTTCAGGTTTTAAACCTGGATGAGGATTGTATTGCCTGTGGCTCGCTCGAAAATGCAAGCCTCGGTGCCATTCAGGAAAAAGCTTTAAAGGTGCTACAAGGATATATGTTAGATCCAAAAAAAGAACTATTCCATCTTTTTAATGAGATGGAAGGGGAATTTCCGATAAATTAATCAGGGCTAACGAAAGCCTTACGGTAGCCCCAATAGATCCTTTTTTATGAGTTTGGCTTTTTCTTCTTTGCCATTTTTTCTTCCAAATTGGCAATATCGCTGCTGAGTTTTTTTTCCAGTACCCTCGCATAGATTTGCGTGGTAGATAGCTTGGAATGTCCTAAAAGTTTTGAGACCGTTTCAATCGGTACGCCGTTAGACAGGGTCACTGTGGTCGCGAAGGTATGCCGAGCAACATGAAAAGTTAGCTTTTTATTTATTTTTAGTTTACCAGCAATTTCCTTTAAATACTGGTTCGTTTTCTGGTTAGAATACACCGGAAGAATATAACCAGAGCATGCGCACTGGTCTTTATATTTTTCAATGATCTCCATAGCTTTTGGAAGAATAGGAATTTTAACCGGCTGTTCTGTTTTTTCTCTTGCCGTAAATATCCATTTTCGGCCATCGATTCCAAAGACAATATTTTCCGGTTTTAAATTCTTTGCGTCAATCCAGGACAAACCTGTGTGGCAGGCAAATACAAAAACGTCCCGTGTTTGCTGCTGAGTTATTCTTCCAAACTGGTATGCTTCCAGCTTTTCCAATTCATCCTCACTTAAAAAAGCTCTTTCAGCTTTCTTAAACTTCAATTGAAATTTAGCAAAGGGATCTTTATCTACCCATTCCAGTTTCTGAGCAAGGTTAAGCAATTTCTTTAAACGCTCCAGGTGCTTCATTACACCATTATTAGTGAGAGCCTTTCTATCTCTTTTTGGTTTGTAATTTCTGAGAAAATGCTCAAAGTCGGTAATAAACTGGTAATTGATCTGTTTCAGGAAGATATCCTCGCTTTTAAATCTTGCCTTTAAAAATTTGTAGAGGTATCGTTCTGTGGTGTAATAATTTTTCATGGTTCCGTACTTCAAAACATTTTTCATATTCTTAGTATGGTAATCCAATAATTCAGAAAGCTTTTTAAAAGAATCATCTGCACCTAAATAACGGGCTTTGATCATTCCTACATTTAATAGCTTGTTTTCGTTTTGAAGCTGGCGGAAGGATTCATAAATTTTGTTGTAAACCCGATCCAGGGAATTATTTACCTGGATGCTTTCTGCGCTACACCCTCTAAGACGACTTTTGCGCTCATCCCAGAGATTTAAGGTAATTCTACGTTGTAAACTTAGTTCTACTCGCTCTCCATTTAGGGTAATTCTGGCATAAAGGGGAGCCTTACCATTTTTGGCTTTGCTGGATTTTGGGATAAAGACAATCCCAAAGGTCACCGAATTTCTCATAATACTCGTTTTCAAGGTTAAACAAATGCGTGAAAACGAAAGTCAAATCAACTGTTAGGGCAAATAGCCCTAAATAATAAGAGGTCACCGAATCGGACTCATTTTATATGATTTCCCATCAAATTCTATGAGTGACCAAAAACGACAAAACCTTGATAATCATAAGATTAACAAGGTTTTGATGCCATTTGATAATGGTCTTGGTCGGGGTGGCAGGAAGCTTTTGAGGCTTCTTCAGCCTTCTAAAACCGCGACTTCGTATCTTAAATTCTGGATATATTCACCGAATCATTCACTAAACTAGAAAGAACTATAGGACTAATATAATTTGATCGTCTTTAGTGTTATAAAGATATAAAATTTAAAAGAAATTAAAAATGCCTCTATCGACCTTGCTTTATCATCGGAACGGTCTGAGATTGTTTTGAGGTTTTCTGTTCGGTTTCTGATGAGCCTATCAAAAAAGTAAATAATAAAATTAATATTAGTACAAACACCCATAAATAATTTTTTTTAAACCACTTGAAAAATGATTTAAATCTGAAAGGATGATAAATTTCCTCAAAAAACTCTGCCTTCAAAACCATTAAGTCTTGTTCAAATTGGTCCTGAACTTCTCCACAGAAATTTCCGGCATCTAAGTACCCCACACAACAATCGTATGTAGAGTTAATATAATCGGTTAAATTATTGGCCGTTTTAGGATACGGCTTGGAAACGAGTAAAATAAAATTGAATTCTAATTTTCTTTTTTTAAGCGCCAACTCTTCAAAAAGTAACGTTTTATTCTCTAAAGAAGTGTCTTTAGATATCTGTTCTCCAATTGAAATCGTATCGGTTAATAATTCCCCAAAAAAATTATTTATAGAAGAAATATTTGGTTCCAATACCATTTTCATATACCATTCTTGAGAATTTCTCTTCCTTTCAACTATAGAGTCAAGTAATCTGCCTATAAGAAATAGCGAAATTAAAACAGTGGAGCTAATTAAACTTGGCAATATTAAATCGCTATCAATACCAAGAATGTTTAAAATACCGCTAATAATCACTTACTTAAATTACTTTTCTTAAAAAGCGAAAAGCTATTGCTTTTATTCATGGTATTTCTTGCATTACGCAGGGCATCCTCAATATGTCCCTTTAATATTTTCTCTATAACAGGATTATCTTCCTCTATTTTAAATTTATATTTTTCCTTAAACTTTTCAGATCCTAAAGTTTTAATACTTGGGAAAAATAAACCTAGAAAAAATGATGGATTTATAGAACTTGTCCCTTTGGGAATAATAACGTTAATGTTTTCCTCAGAGGTATCTACACTATCCAAATCTAGTTTTTCTCTCACAGATTTCCCCTGTGGCCTCCCAGTGAACAAGGTGCTCTTTCCACTTTTATATTTAGCTAAATCTATGATCATTTCCTAATCTTTCTCTCTAAATGTGATTTATTTATATATAATTTTACGACTAAAAAAGTTCCTGGAAAAGAATTTTGTAATTTTTTAAGATGAGAATTACTTGGGGGCAAATTTAAATCATTATTTTCATTTAATGCCATTACATCAATACCCTTAATGGTTTTAGGTCTAAGCTTATGATCACATTTCAGAAAAACATCCCCTGAATAAACTAATAAACTCGGCTTTATATTTTTATCCTCTTTAACATAATCTCCTAAATTTATAAACGACTTAAGTATTTTCATAGTACCTGTACCTCGATCTTCATTTTCATAATTTAATCGGCTTATTCCCTCTTGAAGAGCATATAAGGTAAACATTTCTTCCTTACCAAAAAAATTATGACCATTCATTTGAGTTTTTACCTCCTCATACATTTCTTCCATTTGACGATATGTTTCTTTGTTAAGATTTTTGTTGTTTTCAAAACCTGAATAAATAGAATAACCAAAATTTAAAAATGCTAGATTTATTTCACTTACAAAATCGTCATCAACATTGTTATTTTCAGATTGGAAAATGTTTCCGCTTACATACCACGTATCAAACTCTGAATGATCCTCCGCATTATTTAAAATTTCGGAAATAATTCCATCTAAATAGGCTGAATTGTCTGTATCTAAAGAAAACCCATGTTGTTTTAAATTATTATTAATATAATTTCTTATCATTGTTGCAGCAGGTCCTTTTTCGTTCTCCATATAACTCTTTTTAGTTTTTTGTCCACGGATAAAATTTAGTGTAGAGAATGGTTTAAAAAAAGCTTTTGTTGCCTTTGCTTCGGGAAGTAAATAACCAGCCATCAACCTTAAGTTAACATCATTAAATTTTGAAGGTTTTATATATATATCAGGTCGTGTTTTCTTTATTCTTAAACTGTTGTCTAGTTTTTCAAAAAAATCGGTATATTCAATTAGAATTACCAGTAGGAGAAAAATACACGAATAATCGACTTCCTTACATTTAGTAAAATCTATTGTTACCGATTTTCCTTTAAAAAATGTAATAGATTGACGGATTTTCGTAATTGTTTTAAAAGACGAAGAATGGAATTTTTCTAATACAAAATGTTTTGGAATGACAATTTCAGATGAAGGAGATTCACTTTCTCCTATGCCGTTTTTATTTAAAAAATTATCTAGAGGAAAAGTTTTTCTAGCAATGAGTTTATCTTCATGTTTTAATAAACCTATATCATTATAATAATTGGGTTCTAGATCATATAGTCCATGATATCGTTTATTTCTTTTTCGTTTTTTATTTTCCCTTTTAAAATTTCTTTTCTGACCATTCTTATACTTAATCTTATTTTTAATTTTTTTCAAATTATTTAAAATATAAATTTGTGAAATTCAATTTCCAGGTTACTTTTTCAACAATTTCTCCAAATAAGCAACTTTATCCTTCTCAGCCTGAATCAAACGCTCATAAAGTTCTACAACCTTATCTAAAGGGTTAAAATTACAAATGTTGTGCGGCCCAATTGGACCTTGATTTATACTATTATCACTAAAATTATTGAAATAATTAAAGACAGCATCATCTGAAAAATTCTCTATAGCTTCTTTAGTTACTCCTAAAACTTTAGCCACACTTTCCAGTTTTTCGTCTTCCAGGGTTTCACTTTTTTCAAGGCTGGAAACACTTTGTTGGCTAATGCCTAGTTCTTCGGCAAGGGTTTCCTGTTTCATTCCGCGTAGTTCACGAATGCGGGCAATTTTGCGCCCTATATGGTTGGGTTTGGTAGTTGTTGTCATAATCTCAAAGTTAAGAATTCATTTTAAAGTTTTAAGACATTTCGTAAGTGGTAATTTACAGGCTACCGGCTGTATTTTACAAGTAAGCCTGGTTCGGCACGAGGACTAATTTTCAGAATTTGATGCCAGAATCACTAAAATTATCGGGTTAACAATGAAAATTTCTGCCCATAACTCCAAATATATAGAAAATGCATCAAAACCAGTTACGGAAACCGTATTCGCAGAAATAAAAACTTTTAAATCATTATAGTTATGAAAATCGAAAACATACCGCAGCCCTTAGTGAAGAGCCTCATAGAAATAATCAGGTCGTTGGTAAGGGTTCATTCCATTTACTGGATTGGCGCAACTAAAAACGACAGTTCATCGAGCTATTTGTTTAATTCAGAAGGGAGAGACAAGTTTAACCAACAGTATGAATTCACATTACTTGTAATCAGCTACGCAGAAATACGCGATCCCAAAACTTTTATGGGCGAGGTGTTTAATAAAATGAAGGAGCAGGTGAAATTATATAGCATCCATTATTCCTATAATGATATTAAAAGGCGCTTAGAAGCAGGCGATAATTTTTTAAGTCGGGTGCTTTTGCCCGGGAATTGTTTATTTCAGGAAAGTCCTTTATCCCTAACAGGCTATTGTTACCACCCCAGGAAATTTGAAGAAATTAAAAAGGTATGGGAGTTTAGATTGAACAGGGCAGCTTACTTTGAAGATAAAACAGATACTATAGATATGGTGAATGATGAAAGTGCAAGGATGGTATTGGTAAGCCAAAATATATTGCAAACCTGTACTGCAATCATCTGGGTTTATTGGGAATGGAAACCCCATTATTTTGAGCTCGACCTGCTTTTAAACCTTTGTAAAAATTTTAGCAAAAGCCCACGTATAGTTTTGCCAAAAAAATCGTTCACTTCAAAAAAGGTGTATAGCCAGCTCTGCCATGCACAGTATAATAGCAATTTTAAAACGGTAGATGACGTAAGCATGGAAGACAGTGATTATGCCAGCAATTTAGCCGAACGTTTTTTAAGAAGCGTTCGTAAGGAAGGAAATAAAAAACTTAAGGAACTTGAACTTCTGCATAATGCAGAAATTAAAAATGATACCTAACGCAAGATGTGTGCCTGTGGGCACAATCTTGATTGCTCCCGATGGTTGCAATAAAAAAGAGATGTTTACGGGGAAAAGTCCAAATTAGAACAATTTACTTTTTTCATCTTAAGCATTTTCCTTTTGCTGTTGAGAAGTAAAAATATTGTAGATCAGGAAGAATAGGTCATTCTGCTATTTTTATTTACTTCTTTCAGCGCCATCGCATTACCTTTTGATGCCATTCATCTTCAAGCTTTGAAATTATAGAGGAGTTATAAATAGCTTATTAGCGGTTTATGCACTCCGGTTAATTTCAAAGCTTGTTTTTTAGCAGCAAAGGGTAAGGTGAGGTAAGAAGGATTTTAAAAGAAACTCTGAAATCCTGATCGGTGAATTTTAGTTACTGCCTGGCGGACTTGAGTTAAAAAGCTTTTGGGAATATCTTATTTACCAATTCATCTTCAAAGCTTTTTATCTCGTGTCCAAGACAATTTATAATGAACCTCTTTTGCTGCAATGGAGCTAATGCGAAGTGAAAGGAAAAGTGGTGAATGGGTTTGAATTTAAGTTTTCCGTGAAATTTGTCGCAAAAAACCACCTATTTACAGGGGGTGCGAGAGAATTTGTCGCAAATTCCGTGAAAAATGACAGAAGGAAAATACATATTTAATTGAAATTCAATGTATTGCGATTCAGTAACATCGCACAGCGTGTTACCCTCTTGCTATTCCCCCTTAGTTTTGCAATGTTGTTTATCTAGAGATATTTAAAACATTATAAGTTTCCGTTTTTATACTGATATTATCCTGGAAATATCCATAACTAATTCCAAATAATAACCATCAGTTAAGGGGTAAATTATACTATATTCAAAGTTTTAAGAGTTATACTTTATTTGATAAAATCTTTTTTCAGTTTTTTTGGGACAGGCATCAGATGGAAATTAAGGTTTTAAGACCTATTAATGGGAGTTCAATACATCCTTTTGGTTAAAAGAAAATTTCAACATTTTAAAGGGTAATTGTATATAAACATATAATTATCCTTTTCTTTTAAAGATAACGAAAATTTCGCCTAGGTTATTCATAGGTCTATTTGATTCAAGGGATTATTAAAAAACTCACATAAAGTTTTATTTCGGCAAGTTCCAGACAGGACATCCACCTCTTGGCAATGGCTAGAGGAAATTCAGAATAAATACCAAAAATGCAGTATTCGAGAACCTTAGGTATTTTTACGTGGAAAGAGGTAACGGGAATTAATCCCGTGTCTCCTCTCTCATTCATTTAAAATACCTCGCTAAATTAAAAATGGATTTAATTATTCGTTTTTGCTCACCACCCCGGTCTGGTTAAGAGCCGCTTTCAGGCCGTGGGCGAGTTTCTCGGCTGGGCCCACTCCCCAATAATGTAGAAAGAATATTCTTGGTTCTTCATGCACCATGTGATTATGTAATGCCACTACTTCAATGCCGTTTTCTACAAGGGCTTTTATAACAGGGGCAACTTCATCGGCAAGCATGGTAAAATCTCCTGCAACAGCAGCTTTTTCTGGAGTCCCCTGCCAGCTGGCCCAGGTATTAAATCCCATAAAAGTACTAACAGAAGCTTCCTGCTCCCTAAGGTCAACATCTGGTCGCCCTATTGTAATCTTATAAACTCCATTGTTAAGATTACCTGAATGTCCTATAATATTATCTATTCTATCAGTATTCAGCGTATTCTCGACTTCACTAGATTCGGAAGCTGCAGGATTCCCACCACGCACTTCCACAACCTTATCGAATAAAGCTTTTACTTTTTCTGCAAGTACTCCTTCTTCACCCATACCTCCAATATGCATGTACATGACATTGGGATTATTCCTCACAAAATGATTATGGATAGCGGTAATAGTCAATCCCTGCCTTATTACTTCTTGTTGTACCGGCAGCAAATCATCTTCAGTCACCACTATATCGCCCATGACCATTGCTCCGTCTTTAACAGGTGAAAATGCTGCCCAGCTGCCTAGTCCCATCGGGGGGATGATTTTAAAACCATCGACCATTATCTCTAGATCATTTTGGGGAACTACTACTTTATATTCCCCATTGTTTTCCGTGCCCTCAATGCCAATAACCTCCTGGATAGCTGTAATATTCAGGGGATGCGGCTCCATATCTTCCTGTTGTTCGATCTCCTTTTGTTTTTCAGAAGATGGGCGAGAACTGTCAGCATTCTCTTTCTTACCGTCATTGCCATTGCACGAAAGCAATAAAAGAACTGTTGAAATCAATACGTATTTAATTTTCATAATGCTTGTTTTATGTTTTAAATTCTTCTAATCAATCTAATATTTTTATACTGAAATTATCAAAGTAAGTTATAGCATCTGCTTTGGTCCATAGCCCCACCTTACCAGCTTTAGTGAATGTAGTATATTTTACTTTGAATAACTCTTTATTATTCAAATAGATGGTAAATCATCACTTTCACTATTAATTCCATGCTGTTCCAGCTATCACCTAAAGAAGGAACATCTAAGGCGTAGGTTTTTCCTTTTCCTACAAGGAGCAAATCTGTGCGTTTGCCATCTTCTACTTTGTACACACCACGTTATCTTCGAGTGTATTTGCCCGTACTACATAATAATTGTTTTTATCCATAAAACGCCACCCTTGTCGTGATTTGCCGGTTACACCTTTTAAACGTACCCTAAGTGCCATATCCTTTGTTATTATGCTGTCATTGACAATAGGGTTACAGCACATAATCAACCTAATTCCTTAAATATGAAGAAATAGATGATACCTGATAAAACACTGATCAGGATAGTTTTCAGCATATCCCATTTCAAAATGAAATATACAAAAGAGGCTATTAGAGCAATAATTAATGATCCAATATTAACTGTGCTCCATTCGGGAATCAACCACCTTGCTCCGTACAGATATTTTTCGTTAACCTCAGAGAAAAGGGTGTGGATTGCAAACCAGACACCCAGATTAAGTACAACCCCTACTACGGCAGCTGTAATTCCTGAAAGTGCAGTGGTTAAACTTTTATTGCCCCGAAGGTATTCTATATAAGGAGCGCCTGTAAAAATGAATAGAAAGCAAGGTATAAAGGTAACCCATGTAACCAGCAGGGAAGCTAAAATTCCAGCTGTTATGGGATCGAGAGAGCCGCTTAATCTATAGGCTCCCATGAAGCCTACGAACTGTACCACCTGTATCAGCGGACCCGGCGTAGTTTCGGCCATACCCAGTCCATCCAACATTTCACCGGATTGTAACCAGCCATAATCTTCAACCGCTTTTTGAGCGATATAGGCTAATACAGCATAAGCCCCTCCGAAAGTTACAACGGCCGTTTTACTGAAAAATAGGCCTTCCGAGAAGAAAATATTTTCGACCCCAATCACCAGGCCAATGATCAATAGTGGTAGAGACCATAGCGTTAGGAAAATAAAAATGGTTTTTAATGTTTTTTTTAAAGACGGCCTTACGGGTTGGATTTTGCTGTCAATCAAGGCATTTTCATCATTATCCTTGTCTTTATCTCCTTCAGCTAAGTAATGGCCTTTAATGACATGGAATTTTTCTTCCCAAAATTTTCCGCCAATAAAACCTGTCAATCCCGCTGCTACTATTATATAAGGAAAATCTACCTCAAAGAAAAATATAGCTATAAAGGCCAAAGCCGCCAAAACAAACATGACCTCATTTTTGATGGCCTTTTTACCTATTTTAATGACGGCACCAACAACTATGGCTAAGACGGCAGGTTTAATACCGAAGAATATAGCTTCGACAATACCAACATCTCTGTAAGCAGCGTAAAGAATACTGAGAATTAGTATTGAAACAAATCCAGGTATTACAAATAAAATACCTGCAGTTAACCCCCCTTTCGTCCTATGCAGCAACCACCCAATATACGTGGCCAGCTGCTGGGCTTCCGGCCCAGGCAGCAGCATACAGTAATTGAGCGCATGTAAAAAGCGGTTCTCACTTATCCATTTTTTTTCTTCGACCAGAATTTTATGCATCACCGCAATCTGCCCGGCAGGTCCACCAAAGCTATAAATGGCTACTCTAATCCATACTTTTATGGCTTCTTTAAAGGGTAATTGTTCCATTAAACAATTTTTATGGCATTATTATATCGTTCTGCTACATTATCCCAATTAATGATATTTAAAATAGTATCGACAAAATCCCCTCTTTTATTTTTGTGTTTCAAATAATATGCATGCTCCCACACATCAATAACCAATAACGGAATTACGCCCCACTGGGTCAGTTTCTGATGATTCTCACATTGCAAGATGGTTAGCGATCGGGAAAAGGGTTGATAACCCAAAATACCCCAGCCGCTTCCTTCTACGCCTTTGGATACTTTTGCTATATATACTTGGAGCTTTTCAAATGAGCCGAAATCTTTTTCTATCTGTTTCAATAGTTCTGCTTTGGGCTGTGTTTTTTTATTGGAAAGGTTTGTCCAGAAAATGGTATGTAGCACGTGGCTTGAAAAATGATACGCCAGTTTGCGTGTCCACAAATCAACCTGGTCTAAATCTCCTGACTTTAGGTGTTCTTTTATTTTAATCAAATCTTTGTTTGCACCTTTAACTGCTCCACCATGATGAAATTCATAGTGTAAGTGAAGTGTTTCTTCGTCCATATGTGGTTCCAAAAATGTTTTGTTGTAAGGAAGTGATTTCTGGATGAAGTTACCGTTTTTGTCGACCAACTTATCTATTCCATTTTCAGTCACATTCTGCGAAAAAACATTGTTAGTAGGGAGTATGGTTGCTCCACCTAAAATTGCTGAGTTCCTTAAAAAATCTTTTCTGTCCATAATTTTTTCTTTTATATGATTAAAATGCTATTCCTACTTGAAAACCAAAAGTTACTGGAAAAAGGTAAATCATTACCGAATCTAAACGGAATGGGCGTAGCGAGGAAATAAGTTACTTTTTCCTTTTTAATTATAGGTCTGTTTATAACGGCTGTAAAACCATAACGGCCGTTGGTATTGAATGCAAGCCTGGTTAAAAAATTAAAACCTCCAATGTTTCGGTAGATAACACCTGGGTGAAAAAGTAATCCGGTTACCCTACTCGCACGATCATTAAAAGAAATCATAGGTGCAAACTCGATACTGTAAGCTATTTTGTCCCTCTGAAGAAAATTTATACCAACTGGAAAGCCTACTGTATAAATGCCATCAAAATTAAAGTGTTTCCCGTCTTTTGTTATAGTGGCAATAGGATGCATAATACTAAAATAGTTTTTTATTTTAGGATAATTTGTTTCTTTATTTTCTACCTGTGAAAAAACAATTTTAGGGGTTAAAAAGGATAAAAGCAAAATAAGAATGATTTGGTTCCCGGCTCTGTTCATTATAGTTTCATGATTTTATTATATGCAAGTATATGAATGGAATCTGTAGAAATTTGGGAAGCTGATTGGTTACCCGAAATTCACTTCAAAAATGTGCAATCCTTCTTCTTCATAATAATGAAGTCCCCATCCACTCGTTTCAGCTACCTTTAGAGCAATGGCTAATCCCAACCCCCAGGTATTGGGATTACTGGATTGTTTGTAAAAACGGCTGAACAATTTATCCTTCTCTAATACTTTTCCTATTTCTTGCTTTTGCCCGGTATTGGCAATAATGAGCTTGTTTTCCATTATTTGAACGCTTACCATTCCATTCTCAATATTATGCAGAAAGGCGTTTTTAAGTAGGTTCTGTATCAGTATCTCCGTAAGCATAATATTTCCCTGCACTATCAAGCTATCTCGTGTTTCGGCTTTCACCGATATATTCAAGGCGGCTTTATGTTCTTCATAAAATTCCATGGATCGGCTTAAAATTGTTTTAATATCAACCTGTTCCGAAAGGATAAACTGCCGGTTTTCGATTTTAGATAAGAGCAACAGAGTTTTACTCAGTTTTTTTAAGCGTTGTGTTGAACCGATAATGCCTTCCAAAATTTCCGCCTGCTTTTTTGAGAGTTCAGCCTGCCCAATGAGTGCCTCCAGCCTTGACTGGATAATGGACAAGGGCGTTTGCATTTCATGTGAAGCGTTTTCAATAAATTGCTTCTGGCTTTGAAAGACTTCAGTATTTTTTCGGACCAGCTCATTCACAGCTTCATTCAGCATCCGGAACTCATCAATATTTGTAGATGGTAATTCAGGTATTTTCTCTTTATCAAAGCGCAAAAGCCGGAGCCTTTCGAGCATTTCAAAAAACGATTTCCATATTTTTTTGGAGATAATACGTTGGGTTAAGTAAAAAGAAAGCGCCAAGCCCATAAATAGGCTGCCGAGTGTAATGGCAATGGTACCTATCATTTCTCCCGCTTCCAGATGTGGCTTTATAATTTCCAGCCGGTAGTTATTATTGTGTAATTTCACATAAGCTGTAAGCTTTCGGTACTCATCAAACTCATCATCAACAGGCTCATAAATAAGAGTGTCAGTGTAGCTTTCATAGCTTTTCTGAAACACCTTCTTTTCAACAGGAAAAAAGGTAAAATCGTCTAGTGGGTTATCCTCTTTAAAAGGAGCTTCAGGATTATCTTCTAGATAAGCTAGCAAGTTGACTTTGCGGTTGTTCAACACTTCATCTACATTTTGAAGTACATTCCAGCTAAGTACCAAATAAAACAATATCGAAAAAATCCCGAACAAGACGAGGAAATACAGCATTTGAAGGCGGGATGTGTAGGTAAGCAGCTTCATAAAGCCTGAATTTGATAACCTACCCCATAGATGTTATTTATTTCTACTTGTGCCCCGGCATCTTTCAGCTTTCGTTTGAGGTTCTTAATCTGAGAAAACAAAAAATCAAAACTCTGGGCCTCATCTACATAATCACCCCATACGTACTCTGCGAGCGCCATTTTAGAAATAATACGTTTATTATTGTTAATGAGGTGGATGAGTATAGCATATTCTTTTTTAGTAAATGAGATTGGCGTAGAAAAGTTATCTATTCTCACTAGGTATTGGCCTAGGTCTATTACCATATTGGCAAAGCGGATAGGCTTATTGGTTTTAAACTGTTTCCTACGAATGACGGCTTTTATCCGGGCATTAAGTTCTGAAAAATAAAATGGTTTTATCAGGTAATCATCAGCTCCTAATTCGAGGCCAGTTAACTTATCATCTAGGGAATCTCTTGCAGAAAGAATAATAACACCATCAGTCTTATCTTCTTTTTTAAGAATTTCAAGAATTTCGAACCCACTGCCATCCGGTAAATTAATGTCTAGAATTAGACAGTCATAATCGTATAAATAAACACGTTCTTGGGCTGTTTGAAAGTTGCCAGCCGAATCATATAAATAGCCTTCTTTGGCCGCGAAATCCTCAAGGCTTTTTAACAGGTACGGTTCATCTTCTACAATCAGTAATTTCATGTTGATACAAAGTAAGAAATTAATTCTGTAGAAATACTGTCTGAGCAATATCTTCTTCGCTTCAGTTCGATCTCAAAATCCATTGGCAAATAAAAAAAATGATCGGCAAAGAACACAATAACAGCTGAATCACAGACCAAAGGTTTTTAATAAAACGCCTCCCAATTTATTAACCGGTAGAAAGTAAAAAATCTGAGCTAGGTCGATTCTTCAATTCATCTTTTTCTGCCTTTTATTTATTATTACCTGATCCAGATTAGAAATATCAGAACTGAGTTTATCCTCTAAAACCCGGGCATAAATCTGAGTTGTGGAAAGCTTGGAATGTCCCAGAATCTTAGAAACTGTTTCAATAGGTACGCCGTTTGAAAGTGTTACAACGGTTGCAAAAGTATGTCTGGCAGAATGAAAAGTGATTTTCTTTCTAACCCCTATGGATCGCATAATATCTTTCAGGTACTTATTCATTTTTTGATTAGAAATAACAGGGAAAATTACTTGAGAATCTTTAGAAAGATTTTCTTGGAGATATTTTTTAAGAATGTTATTTGCGGTATATAACAGAGGAATTTTTACAGATTGTTGGGTTTTCTCTCGCTTGGTATATATCCAATCCTTACCATCCATTCCCTTCACTAGTTGATCAGTAGTGAGTTCTTTTAAGTCGATATAAGATAACCCGGAATAGCAGGAGAATAAAAACATATCTTTTACCCGTTCTAGGGAAGGTGTGGTAAATTCCGTTTCTTCTAACTTATGAAGTTCCCAATCGGTTAAAAACTGTCGGTCATTTTTTTCGAACTTAAAATCATAACTTCGGAATGGATTCTTTTCCAGCCATTCTAATTTGATAGCCAGGTTTAGCAGTTTCTTTAAGCGTTCCAGGTGTTTCATTGTGCCATTTGTACCGCAGGTTTTTCTTTCTTTTTTAGCACGGTAATTTCTCAGGAACATTTCAAATTCTGTAATAAACTGGTAGTTGATTTGCTTCAGGTAAACATCACTGGTTTTCTTTTTTTTCTTTAAAAACTCCTGTAGGTATTTTGAAGTAGTATGGTAATTCTTCAGTGTTCCCCATTTCAGGACATCCTTCATCTTCTCATTATGATATGTTATAATGTCCTTGAGGGTTTTATGTTCTTCGTCCAAGCCCAGGTAAGAAGCCTTGACTTTATCGGCAGTGAGTAAATTATCTTTATCCAGAATGCTCTTTTGGGTGTCCAGCAATTTGGAATAGACCTGGTCTAAATAACTGTTTAGAATTTTAATTCGGGGAGAAGTTCCTTTTAGCCGTCCTTTAGAACTATCCCATTCATTCACTGAAGTTTTCCTTTTCAGGCTCATTTCAGCGCATTTTCCATTGACCGTTATACGCGCGTAAATGGATAATTCTTTTTTGTTCCGGTTAAGTCTTCTGGTAAAGAAAAGCACGGAGAATGTAGTAAAATGTGGCATTTTTAACGTCTTTAAGTGAAACAATTATTTGTAAAGACGAAAGTCAAATCAACCGTAATGTTCTTCTAAGATAGTGAAATGCTGGAAAGAATGTATTCACCGAATCATTCACTGGATAGGGTGATTTCATATGATATCAAATAACATCATAAAAACAAAAAACACTGAAAATCAATAGATTAACAGTGTTTTTATATCCGTTTAAGTACGGTTCGTCGGGGTGGCAGGATTCGAACCTGCGACCTCCTGCTCCCAAAGCAGGCGCGATGACCGGGCTACGCTACACCCCGAATAATTTAGCTTCGCTAAATATTCAAAATTCAATATTTCAAGTTCCGGATTCCTTTTTACTTAACGAACCAGGCACAGTTTATCCCGAATTCACTTCGGTGCTACACCCAAAAAAGAGCCAAGCTCTTGAATTCAAAATTTTAGATTCCAGATTACTTTATAGTAAATAGTTCGGGAACCAGCGGAGTTCGAGATTTAAAATCCAAAATTTGAGATTTAGGATCTTAAATTTTAAATTCCTGTAGCGGAGAGTATGAGATTCGAACTCATGCGACAATTGCTCGTCGACAGTTTAGCAAACTGCTCCATTAACCACTCTGGCAACTCTCCTTAAATGAACTTGGCAAATAATTTTGCGGTTGCAAATGTAACTTTTACTTCCAAACCTTCCAAACCATTTTCAGCTTTTTTGACTTTAACTTAAGAATTATTTTACCCAAATCTTTTAAACTTCAGAATTTCAATTTAATAGCGATTTTCCAATTTAGAATTTAAAACCTAAACGTATTCCTCCCCAGTTTTGTAATGTACCGGTGCGAAATTCTTTGGTAATAAAACTACGCGTATATTCTAAATATAGAAACCCCGCTTTTAATACCAATCCGTAGTCGACCTGAGCCTTTATTTTGTAGATATCATTGAAAGGAATGGTATAGGGGTTAGAATTATTAAAAAGCCCTCCCTGAAGGCTAGCGTCATAGCCTACAACTATTAACTTGGGGTTGTGATAAAAATAAAGTTGAAATTTCCCTGGTTGATTTTGGTTTAATACAGATTTAAATACACCAAGTGTACTCGTGTAACCTATGGACGCATCTGTAAATAAGCTGCCAACTCTCAAACCCAAATCGGAATACACCGTCACAAACTTACTTAGTTCAAATAGTTTCTTTTCATGATTTAATTCATAATTTATAATAACATCGTTATTCACCTGATTTCTCCAGCCATAAGGCACCCAATTACCCGTGGCTTCATGTATGAAAACCTGGCCCTCCTCACCGTAAGCGAGAGGTCCTAAAACCCCTAAACTCAAGGAGGAATAAAGTACTGATTGTTTCTTGTGATTGATGTTCAATTGAAAGGACTTAAGATATAATGCAGCGGCAAAAGGCCTTTCACCATATCTAATTTCCTTACTGCTTATCACTTCCGGGGTAAATGCTGCCTGTTCTATAGATATTCCATTAATCTTATTTTCGGAATAATTTAAAAATAAATAGTTAACTGGATTTTTTTGAAAAATAGGATCAGCAATCTCAAGACTTATTCCCTGGGTATAATTATCATCGGAGTGTGCGAAAAAATCATTATCGAAACTAAGTCTGAAGTAAGACTCCTTTAAAATATGTCGATGGATTCCATTATTTTCAATCTTCTGTGCGGTAATACTGTTGGAAAACAACCCAAGAATTAGCAAAAGAATGGTAAAATATATTTGATTGAGAACCTTCAAAAATTTGAGCTAATTAATTTTATCGAACACTATGAGGTCATGCAAACCTTTTAAAGCTTTTTCATGATTACGCACAAATGGATTTTTTTGATCCCAAACATAACCCGCCAGCACTGAACAAATTTGGCTTTTAAATTGTTCATTTTGGTTGTGGTGAAAGAAAATTTCCTGAAGATCCCCATTATACCAGGCTTTTACATAGGTAGAGAAGACATCTACACCTTTCTGAATATATTCTGAATATTCTTTTTCCCAGTTTATTAATTTTCCGCTTAATTCTCTTGCTGCCAGTTTAGCTGAAAGTAAACCGGTTTCTGTGGCAAAAGCAACTCCGGAGGAAAAAACCGGATCTAAAAATTCCGCAGAATTGCCCGTTAATGCAAATCCTTCTCCGTAAAATTTTTCAACGCTTCTGGAGAAATTTTGCTGCATCACAGGATCAAAAAGAAAATTTTCATCATGGAACCTCCCTTTAAAATTCTTCGAAGTCTTCAACATTTGTTGAAACACATCTTCGCTATTTTTAGTATTAAAATTTTCAAACCATGAATTCCTGCCCACGAACCCCAGACTGGAAATTCCATTAGAAAAAGGAATATACCAAAACCATACACCGGTCTCAATGATTTCAAAAACGATTTGTTCTCCCTGAATGCCTTCTGGCCGATTGCTTTCTTTTATTTGCGTAAAAATAGAGGAATGATCCTGAAATTTTGGTGGTTTATTCAAACCCAGATAATCGGCTAAGACCCTGCCATTTCCACTGGAATCAATAATAAATTTGGCTGTAATTTCAGTCATTTGGCCCAATTTATCTTCTATAACAATCCTCCAGTTTTTATCATTTCTCACTAAAGATTTTATTACAGTTTCAAAATATATTTTAGTGCCCTTTCGTTGGATCTCTTCAGCAAGAACATGATCAAAATGATCTCTGGGCACCTGCCACGTCCAATCCCAGCCATTTCCAAATTTGTTGCTGAAATCAAATTCTACCAACTGATCATTTCTCAAAAAACGGGCGCCATATTTCTTTTGATAGTCCTGTTTTTGTAAAACATCCAGGAGTCCTGCTTCTTCAAAATTATCCATACACCTTGGTATTAAACTTTCACCAATAGCATATCTTGGAAATTTTTCCTTTTCAATCATCAAAACTTTATGCTCAGTTTGCTGCAAGTAACCGGCAGCAACCGCACCTGAAGGACCCGCTCCAATTACCATAATATCGGTAAATTCCTGCTTCATTAAATTTTAATTCTGTCTAAATATACTACATTTGTTAAAAGCTTTAACAGCGAAAATATTCCCAATTTCGATTAGTTTCTGATTATGCTTGAATTAAAAAATCCCCTTGATTTTTCTGAATTTTCCCGTGTTGTTTTTGATAATGAGGAAATTAAAATAGATAAAGCAACTTTAAATGTGATAACCGAAAGTTATCAATTCCTTTCAGAATTTTCCAAAAATAAGGTGATTTATGGCGTTAATACTGGTTTTGGGCCAATGGCCCAATTCCGTATCGAAGAGAGTGACACCAAACAACTTCAAAAAAACTTAATTAGAAGCCATACGGCAGGTTCTGGGGAAATTTTATCCCCATTATATGTAAAGGCACTCATGCTGGCGAGATTAAACACACTTTCGTTAGGGAAGTCTGGAATAGACTTTTCAGTGATTGAATTATTGCAAAAATTAATCAATCTTGAAATCTATCCGGTGATCTTTGAACATGGTGGAGTAGGGGCTTCCGGAGATTTGGTACAACTAGCTCATCTCGCTTTGGTATTAATTGGGGAAGGAGAGGTTTTCTATAAAAGTGAAAGGTCAAATACTGCTGAAGTTTTTGAAAAACTTCACATTGAACCTGTCCAAATCCATATTCGGGAAGGCCTTGCTTTGATGAATGGAACTTCAGCCATGACTGGAATTGGCCTGATCAATTTCAAATATGCTGAACGATTATTGGATTGGAGCATCTTCTGTTCAGCCGTGATTAGCGAAATTGTACAAGCCTACGATGACCATTATTCTCTGGAACTGAATGAATCAAAACTTCATAAGGGCCAGCGAAAGGTGGCTGAAAAAATGAGAAATCATCTTGCAGATTCCAAACTTACCCGGGACAGGACGGAGCATCTTTATGGGGAAAACCAGGATCAAAATAAAGTTTTTTCTGAAAAGGTCCAGGAATATTATAGTATTCGTTGTGTACCCCAAATACTGGGGCCAGTTTATGACACGTTGAAAAACGCAGGAAAAATTCTAATGGAAGAAATAAACTCGGCCAATGACAATCCTATCGTGGACGTAAAAACCAAACATGTGTATCACGGCGGAAATTTTCATGGGGACTATATTTCTCTGGAAATGGATAAAATGCGGCTTGCCGTAACCAAAACTTCGATGCTCGCAGAAAGACAATTGAATTATCTTTTAAATTCAAAACTGAATGATATTTTGCCCGCTTTTGTAAATCTTTCCACGTTAGGACTTAATTTCGGAATGCAGGGCGCTCAATTTACTGCCGTTTCCACAACTGCTGAAAATCAGATGCTTTCCAATAGTATGTATGTACACAGTATTCCAAACAATAATGATAATCAGGATATGGTGAGTATGGGCACGAATGCTGCTTTAATGACCAAAAAGGTGATCGATAATAGTTTTGAAGTGATGGCAATTCAAATGGCTACGATCATCCAGGCTTTGTATTATCTCGACTTCGGAAATAAGTTATCTTCTAAAACCAGGTCAAAGTTTAAAATATTAAATAAAATGATCGCCCCAATTAAAGAGGACCGACCTTTATATGCTGAAATTGCAGACTTAAAAGACTATTTAAAAGAAAACGATGCCTACTAAAAAGAAATATGCGCTCGTAACCGGTGGTTCTCGTGGGATAGGAAAGGCTATTTGCCTGCAACTGGCTTTAGATCTTCAATATCACATTTTATTAAATTTCCATTCAAATACTACCGCTGCAGAGGAAGTAAAGGCTCAAATCGAAAAACTAGGCCTTTCCTGTGATTTGCTGCCCTTTGATGTTTCAGAAAAAGAACAAACTGATCTGGCTATTCAGCAATGGAAAAATGAAAATCCCGATGCGCACATAGAAGTGTTGGTCAATAACGCCGGGATCACCAAAGACGGACTTTTTATGTTCTCGAATCATGAAGACTGGCATAATGTCGTAAAAACCAGTCTGGACGGATTTTATAATGTTACCCAAAATGTTTTAAAAGATATGCTGCGAAGTCGCTATGGCAGGATCATCAACATTGTCTCCATTTCCGGCTTAAAGGGAAATCCCGGCCAGGTGAATTATTCTGCCGCCAAAGGCGCGGTAGTTGCTGCAACCAAAGCACTCGCCCAGGAAATCGGGAAACGTAAAGTTACCGTAAATGCGGTGGCCCCAGGCTTTATAAATTCTGATATGACTAAAGATATTTCCGAAGAAAAATTTAAGGAACTTATTCCGTTAAACCGCTTTGGCGAACCCCGGGAGGTAGCAAATCTTGTAACTTTCCTTGCTTCTGAAAAATCTTCGTATATCACCGGGGAAGTGATCAATATTAATGGAGGCATATACTCGTAAGGCGCATGGCAATTTGGAAAGGTACATCCAGAGGGACGCTAACCGGCTTTAAGATCTATGTTTGGATCATTAAAACCTTTGGACTTTATCCGGCTTATTTCGTCTTATTATTTGTCGCAGCCTATTTCATTATTTTTTCCTTCAATTCCACCAAAAGCACTTATTATTTATTCCGAAAAAGATTGGGATATCCTCCTGTTGCCGCGGCATTAAATGTCTACTGGAGTTATTTTACTTTCGGAAGGATCCAATTAGACAGGATTGCCATTACTTCAGGCTTAAAAAAGAAATTTACCTTCGAATTTGATGGGATTGAATATATTCAGAATTTACTAAAGCAGGGGAAAGGCGGGATATTGTTAACCGCGCATATAGGAAATTTTAACCTGGCAAAACATTTTTTTGAAGAAAGACATGCTGAAGCAGTAGTGAACCTGGTCATTACAGATTTTGAACATCGCCAGATCAAATCCTATTTAGATTCTGTTACTGGAAAACCTGACGTAAAAGTAATCGTTCTGAAAGATGATCTCAGCCACATCTTTCACATGAAAAAAGCCCTGGAAAACAATGAGTTACTTGTTTTTGCGGCAGATCGGTTTTTGGAAAATTCTAAAACTTATGATGTTGAATTTTTGGGTAAAAAAGTAAAATTTCCTCATGGACCTTTTAAATTAGCGGGCAGAAATAAAATCCCGGTTTTGTTTGTGCATTTAATGCGCGAAAAGAATTTTCATTATCATTTTTTCGCCCGGCCTTATAATCCTGAAAAATTTACATCCAAAGAAATTTTAAAATCTTATCTTGAAGATCTTGAAAAGATGGTGAAAAAATATCCGCACCAATGGTATAATTATTACGATTACTGGAACGATTTTAGTTAATTTATGGCCGAAAATTTACTTGTACAACCCATTACTTCCAAAGAAGAGATCATTAAGCTGATTCCACAAAAAGAACCATTTGTTTTTGTGGATACGTTATACGAATACACAAATCTTACCGGTATAACCGGTTTCACCATTCCAAAGGATCAATTATTGCTTGATGGTGAAAAGCTTTCGGAAAGCGGGGTGATCGAGCATATGGCACAAAGCATGTCTTTACATCGTGGTTACCAGGGTTCACTTTCAGGACAAACCAAACCCAAAACAGGATTTATTGGGGTCATCAAAACTGTCGAAATTTTAGCCTTACCCAAAGTTGGGGAAACGCTGAAAACCTATGTGGAAATCCTCCATGAGATTATGAATGTAACTTCAGTTTCTGCCAGGACCGAAAATGAAAGGGGAGAAGTGATCGCTACTTCAGAAATGAAAACAGTGACTGTAGAATGACTCCCGGTTCTATTTCAAATTCCATAAAATTAAAAGTACGATTTCATGAGTGCGATCCTATGAAAATCGTTTGGCATGGGAATTATTATAAATATTTTGAAGAGGCCAGGGAAAAATTTGTCCGCCAACATGGTTTATCCTATTTAAATGTCGAGGAAAAAGGCTTTTATACACCTATTGTAAAAACTGAATGTGAATACCTTGCTCCTTTAAAATATGGCGATGAATTTGAAGTTTTCGTTACCTATGAGCGAACACGAGCTGCAAAATTGATCTTCCATTATGAAATTAAATTTGAGGACAAAGTAATTTGTAAAGCAAAAACCATCCAGGTATTTACCGATATGAGTAATAAACTGGTTTTATATCCGCCTGAATTTTTACAGGAATGGAGAAAGAAAATGGATCTATAAATGAAAAATTTCCTTTTAGCCGATTCTATCATTTCCCCGCTTGGCTTTGGAACTGAAGCTAATCTTGAAAATTTAAGAAATTCAAAGTCGGCGTTGCAGCTCCAACCTGCAAACAATCGATTTCCTAATGGCTATTACGCCGGAATAATTGATGAAGATGTTCTAGATGTGAACTTTGAAAAGATTGGAAAAATCAGCTCCTTAACCAAATTGGAGAAAATGATGATCCTGGCTATACAGGATGTTCTAAATTCCTCTGCGATAGACCTTGAAAATTTAGGATTGGTCATGGCCACCACCAAAGGAAATATAGATTTGATTACCTCAAATAACTTTGAAGGGGATCGAGTCCAGTTATGGAAATTAGGAGAGGTGATCGCCAGTTTTTTTAAAATTAAATCGAAACCTATAATCGTTTCCAATGCCTGTATCTCGGGGGGATTGGCAGTGAAAGTTGCTAATGACCTTATACGCGCAGGAAAATGTAAGCACGCATTGGTCGTAGCTGGTGATCTGGTTTCAGAATTTGTCATGGCTGGGTTTCAATCCTTTCAGGCAATTAGTCCGTTTCCCTGCAGGCCTTTTTCAAATGATAGGGCGGGTATTAGTTTGGGAGAGGCCGCTGCAGCTTTGTTGATTGGGCCAAAAGCTAATTCCCATTCGAATATTCAATATGTAAATGTGTGTACGGCCAATGATGCCAATCATATTTCCGGGCCAAGTAGAAATGGAGAAGGACTTGTCCAGGCCGTTTCCAGGGTTTTGGAAAATTCAAATTTAAAATCAGACTGCCTGGACTATATTTCTGCCCACGGTACTGCTACAATATATAATGATGAAATGGAAGCCATCGCATTCAATCGTTTGGGTTTACAGGAAGTTCCGCTAAATAGTTTCAAAGGCTATTACGGTCATACCTTAGGTGCTTCTGCACTTATAGAAACAATTTTAACCAAACATGCTTTGCAAAATAACGAGCTGTTAAAATCTTTAAATTATACTGCAGCGGGAGTTTCAAAATCATTAAAAATCATTAAAGAAAATTTTAAAACAGATTTGAAACTTGCCTTAAATACGGCTTCCGGATTCGGAGGATGTAATTTGGCGATGCTCTTAAAAAAGGAAATTTGAACGATCTTTATATTCAAAATAATTTGGTTTGCCGCTCTTCTGAAATTTGGAAGAATAAGGCATTATTTTTTAAATCTGAAGAAAACGATGATCTCAAAGCCTTTCTGAAAAAAGCCTATCAATATATAGAAATGGATTATCCAAAATTCTTTAAAATGGACAATCTTTCAAAACTGGCAATTTTAAACTTTGAAATTTTAATACAAAATGAAAAGATTCAAGATCCGGCGCTGGTCTTTGCCAATTCAAATTCCAGTCTGGATACCGATCAAAAATTTCAAAAAAGCACAGCAACTTTTGCCTCACCGGCATTGTTTGTTTATACGCTGCCCAATATCATGTTAGGCGAGATCAGTATAAAACATACACTAAGATCTGAAAACATTTTTTTGATCAGTAAAGAGTTTAATCCGTCCCTTTATACCCAGTATGTTTCTCAACTTTTTCAGGATAAAAATATATCTGAAACGGTTTGTGGCTGGGTAGATTTGCACAATAGCGAATATGATGTACTTTTGTGCCGAATCACCCGAAACGGTGAAGTGAAATTTACGGAAGAGAATCTGCAAAAATTATATGATCAGCCCCATGAGTGATTTGCATATAGAGTTGAAAGCGAGTATTATTGAACAGCTTAACCTGGAAGATATAAACCTGGACGAGATCGAAAATGATGAACCGCTTTTTGGAGACGGCCTTGGCTTAGACAGTATTGATGCCCTTGAGTTAATAGTTCTTTTGGAAAAGGATTATGGCATTAAGCTAAATGATCCCCAGCAGGGAAAAGAAATTTTCAATTCCATTAATACGATGGCAGCCTTTATTGAAAAAAATCGAACAAAATAGTTTGTGATATTAATTGGAAAAGCCCTTATTAATTGCCAAATTAGGCCACAATTAATTATCAAATTATAAATGAAAGGAATCGCCGTAACAGGAATGGGAGTAATTTCCAGTATCGGTCATCATCTTTCTGAAAATTTAGAGGCTTTATCCAGTTCAAAATCAGGGATTTCTTTTCCCGAAATATTACAAACCACGCATACGCATTTACCGGTTGGCGAAATAAAATTCAATAATACTGAATTAAGTGAAATTCTGAATTTACCAAAAACGCAGGCCTATACCCGCGCTGCGTTACTGGGAACCTTTGCGGTTAAAGAACTCCTTAAAAATCTTGGATGGGAAAAATTTCCCGAAGAAACCGGTTTTATTTCCGGGACAAGTGTGGGAGGTATAGATGCTACAGAGAAACATTTCAAACAGTATGCTGCAAATTCAGAAAATAACCGTTTTATCCAGGCGCAACACCCCGGTTTTACTACTGAAAAAATTGCGGAGTATTTTGAATTGAATTCTGTTGTAACCAATATAAGCACGGCCTGTTCCTCCTCTGCAAATGCCATTCTGGTAGGAGCAAGGATGATCCAGTGCGGGAGATTAAAAAGAGTGATTGTAGGCGGTACAGATTGTTTAACGAAATTCACCTTAAACGGGTTCAACAGTTTAAAAATCCTTTCTTCAAATCCCTGCAAACCTTTCGATGATCGAAGAGATGGATTAAACCTGGGCGAAGCTGCAGCATATTTAATGCTGGAAGCAGATGATTTAGTTCAAAATAAACCTATTGCCAGGATTTCTGGTTTTGGAAATGCAAACGATGCCTTTCACCAGACTGCATCTTCGCAAAATGGAGAGGGTGCTTTTTTAGCCATGGAAAAAGCGTTAAAGATAGCAGGATTGGAAAAATCACAAATCGATTATATCAATGCTCACGGAACCGGCACCCTGAATAACGATCTTTCTGAAAGCATGGCGATACAACGATTTTTTGGCGAAGATATTCCGCTTTTTAGTTCTACGAAAGCTTATACAGGTCACACCCTGGGAGCTGCCGGTGCACTGGAAGCTATCTTCAGTATTTTATCAATTTCAGAAAATAAGATTTTCCCTAACTTAAATTTTGCTGAAGCTATGCAAGAAACCGGATATTCGCCGGTAAGCATAATCAGAAAAGCTAATTTGAGACACGTTCTTTCTAATTCCCTGGGATTTGGGGGGAATTGTACCTCTTTAATTTTCAGCAAAGATGAATAGGGTTTTTATAAATGGTATCGCTTCAATTTCAGCACAGGAAGATGCTGTTGTGGAAAATGGAAATGTTGCCCTTTATTCAGAAAATAATATTGCGGCTCTTGATAAAAATTATAAATCCATTATTGCCCCCATGATGCTTCGGCGAATGTCTAAAGCGGTAAAAATGGGTCTATGGACTTCCCTAAATGCTCTTAAAGAGGCAAAAATTGAAATTCCGCAGAATATCATATTTGGAACCGGGAAAGGTTGCCTGCAGGATACTGAAAAGTTTCTGGTTCAAATGCTGGACTCCCGGGAAGGATTGTTAAGTCCCACTTCCTTTATCCAGTCAACTCATAATACAATTGGCGGCCAGATCGCCTTGCATTTAAAGTGTAATGCTTATAATATGACCTATTCCCAGAATTCCAATTCCTTTGAAACTGCAATATTGGATGCGATGATGAAAATAGGATCAGGGGAATCGGAGAATGCCCTGGTGGGTGGAGTAGAAGAAAACGCAGACATTATTACCGATTTTGAGAATTTTGACGGGCAGTTAAAACAGGAAAAAATCAGCAATCTTGTTTTACTAAATTCAACTACTTCGGGAACAATTATAGCAGAGTCTGCCCATGCATTCGTTTTCACTTCTAAACCGAATAAGGCTTATGCAGAATTGTTAGATGTGGAAATTAGATTGAATTGTGAATTGGAAAATCTAAACTCATGGATTTTCCAATTTTTGGATACGTATAAATTGACTTCAAAAGATATTGGTTTTGTGATAATGGGCAATAATGGGGATGCACGTTATGACAATTATTATAAGGCACTTCAGGATTCAATATTTAAAGAAACTCCGCAAATTGCGTATAAACATTTGGTGGGGGAAAATAATAGCATTTCCTCATATGCCCTTTGGCTTGCTTCCCAAATTTTTAAATTGAATAAAATTTCCGAAGTTTTTAAATTGAACGACATTGATATGGTAAACCCGAAATATGCACTAATTTATAATCAATATTTGGGAAAAAATCACAGTTTGATCTTATTGGAAAATGCCTAAACATAAGTCGGTTAATATCATCACCATAATTTGCCTAATCCTGGTAATCATTGCCAACCTGATCTTCAAAATTTCGATTTACTGGGTATTTGGGCCCCTTTCCTTGTATGTTTTGTTGATGCTGTTTTTGTCTACCAATATTCAGCTGAACTATTTTGTAAAAGCCTACCATAAGAACCCGGCATACCCGGGAAAAAATATCGCCCTAAGTTTTGATGACGGGCCCGTTCCCAATACGTTGAAGATCTTAGATGTTCTGGATCAACATTCGGCAAAGGTGGCCTTTTTCTGTGTTGGAAAAAATATTCAGCGATATCCGGAAATATTTAAAGAGATCATTTCCCGGGGGCATGTGGTTGGTAATCACACTTATTCCCATACAAGGACTATGGGGATTCTAAAGGCTAAAAAAATTGTTGCAGAAATAGAACAATGTGATGCTGTAGCCAATAAAGTTGGCGGGGTGAAGTTAAAATTATACCGCCCACCTTTTGGGGTTATTAATCCAAAGATAAAAAATGCCTTGGAAAAGACCGGGCATCAGGTTATAGGTTGGAGCGTGAGGCCTTATGATGCCGTTACGACTTCAGCAGATACCATTCTAAACCGCATCACTCGAAAAGTAAAATCTGGCGATTTAATTATTTTACACGATCCCCCGGCTAAAACCCCGGAATTGTTGGAACAATTATTGGTTAATTTAGAAAAACAAAATTTCGGCGTTGTGAGGCCCGATGTATTATTTGATATCAATGCGTATACTTAAAATATTCCTTTTGCTGTTCAGTTGTGGACTGCTAGCTCAAAATGTTGAAATGACACCTTCTGAAAAGGATGCATTTCAGCATAAAGTTTTAGAAAAAGCCGGTAAACTTGAAAGTCTTTCTGCAGATTTTGCCCAGAACCGATCAATGGAAATGATGGACGGAGAAGCGGAAAGTAAGGGAAAAATCTATTTCATGGCGCCCAACCAATTAAAATGGGAATACCACCAACCTTATAATTACCAGTTGCTTTTCATAGATTCGAAACTGTTTATTGCGGATGGGACCCATTTCCAGGAAGTAGATATGTCTTCGAATAAAATATTCGAGAAAATGGGCGATATGATCTCGGGAAGTATGAACGGAAAAATTCTGAGTGCTGAAAAAGATTTTGCGGTCACTTATTATAATAAAGAAAAACCTGTGGCCAAACTGATCCCTAAAAATAAAAAACTTTCAGAAATGGTCAAAGAGATCTGGATAAGTTTTGACGCGTCTCATTTGATCACTAACGTTAAATTAATTGATTCTTCGGGCGATTTTACGGAAATTGCTTTAAAGAACATCAAATTGAATCAGCCCATTGCCGATTCTGTTTTTAAACATTAAGAAAATACATGTATGGTCTTAGATAATTTTTATTCGGTAAAAAGTTCAGTAGAAAATAATGGTTTTCATATTACCGAAGTGGAAATTAATAAAGGCCACGAATTATATAAGGGGCATTTCCCAAATCGCCCGGTCACTCCGGGGGTTGTTTTAATGCATCTTTTTAAGGAAGAAGTCGAACGTATTTCTAACAAAAAGCTTCAGTTAGTCCGGGCTAATAATGTGAAATTTACTGCTGTTTGTGATCCAAATAATGATCCAAATTTAATTTTGGAATCTGAAATTGAAGATGCTGGGGAATTCTTTAAGCTTAAAGCAATAGCTAAGAACAAGAACGGTATTGTATTAAAAATCAATTCTTTGTATCAGTAAATATAGCCTAATTCCCTTCGTATGGTTTCTCTGAAAATTAGTAATACTTTTGCTGAAATTCTTCCGTGGAAAACCAGCCAATTTTTCAAACCAGATTTGCGCAATTAAATTGCTGTGTGATTGTTCCAACCTATAACAATGGCAGTTCCCTACAGGAATTTTTGACCAATTTAAAAATTTACACGGATAGTATTATCGTTGTAAATGATGGCTCAACCGATGAAACCGAAGAAATTCTTAAAAACCATCCTGAACTTCATCACCAAACACATTTAATAAATAAAGGTAAAGGATCTGCCCTTCGCACAGCCTTTAAATATGCCCAAGAGCTGGGGTTTGATTACGCGATAAGTATAGATTCAGACGGGCAGCATTATCCAGATGATCTGAATGTTTTTCTTATTGAATTGGAGAAAAGAAAAGCTTCAGGGCCTCCACTTTTACTGGTAGGTGACCGTAATATGGGACAGGATGATATCCCGGGAAAAAGCAGTAAAGGCAATAGATTTTCGAATTTCTGGTATATGGTGGTTACCGGTGAAGAATTAAATGATACCCAAAGTGGATTTCGGTTGTATCCTTTGAAAATAGTGAATTCCCTGAAATTGATTACCTGGAAATTTGAGTTGGAAATTGAAGTGATCGTAAAAGCCTGTTGGAAGGGTGCTGAAGTCAGGAATATTCCTATAAAAGTATTGTATCCTGAGGGCCGGGTAACCCATTTTAGGCCTTTTTGGGATATCGTACGCATAGTAGTGCTTTATATGTGGTTCGTTTTGGTGTCGTTTTTTTATATCCATCCTAGAAATAAGTACAGGGATTTTAGAAAAAAAGGCCTCAGAAAGTTCTGGAAGGAAGATGTCCTGAAAAGTGAAGAACCTGCATATAAAAAGGCCGGTGCCATTGCCTTGGGGGTTTTTGTGGGGATTTCACCATTTTGGGGTTTACATACGTTGCTGGTTTTTAGTCTGGCCGCGACTTTCCGCCTGAATAAAGTCCTGGCGTTTTTATTCAGTAATATTAGTATCCCGCCGCTTATTCCTTTTATTATTTATGCCAGCTATCAAATGGGTTCCTTGATTACCGGGGAAGGATTTAATTGGAATCTAAAATTAGATCATTTTAAATCTGGGAAGGATGTTTTTGAAGGTGTTTGGCAATATGTAATTGGAAGCTTATCCCTGGCAATTATCTCTGCAATTTGTCTATGGATCGTTTTTTATTTTTTATTTTCGGTACTTAACCAAAAGAGGGTGGTAAAACCTTGATGCCGAATTTCTTTCTGAATATTTATAAATTTCTTCTTGGCCGGAAAATTCTTGGGGGCATCTTTCTTTTTATATATGCCGCGCTCTGTACTATAGTTGCGCTTCAAATCAACTTTGAAGAAGACATTACCAAATTAATCCCTACTGGAGATGATCAGGAAATTTTAAAAAGGGTTTTACAGGAAACCAGTTTTAAGGATAAAATCATCCTTACAATTTCCGCGGAAAATGAAAACAATGAACCCGATTCACTGGTTGCCTATGCAAATGAACTCACGGAAAGTTTTGATGCTGAGTTTTCAGAGTACATTAGGGAAGTTCAGGGGAAAATAGCTGATAGGGAGATCAATACCGTTTATAATTTTGTTTATGACCATCTTCCCGTTTTTCTAAATGAAGCCGACTTTGATATTATTTCCCAAAAAATTGAAAGGGACTCTATCCAGTCTGAAATTTCTTCAGGATACCGGCAGTTAATGGCACCAACAGGTATTGTAACCAAAAATTATTTTTTTAAAGATCCTTTGGGTTTTACAGGTCTTGGACTTAATAAATTGCGGGAACTTCAGGTTGGTGAAAACTTCAGTATTTATAGGAATTACCTGATCACAAAAGACCGTCAACATATCATTATTTTTATTGATCCAAATATAAGTGCTGCGGAAACCGGAAAGAATGAAAAGTTCATTACACTTCTGGATCAGAAAATCGCGGAATTAGATCGAAAACATCCCGGCATTAAAGCTGAATATTTTGGCGGAGTCCTTTACGCGTTGGCCAATGCGAACAGGATCAAATCTGATATAAACAAAACTTTGGGCATCGCTTTGGGATTATTATTAATTCTTCTGCTCTATGTATATCGAAAACCATTAGTCCCGGTCATACTTTTTCTTCCCACTCTCTTTGGCGGATTAACCGGTTTAGCAGTATTGAGCATCTTTAAAGAAAATGTTTCTGCTATTTCATTAGGGATTGGGGCGGTTCTCCTGGGTGTGACCTTAGACTATGCCCTTCATATTTTGACACATTACAGGAATAATCAAAATCCACATTTACTTTTTAAGGAAATAAGTAAGCCTGTTTTAATGAGCAGTATTACAACGGCAATTGCTTTTTTATGCCTGACTTTTGTAAATAGCGAAGCGCTGTTGGATCTTGGGATCTTTGCGGCGGTAAGTGTATTTTTCTCCGCTATCTTTGCCCTCATTTTAGTTCCATGGCTTTATAATCCTAAAATTTCCCTGCTTACCCGGGAAACTTTTATCGATCGTTTTGCTGCTATAGATTTTTCTAAATATAAGTTCCTGGTTTATGGAATATTAGTAATTTTTGTAATCTCTTTATTCTTCTTTCAGAAAGTTAAATTTAATGAAGACCTTAATAATCTTAATTATCAACCTGAAAAAATAGTTCAAAAGGAAAAACGAATTGAGGGCATTGCCGGGCAGACCGGTAAAAATATCTATCTGGCTACTTATGGACGAAATTTAGATGAAGCCTTACAGATTAATAATCAGCTATATACGCAATTAAAGGAGCTTGAACAAAGAGATGAGATCAATAGTTTTAGTAGTGTTGGCGGGGTGATTTTGTCTAATGTGACACAAAATTCCCGTATCGAGAGATGGAAAGAATATTGGAGCGTCGAAAAACAAGATAATCTTAAAACTAATCTCATTGAAACTTCTTCCCATTATAGTTTTAAACCGGAAAGCTTCAATCAATTCTATGAGCAGTTACAAAAGGATTTTTCAAGTATTGGTTTACAGGAATATAATGCCGCGGGCGCTTTTTACCTGGATGATTTTATTTCTGAAAGTGAGGATTTTGCGGTGGTATCAAGTTCAGTAAATATTCCGGAAACTAATTCTGAAAAGATTTTTGAAAAATTTAAAGATCAGGAAGGAATCCTTGTCCTGGATAGGAAAGCGCTAAATGAAAGCTTTTTAAGCCAGCTGAAAGATAATTTTAACAATCTTATTTATATTTCTATTCTCGCAGTTTTTCTAATTTTATTGATCAGTTACCGAAATATTGAATTGAGCCTTTTTACGATCCTGCCTATTGGCATCACATGGTTTACCGCCCTTGGGATTATGGCAATTTTTGAAATTCAGTTCAATGTTTTAAATATCATTATCTGCACTTTTATATTTGGTTTGGGGCTGGATTATAGCATATTTGTGACGAACTCCTTTTTAAAGGAGTATGAAACGGGTAAAAAAGATTTAAAAACCTATCAAACCTCCATTTTAATTTCGGTGATCACTACCTTATTGGGAATGGGAGCGTTAATTTTTGCCAGGCACCCGGCATTAAAGTCAATTTCAATAGTTTCGATAATTGGAATTTTAACCGCTGTTCTGGTTAGCTTCACTTTACAAGGTTTCCTGTTCAGAAAATTAGTTTTCGATCGAATAGCTTTAGGTAAAAAGGTATATTCATTTCAATTGCTGAAAGGTTTCAGAAAGGAACCTAAAACTGAAACCTTGTATAATAAAAAGAAGGTTTATAATGATTACCGGTATAAATCAGTTTTCGGAAAAATAAAAAAAGCTTTTAAAATTCAACAGGAACGCTACTTGAAGCTAAGCAGTTTTCTAAAAGAGGAGGAAAACGTGGCTATTCTCAATTCTAAATGTGGATTGTTGGCCATATTTCTTTATTATAAATTCAGAAATATGGAAATTACGGGATATGAACATGATCGCGAAGATTTGAGGATTGCCCGGCAAATTGCAAAAACCAAAAAACCGAATTTAAATTTCACTTCTAAATTAAAAGACATTAAATCTTCTGAAGTTTTTATCGTTCATGGCCATTTTGATTCCCTGGATGAATTAAAGGATGCCATTTCAAAAACGGCTAAAAAAGTAATCTTTTTAGAATCTGATAGTAACAGCAGATGGCTCTTAGATCTTAATTTTGAACTGGAATACCGGCAGAATAAATTGCTGGTCTATGCGAAAATGACCTGATGAAGTACTGGTATTTACTAAGTGTAATTTTAATAATGCAGGCCTGTGGCGTAAAAAAATCCATGCGGCAAAAACCAGATATATCGAGCATTGAACAAATTGATACCAACCGAATAAAACATAGCGAAACTCATTATTCTCTGGGAAAAAATAGTCTCTATCAAAACAAATTTGGTATTTGGGAATTATATCTGGAAGGCAGTCCGCTGGAAATGGGTATTGCAAATGGAAACCTTAGCCGGGAATTAATCCATCACCAGGAAAATGCCTTTATGGGAAAACTGGAAAATATGGTGCCTTCCGAAGTGTATCGGGATTTTCTCAAAAAAACGGTAGCCTGGTTCAATCGCAAAATGTATTTGCATGTTCCCGAAGAATACAAACAGGAGATTTATGGCGTTTCCAGATATGCTCTACCAAAATATAATGATTTTGCCCCTGCCTATATTCGTATGCTCTATTTTCATGGGGCTCATGATATTGGCCATGCCTTGCAGGATCTTATGCTGGTGGGCTGCACAAGTTTTGCTGCCTGGGAAGAGAAAACTGAAGATGGTGAATTGCTTATTGGAAGAAATTTTGACTTTTATGCCGGTGATGAATTTGGGAGCCAGAAAATCGCCGCTTTTTATAATCCGGATAAAGGCAATAAATTTATGATGTATACCTGGGGCGGTATGATTGGCGCGGTGAGCGGGATGAACGAAAAGGGAGTTACCGTAACCATCAATGCCGGAAAATCTAAGATCCCTCTAATCGCCAAAACACCTGTCACTCTGGTTGCCCGTGAAATATTGCAATATGCTGAAAATACCGAAGAGGCGATAAAAATTGCCAAAAAGAGGGAAGTATTCGTTTCCGAATCTATTATGGTGGGAAGTGCTTCTGAAAAAAAGGCAATCCTCATTGAGGTTTCCCCGCACGATTTAGGGGTTTACGAGGTTGGAAATTCCAGTCAGCTTATTTGCAGCAATCAATTTCAAAGTAATACCTACAAGAACGATAGGAGGAATAAAAAAACTATCGAAGAAAGCCATAGTAATTATAGATTTCAGAGGATGACCGAACTTATTTCAGAAACTCAAAAGATCACCCCGGAAATTGCTGTTTCAATCCTTCGGAATAGAAAAGGAGTAGAAGGGGAAGAGTTGGGGATGGGAAATGAAAAGGCGATCAACCAGTTATTGGCGCACCATGGGATTATTTTTCAACCGCAAGATAAAAAAGTATGGGTATCGGCTAATCCTTACCAGATGGGAGCGTTTGTGAGTTATGATCTGGAGGAAGTATTTCAGAAGTTTCAAAAAGGAAATGTTCCGGCAAGCGTGATGAATGAAGAAAGCCTGATTCCGGAAAGTGATTTTATTCACACATCAGCATTCAGTAACTATAAAAAATTCAGAAAACTGGAGCAGGAAGTAAAATTAAAACTGGAGCATAAAATTTTAATTTTAGAAGCAAAAGCTATGCAACTAACCCGGTATAATCCTGAATTTTGGGAGTCCCATTTCCTGGCGGGCAGGATCTATTACCAGCATAAATCCTATAAAAAAGCCTATCAGAAATTTCTGACTGCTTCAGAAAAGGTTATAACTACCATGCAGGATGCAAAGGAGTTGCAGAAATTTATTAGAAAAACCAGGCGAAAATTATAAGATGCAGGATTTATATTTTCAGGATAAAGATTTTATTAAAAAAAAGCAATGGCAGTTCCTGCAAGAGCAACTGACTTATACCCGGAAAAATTCTCCATATTATCAGAAGCTTTTCAAAGATTTAAACTTTAACGCTAAAAAGATTTTCGATTATTCTGATTTTCAAAAACTGCCCGTTACTACGAAAGAAGACCTGCAGCGTTTTAATTCTCAGTTTTTAAGCGTTCCCGAGGAAGATGTGATCGATTACGTGACCACTTCCGGGACTCTGGGGAATCCAGTGAATTTTATGTTGAATGATCATGATCTGCACAGGTTGGCCCAGAATGAATTTGAAGCCTTTAGAATGGCCGGAGTTACAAAGCAGGATAAAGTTATTATAACTACCACATTGGATCGCAGATTCATGGCCGGAATGGCTTATTTTCTGGGGTTACGTAAACTCGGTGCGGGAATTATTCGAAGTGGAAGTGGTTTGCCTTTATTACAATGGGACAGCATTCAGCGTTTTCAACCAAAATATATCGTCGCGGTTCCTTCTTTCCTATTAAAACTTGTTGACTATGCCGAAGAAAATGGCATCGATTATAAAAACTCTTCTGTAAAAGCGGCAGTTTGTATTGGCGAACCTTTGCGAGATCCCAATTTTGAATTAAATGCTTTAGGAAGAAGGATCAAAGAGAAATGGAATATCGAATTGTTTTCCACCTATGCCAGCACCGAAATGTCTACGGCTTTTATGGAATGTGAATTTCACCAGGGAAATCACGAATTAAGCGATTTGATCTTTTCTGAAGTTCTTGACGATAATGGAAATCAGGTAAAACCAGGAGAAATTGGGGAACTGGTGGTCACGCCCTTGCAGACCCAAACGATGCCGCTTCTACGTTTTGGAACGGGGGATATGTTGAGTTATACTGAAAGCACCTGTAAATGCGGGAGGCAAACAAAAAAACTCGGTAGTGTAGTAGGGAGGAAGCGCCAAAAGATAAAATATAAGGGCACGAGTATATACCCACAACATATAATAGAGGTTTTAAATAATTATGGAAAGCTCGAATTATTTGTGATAGAGGCCAGGAAAGATGATTTAGGAAATGACCTTCCGGTGATACTCATTGCCGATAATAGATTTGATAAACTGCAAAGGGAATTAAAGGAATTGTTTCAGGCCAGGCTGCAGGTAATCCCAAAATTTGAAAAGCGGACGCGAAAAGAACTGGAAAAATTAAGCTTTCCAAAAGATTCCAGAAAGCAGCAAATCTTTTATGATCTAAGAACTTAGACCTTTTCGCAAAAAATGACGATTAATTTATTGTGTAGATCTGTGGTGAAAAAAATATAATCTTTCCCGCCATCTTTTATCCTAAATTTTTTCCGAATATTCTCTACGGAATCTGGAAAATTTCGCGTGGTGATATTCGCTTTTTTATTCTTTAATAATAACTTTAATTCTGAAGGTTTATATTCCTTTATATCAATTATTTGAAAACTTCTCCCGGGAAATATTTTTAAATTTTCTGAAGTGAATAAATGTGAATGTTGGTGTAGTTTTTTTGTTCCTGTTTTTTGAGAGATCAAATTGAACAATCCGCTTTTTAAGATTGCGGAATTTGGTTCGTATAAATAATTTTGAGGAGGGGCCAATTCGGGGGTTATTAGATTTTGCCCTGTCGTTCCCTTAAATTTTTGTTCCCCATTTTTCTCCATATTTATGGTGATGATTTTCGGTTCTCTTTGCCAGCCTTTTTCCAGGATCCATAACAACTCTTTAACTTCATTCTTAATTGCTACAACATGAATTTCCTTTACATGCTTTAACTCCTTTAATCCTGCCTGAAGATCCAGGAGTGGAGAGGTTTTAACTAATAGTTTATCGGTTTTTTTGAAGATGGCGGCTAAATTATTCACCAGGTTTGGTTCACAATCTTCCAGTTTAAAAACTTTACCTCCTGTGGCATTCCGCCTTGCCGGATCTGCATATACCCAATCAAATTTATCCTTAGATTGAAAAAGGACTTGAAGGGCATCTTCTTTTTCAACCCTAATATTTACAGCATTTAGGCTATTGAAATTATGACTGGCAATTTTCGCAAGATCTGCGTTGAGCTCACAATAGATAAAGCTTTCAAATTTTTTTGAGATAAAATAGGAGTCAATCCCCAGGCCCCCGGTTAAATCTATTCCCATATTTCCTTCAATTAATGAGGCCTTGTAAAGGGCTGTAAGCTCAGAAGATGCTTGTTCCAAATTCAATTTGGGAGGAAATAGAATATTTTCCGTATAAAAAAATAGCGGAAATTTTTTTTCAGAGATCTTTAGTCCCTGGACTTGCGTAGCGAGTTCCTGAATAGATACTTCAGGAAATGGGCTGCCTTTTAAGATCAATAAAGACAGATCGATTTTAAGGTTTTTCCTGATAAATTTTTGAACATCTTTCCGGAAAATCGTTTCATTGACCATAGAGTTTCTATAGATCCCTGGTTAGCCTTTTTACGATCTTATACTCGCTTAAAGTTTCTTTTGCAATCACTTTCAATGCAGTATAAAAAGGAATAGCAACTACCATTCCTGCAATTCCGAATAATAAGCCCGCAATTAAAATAATAAGAAATATTTCCAGGGGATGGGATTTAACGCTCGCCCCAAAAATAAGGGGTTGGGAAATAAGGTTATCGATAAGCTGACAAATGGAATAACCCAACATCACAAATATTAATCGAGGTACGATAATCGTACTAAAATCTGCTCCCAGATTGCTGGAAATTACAAATAATGCCATTAAAACCCCAGCGATTATCGGGCCCAGATAGGGAACCAGGTTTAAGAATGCGCAAATAAAAGCGATGGCAATAGGATTCTGGACTTCAAAAACCGAGAGCAAAATGGTATAGAGAATAAAAAGTACCATAATTTGCATAGTTAACCCCACAAAATAACGGGATAGCAGCAATTTAATTTTATTGAAAACCCGCTGAAACTTTTGCTCCTCCCCATAATTGGCAAAAACAAGGATACTGTTGAGCATTAATTTGCTGTCTTTTAAAAAGAAAAACGAAATAAACATGATCGAGAAGACTGCCACCAGGGTCGCTCCTAATATCCCGAATACATTATTTAAAAATTCTGGGATCAGGCTTAAATCGAAACTTTGTACAAATTCACTACGCTCTACCGCCTCGATCAGGTTAATCTCATCAACACCAAGATAGGTGTTGATTTGATCACTAAGATCATTGACGTCACTCTTAAAGGCTTCAATATCAATTTGCCCAAGATATTTGCTCTGTTCCACAATAATGGGAACAAACACATAAATAATACCTATAAAAATGGCCAAAACCATTGCCAGTACTATAATTACAGCAATTTGATTGGGTATTTTTAAGCGTAAACGTAAAAAAATAACAATGGGCCGGCCAACAAGTGCAATAACTGCGGCAACAATTACATAAAGGATCACCGATTGGATCTCGTATAAAAAGTAGACGGAAATTAAAATAGCGAGTATTATTCCCGCTGCTCTTAATAATCCGTTGGCCAGTTGTTTTGAATTCACAGCGTAAATATATTATTTCTTACGAAACTCTTTGATTGCTTTTGAAATTTCATACAATCCAATTGCCACAGATTGTGCCACATTCATACTGCTATTTTCCCCGAACATCTCAATATGACAAATTTCGTCGGAAAGGTTTAAGAGCTTTTCTGAGATGCCATGTCTTTCATTACCTGCAATTAAAACTATTTTTTCCCTTTCCTGTAATACTATTTCTGAAAATGTTTTACTTCCCTGGGTAATCTCCAGGGAGATAATTTTATAATTATTTTGTTTTAAAACTTTTAAACTATTTTTTGCATTATCCTCAAAATCAATTTTAACTGTATTTTGAGTATTTCTTGCAGTTCTTTTTAAACGGTTGCTGTTTAAATTCGGAAAATTTTCAGCAAAGATTATTTTCTCAATCCCGAATGCATCAGCAAGCCTTAGAAGACTTCCTGCATTTGCTTCACTAAAAATACGATCGGCGAAGAGGATTATAGGAAACTCTGTTTGTTTAAAATTTATTTGTTCGTGGGATAGTTGTTTGCTCAATTTTCAAAAGCATATTTAAGGATATTGGCTCCCATTTTTAAAGCTTTTTGACGTACCTCTTCCGGATCGTTGTGCACTTCAGGGCTTTCCCAGCCGTCACCCAGGTCGCTTTCGTAGGTAAATAAGAGTACTAACCTGTTATCTTCAAAAATTCCGAAGGCTTGTGGTCGTTTCCCATCATGTTCATGAATCTTGGGCAAACCATCAGGAAAATTATAAGCTGTTGAAAAAATTGGATGATTCACAGGAACTTCGGTTAAATCTTTCTCCGGAAAAAGTTTTTTAATCTCCTTCCGAATATATTCATTCATTCCATAATTGTCATCGATGTGTAAAAATCCCCCGCTTAAAAGATAATTCCGAAGATTCTCAATTTCCTGAGCATTAAATACCACATTCCCATGCCCGGTCATATGTATAAACGGAAAACGGAAAAGATCAGGATTTCCCGGTTCAACTGTTTCCGGTTTGGAATTAATCTTTGTATTTAAATTTGCATTGCAAAAACTGATAAGATTAGGGAGTGCAGTGGGATTGGAATACCAGTCACCGCCACCATTATATTTTAAAACGGCAATTTCCTGAGCATTTACGCCCGAAAATGTGGAAAAAATGCATCCAATAATTAAGTAAAGCCAATGTTTCATGACACTTTTTCATTTGCCAAAGCCACCGTGTGACAGGCGACAATTGCGGCAGTTTCCGTTCTTAATCTACTATTGCCAAGGCTTACCGGTTTCCAGTGGTTTTGCAAGGCCTGCTCAATTTCCGTTAAACTGAAATCACCTTCCGGACCTATTAAAATTACAATTTCAGTTTTTGGAGCTACTAATTCCTGAAGGTACTTCTTTTCCATTCCCTCCTCACAATGAGCGATGAATTTATTGTCACCAAAACGATCCATAGTGATAATTTCTGAAAAATTCAGCGGTTCATTCAATTGGGGAATCCTGGTATGAAGGGACTGCTTTAACGCACTTTGCAGAATACGTTCAAACCTGTCAAATTTCACAACTTTTCTTTCACTGTGCTCACAGATTACTGGTGTGATCTCATGGATGCCGATTTCCGTGGCTTTTTCCAAAAACCATTCATAGCGGTCGTTCATTTTGGTGGGAGCAACCAGTAAATGCAAATGATATTCAGGTTCCGGAGACATTTCCGAAGAAATTATTTTGGCCAGGCACTGTTTAAGATCTGCTTTTACAATTTCCGCATCGATGATCAGGCCTTTACCATTGGTGATTTTTAAAATATCACCTTCAGATTTTCTAAGCACTTTGTGAATGTGCCTGCTTTCTTCCTTTGGAAAAATAATCTGTTCGTCTTTTTTAGAAATATCCGGATGATAAAAAAGCTGCATATTAAATTTTATATCTTGAATTCGCGGTGGCTGAAAAATCTGCAAAATCCTTTTCTAAAAACTTATAATATCCGGCGATACCAATCATTGCGGCATTATCTGTAGTATATTCGAATTTGGGAATAAAGCATTTCCAGCCATATTTTTTCTCAGCATCCTGTAGCGCATTTCTAATCCCACTATTAGCAGAAACCCCACCACCAATAGCCACCTGCCTGATTCCGGTTTCTTTAACCGCTTTTTTCAGTTTATGCATCAAAATATCTACAATTGTATACTGGATAGAAGCACAAATATCTTCCAGGTTCTTTTCTATAAATTGAGGATCTTCCTTTAGCTGCTTCTGAATAAAATACAGCACCGCGGTTTTAAATCCGCTGAAACTAAAATCGAGCCCGCCAACTTTGGGTCTGGTAAAGGGGAAAGCCTTTGGATTTCCTTCTTTGGAATATTTATCGATCAATGGACCGCCGGGATAGGGTAGTCCTAAAATCTTAGCGCTTTTATCAAAAGCTTCCCCAACCGCATCATCGATGGTCTGGCCTATTACCTCCATCGTAAAATAACTGGTCACCTTTACAATTTGCGTGTGCCCGCCACTAATAGTCATGGCCAGGAATGGAAAAGTAGGTTTATCAAATTCCTTTTCATCAATAAAATGAGCGAGGATATGGGCCTGCATGTGGTTAATTTCAATGAGAGGTATTCCCAGGCCAAGCGATAACGACTTGGCAAATGAGGTTCCTACCAAAAGTGAACCCATTAATCCCGGGCCACGGGTAAAGGCAATGGCATGCAATTGCGATTTATCCATATTTGCTTTGGACAATGCCTGGTGAATCACCGGGACGATATTTTGCTGGTGCGCCCTGGAAGCGAGTTCGGGAACCACACCACCATATTGTTGGTGCACTTCCTGGGTGGCAACAATATTGGATAGAATTTTGTCGTTGGTTAGTACAGCCGCCGCCGTATCGTCGCAGGAAGATTCAATTGCTAAAATGTTAATTTTTTGATCCAACATCAGAAATATTTGGGCATAGAAGTTGTAAATTTGTTGCAAAGTTAAAACATAATAACGTATCAAAAAATTTCTGAAAATAGTCTCAAAAACAGTGGTTGTGCTGCTTTTGCTGTTCATTATTTTATTGATCGTGTTTTCTATTCCTTCCGTTCAAACTGGCGTGGCCCAAAGGATCACCAATTCCCTTAGAGATAAAAACGATGTAAATATTCAAATTGGACGGGTTTCCCTGAGCTATTTTGGTAATGTAAAATTAAATGATATTTATATTGAAGACCATCATCAGGATACACTTTTAACCGCTTCCCAGGTAGAATCTTCGATCTTAAGTTTCGTAAATCTTATTAACAATTCTCCAAATTTGGGTGCAACCCGAATCGATGAATTGAATATGCATATGAAACGTTATAAGAATGAAGAGAAGGATAATCTTGGTGTTCTTATCCAAAAATTGAAGAAAGAACCCACCGGTGATCCTTCCCATTTTGAACTGCATGCCGATAATGTTCAAATTTTAAATAGTCGTTATAGTTATTTTGATCAAAATCTTGATAAAGAAGATGTTCTAATTATTGAAAATCTTAATGTATTTGCCAGTGATCTCCGCATCAACGATGTGAATATTGATATCGATATCGAGTCGATGAGGGGTTATGAACACAGGAATATAGACATTAGAAATCTGGCCACCAATTTTCATTATGATCCTGAAAAGATGAATTTGGTGGATATGGAACTGGAAACTCCGGGTTCTTACATCATGGCCGATGTTTATTTTGATTATGAACTTTCTGATTTTTCAGATTTTGAAAATTTGGTACAGGTGCAGGCAAATTTTAGGGAGAGTGTGATTTCCATTGATGATCTTCGGTCTTTTTATGATGGCTTTGGCAACGATGAATTGATTCGCTTTAAAACAGAATTATCCGGGACCTTAAATGATTTCAAGCTGGAAAATCTGGATTTAAGAGGAATGGACCGCAGTAATGTAGATGGCGATATTCGTGTAGTTGGAGCATTTTCAGAAGGTGCCAATTCTTTTAAATTGAATGGGGATTTTAGGGATTTAAATACGAATTATTACGATTTGGTGAATTTTCTCCCGGGTGCTCTTAAGGGGAAATTGCCCAAAACACTTATCGATTTTGGGAACCTGCACCTGGAAGGTGAAGCTGAAGTGACCAAAACTTCCTTTGATGCAGATATTGTCGTAAATACACAATTGGGTTCGGCTACAGGGGATTTTTATGTGAACAATTTTAATAATTCGGCCACAGCGACCTATAAAGGCAAGCTTATTTTCAGGAATTTTAATATCGGGAGGCTTTTAGATAATCAAAAATTGGGTAAAACTTCCTTTAACCTGGATTTCGACGGAAAGGGTCTTGATCAGCAAAATTTAAATACACAACTAAAAGGAAATATTTCCGCTTTTAATTTTAATAATTATCAGTATACCGATATCAACATAATTGGGAACCTTCGAAATCCGGTTTTTAACGGATATTTTATGTTCAACGATCCCAACCTTCAGATGGAATTTAATGGTTTGGCAGATGTTTCCGAAGAAATTAATGTGTACGATTTTGAAGCTTCCGTACAGTACGCAGATTTGAATGAACTAAATTTTGTTACCCGCGATACCGTTTCCGTATTTAAAGGAGACGTGATCATGAACATGCGGGGAACCAATATCGACGACGCTTTTGGGCAAATCATGCTTTTGAATACTTCCTATAAAAACCAGAATGACCTGTATTATTTTGATGATCTTACCGTAAAATCAAGTTTTGAAGATCAGGTAAGGACTATTAATATCAATTCCCCAGATGTGATTAGTGGGGAAGTAACCGGTATTTTTAAACTGAAAGAAGTGGGCGACCTTTTTCTTAATTCCATTGGAAGTATTTATACCAATTACGAGCCAAAAACAATCACTACCAATCAATATATGCAGTTTGATTTTGATATTTATAATCAAATTGTTGAAGTTTTTTATCCTGAGATCGTACTTGCCCCCAATACTTTTATCCGCGGAAGAGTGGAATCTGATGAAGCTGAATTTAAACTAACTTTTAGATCACCAAGAATTGATTTATTTGATAATATGGCTGAAGCGATCAACCTTCAAGTAGATAATACCAATCCCATCTATAACACCTTTTTCGAAGCTGATACCGTGGCTACCCCATATTACAACTTTTCAGAATTCAGTTTAATTAATGTAACGCAAAGCGATACGCTTTTTATTCGATCTGAAATGAAGGGTGGAAAATCGAATAACGATCAGTTTAATCTGAACCTTTATCATACGATAAATGAAGAAAGTAAATCGGTTGTGGGAATCCAAAAGTCTGATTTCACCTTTAAAGACAACACCTGGTTCCTGAACGAAACAAACAACCGCAGTAACAAAATAGTTTTTGATAATAAATTTCGTGATCTGGTGGTAGATTCCCTTACCATGAGCCATGAGAATGAGGAAATAAGGCTAAGCGGTGCGCTTCGCGATACCACCTACAAAGACTTTAAAATGCAATTTTTGAATGTGGACATTGGTAAGATCACTCCGGAAATAGACAGCCTTGACCTTGCGGGTACGCTAAACGGAAACCTGGATTTATTACAGGAAGACGGGGCTTATTTTCCAAATACCAGTATGACCATTGATGAGCTAAGGATCAACGATACTAATCTTGGAGACCTCTCGCTGGATGTTAGAGGCAATGAGGATCTGACCAATTATGAGGTGAATGCGACCATAACCAAAGAGGATTTCGAAAGTTTAACCGCAACCGGTAATATTGATGTGAGTGGTGCCGAATCTACTATCGACCTAAATGTTAGTCTGGACCGGTTAAACCTCGCGCCATTTAGCCCGCTGGGAAAAGATGTGATAACCGATATCCGGGGGTTTGCAAGTGGTGATGCCAAGGTTACAGGAAATTATAAAAATCCCGATTTTTCAGGAAAACTTACCTTAAGACAAAGTGGTTTAAAAGTTCCTTATTTGAATGTAGATCTCGATTTTAGAGATGATGCCACGGTTAATCTTACACAGCAACAATTCAACTTTGATAATATTCGGGTAATCGATACGAAATATAATACCCGCGGAATCCTGGATGGAACGATCTCACATCAAAACTTTTCAAAGTGGTTTCTTGATCTTAATATTACATCAGACCGTTTATTGGTTTTGGATACGGAAGCTACGGATGATGCACTTTATTACGGAACGGCTTTTATAGATGGCGAAGCAACGATCAAAGGTCCTACAGATGAATTGGTGATTGAAGTGAATGCGGAAACTGCCCGTGGAACGATTTTTAAAATTCCTCTTAATGATACCGAATCTGTAGGGGATAATTCTTTTATCCACTTTTTAAGCCCTGAAGAGAAAGCGGCAAGGCTGGCAGGAGAAGAAATTGAATTACCAGAGGTAAAAGGCCTGGAATTGATATTTGACCTTGATATTACTAATGATGCAGAAGTTGAGGTAGTGGTAGATCAAACCAGTGGCAGCACCCTTCGTGGTCGCGGTGCGGGAAGTTTGCTTTTGGAAATAAATACCAATGGGAAATTTAATATGTGGGGTGACTTTATTGTCTATGAAGGTGTATATAATTTTAAATATGCCGGGCTGGTTCAAAAAGTCTTTAAAGTAGAATCTGGAGGTAGTTTAAACTGGGATGGAAATCCAACGCAGGCGCAATTAGATGTGAGCGCGGTGTATTCTTTAAATGCGAACCCTGCGGTATTATTGGAAAATCCTTCTGTAAACCGGAAAATTCCTGTAGATGTGATCATTAACCTTCAGGGTGAAATTGAACAACCGGACATTAGTTTCGACATTGACTTTCCCAATGCCAGTTCCACCGTAAAATCTGAATTGCAATACCGTATCGACGACCGTGCGAGTAAGGAACTTCAGGCTTTATTCTTAGTAACCCAGGGAACTTTTTATAGTGAATTTGGCCTTCGCGGTGCGGCTATTTATGGAACACTGGCAGAAAGGGCTTCGAGTTTGGTAAATGATATATTTTCAGATGAAGACGGGAAATTTCAGGTTGGGGTGAATTATGAGCAGGGGGACAGAACCCCAGATCAGCAAACTGTGGATAGATTCGGATTGACCCTTTCCACACAAATATCAGATCGTGTGATCATTAACGGTCAGGTTGGAGTTCCCATTGGAGGGGTTACAGAATCTGTGATCATTGGTGACCTTGAAATTGATTTTCTTTTAAATGAAGATGGTTCACTTCGTGCGACTATTTTTAACCGGGAAAATAATATCCAGTTTATTGGGGAAGAAATAGGATTTACACAAGGTGTGGGACTTTCGTATTCTGTAGATTTTGATACTTTTAAGGAACTCATCAGGAAGATTTCCAATAAAGAACTTGCTCAAAGCGAAGCTGAACAGGAGGAAGAGAATTCAGCTAAAACAGCGGCTCCGGAATTTATTAATTTCACTACCAAAAATTAGAATTATTCCTGTTAGAATTATTCTGTAAGTCTTCTCTTGTAATGTCTAATGTCTAATGTCTTTAGTCTATTGTCTTTAGTCTTTAGTCTTTAGTCTTTTTTCAGGTTTCAAATTGTTCTGTTCAACAAATTAACTCCTCCAGATTCCAGTTTCCGGTTTTCAGTTTCCGGTTTCCAGCTTCCAGATTTCCAAATTAGCACATTTTCAAATTGATTCATTAATTTACCATGATTCATTGCTACATTAAATTAGATTTGTAGTTTTAAATTTCAATTAGAAAATCTAAATGGGAAAAAAAGTTAGAAGAATAGGCGTAATGACTTCCGGTGGCGATTCACCGGGAATGAATGCGGCAATAAGGGCCGTAGTGAGAACCTGTGCATATTATCATACAGATTGTGTGGGCTATTATCGCGGGTTTCAGGGGATGATTAATGGAGAGTCGGTTAGTTTAAACGCAAGGAGCGTTAGAAATACGATTAATCTTGGAGGAACCATTTTACAATCGGCACGTTCCAAGGAATTTATGACCGAAGAAGGTCGCGCTAAAGCCGCAGCAAATCTTCGGGAAGCAGATGTGGATGCCATGGTTTTGATTGGTGGTGATGGAACTTTTCGAGGGGGACAGGTTTTTAGCAAAGAGCATAATATTCCAATTATTGGCGTACCGGGAACAATCGATAACGACATTAATGGAACTAATTTCACCATTGGGTATGATACCGCCTTAAATACTGTAGTTGAAGCCATCGACAAAATTCGGGATACCGCGAGTTCACATAATAGACTGTTCTTTGTGGAGGTGATGGGTCGGGATGCCGGTTTTATTGCTTTAAATACGGGGATTGGCGCAGGTGCTGAAGAAATATTGATACCCGAAGAGAACTTAGGTCTGGATAGGCTTTTGGATTCTTTGGAAAGAAGTAGAAGGGCAGGGAAAACTTCAAGTATTGTAGTTGTTTCTGAAGGGGATAAAACGGGTAAAAATGTATTTCAGCTGGCGGAATATGTAAAGGAAAACCTACCCTTTTACGATGCTCGTGTAACTGTTTTGGGGCATATCCAACGAGGAGGAAGGCCCAGCTGTTTCGATAGGGTTTTGGCCAGTAGATTATCGGTTAGGGCCGTAGAGCTTTTACTGGATGGAAAACGGGGCCTTATGGTTGGAATGATAAATAATGATATTGAATCCTGTAATCTGGATGAAGCACTAAAAGGAAAACATACAATAAATAAAGATCTTTTAAGAATTTCTGAAATCTTATCTACCTAATGAAAACAATCGCCATAATTGCTCACGATGGAAAAAAGCCTGAAATGGTTCAGTTCCTAAATGGAAACAGGGATATTTTACAGCATAAAAATATTAAACTCATCGCCACCGGCACCACAGGTTCCAAGACTGAAGCCGCGGGTTATGAAGTGGAAAAATTACTTTCCGGACCTTTGGGGGGCGATGCTCAAATTGCCGCGAGAATTGCCGAGAAAAAAGTGGATATGGTGATCTTTTTCCGGGATCCGCTGGATAAACATCCACACGAACCAGATGTATACATGCTGATGCGTTTGTGTGATGTGCATAATGTCCCGTTGGCAACAAATCCTGCCACGGCAAAACTTCTGATCAAAGGCTTGTAATGTAATTATTCCTTTAGTGCGATCGCGCTAATTTCCACATTCACAAACTTCGGTAAATTTGCCACTTCTACAGTTTCCCGGGCTGGAGCATTTTCCGAAGAAAAATATCTTCCATAAACCTCGTTTATTTTTCCGAAGTTGTTCATGTCACTTATGAAAATTGAAGTTTTTACCACCTGGTCTAAAGTTAACCCGGCTTCGGTTAAAATGGCTTTTAGATTTTCCAGCACCAGGGTGGTTTCCTCTTCAAGATCATCAATTTTTAAATCCCCGGATTTTGGATCGATGGCGATTTGACCTGAAACATATAAGGTGTTTCCTGCAAAAATCGCCTGGTTATAAGGTCCGATAGGAGCAGGGGCATTGTTGGTTTTAATTATTTTTTTCATATTTCAACTTTTTTAATTTTTCCTTTATTTTCCAGGTTCAATTTTCAAATTGCCACATTTTCAAATAATATTAAAGCGTTCTGTCGCGCTCCCGTCTTTTTTCATATTTTATATCCTGAAGCATAGACGATTTAATTCTAATTAGGAAGTTCCATTGTTTTCTTTGCCCAAACGGAACCCAGTTAAAGCTCATTTGCCAGCTGTTCAAATCCCGGAAAAACCGTAACTGTGTATAGGTAAAACCTGTATTCACTACATCATATCCCGAGCTGAAGCCTACTTTCCATTTTGGGGAGAGTTCCACATTCCCGCTAAACATAATAGAATGCGCAGAAATTTGATCCTGCCGGGCAGAATTGATATAGTTTAAAGAATAGGCAAGTCTTACATCCCAAGGGATTTTATAATTATACCAGCCGTTTTCATTTTCATCCTCATCACCTTCAAAAGGGTCTTCATCAAATAACTCGCCATCCGGGCCCATACTCTTCCCAAAAAGATCATCGGTTCTCCCCCCATTTCTATAGGTTTCGTCGTCCAAAGGATCGGCATCATCTTCCTCGTCGTCACCACCTTCAAAATCTTTATTGGAGAAATTGTATCCAAAATTTACGCTACCATTGGTTAATCTGAAAAGACTTCCTCCATTTTCAATATTTAGCTTGTCTATCCTTCGGTTATTATTATCGAGCGCGTAAACGTCCAGGTTCCCCCCAAAGTTGATATTTAATTTTTTATCTAAAAGGGGAATAGATCCACGTAAAGAAAGTGGTGCAAGTTTTAAATCGTCCCCGGCAAGGTTATAACTTGTTCCTACGCTGAAGTTGTTTAAAAAAGTAATCTTTTTCGGTTCAGTGGCTGTACTGTCTTTATCCCGCACTTTTGCTTCCAGGGTATTGCTTATGCTCAAACCAATCGAGCTTCCAAATCTATTGCCGGGGGCACCATATAAGGTGCCGTCAAACCTTGAAAAATCTACCAGTTGAATATCATCCACATCATCACCCGGTCTTAAAATTTCATAGGTATCATAATATCTATCAAATCCCGGGTTGATATTATAACTTATAGAAGGCCGCATCACATGCCGGACTGCCTGTATTTTTTTATCACTCCCAAAGTTCTTCTGGCCATATACGGTAGTTCCCATACTCGCACTAAAATTATAAGTGCGATACGAGTCAAAACCATTAATTGTGTCTATAACTTCCGTGTCCAGAACAGGATCGTAGCTGCGATCAAAAGTTCGCCCAACCCAGGTTTCTTCATAGCTGGTGCTTGTGCTAACACTTAAGAATTTAAATACTTTGAAGTTGGTAGAAATTGGAATGGAATGTTGTGCACCCAATCTTGCATCCTTAAACATTTCAGGTTTAAAGAATAAGGAGTCGGTTGTGTTTATTTGATTTTCCCCTCTTAAACTATACTGAAAATTGATATTTTCAAACAATCCTTTTTTTGCCCCAATTTTAGGTTCAAAAGGATAAATCCTGGTCATGCTCAACTGAAGGGTGGGCAGACTCATATTGATAGACTGCGTCCTGGTGTTTTGCGAATGCCGTGCTGCTAAACTCAAGTTCACCTGTGGCTCGCCCGCAAAAGTTTTACTATAGGAAACCGATGAACTTAAGGTGTTATTTAAAAAATTACCGGTGTTGGATTGATTGATACTCTCCTGATAATATTCACTACTACCCAGGTTTACCGAAGCGGCAAATCTTGAACTTGGATTTGCTTTGGAATCCTGGCTATGTGACCATCGAATATTATATGTGGATCGTTCATTGAAATTTGGAAAACCGCGTTCACTATTATATAATTTCTCATAACGCACGCTCACATTTCCGCGGAATTTATAGCGCTTGGCATAACTGGAAGCTCCTTCCATGTTGTAAGATCCATTGGTGTAGTAACTTCCCAGCATTAAAAGATCGGCGTAATCGCTAAGGGCGAAATAATAACCACCATTCTGAAGGTTATAACCATACTGACTGTCTCCGGGAGACGGAATGATAAAACCAGAGGTATTTTCATCGGTCATGGGAAAATAACCAAACGGAAGGGCTAGGGGAGTAGGTACATCAGCAATGTACATATTCACAAGACCGGTAACAATCTTTTTGTCCGGCACAAATTTGATCTTCCGGGCATAAAAGTAATATTCAGGATTATCCACATCTTCAGAAGTGGTAAAACGCACATTCCGCATAAAATATACTGAATCATTTTCCCGCTTGGTCACTTCACCCTTTACGTTAAAACTGGCTTCCTGTGTTCTCGAGTTATACACCAAAGCCCTTTCCGTATCAAAATTAAACCGAATGGAATCTGGCTCAATGGTCCTCTCTAATTGTGTAAAGCTTGGTTTTTGCGTATAAACACCGGCTGTATCTATAATTCCATAAGCAAATACCTCATTCTTGTTATTGTCTATAATAATAAGACCGGCTTCAATAGTCATATCACCATACACAATTTTTGCTTCGTTATATAAATACATCTTATTTTCACGAGGGCTCAGCCTCATATAATCTATAGCGGTATAGGTTACAATATCGGTTAAGAAAGTAGGTTTTTTAAGAGTATCCACTTTAACCGTATCACGTTGTTCTAATTGCTGGGAAATTTCCTCACTATCTAGTAATGGAGCGATAGTGTCGGTATCAGATTGTACCGGAATAGAGTTGTTTTCCCTCTCCTGCGAGAAAGAATTTAGGCCAAAGAAAAGCGTGAAGATCAGGCAAAAAAGAGTATTGGGAATTTTTGTTTGCAATGCTTTAATGGCTATTTTTGTCAGGATTGGCTTGCTTTTTGCAAATCCAAAATTACATATATTTTTTCAGCTTAGTTTTGGAGTCTGGAAAAAATAGTAATTAAAATATTCACCCCAATATTGCGTTAGCTTTCTATGAGAACGAACTTAACTAAACTTTTCGTATTCACAAGTCTTATCTTTAGTGTTTTCCAAACCATACATGCATCTGAAATCCCGGCAAACCTCGATAAATTCATCGTTGTTTTGGATGCCGGTCACGGTGGAAAAGATCCCGGGAATATGGGAAATGGTTATAAAGAAAAAGATATAGCCCTAAGTATTGTTCAAAAAATAGGGAAGAAACTTGAAGCTTATAAAGATATCGAAGTAGTTTACACTCGTAAGACCGATGTTTTCGTTGAACTTTTTGAAAGGGGAAAAATTGCCAATAATGCCCATGCCGATCTTTTTGTTTCTGTACATTGTAATTCACATAACAGCCAGGCCAAAGGAACTGAAACGTTTGTTCTTGGTTTGAATAGGAGTGACACCAATTTTGATGTGGCCAAGCGGGAGAACTCGGTAATATATCTGGAGGAAAATTATGAAGTCACTTACGAAGGTTTTGATCCTAATTCTCCGGAATCTACCATTGGCCTTACCATTATGCAGGAAGAATACTTAGATCAAAGTATTTTATTGGCAGATCTTATTCAGAAGGAATATACCAATAAACTGAAAAGATCGAACCGCGGGGTTAAACAAATGGGGCTTATTGTACTTCACCAAACTTATATGCCCAGCGTTTTAACTGAAGTTGGGTTTCTTACCAATAATGAAGAAGGAAGATATTTGAACAGTAGTGCAGGGCAGGATAAAATGGCAAATTCTATCGTAGATGCCATTATTAATTATAGCCAGACCATCAACTTACATACCCTGGAAGATATTACAAAGAATCATCCTATTGCTACCACGGAAATTCCCAACGCAACCTCTGAAATTTACGAAAATGTGACTTTTAAGGTGCAATTAGCCGCAGGCTCCAAAAAATTGGATACTAAACCATATAATTTTAAAGGTTTAAAAAATGTGTCCAGATTGAAAGAAGGAAGTCTTTTTAAATATTATTACGGGGAAACTTCAGATTATCTAATAATACAGGATATGCACCGCGAGGCTGTTAACAAAGGTTATTCCACGAGTTACATCGTTGCCTTTCGGGATGGTAGGAAGATTACGGTTAATGATGCGTTAAAATCTAAGCTCAATTAGAACTGCTTTTCTATTTTTATTTCTAAATTTGTGCTTATCTTTTTAAAAAATTAGCTTTTGAAATATTCCAGAGAGGTCAAAACTGCCTTGCTAGCCATTGTAGCAATTGTTATTCTTGTTTTTGGTTACAGCTTCCTGATGGGAAAGAACCTCTTAACTACAGACCGTACTTTTTATGCCGTTTATGATGATGTGGAAGGTTTGTCGCCTTCTTCTGAAGTGACTATTAACGGTCTTCGTGTAGGACAGGTCACCAAGATCGATTTTATTGAGGACGGCTCAGGTTCTCTTGTGGTGAAATTTTTGGTGAAAAATGATTTTCCCTTTACAGATGATAGCCAGGCGCTAATCTATGGGGGTAATATCATAGGAGGAAAGTCACTCGCTATCATTCCTGAATATGGCTCTAATGCTTCTTTAGCCAAATCTGGGGATACCCTCAAAGGAAATAAGGAAGAAGGTATTATGGAACTGGTGAACGACCGGTTAACACCTCTTCAGAAAAAGCTGGAAAATACGATCGTAAGTATAGATTCCATGCTTACCGCGGTTACTCAAATCCTGAATGATTCTACCCGAAATAACATTAGAAGTACTTTTAGGAATCTGGATCAAACCGTTATGTCTTTTAAAAATACGGCGAATGGATTAGAAGGGATTGTAAGTGGAAATTCTGAAAAACTGGACAGGACTTTCACCAATCTGGATGAGATGTCTACCAACTTCAATAAGTTTTCAGATACACTAACCAGTATGAACATTAGCAAGATCACTTCAGATCTTGAAGGGATGATTGCCGACTTCAAAGGGATTTCAGAAAAACTGAATAGCAAAGAGGGTACGGCAGGTAAATTGTTGAATGACGACACAGTTTATGAAAACCTTAATCGTGCTACCAAGCAAATGGAAGAACTTATCCAGGATATTAAATTGAATCCAAAAAGATATGTTCACGTCTCGGTATTCGGCAAAAAACCGGGTGATTATGATCCGCCAAAGGATTCCCTAAAATAACCTAACATGCAAATTGTTGCGCAGATTTTATTTGTTCTTGTACTTATAGCAGGGATAGGCTTTTTTGTCAGAAATATCAGGCGTCTTCTTAGGAATATTAAGCTGGGCCGAGAAGTCGATCGAAGCGATAATGCCGGCGAACGATTTGCGAAGATGGCTAAAATAGCCCTGGGGCAAAGTAAAATGGTGCGACGTCCCATCGCCGGGATTCTACATATTATTGTTTATCTGGGCTTTATAATTATCAATATAGAAGTACTGGAAATCATGATCGATGGAGTTTTTGGCACCCACCGTGTGTTTGCTTTTATGGGTGGATTTTATAATTTCCTTATCGCTTTTTTTGAATTTTTTGCACTTTTAGTTTTTGTAGGAGTGGTAATTTTTTGGATCCGAAGAAACTGGAGACACGTTTATCGCTTTATGGGAAGGGAATTAAAAGGCTGGCCAAAAGATGATGCCAACTATATTTTATACTTTGAAATGGTGCTTATGGCACTTTTTCTCACCATGAACGCTGCAGATTATCAGTTACAACTCAACGGCGTGGCACATTATGCTTCTGAAGCCGGAATTTTGGGTAGCTTTCCGGTTAGTGGGTTTATTTCTCCTTTATTTGATACACTATCTAATCCAACACTTATCATAATTGAAAGAACCGCATGGTGGTTGCACATTGCAGGTATTTTATTTTTCCTGAATTACTTATATTATTCCAAACACCTCCATATTTTACTTGCTTTCCCTAATGTTTATTTTTCAAAATTAACACCTCAGGGAAAATTTGATAATCTGGAATCAGTTCAGAAAGAAGTCGCTTTAATGATGGATCCTAACGCCGATCCCTTTGCCGCACCTGCTGAAGGAGTTGAGGAAGGAGAACCGGAAAAGTTTGGAGCTTCTGATGTTTTTGACCTAAATCAGATTCAGCTATTGAACTCCTATACCTGTACAGAATGTGGTAGGTGCACCGCCGAATGTCCTGCAAATCTTACGGGAAAGAAATTATCCCCTCGTAAAATTATGATGGATACACGCGACAGGCTAGAAGAAGTAGGTGAGAATATCAATAAAAATGGGCAGTATGAAGATGATGGAAAACATTTATTAGACGATTATATTTTAAGGGAAGAGCTTTGGGCCTGTACAACCTGTAATGCGTGTGTCGAAGCATGTCCAATTGGTATAGACCCGCTTTCTATTATTTTGGATATGAGAAGATATTTGGTAATGGAAGAGAGTGCGGCACCCAATGAATTGGCAATGGCCATGACTAATATAGAGAACAACGGAGCTCCCTGGCCTTATAATCAAATGGATCGATTAAACTGGGCTAAAGAAAATAAATAAGATTAAATCTTTACTTCATACGAATACATCTAAAGCATTATGGCAGAAGCGTTAAAAGTCCCAACAATGGCAGAGTATCTTGCGGAAGGCAAAAAACCTGAAGTTCTTTTTTGGGTAGGTTGTGCCGGAAGTTTTGATGATCGCGCTAAAAAAATAACCAAAGCTTTTGTAAAACTTTTACACGAGGCTAAGGTAGATTTTGCCGTTTTGGGGACTGAAGAAAGTTGTACGGGAGATCCTGCAAAACGGGCAGGGAATGAATTTCTATTTCAAATGCAGGCTGCGACCAATATTGAAGTTCTAAACGGATACGAAATTAAAAAGGTGGTAACTGCCTGTCCGCATTGTTTTAATACTATAAAGAATGAATATCCGTCCCTTGGAGGAAATTATGAGGTGATGCATCACACACAATTTCTTAAATCGCTGTTGAATGAAGGCCGCCTAAAGGTTGAAGGTGGAAAATTCAAAGGCAAGAGTATTACTTTTCATGATCCATGTTATTTGGGAAGGGCCAATAACGAATATGAAGCTCCCAGGGATCTCTTAAGAAAACTGGAAGTTGAACTGGTAGAAATGCGTAAATGTAAACGCAACGGACTTTGTTGCGGTGCAGGTGGCGCACAAATGTTTAAAGAACCGGAACCCGGGAATAAAGATGTAAACATCGAACGTACCGAACAGGCTATGGAAGTCCAACCTGAGATCATAGCTGCAGGATGCCCTTTTTGTAACACCATGATGACCGATGGGGTGAAAAACAAACACAAAGAAAACGAAATTGCTGTAATGGATGTTGCGGAAATGATCGCCAATGCGCATGATCTGTAGAGGAAAGTGGTTAAGCTCTAAGTTGAAAGTTAAAAGTTTGAAAGTTCTTTCAGGTTTTAAATTTCAAATTGCTCCGTCCCCACACTCATACATTGCTACATTGGTATATTAATTCATTTTCAAATTAATACATTGCTCCATGGTTATATTTCCAAATTGCTTAGATTTGTAACAACTCAATAGTAGCCTAAATCATGTTAGTACCCTTTAATGAATTGCCAGATGAATCAAGAGTATGGATTTATCAGGCGAACCGCTCTTTTACTGAGGAAGAAGTAACAGAAATTTCTCAGAAACTGGATCGATTTATCGAAAAATGGACTGCCCACGGTGCGAGCCTAAAAGCTTCCTATGATATCAAATACCGGCGTTTTATTACGCTTGCCTTAGACCAGCAAATCAATGCTGCTTCAGGATGTTCCATAGATGCTTCGGTACAGTTTATTCAGCAATTGGAAAAAGAATATAGCGTAGATTTATTGGATAAAATGAACGTTTCCTATAAACAGGGAGAGTTCATTGCGCATAAGAGCCTGGCAGATTTCAGAAAAATGGCCAAAGAAAAAGCGGTTTCCCCTAAAACCATCGTGTTCAATAATCTCGTAAATAATAAAGCAGAATATCTTTCAGACTGGGAAGTACCTGCATCTGAAAGCTGGCACAAACGTTTCCTGAATTAATGAAGTTGAAGAAGTCCCTGAATTTTTATCATTACATCTTACTATTTTTTATTTCCACTACCTGTTTTTCCCAGGTTAAAAATCCATTATTTGTTGAAGATCATGCTGCCCAAAAAAAATGGGTAGATAGTATCTATGACTCTATGAGTTTGGAGGAAAAGGTGGGCCAGCTTTTTATGATGAGCATCTGGTCTAAAAATGCCAATGAAGCGGATAGTATTCGGAAACAAATTTCTCAAAATCATATTGGCGGACTTATTTTTTCAAAAGGGGGACCGGTACAACAGGCGCAACTGACTAATGAATTTCAGCAAATGTCCAAAGTGCCTCTTCTTATTGGAATGGATGCTGAATGGGGCCTTTCCATGCGGTTAGACAGCACATTTGCCCTGCCCTGGAATATGACCCTGGGAGCTATTCAGGATAATAAACTGGTTGAAGAAGCCGGGGCGGCTATTTCCAGACATACAAAAAGACTGGGGGTGCATTTTAATTTTGCCCCGGTGGTAGATATAAATACCAATCCAAATAACCCAATTATTGGGAACAGGTCTTTTGGGGAACAGAAGATCAACGTTACTGAAAAGTCAATGGCTTTTATGATGGGGATGCATCGTGAAGGAATCCTATCCAGTGCGAAGCATTTTCCGGGTCATGGGGATACCGATGCCGATTCACACAAAGTCTTACCTACGATCTCTTTTTCTGAAAAACGTATCGATAGTATAGAATTATATCCTTATCGAAAACTTATTCCCGAAGGTTTAAGCAGTGTTATGGTGGCACACCTTAATGTTCCCAATCTTGAACCTATAGATGGGAAACCTGCATCACTTTCAAAAACCATCATTACTGATCTTTTAAAAAAAGAATTAGGCTTTAACGGGTTGATCTTTACTGATGCCCTCAATATGAATGGTGTCTCACGAAATAAAGCAAAAGGAGAAGTAGACCTGGAAGCATTTCTTGCGGGAAATGATGTTTTGTTAATGAGCGAAGATGTAAATACTTCAGCGAAGAATTTTTTAAAAGCGTATAAAAGTGGAATTATTAGCGAAGATCGATTAAAACTTTCCGTAAAAAAGATTCTTTACGCCAAGTATAAAGTGGGATTAAATGATTTTCAACCCATTTCTACCACTTTTCTTTACGAAGAACTGAATAATGTTCGGGATTCAACTTTACTGGGTAAATTATTTGAGCATGCCATCACACTGGTAAAAAATAATAAAGGGGTAATTCCGGTTAAAAAGCTTGAAAATAAGAAGATCGCTTATGTGAAATTTGGTGATGATGATGGTACGGAATTTTTGCAGAGCTTAAAGAAATATACTGTAGTAGATTGGATAAAGTCAAAAGAATTGCCTGAATTACTGGGTAAATTAAATGCCTATGACCTCGTAATAATTGGCCACCATAAATCTGATAAAAATCCGTGGGCTTCCTATAAATATACCAAACAGGAACTATTCTGGCTAAATGAGATAACCCAAAGGAACAAGGTGATTTTAGCAGAATTTGTACGGCCCTATTCCTTGTTGGATGTGGCCAGCTTTTCGAATATCGATGGGATTTTAATGGCTTATCAGAATAATCCGGTGGCTCAGCAAAAAGCTGCACAAATTATTTTTGGGGCATTAGAAAGCAAAGGAAGATTACCGGTTAGTATTAAGAATGAATTTCCGGCAGGTACGGGATATAACACCAAAGCTTTAAATCGCCTGGCCTACGGCACACCGGAAAGTGTTGGGATGAATTCAGCAAAACTTAAGAAGATCGATAGCATTATCAAATATGCCATAAATGAAGAAATGACCCCAGGCGCTCAAATTTTAGTTGCAAGAAAAGGCAGGGTATTCTATCATAAAAATTTTGGCTATCAAACCTATGAAAAAAAAGAGGAAGTAACCGATTCAACCATTTATGACCTGGCTTCCTTAACCAAAATACTGGCAAGCCTTCCCCTGGTAATGCAACTGGATGAAGAAGATGTTCTCAGTTTTGATACAAAACTGGGTGAAATGTTTACTTCGTTTCAAAATTCCAATAAAAAAGACATACGTCTTCAGGACATGTTAATGCATTATGCGCGTTTGCAGGCATGGATCCCGTTTTATATTTCCACTTTAGATCCTAAAACGAAGGGTCTTTCCAGTCAATTTTATAGTAATCACGCTTCAGAAAACTTTAATACTCAGGTAGCAAGGAATATGTTTATTCAAAAGGATATTGGCGATACGATCGTGGGTACCATTCGAAAAAGCAGCCTTGAAAAAAGTTTATCTTATAAATACAGTGACCTTCCCTATTATTTGCTGAAGTACTATCTCGAGGCATATTTTAATTCCTCTTTGCAAAATGTGACCCAGCAGAAATTATATCAACCATTAGGTGCAAATTATACCGGATACTTACCATTAACAAGGTTTGACACCTTACAAATTGCCCCGACTGAAAATGACAAACTCTGGAGAAAGCAAGTGATTAGAGGATTTGTTCATGACCAGGGTGCGGCCATGCAGGGTGGAATTGGTGGTCACGCCGGATTGTTCAGCACAGCAAACGACGTTGCCAAAATTATGCAGATGTATTTAAATGGGGGTAGATACGGGGGGATAGATTTTATAAGACCTGAAACTGTCGAAAAGTATAATACCTGTTATTATTGTAATAAAGGTGTAAGGCGGGGAGTGGGCTTCGACAAACCACAGCTGGGTAAATCTGGCTCTACCTGTGGTTGTTTGGCCATGTCGAGTTTTGGACACACCGGCTTTACCGGGACTATGGCCTGGGCAGACCCGGTTGAAGAAATTGTTTACGTATTTTTGTCTAATCGAACTTTTCCTGACTCCAATAACAGGAAGTTAATTCGCGCAGATATTAGGTCTAAAATCCAGGAAGTGATTTACGGGGCCATAGATTTTTAGATAAGAATTGAGCCATGAAATCTGGCCAATAACCAGAGGAAGTATTGGCGAAGAGCATCTAACCATTAATAATTTAATAGATTAAACAAATGAAAATAGCCATTGTTTGTTATCCCACATTTGGGGGTAGTGGGGTAGTAGCGACTGAATTAGGACTGGCCCTTTCAAAAAGAGGGCATGAAATCCATTTTATTACCTACAAACAACCGGTAAGGCTGGAGCAAATTTCCAGCAACATTCGTTTTCATGAAGTAAATGTCCCGGAATACCCGTTGTTTCATTACCAACCCTATGAGCTGGCACTTTCCAGTAAACTTGTAAACGTGGTAAAGCGCTACGGGATTGAACTATTGCATGTACATTATGCAATTCCACATGCATATGCCGGTTTCATGGCGAAGAAAATGCTCGAGGAATCTAATATTGTGATTCCCATGGTTACTACCCTTCACGGGACAGATATCACCCTGGTGGGAAATCATCCTTTTTATAAACCTGCAGTAACTTTCAGTATCAATAACAGCGATTTTGTTACTTCGGTTTCTGAAAGTTTAAAAGAAGACACCCTCAAATTATTTGAAATTCGCAAGGAGATTGAAGTTGTTCCCAATTTTATTGATGTTACCAAATTCAAGCAAAAAGGTTTTACAGATTGTCAGCGTGAATTGATGGCTTATGATGATGAAATGATTATTACCCACGTGAGTAACTTCAGGAAAGTAAAAAGGATAGATGATGTGGTCAAGATTTTTTATCAGATTCAGAAAAAAGTAAAATCCCGTTTGATGATGGTAGGAGAAGGCCCGGAAAGGGCTCCCGCTGAAAAATTGGTCAAAGAGCTGGATATTAGTGATAAGGTTTTATTTTTGGGGGAAAGCAATGAGATCGATAAAATTCTGTGTTTTTCAGATCTTTTCCTGCTTCCTTCTGAAACAGAAAGTTTTGGTTTAGCGGCTTTAGAAGCAATGGTCAATTCGGTTCCGGTAATTTCTACGAATACCGGTGGTCTTCCGGAAGTTAATCAAGATGGGGTTTCAGGTTATCTACACAATATTGGAGATGTAGATGCAATGGCCAAGAGTGCCCTCAGTATTCTTGAAAACAGTGAAACCCTGGATAAATTTAAAAAACAGGCAAGGGAAGTGGCTGAGAAATTTGATATCAATCAAATTGTTCCCATGTATGAGGATATCTACAACAGGGCTTTGATAAATGCATAAAAAAAGCGGAGATTGATTCTCCGCTTTTTAATTTTAAAAAATTTCCTTAGAATTGATATCTAATTCCCAAAGCGATATCGGGTGAAAAACTGTTATGATCATCATAGTCTGAAAAACCAATTTCCGGTCTAAAATCCAGGGATAATAAAAGGGGAATATCAAAATTGTATTCAATACCCACATCTCCAGCGATTAATGCAAAAATCCCATCGTGACGATCAAAATCTTTACGATTATCATCATAATTACCAATACCTGCACCGGCACCCAGGTACCAGTTAAAACCACCTTCGATATTCCATACCCATTGGTAAAGACCAACTAGTTTAAAAGAATCGTAATAAGTGTCGTTTCTCCAACCAAGATCTAGTTCTAAACGATTGTTGTCACTAAGACCCTTTTGATAGGAAACTTCAGCACCATAACCATTTCCGCCCCCAACTCTTAGACCAATGGCATTATCAGCAATTTGTTGCGCGTTCATAGTGTTAAAAAAAACAGCGCCAAAGATAAGGGCTGCCATGAGAACTAATTTTTTCATTTTGATTTGATTGTTTGATTAATATTTAACAAATTTAAATTGAAATCCCATACGATAACGTGGGACAAACCAAATCTATTGTTAATATTAATTAAAACTCTGTTAAGCGAAAATGCCTGATTTCCGCTAAATTTGGGTATGATTAAGAAGAAAGAACTCGAAAAGCTATCAACTCAGCTAGAGGGTAGTTTACATATTGATGACCTGCGCCGAAGTATATATGCGACCGATGCTTCGGTTTATCGTGTAATGCCACAAGCGGTATGTTATCCAAAAACTGAAGAAGATCTTAAAAAGCTTATAATTTTTGCTACGGAAAATAAGACTTCATTAATTCCCAGAACTGCCGGAACTTCCCTGGCAGGCCAATGTACAGGGCCGGGAATTATTGTGGATGTTTCCCGAAATTTTACTGAAATAATTGAAATCAACTCCAAAAATAAAACGGTCACCCTGCAGCCCGGAGTAATTCGCGATGATCTAAATAGATTATTGGAACCACATCATCTATTTTTTGGACCTAATACTTCAACTTCTAACCGGTGTATGATCGGGGGCATGGTGGGAAACAATTCCAGCGGGACTACTTCCATCAAATATGGAACTACCAGGGATAAAGTGGTTTCCATAAAAGGCTTTTTAAGCGATGGATCTAAAGTGGAATTTAAAGATCTTTCCAAAGATGAGTTTCAGAAGAAATTAGAGCAGAACGATCTGGAGGGCGAGATATACCAAAAAATTTACGCTCAGCTTAAAAATACCGAAAATCAAAAGGAAATCATCGAACAGTTCCCACCGGAAAGTCTGCACCGCAGAAATACGGGATATGCCATTGATGAATTGTTGCATTCAGAAATTTTTGAAGAATTCAATATGTGTAAACTGCTTGCAGGAAGTGAGGGAACTTTAATGTTCATGACTGAAATTACTATTAAAGTTGATGACCTCCCTCCGGTGAAATCTGCCATGGTTGCAGCACATTTTAGCAGTATAGAGAATTGTATGCAGGCGGTGGTGCCCGCAATGAAACATTCTCTGTTTACCTGTGAAATGATGGATAAGATCATTTTAGATTGTACCAAACAGAATATTAAATACAATGAAAATCGTTTTTTTATAGAAGGCGATCCTCAAGCTATTTTGATGCTCGAACTTCGTGCAGATGATGAAGAAAACCTTATAGAACAAACAGAAGAACTTTTAGAAACTCTGAAGAATTCCGGTTTATGTTATGCATTGCCGGTGCTAACGGGCGATCAGATAGATCTGGCTTTAGAATTGAGAAAAGCCGGCCTCGGACTTTTAGGGAATATGGTTGGTGATAAGAAGGCCGTTGCCTGTATTGAAGATACAGCCGTAGCCATTCCTGTACTGGCAGATTATATCCTGGAGTTTACTGAAATAATGCGAAAATATGAACAAAAAGCAGTCTATTACGCGCATGCCGGTGCCGGAGAAATTCATTTAAGGCCCATACTTGATCTAAAAAAATCTGAAGATGTAAAGCTTTTTCGCAGTATTACCCATGATGTAGCGAAATTAGTGAAAAAATACAATGGTTCTTTAAGTGGGGAACATGGCGACGGGAGGGTTCGCGCAGAATTTATTGAACTAATGATAGGTTCAAAGAATTACGCGCTTTTAAAAGAACTGAAATATACCTTTGATCCTAAAAATATTTTCAATCCCGGGAAGATCGTCGATGCAGATGCGATGGATACTTCCTTGCGTTACGAGCCAGATCGCCAGGAACCCGAGATAGAAACCTTGATGGATTTTTCAGATTCTGAAGGGATTTTGCGTTTAGCCGAAAAATGTAACGGGAGTGGGGATTGCAGAAAATCTGTGGAGGCAGGTGGGACCATGTGCCCAAGTTATAGGGCGACAAAAGATGAAAAAGACACCACTCGTGCCAGGGCCAATGCTTTAAGAGAGTTTTTGACCAATTCAGAAAAGGCCAATAAATTCGATCATCCCGAAATTAAAGAAGTGATGGATCTTTGCATTAGTTGCAAAGGTTGTAAAAGTGAATGCCCTTCAAATGTAGATGTAGGCGCTTTAAAAGCGGAATTCCAGTATCAATATTATAAAAGTAACAAGCCGAAACTTCGGGATAAACTTTTTGCCAATATTACCCATTATAACGGAATCGCTGCAAAAACCCCGGGAATTTCCAGGTTTTTTATGACTAACAGGTTCACTTCCGGAGTGATGAAAAGTTTCCTGGGAGTGGCTTCACAACGAGAACTCCCGGCAGTTGGGAAAATCACACTTTCAAAATATTATCAGAAGAATAAGGATCGGCTAAAGGTTTCCAATCCCATAAAAACTGTCTATTTGTTTAATGATGAATTCACGAATTTTCTGGATACGGAAATTGGAATGGATGCATTAGAGCTTTTATTCCGTTTAAATTACCAGGTTGAAATTGTTGCACATCCTGAGAGTGGCCGAAGCATGATCTCCAAAGGTTTTTTGAAGGAAGCAAAAAAATGTGCTGATCAAAATGTGGCAATTTTCAAGGATCTTATTTCTGAAGAAAAACCTTTGATTGGTATTGAACCTTCAGCTATCCTAAGTTTTAGGGATGAATATTTACGTTTGGCCGATGATAAAAGTTCCGCAGAAAAAATTGCCAAAAATGCCTTTATCGTTGAAGAATTTTTAAAACAGGAGATCGCTTTGGGCAATATAAAAGCAGAACATTTTACTTCTGAAGAAAAAACAATAAAGATCCATGCGCATTGCCACCAGAAGGCGCTTTCAAATTCTGCCCGTACTTTCGATATTTTGAATCTTCCGGTAAATTTTAAAGTTTCGATTATTGCTTCGGGCTGCTGTGGAATGGCGGGCTCGTTTGGATATGAAGCTGAACATTATGAAGTAAGTATGAAAATTGGGGAACAATCTTTATTTCCGGCGGTTAGAAAAGCCGAAAACACGACTATAATTTCAGCAAATGGCACGAGTTGCAGGCATCAGATTTTTGATGGAACAGGAAGAAAAGCGCTTCATCCCATTACTATTTTAAAAAATGCTTTAAAATAACTGTCTATATCCGTTTATTGTCATAAATATTTATCGCGTCATCCTGAGGCCAGTGATAAAAAGTTTTATCTAACGCAGGAAATTGACGTATTTTTTAGAATATCTAATGAGATGCTGAAACAAGTTCAGAATGACGGCAATTCTAAAGATCAGTATCGTCACCCTGAACTGGTTTCAGGGTCTATATTACTCTATATTACGCAAATAACTTAAAATACGTCAATGGTAATTTTATTTGACTCCGTCGGATCCTCGATTTCAGGGTAGAATGACGTTTTTTATCCCTTTATGATACTTTACGGAGAATCAAAAAATAACTTTCATTTTTTTAACCTGTCCCCTAAAGAAGAATTTTTAAATTTACAACAAGTAACCTACTTAACTTGATTATGGCAAAAATTCTGATTATTGATGATGATAAAGCGATTGGTCAAATGCTTCAGGATGTTTTGGAGTTTAGGGACCACTTCTCCTATATTTTAACAGATCCTGCAAATTTGCATGAATTTACTGAAGGAAAAGAGATCGACCTTATTCTGCTGGATAAATTTATTTCCAATACCAATGGAACGGAGATCTGTAAGCAACTAAAAAGCGATCCAAATTTGGGCCATATTCCTATCATTATGATGTCTGCTATGCGCGATGCTGAAGAAGAGTGCCTGGAAGCAGGCGCGATTGACTTTCTGCCTAAACCATTCGATATTGATGAATTGGTAAATAGAATTCAAAAACTCGTGGAGAAAAATTAAAAATCAGGCAGATTAATTTTAAACTGCCTTACGGTATTTTACTGATACTTGTGAAGTATATATTAAATGGATTTCAATTTTTAAATCTGTCCTTAAAAAATTACATTTGTTCAAAATCGCTTAAATGGCAGGAAATTCCTTTGGTAAAATCTTTAAACTCACCACTTTTGGTGAATCTCACGGAGTAGCAATTGGTGGTATAATCGATGGTTGTCCTGCCGGCTTAAAGCTGGATCTGGAGAGTATTCAAAATGATCTGGATAGGCGGAGACCCGGCCAGTCTGCAATCGTAACCCAACGGAAAGAGCCGGATACGGTTGAATTTTATTCGGGAATTTTTGAAGGTGTAACTACGGGAACCCCTATTGGTTTCGCCATTAAAAATGCCAATCAAAAATCTAAAGACTATTCTCATATTAAGGATGCCTACCGGCCTTCCCATGCCGATTATACCTATGATGAAAAATACGGGGTGCGCGATTATCGCGGCGGGGGCAGGTCATCAGCACGCGAAACAGCCTGTAGGGTAGTGGCCGGAGCAATTGCCAAACAAGTACTTTCAGATTTGAAATTTAACGCGTATGTTTCCGCAGTTGGTGAAATTGAATTACATAAAAAGCTTCACGAAATAGACTTTTCAGAAACAGAAAAAAATCCCGTGCGCTGCCCGGATGCTGAAACTGCTGCGAAAATGGAATCGTTTATAAAAGAGGTTAGGGGAGATGGGGATACTGTAGGTGGTGTGGTGAGCTGTGTGATCAAAAATGTCCCTAAAGGCCTGGGCGAACCTGTCTTCGATAAACTTCATGCTGAATTAGGCAAGGCCATGCTTTCCATCAACGCTGTGAAAGGCTTTGAATATGGCAGCGGATTTGAAGGCACAAAAATGCGGGGAAGTGATCATAACGATCATTTTAATACAGATGGTTCTACCAAAACCAATTTAAGTGGCGGTATCCAGGGAGGCATTTCCAATGGGATGGATATTTATTTTAAAGTGGCCTTCAAACCTGTCGCCACATTAATGCAAAAACAAACGACCATCAATGCTGCCGGGGAAGAAGTAGAAATGCAGGGCAAAGGGAGACATGATCCCTGTGTGGTTCCAAGGGCCGTTCCTATTGTAGAAGCGATGGCGGCACTGGTAATAGCCGATTATTTTCTTCAGAATAAAGCTTCAAAAATTTAATTTCAGAAAACTAAGCATGAAAAAAATAGCACTGCACTGGCAGATTTTATTAGGAATGGCTGCCGGGATCATCTTTGCCCTGATTATGACAAATTTTTCATGGGGATCAGATTTTATCAGTGACTGGATTAAGCCTTTCGGAAACATATTTATCAATGCGCTTAAACTAATTGCCGTCCCATTGATCCTGGCTTCTTTAATAAAAGGGATTTCAGACCTTAAGGATATTTCCAAGCTATCCAAAATGGGAACCCGTACAATCCTAACCTATATCTGTACAACGGTAATTGCAGTTTCAATTGGCCTGGTCCTGGTAAATGTCATAGCCCCGGGAAAAACAATTTCTGATGAAACCCGTAGCGATTTGATCACCAGTTATGAAGGAGATGCCAATGTGAGGATTTCAGATGCGCAAAAACAGAAAGATGCCGGGCCTTTGCAGGCTTTGGAAGATCTTGTTCCCAGCAATATCTTTGGTGCTGCCAGCGATAATTCCAATATGTTACAGGTTATTTTCTTTGCTATTTTCTTCGGAATTGGCCTTATTCTAATCCCTGAAAAAACGGCAAAACCGGTTAAAGATTTCTTTGATGGTTTTAATGAGGTGATCCTGAAGATGATCGATTTGATTATGCTTGCTGCACCCTACGGTGTTTTCGCGTTATTAGCGGCCTTAGTCGTAGAATCCCCCAGCGCCGATCTATTTGCAGCTCTTGCCATGTATGCCTTAACAGTGCTTATAGGTTTAGCTATAATGATTGGGGTGTATATTTTACTGGTATGGGTTTTTACCAAAAATACTCCGTCTTTTTTTATCAACGGAATTGCACCTGCACAACTACTGGCTTTCTCAACAAGTTCCAGTGCAGCAACTTTGCCTGTAACTATGGAAAGGGTGGAAGAACATATGGGGGTAAGTAAGGAAGTTACCAGTTTTGTCCTTCCCATTGGTGCCACGATCAATATGGATGGAACCAGTCTTTATCAGGCGGTTGCGGCAGTTTTTATCGCCCAGGCATTTGGAATGGATCTCTCCATAGGAGCACAGTTAGGAATTATTGCTACGGCTACTTTAGCCTCGATAGGTTCAGCTGCGGTACCCGGCGCCGGAATGGTTATGTTGGTGATCGTGCTTGCCCAGGCAGGAATCCCTGAAGCTGGTTTAGCTTTGATCTTTGCGGTAGACAGACCTTTAGATATGTGTAGAACCGTTGTAAATGTTACCGGTGATGCCGCCGTATCCCTAATGGTAGGAAAATCGGTAGATATGATGGGCCCTCCAAATGTGAAAGAATGGGATGACGATTATCATCCCGAAAATAATGAGGAAGTTGTAGAAACTTCTTCGGAAAAGATTTAATCTATAAATTTGGCTTTCAACTCCGGGCTAGGGATCATGCACTGATCTTTTTTGCCGTACCATTTGTAACGATTTTTGGCAACGAAATCGTAGACCCCATCCCGAATGCCCTCCGGTAGGAACAGCAGATTTTTTAGCGATTTATAACCTCCGGATAAATCGCGGCTTATTTCCAAAGCAGCAGTGGATTTTTTATAATAAGCCACTCCGGGTTCAATTAAAACAATAGAATCCAGTTCTTCAGGATCAAGGTTTCGCTCTTCGAGCATTTTTTTTCCAAACTCACTTTGTAGGGATGCAAACCTAAAAATATCATTTTTATCGTGTTTAATGATTGTCTGAATAGCGCTATTGCACAAATTACAAACCCCGTCAAATAAGACAATTTTTTTACCCGTAAGTTCCATCACTATTTTTTTGCAGATTGCACAAGTTCCAGTTGCTCCACCCCAACCGACGTTGTAAAAATACCATAATTTACAATGGCTTTGCCTTTTTCAAGGGAATCAATAGAGCCTACAGCCTTACCGTCTTCCAACCTTACCCGATCACCAATTTTTAATTTTTGTTTCGGTTTATTGGCTTCTTTTTGCTTTATTTCCTGATCTTTTTTCTTCTTTTCAACCTTCTCTTGTCTAATTGGAGCGATCTTTTTTTCAACTTCATCTTTTAATTGTCGCTCTTTAGCCTTTTTGGCCTTTACTTGTTTGGTGTTTTCTTTTTTTCGTTTGGAATTTTCAATTTCCACCAGTTTTAAAAGCTCCCCAATTAAATCGCTCTTTTTCTTATTTTGAAAGTACTTTTCACTAAGATCATCAACTTTCTGGCCGAGATATACCAGCCGCTGATTCGCATCATATAATTCCTGATAACTCTCCAGTTTCTGCTGAATTTTAGAATTAATCAGATTTAATTTATCCTGTTCTTTCGAGGCTTTTTGTTCTTTTTCTTTTAGAGAGTCGGTTGTTTTTCGAAGGTCTGAGCGCTCTTTTTGTAATTTGGCAATACTTCTATCAAAGAGGATCTTGCCCCGCTCTACCTTTTTCTTCGATCTATTGATAAGGCTGTAAGGGATCCCATTTTTTTGGGCAACTTCGAAGGTAAACGAGCTGCCGGCTTCCCCTGCCTGAAGTTTATAAACAGGTTCAAGTGTTTGGCTGTCAAACATCATATTGGCATTGCTCATTTCCGGTAATTCCCCGGCCAGTTTTTTAAGATTTGCGTAATGCGTGGTTAGGATTCCGTAGCTTCCTTTTTCATAGAAAACTTCCAAAAATGTTTCAGCTAAAGCCCCTCCCAATTCAGGATCGCTTCCTGTACCAAATTCATCTATTAAAAAAAGCGTTTTATCGTCACATTTCCGCAGAAAACGATTCATATTTTTCAGCCTGTAACTATAGGTGCTCAAATGATTTTCAATGGATTGATTATCCCCAATATCGGTCAAGACCTTTCTAAAGAAACACATGCTGCTATATTCATGAACAGGTATAAGCATTCCACTTTGGAGCATCACCTGTAACAGACCTACGGTTTTAAGCGTGATCGATTTTCCACCGGCATTGGGACCGGAAATCACCATAATCCGGTTATCCTGTTTTAAGGAAATACTTTGCGGAAATGTTTTTTCACCTTTCTTTTTATTACTAATATATAGTAGTGGATGATAGGCATCTATTAGCTGAAGTTCCCTGTTTTTCGAGAGTTTTGGAAGTATTCCATTGATCTTTTCAGCATATTTTGATTTTGCTGCGATCACATCAAAATCACTTAATAATTCCTGATATTCAATCAAAATTTCCCTGTATGGCCTGGAAAATTCGGTAAGCTCTTTTAAGATCCTTTTTATTTCTTCTCTCTCCTCGTATTCAAGATTATTTAGTTCCCTGGTATAATGATGTGTTGCCTCGGGCTGGATATAAACAATACTTCCGGTTTTACTATTACCTAAAATCCCGCCCTTTACCTTGCGGCGGTACATAGATTTAACGGCCAGTACACGAACATTTTCCACAACACTTTCCCTAATTTCGTCTAAATATCCATAGGAATTATTGGTAGTAAGCGCAGCATTAAAACTTGAATTGATCTGGCCTTTTACCGAGTTAATGCTTCGGCGGATATTTTGTAGAAGGGGAGAGGCATCTTCTTTCATTTCCCCAAATTTGTCAATTATAGCGTTGATCTTATCAGATAAATGCGTGTCAAAATCAAGATGGCTTACCGTTTTTTTGAGGGTAGGATAAATTTCCCCATGCTTCTGAAAATATTTTAAATGCGCATTCACCATTTCAGTAATGGCAGAAATTTTTCTGAATCCGGAAATTTCTACTACCGCGCCTTCCAGACCTAAAAGTTTGATTTCCTGAGAGATATTTTCAAAACCATGGTTGGGAATAGGTTTTTCCTGATTCTTAGAGCTTACATATTCATGGGTTTGCTTAAGACCAAAAACTGTTTCATTTCCCGAGGGATAAGGTTCTATCCCCAAAGCTTTCTCCTTCCCCAATCCGGTAACGCATAACTCGCTAACCTGCTGTCGTACTTCGGGAAATTCGAGATCTTCCAGGCTCTTGGGGCTTATTTTAATCATATAATTTTTCCTACTTTTGAGGCATTACAAAGTTAATTAATCTCATGAACGTAAGGATACATCCAAGCTGGAAAAAAGAACTGGAAACAGAGTTTAAAAAGGAATATTTCAAAAATCTTACCGCTTTTGTAAAAAATGAGTACACTGAATTTAAATGTTTTCCTCCGGGAAAAGAAATATTTTCAGCTTTTGATCATTCTATTTTTGAGAATACCAAGGTGGTCATCCTGGGCCAGGATCCCTATCATGGAATTGGCCAGGCAAACGGCTTGTGTTTTTCGGTGCATGATGGTGTGGCCACGCCTCCTTCGCTTATGAATATTTTTAAGGAAATTGAAAATGACCTCGGTAATCCTATCCCAAAATCCGGGAATCTTGAACGCTGGGCAAATCAGGGAGTTTTATTGCTGAATGCCACCTTAACTGTGCGTGCACACCAGGCTGGATCACATCAAAATAAAGGCTGGGAAATCTTTACCGATGAAGTAATAAAACTGATTAGTGATCGAAAAGAACATGTAGTTTTTTTACTGTGGGGTGGATATGCCAAGAAAAAAACAAAATTGATCGATACTTCCAAACATCTGGTTTTATCCAGCGGGCATCCTTCACCTTTAAGTGCCAATCGTGGCTACTGGTTTGGCAATAAGCACTTCAGTAAAACAAACGAGTATTTAGCGGAAAATGAAAAAACACCTATTGAGTGGTAATTTAGAACCTATAACCCAGGTTCACCATAAACTGACCAACAATTTCCGGAGAATTATCATGAAGTAAGTTCCTTCCAATACCGGCACTAACATCCAAAAGGAATCCTCCTGAAGAAACAAATTTGCCGCCTAATCCAAAACCAATAGCAAAGTCGGTATAATCATCGCTATCTCTGGTTTCTATGCCGGTATCATAATCGTAATAATAATTGTAATTATAATTCCCGGAGGATAACATGCCAAAACCATGGACATAAAATCCGCGTGCATATTTGGAACTAAAAAAGTGCTTATATTTCCCGGTAAGCGACAGGTCTTTATAATAGGCTCCATCAGCATATTCCTCATTTTTAAGATAGAGAAAACCTTCAACCGCCCAGGTAGAATTTGCGTTGATTATTCGTTCATAGGTGATATCAACGATTCCAAAAGCTACCAGATTAAAGGCATTTATACTTAATTCATTTCTACCGTATTCATTGTCTTTTATTTCTGACTTATCGGTTTCTTCCTGGGATGTAACTGAGTGAGTGATAATTGAAATTAGCAAAAGGGCAAGAATCTTTTTCATAAAGCTTAGATCTAAAATTTAAGCCAAATTATGAATAATATCCAGATAGTCAACTTTTCGATCAATAAGTTTTAAGCGCATTAATTGTTCCTGGACTTTGTAAATATCTTGCTTAGAAATCTGCTGTTGGCTCCATTCAGTGATTTTCAACCATTTACGGATATCTTCCATTTTTTGTCCGTAACGTTTTGCCAATAATCCCACAACACCAGTTTTGTTCTTAAAATTCCTGCTTTCAGCATTTAATATTGAAAGCACTCTTTTTAAAGCTTCCGGTTCATTTTTAATAAAATTCTTTCTCGCAGCGATCACAAAGCAGGGCCACGGGGTAGGGCAATCGCCAAGCCTTCTAAAAGTTCCATTATCAACCAGTGGTTTAGTGGTAAAATGTTCCCACATAAAATATTGCGCAGTATTATTTTGTAAAGCCTTAATCGCACCATCCAGATTATTGACGATTTCAAATTGCAGGTCATCAATATTCCAGCCTTCATTTTCGGCATTTACATAAGCCATCAAATGCGAACCGCTTCCTTTACGACTTATCGCGGCTTTTGTATTTTCTAAGTCTGCAAGTTTGGTAAATTCAGATCCAGCTGCGACATGGATTCCCCAGATTAACGGACTTTTAATAAAATTTTGAATAATCCTGGATTCGTTACCATTGATAATATCACGGGTAATACCTTCAGTTAAAATTACAGCGACATCTGTATGGTTTTCCCTCAAAGCCCTACACATAGCTCCGGTTCCCTGTGGCACATCGATCCATTCCAAATTGATACCTGCATCACTAAAATGATTATTTTCATTAGCAATATGCCAGGGTAAATTAAAATGTTCCGGGACACCGGCTACTCGAATCGTCTTCATGTGGTATGTTTTTCTTTCAGATAATCATAAATCGCATATTGAGAGCGAATTTTCTTTTCTTTCGGCTTTCTTTTTACATATTCATTTTTTTCTTCAGCATCCTGAATTCTCGCCTTCACATTATCTTTTAACTGGATCTCGAGAATCTCCTTGAACTCTTTCTGAATATCTTTATCCAGGATTGGGGAAATCACTTCAATTCTTCTTTCCAGGTTACGGTTCATCCAGTCTGCACTACCATAGAACATCACTTCCTCACCACCATTTTCAAAAATATAAATCCTACCATGTTCTAAAAATCTATCAACTACGCTGGTAATATAAATATTTTCGCTCAAACCTTTAATTCCCGGAATAAGACAGGTAAAGCCCCGAATAAGGAGCCTGATTTTCACTCCGGCCTGGCTGGCTTTATATAACAGCTCAATCATTTCATCATCTTCGAGACTGTTCATCTTCGCCGTGATCTTCGCTTTTTTACCATCCCGGGCATTTTCAATTTCATTAAAGATAAGCTTCATAAATTCCTGCCTGGTGGAAAATGGAGAGATCAATAAGTTTTTTTCCCGCGGAATAATAAGTTCGCCTTCAAGCACTTTAAAAAGCCGGTGCAGTTCTTTGGTAATATTTTTATTCGCTGAAAAAATGGCGTGATCGCAATAAATTTCAGAAGTTTTACTATTGAAGTTTCCGGTTCCTATATAGCTATAACGCATTAATTCATCACCTTCCTGCCTGCAGACCAATAGAATTTTGGAATGTACTTTCACTTTTGGAAAGCTATAAATAACATTGGCCCCTTTTTCTTCGAATTTTCTACCCCAGGTAATATTGTTCTTTTCATCGAACCTTGCTTTCGCTTCCACAAATACGGTTACTTGTTTTCCATTTTCCAGCGCTTTCATTAGGGAAGAGGTAAGGTCTGATTCATCAGCCACCCGATAAAGGGAAATTTTGATCTCGGTAACCTCCGGATCCTTGGCGGCCTGCTCTACAAACCTTTCCACGTAACTAAAAGACATATAAGGAAAATGCAGGGACTGGTCTTTTTTCGCGATTACTTTAAAGTAATCCTTGCTCTTTTCCAGGGTTTTATGGGGAAGTGCAGGAAGTTTTTCATATTGTAATTTTTTATTATTTGTAGGGTCAGGGAAAGAAAAGAAATCTTTGAAATTATGATACTTACCGCCAGGCATCATATCAATTTTGCCCAATTTCAGCAGTTTTCTAATTTTCTTCTGAATTTCCTTGGGCATGGCCGCATCATAGAGAAGACGCGTGGGTTGCCCATCGGTTCTTTGTTGCAGCGATTCGTAAATCTTTTCAGCTAAAACCCCGGTATAAATATCATCAAGATATAATTCAGCATCTCTGGACAACTTTATTTCATAAATACCGGTGATCTTTTTCTTCGGAAATAATTTATGGGCTTCATGCCTAAGGATTTCATCGGTATACGTAATATTGTTTTCGCCTTTAACGCCTTCCATCATTAAAAATCTGCCACATTCCTTCACCGGGATATTTACAACAGCGAGTTCATCTTCATTTTCAAAACTGATCAAAAAATACAGCACTGAATTTTCCAGAAACAATTCATTCTCATTATTTAAATCCAGGAAAATCGGGTTAATATGCTCTTTGATCTTGTTTTCATAGTAGGATTCAACAAATTTGATATGCGCTTTTTTAAAGTGCTCACAGTCCAGAATAAAAATACCATTTTCAGCAAGTTCCGGGATGATTTCATTATTATAGATCTCGCCGAATTTATTTTGCTGATTTTTTACTTCTTCGATAATTTCTTTGGTGATTTTAGAAGGGCGGAGGGCAAGTTTTTTCCTGATACTTTTCTTTACCCGTTTAATCTGCCGAAGTTGGGAAACACGAACCCGAAAATATTCATCAAGATTGGAGGAAAAGATCGCTAAAAATCGAATCCTTTCGTAAAGTGGATTTAGTTTGTCTGCGGCTTCCTGAAGAACCCTTTCATTAAAACTCAGCCAGTTTAGATCTCTATGTCTAAAACGGTCATCATTAGGTTGCGGCATGGAATTTTCAGTTTACTTCAAAAATACAAAGACCAGGGTGGGGATGTAATTAATTAATTGTTAAATAAGGCTGGCTAGCTAACCAGTTTTTCCAATGAATATTGAATAAGATTCTCCATAAGTTTACCGGGATCCTTTGAAAATTCACCAGTTTCCCGATTAGCTACAACGGCATTCATAGAAACGGCTTTATGGCCCAGTAGTTTGGACATTCCATAAATCCCACTGGTTTCCATTTCCAGATTGGTGATCACCTGGCCGTTAAAAGCGAATTTATTTAATCGCTCATTCATTTTTTCATCTGCTAAGGAAAGTCTTAAAACCCGGCCCTGCGGACCGTAAAAACCAATATTTGTAGCAGTAAAACCGGGAATTGTTTGGGAAGAACTCATTTTTTGGATTAAATCCTGATCGCCTTGAACTACATAAGGTTTTGCTTTTTTAGAAGACCATTGCGTTTGCTCAATAAAAGCATGGGCAAAAGATTCGTCAAGAAAGGCTGAAGCATTGTAGAAATGCATGAGTCCGTCGAAACCTATTGCTTTTTCACTCACCAGGAACGAATCAACAGGAATTTCATTTCGAATAGAACCTGTGGTACCAATTCTTATAATTTCAAGACTAGTAAGCTCTTCTTTGATTTCCTTTTTTTTTAGATCGATATTCACCAAAGCGTCTAATTCTGTAAAGGCGATATCAATATTATCGGTTCCCATCCCCGTAGACATCACGGTAATGCGTTTACCCGAATATTCCCCGGTGTGAATGGTGAATTCGCGTTTTTGTTTTTTTAATTCAATGCGGTCAAAAAGTTTCGAGATTTGGGTGACTCGTTCAGGATCACCTACGGTAATAACAGTTGGAGCAAGCTCCTCGGGAAATAAATTTAGGTGGTAAATAGAACCATCACTGTTAAGTATAAGTTCTGAAGGTTTGAAACTCATTCTATAATTTTAATAAACGGTGCGATTCAGAATCATAAAGAAAATCATACATTTTTGCCCCACCAAAATATTCTTCATTTTTCAGGGTTCTATAAAAATTTTTCTTGGCATTAAGCACCTGTTGACCGCTTTCGGTCAATTCAATTTTATTTGGCTGCACTTCATAAAACATTTCAAGTTTATTTAAAAGGCGTTGCATCTGGTGATCACTATAACCGTAATATCCCTGATATTCCAAAGAATAACCTAACAGGTGATTTCTATTGCAGATGTTTTGATTTTGAATAAGTTTCAGAATATTTCTTTCCAAGCTGTTAATCCCTGTTTCCGTATTCGGAAAACGCTCTACATGCGCCCTGATACAACTGGATAAATATTCAAAATTCGATTTTGTTTTTATCAGCGGTTTTAATTTCAAGGGATTATTTCCGCAGTACAGCTCCCATATTAAACGGGCAATTTCAAGGTCATCCTCATTCAATTCAATCCGGTTATCAAAATGATTGGAAAGTTCCTTTAAACTTAACTGGGATAAAGGTTTTAACTCTTTTTCTCCTTTTAACTTCCGGCTACATACCAATGAAACGGGAACATTTTCTTTATTTTCCCCAATAAAATTAATTGCCGCCAGCATATTTAAATGACAAAAAAGGTCGAACTCAAACCAGAGGACCACTTTATCATAATCATTGTAATCCCTTAACTTTTCAATTTCTGAAATAAACCGATCTTCATAATGCTGATCACTAATTTCGTAGGTTTCATATAGAAATTTTTTCCGCTGGCTGAAGAATTCTGCATCAATCGTTTTCCTGGTTGGCCCTTCACAAAGTAATTCCCTCCAAATAATGACTTTTCCTTCCAGATTTAATTCATTCATTTGAGAAGCAAGGCTGTCTCCGTTTACGATATGCAGGGTACTTTTATCCATAAAACTTCTTTGATTTAAAAAAACGTATTAAAGTTATCCTCCAATACGTTTTACGTTATATCCTTCATTTTTTAAAAGCTGCATAATTTTTTCGCGATCATCTCCCTGAATAATTATTTCGCCATCTTTGGTAGAACCACCCACTCCGCATTTTTTCTTGAGTAGTTTTCCCAGACTGATTAGATCTTCTTCGGTACCTTCAAAACCTTTTATGATAGTAACAGTCTTCCCTCCACGTCCTTTATTGCTAAAGTGAGCTTCCAGCCTTTGTTCTTCTGGTTTCAAATAATCCTTATGGGTATCTTCAGCATACGTATTTTCATCAAAATCATCGTTTGTGGAAAAAACAAATCCGCCTAAATCCTCCAGTCCCAGTTTCTTTTTTGCCATAATTATTTTTTAGCCAGACCTATCTCTATAAGACGCTGATTCAAAAATTCTCCTGCGGAAATATCTTCATATTGTTTTGGATGATCTTCATCCATACATTCATCGAGACAATCCAATCGCATATCACTTCTGGGATGCATAAAGAAAGGAATCGAGTATCTTGGTTTTCCCCACTCCTCCTTTGGGGGATTGATAACCCTGTGAATGGTAGACCGTAATTTATTATTGGTAAGCCTTTCCAGCATATCACCAACGTTGATAACCAATTCATCTTCCTGAGGGATTGCATCAATCCACTCACCATCTTTTCTTAAAACCTGAAGTCCTCCGGTAGAAGCACCCATTAGAAGGGTGATTAAATTGATATCGCCATGTTCCCCGGCCCTAACCGCACCTTTAGGTTCTTCCTGAATAGGAGGATAATGAATAGGACGAAGGATACTATTTCCATTACTCGCCCAATGATCAAAATAATGCTCATCTAAGCCAATATAGATCGCCAACGCCCTTAACACGTATATCCCGGTTTTTTCCAGCATCCGGTAAGCTTCCATTCCCACATGGTTGAAATCTTTTAATTCTGAAACTTTTACATTTTCAGGATAGCTGTCTGATAGATTTGCATCTGCTGAAGGTTCCTGGCCAAAATGCCAGAATTCCTTTAAATCGCCTTCTTTTTTACCTTTTGCATGTTCTTTCCCGAAGGAAATATAACCCCGTTGTCCTGCCAGCCCTTCAATTTCATATTTTTGCTTGGTCTCTAAGGGCAATTCAAAAAAAGATTTTACTTCTTTATAAAGTTCTTCAACCAGATTCTCGCTCAAAAAGTGGTTTTTTAGAGCTACAAATCCTATCTCTTCATAGGCTTTCCCAATCTCATTTACAAATTTCTCTTTTCTTTGTGGATCATCTGAAAGGAAGTCGGCCAGATCAACACTAGGGATATTTTTCATTGCCATTTTGTGACTGTTTTATGTATGTAAACACACAAAGTTAACCAAAAATAGGGGATTCACTAAGCGTTTATAATTTTCTTGGCAATATATAAAATTGGTTACATTTGAGAGGAAAATTAATTTGTATGCTCTTTAAAAGCTCTAAAAAAAGCAGGATCGATTATTCAAATTTTGATCTGGGTAAGGAAACACTTCTGGATCTATATAAATCTATGCTGAAGCCAAGGATGGTGGAAGAAAAGATGCTTATTCTGTTAAGACAGGGCAAGATTTCCAAATGGTTTAGCGGCATTGGGCAGGAGGCCATTTCAATTGGAGTTACCAAAGCTTTAAATGAAGATGAATATATTCTTCCCATGCATCGAAATCTTGGCGTTTTTACAAGCAGGAATATACCCCTTTCCCGTCTTTTCGCCCAATGGCAGGGCAAAGCTTCCGGCTTTACCAAAGGCAGGGACCGCAGTTTTCATTTTGGCACTCAGGAATATAAAATTGTGGGCATGATCTCACATTTGGGTCCGCAGTTAGGAGTGGCCGATGGAATCGCCCTGGCAAATAAAATAAGGAAAGAAAAGAAAGTAACCGCTGTATTTACCGGAGAAGGCGGTACCAGCGAAGGTGATTTTCACGAGGCATTGAATATCGCCGCCGTATGGGATCTTCCGGTTTTGTTCTGTATCGAAAATAATGGTTACGGACTTTCTACTCCTACGGCAGAACAGTATAAATGTAAAGATCTGGCAGATCGTGGCCCGGGTTATGGAATGGATGCACATATTATCGATGGGAATAATATTCTGGAGGTTTACGCAAAGGTTTCTGAAATCGCCAGGGATATTCGTGAAAATCCAAGACCTGTATTGTTGGAGTTTAAAACCTTTAGAATGCGTGGTCATGAGGAGGCCAGTGGAACTAAATATGTTCCCGAAAATTTAATGAAAGAATGGGAGGAAAAAGATCCACTTGAAAATTTTCAGAAATTTTTAAAATTTGAAAATATCCTTTCTTCGAACCAGGAAAAAGAATTTCGGGCAGAAATTTCTTCGGAAATAAATGAAGGCCTGGATATTGCTTTTACTGAAAATCTGGTAAATTTTAATGAAATAGAAGAGTTAAATGATGTTTATAAAGAATTTGAATATCAGGTAGTTGAAGAAAATTTAGAAATAGAAAACGTTCGTTTTATAGACGCGATTTCAGATGCTTTAAAGCAATCTTTATTAAAACATGAGAACCTGGTTTTTATGGGGCAGGATATCGCGGAATATGGTGGGGCTTTTAAAATTACAGAGAGTTTTCTCGAAAAATTTGGCAAAGATCGTATTAGGAATACGCCCATATGTGAGTCGGCAATTATAGGCGCGGCTATGGGTTTGTCCATCAACGGCATGAAAGCAATGGTGGAGATGCAATTTGGAGATTTTGTAAGTACAGGTTTTAATCCTATCGTGAATTACCTCGCCAAAGTAAATTATCGCTGGAACCAGAATGCAGATGTGGTAATCCGCATGCCCTGTGGTGGTGGTGTAGGAGCCGGTCCGTTTCACAGCCAGACCAACGAAGCCTGGTTTCTAAAAACCCCCGGCTTAAAAGTGGTATATCCTGCATTTCCCTACGATGCGAAAGGATTGCTAAATACTGCTTTTAATGATCCCAACCCGGTACTTTTCTTTGAGCATAAGGCTTTATATAGAAGTATCCGCCAGGATGTTCCAAAAGATTATTTTACCATTCCTTTTGGCAAGGCCAGTTTAATTAAAAAAGGGAACGATATTAGCATTATAACCTATGGCGCAGGAGTGCATTGGGCTTTAGAGACTATTGCACAGCTAAATTTGGAAAATGTGGATCTTATTGATCTTCGGTCCCTTCAACCTTTGGATATACAAAGCATTATAGATTCTGTTAATAAAACCGGGAAAGCTATTATTCTGACAGAGGATTCCCTAATGGGTAGTTTTGCCTCTGAAATCGCAGCTATAATCAATGAAAATTGTTTTGAAAAACTGGATGCCCCCGTATTTAGAGTAGGGAGTATGGAAACTCCAATTCCATTTGCCGCAAACCTTGAGAAAAACTATTTACCCAAATCCAGATTTAAAGAGAGATTAGAGGAGCTAATGCAGTATTAATAAGGATTTGTGATTTGATTAAACTTTTTAAGATTTCTTAACAAACTCGTTGTTAAAGTATTAATAATCTTTTGTTGAAGCTGTGGTGCTGGTGTAATTTAGATTCAACTAATCAATTAAAATTTAATATTATGATACGTCTCATTGTTATTTTTCTGATCATCGCTTTAGTAGCCGCCATATTTGGTTTTGGTGGACTTGCTGAAGGTTTTGCAGACATTGCGAAGATCATTTTTTATATCTTCTTAGTCTTATTGGTAATTTCACTGCTTAGCAGATTATTTAGAAGATAATATTTAAAAAAGTCATACCTGTCCAATATGTTTTGTTTGAACATAAAACATATTGGATTTTTTAATTTAAAATCAAATCTATCATGAAAAAAATTGCACTTTTAATTACGCTTGCGCTCTTCATTGTTTCTTGTGGTTCTACTACCAAAGTTGCGAAAGAGGCACGTAAAACTTTTGATGGTGAGTGGACCTTAACCAGTATAACTTACCCCAATAATCCAGGAAACTTTAATGTAACTTTGTTTAACGAGGCCACAGCCTCATGTTTTCAGGGAAGCACCTGGAATTTTGTTTCCAATAATAACCGTGGCACGTATAATGTAAGTGGTACTGGTTGTGATGCTACCACAAATAATTTTATTTGGTCTATAGATGAAGAAAATACACCCACGGGTGAATATGATTTTCTTCTAAAACCAACAGATGAAAAATATAAATCTACGACCGGAAACCAGGGATTTAGATTGAACCTTCAATCTGTAACTGAAAATAATATGGTTTGGGAACAAACAGTAAGTCTGGATGGATCTCCATTTACCATTAGAATGAATTTTACTAAATAACAAATTAAACTTAGATACTTATGAAACTTGTAATAAACAGAATGTTTGCCATTTTATTTGCTTCCGTGCTATTGTTCGGTTGTGAAGCGACCAGAAATGCAAATAACAAACAAAAAGGCGCGGTGATTGGTACTACTGGTGGAGCCGTGATAGGCGGAGTGATTGGTAATAACGTAGGAAAAGGTAATTCTGCATTAGGAGCGATCATTGGTGGTGTTGTTGGTGGTACTGCCGGTGCGATTATTGGTAACCGCATGGATGAGCAGGCCAAGAAGATCGAGGAAGAAATTCCCGGAGCTGAAGTTGAAAGAGTTGGTGAAGGTATTAACGTAACCTTTGACGAAACTAGTGGTGTCTACTTTGATACTGAGAAATACAATATCAACGCTAAATCTCAGGCAACTTTAAAAACCCTGGCTGATATCTTTAAAGAATACCCAGATTCCAATATTCTGGTAGAAGGACATACAGATGATACAGGTTCTGAAAGTTACAACCTTACCTTATCTAAAAACAGGGCCCAGGCAGTGACAGGATATTTAGTAGATAATGGAATCAGTAAAGGTAGGTTTACCACTAAATGGTATGGGGAAGCTCAACCAAAATATGACAATACCACCGCTGAAGGCAGGGCTAAAAACAGACGTGTGGAGCTAGCCATTGTGGCAAATGAAGAAATGAAAGAGAAGGCTAAAAAAGAAGCCGAAATGCAGAACCATGAAGATCACTAATCAATATTAGTTTTATATAATCAATCCCGGAGAGATCCGGGATTTTTTTTATCCTTTTTTATATCTTCATCAGGTGAATAAAAAAGTTGCTATTCTGGGTGGAGGCCTTGCCGGACTAACGGCTGCCCTACATTTATCCCAAAACAATATTTCGGTTAGTTTATTTGAAAAGGATCCTTACCCCAGGCATAGGGTGTGTGGAGAGTATATTTCCAATGAAATAATGCCCTATCTGAATGAACTTGGGGTTAATCTTCAGGCTGAAAACCCGGTTCTCATAGATCGACTTCGATTTTCAAATAAATCAGGAAAAGAAATTTGTTCCCCTTTAAAAATGGGAGGTTTGGGGATCAGCCGATATAGGTTAGATTACTTGCTCTACCAAAAAGCTATCGAATCTGGCTGTGAAGTGCAGCATGCTACAATTACCCATGTTGAATTAAAAAATGATCTTTTCAATATTTCTACTGAAGAAGAACAATTTGAAGATTTTGATATTGTCCTTGGAGCATTCGGCAAACGATCTATCCTGGATAAAAATTTAAACCGGAAATTTTTTCACGAAAATTCCGGATGGCTCGGTGTAAAAGCGCATTACCACAATTTAGATTTCCCGGATAATGAGGTACAGCTGCATAATTTTAACGGCGGCTATTGCGGACTTTCAAAAACAGAAACTGGCGCTATAAATGCCTGTTATCTTACCAGTTTTAAGAGTTTCAAAAAATACCGGAATACGCAGGATTTTAAAAGATCGGTGCTGCAGGTGAACCCAAAATTGGATGCATTCTTTCAAAATTCTGAAATGATCTTTGATAAAGAATTGACAATTGCCCAGATAAATTTCAGCAAAAAATCTCTTGTTGAAGCTCATATTTTGATGGTTGGCGATGCCGCGGGTTTAATTCATCCTTTATGTGGCAATGGAATGGCCATGGCGATTCATTCCGCAAAAATAGCTTCTGAAGAAATTCTGGAATTTTATAAATTCGATTTAAGCAGGGAAGAACTTGAACATAATTTTCAGAAGAAATGGAAAATGGCATTTAGCTCAAGAATGCGCTACGGCAGGATTTTACAGAAACTTTTATTAAATGACCGTCTTACCTCGATGTCTTTAAATACCTTGAGTGCGTTCCCGGGCATGCTCCCAAAAATTATTAAAAAAACCCATGGGCATTATGTTCAATAAGCATGATTTTAAGTTTAGATCGAAAGAAGCTGAAATCATGGATGATTTTGATCTACAGGGTGAAGAGCTAACACGAACGCTTCAGGACCTTGAAAATATCAATACCTGGCTCGGCGGAAATAAGATCACCATTGAAGGGATCAAATTTTTACTGAAAGATCTGGATAAGGATAAAAAGTATAGCATCGCCGATGTGGGTTGCGGGAATGGATCGGTTTTACGGGAAATTATGCATTGGGGTAAAAGGAATGGATACCAATTTGAAGTGATGGGTATCGATGCCAATCCTCATGCCATCGCCATCGCCAGGGAATTATCTAAAAATGAGGAGCAAATAAGTTTCAGGGAATTGAACATTTTGGGGGAAGAATTTAAAAATTTGAAATTTGACATTATTTTATGCACCTTAACCCTGCATCATTTCGATGATCAAAAGATCATTCAGATTTTAATAAGCTTTATTCAGAATTCTAAAATAGGGGTCGTAGTTAATGACCTCCATCGAAACAAAGCTGCCTATGAATTGTTTAAATTGTTCTGCGGCGTTTTTGTAAAAAACAAAATTGCCCGAAAGGATGGCCTTATTTCCATCAAAAGAGGTTTTAAAAAAGAAGATCTGAATAAATACAGTGCCCAGCTAAAGAAGGTAAAGCATACTATTCATTGGAAATGGGCATTTAGATATCAATGGATCATGAAAAAGAAAAAGATGAATGGTTAGAATTACCAGAGTAGAAAAAGAATTACCCCAGTATTCAAGAAAAACTGAAGATATTATTCCCCTGGTAGAAGAATGGCTGGGAGACCAGGAACCTCGATTTAAAAGGAAGATTGTAAAAATTTTTGAAGGCGCTGGGGTTGATAAAAGATATTCCATCATGTCTCCGGAAGATGTTTTTACGGCAACTTCTTTTGAAGACAAAAATAATATTTATATCCGTGAGGTTAAAAAACTGGGAAAAACTGTTTTAAAAAAGTCGCTGGAAAATGCCGGGTGGCAACCTGAATCACTGGATTTTATTATTACGGTAAGTTGTACCGGGATCATGATCCCCTCACTCGATGCCTACCTAATTAATGATCTAAAACTTAAACAAAACATTACCCGGCTGCCCGTCACAGAGATGGGCTGTGCCGCGGGAATTTCAGGAATGATCTATGCCTATAATTTTCTAAAATCCAATCCCGGAAAACGCGCAGCGGTCATTGCGGTAGAAAGTCCCACGGCTACTTTTCAGCTGGATGATTTTAGTATGGCAAATATGGTGAGTGCGGCTATATTTGGGGATGGTGCTGCCTGTGTTTTACTGTCTTCGGAAGAGGATGCGAAGGGGCCAAAAATTTTAGGTGAAGATATGTATCATTTCTATGATGCCTCACAATTAATGGGTTTTGATCTCACCAACCACGGACTTAAAATGATTTTGGATCCTGCGGTTCCTGAAACCATTGCTTCTCACTTTGAAAACATTATCTTTCCCTTCCTGGAGAAGTATGATTCCAGTATCGAAAAAGTAGACTTTTTGATCTTTCATCCCGGTGGAAAAAAAATAGTTCAAACGGTTTCTGATCTTTTTGGTAAATTAGGGAAGAACATTGATGATACACGGGAAGTATTAAAACTATATGGAAATATGAGCAGTGCCACGGTTTTATATGTTCTGGAAAGATTTATGAATCAAAATCCTGAGGCGGGAAAACAGGGCGTGATGCTCAGTTTTGGCCCGGGATTTTCCGCTCAAAGAATATTATTGGAATGGTAAAAGAATTTTCAGATCAAAATTATTGGGGATTAATCCTGGGCGGCAGCAGCGGCCTTGGCTATGCCAGCGCAAAAAAACTGGCCAAACACGGGATGAATATCATCATCATTCATCGTGACCGCAGGGGCGAAATTCCGGAAATAGAAGAAGATTTTAATGAAATAAGAAAATCTGGGGTTGAATTTAAAAGTTTTAACTCAGATGCTATTCAGAAAGAAAATCGTGAAAGTCTAGTTGCAGAAATTCAAAGCCTGCTGGGTGAAAATGGTAAAATTCGCACCCTGCTTCACAGTATCGCCAAAGGCAATTTAAAACCCATGACCGGCCCGGATAACATACTGGAAAATGTGGATTTTAGGTTAACCGTAGATGCTATGGCTTTGAGCTTATACGACTGGACGCAGGAAATATTCAAACGAAAATTGTTCGCAAAGGATGCCAGGATCATTTCTTTTACTTCTGAAGGGAATATAAAAGCATGGAAAAATTATGCCGCTGTATCTGCTGCTAAAGTAACTTTAGAAGCCTTAACCAGAAGTATGGCACTGGAATTTGCGCCTTATGGGATTAGGGCGAATTGTATCCAGGCAGGAATAACGGTCACACGTTCTTTCCAAATGATCCCGGGAAATGAAACTTTACGGGTACATGCATTAAAGCATAATCCCTTCAAAAGGTTAACGGTGCCAGATGATGTTGCGAATGCGGTTTATCTTTTAAGTAAAGATGAAGCCAGTTGGATCACGGGCACGATCATTCCGGTGAATGGCGGTGAACACCTCATGTAAGTTATGTGTCAAAAATTAAAACCTACAGATGTTATATCAAAACTTCCATATGCTAAACCTTTTCTGTTTGTTGATGAACTGACTTTTCTTTCTGAAAATAAAGCCGAGGGCAATTTTCATTTTTTACCGGAACTTGATTTTTATAAAGGTCATTTTAAAGATAACCCGGTGACCCCCGGAGTGATTTTAACCGAATGCATGGCACAAATAGGCCTGGTCTCTTTGGGGATTTATTTGCTTTCCGATTCTGAAAATATCAAAAATCTGAAAATTGGATTAACTTCTACTGAAATTGAATTTCTAAAACCGGTGTATCCTGATGAAAAGGTGCAGGTTCTTTCTGAAAAGATCTATTTCCGGTTCAATAAATTGAAATGTAAGGTTCAAATGCTGGATTCAGAAAATGATGTTGTGTGCAGGGGCAGCATTGCCGGAATGATTTTAAACAACTAATGGAAAATTCACAAAGGGTTGTGGTTACAGGAATGGGCGTGGTCGCTCCCAATGGCGTTGGGCTTACTGAATTTGAAGCTTCCATTAAGTCGGGCAAAAGTGGGATTCGATTTTTTAAGGAATTAGAAGACCTTAATTTTAGCTGCCAGATAGGAGGGAAGCCCAATATCCCGGAAGCTTTATTAAAGGAATATTTTTCCCCGCTCCAATTGCGCGGACTCAATTCCAGCGGAATTATTTACGGGGTCATGGCAGGAATGGATGCCTGGAAAGATGCAGGCTTAACAATTGATCCCGATTCAAAATCTCCTGATTGGGATAATGGTATTATTTTCGGGACGGGAATTTTAGGAGTAGATAAATTCAGGGAAGCCATTCATTTGATCGATGCCGGGAAAACCCGAAGGCTGGGGAGTACCAGTGTACTCCAGACCATGGCCAGCGGCATAAGCGCTTATCTCGGGGGGATATTAGGCTGTGGCAACCAGGTAACTACCAATTCTTCTGCTTGTACTACCGGAACAGAGGCCATATTAATGGGTTATGAAAGGATAAAATCTGGGAAAGCAACACGAATGTTGGTTGGAAGTTGCAGTGATCATGGACCTTATGTTTGGGGTGGTTTTGATGCGATGCGAATCCTGCCGGGTACCTATAACCAAAATCCGGAAGAAGCTTCCAGGCCTATGAGTGAGTCGGCTGCAGGCTTTGTGCCGGGAAGCGGAGCGGGTGCACTTTTACTGGAAGATTACGATGCTGCCATAAAAAGAGGTGCCACAATCTATGCAGAAATTTTGGGCGGAGAGGTAAATAGCGGCGGGCAAAGGGCAGAAGGCAGTATGACCGCGGCAAATAATGAAGCTGTAATAAGGTGTATTCAAAACGCGCTGAAAAATTCAGGAATAAAAGCAGAAGATATAGATGCTGTTAATGGCCATCTTACCGCAACCACCCGGGATGCGGTAGAGATTGAAAACTGGAAAAAAGCTTTGAGTAGGAATCATGATAATTTCCCTTATATCAACTCTTTAAAAGGTATGACGGGACATTGTTTAAGTGCTGCCGGTTCTATTGAAAGTGTGGCCGCAATTCTTCAGCTTCAGGGAAATTACATTTTCGGCAATGTAAACTGCAACAATATTCATCCTGAAATTCTTGAAAAAATTGATCATTCCAGCATTCCGCAGAAAACAATCCAAAAAAAGATTAAACATCTTATAAAAGCCAGTTTTGGTTTCGGAGATGTGAACGCAGTTGTTATCTTTAAAAATATAAATGATCAAAATGACTGACCAGGATATTATCTCCAGACTTAAACATATCGTAAAACCTTATGTGCAGCGTGAAATAGGTATGCAGGATTTCAATAAACAAACAGATTTTTTAAAAGATCTTGAGATCAATTCCGCCAATTTAGTGGATGTGGTTTTAGATGTTGAAGACGAGTTCGGTATTGAAGTAGATAACGATTCCATGCAAGGGATGCTTAGGGTGGGTGATGCGGTTAATATCATCAACAATAAAAAATCTATCCAATGATAGGAAACGACCTGGTTTCTTTAGAAAGGCTGGATCAAAAAAAAGCCGGGAATCCCCGGTTTCTACAAAAGATATTCACCCCCAGGGAACAGGAAATCATTCAGATTTCTGAAAATCCCGATTTACAATTATGGCAATTTTGGTCTGCCAAAGAATCGGCCTATAAAGCCCATCAACGAAAGTTTCAGCTGGCTCGAAAATTTAATCCTCTAGATTTTGCAGTTGACCCAAATAATTTTACGGTGAAAATAGGGGATTCAGTATATCCGGTCATTGTTCAGAAAATTAAAAGTTTTATCTATTCTAAAACTGTATTTACATCTATCCAAAAATTTCAAACATTTTTTTCTGAAGGAAATAAAATTCCTTCCGAAGATATCATTGAATTGATTGGTTTAACTGCTGATTTTCAAATTGTAAAAAATCATTTAGGAATCCCTTCCTTACATCAAAAATCAAGTTCCCGGGAATATCCTATTTCAATAAGCCATGAAGGGAAGTTTAGCTCGTTTTTAATTCCGTTAATTAACTATTAAAAGCCGTTAAACATTTTAAAAGGGGGATGTTGTCCCGAAACCCATTTTGTATCTTCAAAGAACAAAACAAAAATTAGAAATTTATGAAGACAGTAGATAAAATGGAGATCCTGCACAGCCAAAGTGCTGAATTTATTCAAAAGAGCGAATCAGGTAAATTTTTAAAATTGATCCCGGATACTTTTATAATAAAGGGGGATGAAGTAGATGGGGTTCAAAATCAGGCCTACGCCTTAAGACATCTTAACCGTAGGGATATGATTCTAATTGATGTTGTGGAAAAATCCACCAAAAATGCCGTAAAAAAACTGATAGAGGAGGGCTACAATATAAAAGGTATTTTAATTACCTGCGATACCATTTTGAAAACTGCCTATGCCGATCTTAAAACAATTTCTGAAGATGCCGGAGGTGCGCCTATTTATGCACACCCACGAAATAACTTTAAAGATACGTTTAGAACTAAAGATATAACCGCAAAAGATCAAATCCTTACGAGTTTTGGAATTAATATTTTTGACCTCCCCGGGAGCGATGGAGCTTCGGTAGTTGTGTATAGCGATTTTAATGATGGGATGTTATTTCCAGGGGAAGATGCCGTCGGATCTAATTATGATACGGAAACTTCTACTTTTTCCAGACCGGAAAAAAAGAACTCCAACAACGACTATGGACTGGCAGAAAGCTGGGCTGCATTTGATACTGAATTTACCTATTTGTTTCCCCGAAAAGGAAAACCAGGTTTTAATCTGGAAGAAGGGAACCAGATCGATATTATAAATACACTGGGAAAAAGTTAATTTTCCACAAGTAATTAATTTTCGAAAGGACTGTTTTAAAGATTTTGACTGGCCACGATTGTTTTGAATTCAGCAAATCCGCCAGGGAACCAACTTCTTGCGAACAGTCTTTTTATTTGTCCTCCTCTTCGAGATCTTCCTTGGCCTCTTCCTTAGCTTCTTTGGTTTCCTCAACATCTTCCGTCGAAAGCAGCGGATGTTCATCTACTTCCAGGCCAACGATTAGAATTACGTTTACTACCGTACCATAAAGCATCATGACCACCGCAATAAAACCTCCGCCTAAAATGGAAGCCATGCCCAGGCTCAAATAATAAATCGCCTCATACCAGCCCGTACTAACTTCTTCAGACTCGCTTATAGGGAGGTTAAGCATTAAAAAAGTGATGACCGTCACTACCAGCAATATGATATTCGATTTTGCGATCATCAGTAAATTTTTATAATGCTGGTTGGTGAGTTTATTATTGGATGACCTACTAATCCCCAGAAGCGTAAGCATAAGCGCCAGAATTGTCGTACATCCTAAAATAACCGTATTGCAAAGCATGTTTATTCCAGACAGGGAATTTTGAAGTAATTCCAGGGCTTTATATCCGGAAACCTGACCCAGAATAAAAGTTCCTGTTCCCATTACTACAGTTGAAACTATACCCCCAACTGTTGCGCGTTTTACAATTGCATTCATAAATTTCGGTAAATATTACTAGATGAACAAAGGCTTTAAAGGCTCTGTTAATTTTAAGGTTGTGTTAATCGTACTAAAATTTCGGGCAAAAGATAGTAATTTAATAATTCAAATTTCACAAGAATGACTAAACTCAACGTTACACAAAAATTAATAAAAGAACACCTCTTAGAAGGCGAAATGCTGGCCGGAAAGGAAATAGGTATAAAAATAGACCAGGCCTTACTTCAGGATGCTACCGGCACCCTGGTACAATTGGAGCTTGAAGCAATGGGTTTAAAAAAAGCTCAAACCGAAGTCGCCGTGCAATACGTAGATCATAACCTTCTACAAACCGATTTTAAAAATGCAGATGATCATTTATTTCTCCTCTCTGCAGCTCAAAGATTTGGCCTCTGGTATAGCAGGCCAGGAAACGGCGTAAGCCATCCCGTGCATATGCAACGTTTTGGGAAACCGGGCAAAACCATGATAGGATCTGATAGTCATACCCCGGCGGCAGGTTCGCTGGGAATGCTGGCGATTGGAACCGGCGGTCTGGATGTGGCCGCAGCAATTGCGGGACAACCTTATTTTGTAAAAATGCCTGCGGTCATGGGGGTAAAACTAACCGGAAAATTACCAGACTGGGTAAGTGCCAAAGATGTGATCCTTGAAATGTTGAGGAGATATGATGTAAAAGGAGGCGTGGGGAAAGTTATAGAATATTATGGTGACGGGCTGCAACAGATGAGTGCCATGGATCGTCATGTGATCGCAAATATGGGCGCTGAACTGGGCGCAACTACTACTGTTTTCCCTAGCGATGAGGAAACTAAAAGATTTTTAAAATCTCAGGAGAGGGAAGGGGATTGGAGTGAATTAAAAGCCGATGAAGGCTGCTCCTATGATTTTGAGGATGAAATAATCCTTGATGATTTGATCCCGCTTATTGCGCTGCCTACCAGTCCCGGAAATGTAGTTCCGGTTCGCGAAGTAGAAGGGAAGCCGATAAGTCAGGTGGTCATTGGATCTTCTGCCAATCCCGGGCTGCGGGATTTTTGGATGGCCGGCGCGATTGTAAAAGATAAATCTGTGAACAATGATGTTTCCCTGGATATTAACCCTACTTCCAGGCAATTGATCCAGAATATGATCGATAATAAGGCTTTTGCCAATTTAATAAAGGCAGGGGCAAGGTTTCACCAATCAGGTTGTATGGGCTGTATCGGAATGGGGCAGGCACCTGCCAGTAATACCATCAGTTTAAGGACAATGCCCAGAAATTTTCCGGATAGGTCCGGGACCGAAGATGATCAGGTTTATTTATGTAGCCCGGAGACGGCAGCTGCTTCAGCCCTTACCGGAAAAATTACCGATCCGCGTGATTTGGAAAAACTCTACGGAATGAGTTACCCACAATTTGAAAAACCTGAGATTGAGATCATTAATACTGATATGCTGGTGGCGCCGCTGGAAGATGGAACGGGCGTGGAATTGAAAAAAGGACCCAATATTCAGTCTTTACCACATATTGATCCCATCCTTAATGATTATGAAATCCCGGTATTATTGAAAATGGGGGATAATGTTTCTACTGATGAAATTTTAAAAGCGGGCGCTGAAGTATTGCCTTTCCGAAGTAATTTGCCGGAGATTAGTAAATATTCCTTTACCGTAATCGATGATACTTTTTATGATCGGGCAATGAAGGCCAAAAATGATTTTGGGGGGCATATCGTTGTGGCCAAAGACAATTATGCTCAGGGATCGAGTAGGGAACATGCGGCATTGGCCCCTAAATATCTGGGACAGGTAGCGGTTATTGCAAATTCTTACGCACGTATCGCCTGGCAAAACCTGGCGAATTTCGGGATCCTTCCGCTGGAATTTATCGATATAAAGGATTATGAAAAAATAGAACAGGGGGATAAAGTAAAATTTAGCAATCTTACCCGGGATGTGATTAGCAGGAATGATATTAAAGTGATCGTTGAAAAGCAAAACGGGAAGAGGGAAGAATTCCTGACCAAACATACTTTGAGTGACCGGCAAATAGATATTTTAGTTAAAGGAGGGATTATCAATGACTTTAAAGAAAAACTGGATCAGAAAAATTTAAAAGCTTAACCAACTTGAATTTAAAACAAAAGAAAACCCTCTCGATAGAAGAGGGTTTTTTTCTTAGGGAAAACGAATTAATTAATGTGTTTTCATTTTCGCTTTGCGTTTATCCAGCTGCCTGTCTAAATCCCTTGTAGTTTCTGCTATAGAAGCTTCAAATGAATTCTCATTAGATTCGGCAAAAATTTCCGGACCCGGAGCGCTTAAACGCACTTCGGAAATATAACCGTTGGGCTTTTGATTTTCATCTATTTTAAAATACACATTCGCCCTAACGATCCAATCGTATTTGTTTTCTAATTTGTCAAGTTTTTTCTGGGCAAATGCTTCTAGTGATTCATTTTTAGAAATATTCACGTATTCAAATATGGCTTCCATATAGTTAAATTTAAATTCAGCCCAATTAACCTATTTGCAACTGTTTTACCAAAGATCTTGGTTAAAATTGGGAATTATTTAGCACATTTTTTAGACTTGTCTTTAATCTGAATAATCAAGTTTTAAATTACTGTGAAAGCCTTTAGCAAGCTCACTTTATATTGTATTTTTAATAAAATACTTATACAAATGGACTTACCACAAAAGATGATGAGAGAAGCAATAAAACTTGCCAGAAAGGGGAGGGATATTGATGGGGGCGGACCCTTTGGTGCGGTGATTACCAAGGGTGACCAAATTATTGCAAAAGCCTACAATCAGGTTGGGAAAGGAAACGATTGCACGCAACATGCTGAACTACGGGCAATTCAAGCTGCCTGTCATAAATTGGGAACTGATGGATTGAAAGGTTGTGTGTTGTATACAAGTTGTGAACCCTGTATGATGTGTCTTGGAGCAGCATATTGGGCAGATTTCGATTATATTTATTTCGGCGCATCTGCTGAAGATGCCAAAGAAAATGGATTTCTATATTCAGATATGTATTATAATTCCGGAAATGAAGCAAGGCACTCGGAATTTAAAATGATCCAGATGTACCGGGGATTGGCCCTGGAAGTGTGGAAGTAAAAAAATTCCGAAGAACCAACCTATGGATGATAAAAAAAATCAGGAAAAAGAAAAGCAAAAAAAAGAAAAGCAGGACCGGATCGATCACGAACTGGATAAAAAGGGCGATGAATCTACCGAAAAAGATGAAACCACAGATAAAAGTCATGGTGATATTCTTAAGGAACAGATCATGCAGGGTTGTGAAACCTACGATAGAAGCGGAAGCAGCATTTTCCTAAGTTCAATTACCGCGGGGCTGGAGATTGGATTTAGTTTTTTAATGATCCTTGCTTTATTCAGTTTTCTGGAAGCGAAGCTTGCTGAAGATGTAATTTTTAAACTTATTTCTTTGGTTTACCCGCTGGGTTTTATTTTGGTCATCCTGGGTCAATCTATACTTTTTACGGAACAGACGGCTTTATTAACCCTTCCCGTACTTAATAAAAAAAGATCGATTTATAGTTTATTCAAGATTTGGGGAATTGTGATCTTCGGGAATCTTATTGGCGGAATGTTGATTGCATTCACCCTAATATGGCTTGGGCCAAGATTGGATATTTTTGACGAACATGCCATCGCAGCTATTGGGGAGCATGTGGTTGATTTTCCGTTAATGACGGTATTGGTAAGTGGTATTCTGGCTGGTTGGCTTATGGGCCTTTTATCCTGGCTGCTAACTTCGGCCAAGGATACGGTGAGCCAGATCATCATGATATTTTTAATTACCGGGATGATGGCTTTTACCGGTTTACACCACAGTATTATTGGAAATATTGAAATTTTCGCCGGGATGCTGGTTTCTTCAAAAATAAGTTTTACCGATTATGTGTATGTGGAATCTATGGCCATTCTGGGAAATGCCATAGGCGGCGCAGTTTTCGTAGCCCTTTTAAAGTATCGTGCCTTTGTTTTTAATGTAAAAATGCCTTAACCATAATAGCCTCAAACAAATGTTTCATACTGTATGAAGAGACCTGAATTTGGCAAAATTTACACCTATTGAGATCAGGATTATCTGTTAAAGGAAAACTAATCGCTGTCGTTGCTCAAAGATGAATCCCTAAATTAGAGGTTCACAAAAACTAATATTATGGCTGAAGAGAAGAAAGACGACCACACAAACTGGCAGGAAAATGCAGCCAGGCCATCCAATTTCAATAGAAAGGATAATGATTTGGAGAAAGATGGTGACGGAAATTTAAAGATCAAAAAGGATCGGGGAATTTCTGATGAAGAAGATGAAATGATCCAGGATACGCTGGATTCTTTAGAAGTAGGCGAAGATGAAGAAGAATAAATTAAAATATTTTCCTTTTCTGCTTATTGCTGTCTGCGCAATATTTATTCTTTCCTGCGGAACGGGAAAGGATAAATATTCTGAAGCAGAATATGCGAAATTGCGGGAGCTTATTGAAAATGAGAGTTTCGAAATATCCCATCTTTGGGCTTTGCCTTTGCGGGGCGGACAGGTAAACCTTATTGGAAATCCCAATTATATTAGGATTTACCATGATAGTGTAGAGGTAGACCTTCCATATTTTGGGGTGCGACAAATGGGTGGTGGCTACAACAGCACGGCTGGTTTTGAATATAAAGGCACACGGAAAAACTTCGAAATGAAGGAGAACCAACGAAACGGTGGACTCGTTTTAAAATTTGAGACCATCCAGGATAGTGAAACCGTAGACTATATTGTAACTTTATTTCCTGAGGGTAAGGCAAATACTCAAATTATAAGTGCACATCGCGATAATATTTCTTTCCAGGGAACTTTTGATCAATATAATAGAAAAGACTAGGATCTTCAGGATTTTAGCAAATAAAGATAGTACTGGAAATAATGTTTTTTGGACATCTTAATTACAGAAATAAAGAAGGAGAGGGTTAGTTTGGAAAGTATTTAGCATCTTGAATTATTTTCGCTTCTATTTCTAAACATAAGTTATTCGAAGCTTTTATTATAACCTCTAATCCTAATAGTATTCACTTTTTTTAAGTTTTCAGGGCTTCGCAAAAGAAACTGTATCATAAAAATTGTTTTTGAATAATTTAAGCGGTCCAGCGGTGTTACTTTAATTTGCATAATATTTTTCTCATCCAATAGAAATTTATTTGCATCCTCATTGATGATATTTCCATCTAAGCTGAAGATCACAATATCTTCATTTTTAATATCGGTAAATTTTAATTGTATTTCTTTTAAACTGATAAAAGCAGGTGTATAGGTGCTTATAGTATTCAGAATTGCTTTTGCGGCATATTTTCGGTTCTGGAAAGTAAAACTTTTTATTTCAACATTGATAGAATCGATATTTTCAGAGTTTATGCTAATAAGTGCTTCCTGGTTTACATACCTGCCATTAACAACTCCAAGGAATTGATTTTGCGAATTTTCAGAATAAATTATTTTGGGGATCGTATCATTTGCTTTGTAAAGTGGATTCACTAGTTGAATGGTGTCATTTTGGCCCTGAGCGATTCCAGAAGTAATGAGAACCAAAAAAAATATTGAGAGAATTTTCATTTTCTAAAATTAAGGGTGCAAAGTTTCCAGTTTGAAATCCAATTAGCTGAAAGTTAATTCATAATTAGGTTTATTTTCAATATAAGTCAGGAATTTCTTTAATTTTAAATATTACTTAAATTCAATAGTAAGGGGAGTAATTGACCATTTGACTAATCATCAAAATATTCTATTTTACATAATATAAATTATGGTTCAAATATAACATAAAGAGTAGATCGGTGAATACCACTGTATTTGATATAATTGCAGATTAATCACCCTTTTTGTGTTTATGCTTTTTTAAAGGTGGATAATCTTTCTTTTTGTCAGGAGAAACTCTTCTTCTTTTGTCTAATGAGCCATCATCTTTTCTTGGTTTTGGCCCAGATTTAATTGCTTCAATTGTAATCATAAATTTCTGTTTATTAATTTGATAATAGTTTTGAAAACCAATCTAAAATTCTTCTTAGAACTGATTTCTTAGCCTGCTTTATTTCTAAATTGTTGTAATAGGCTTCTCTTTTTTTCGCTTCTACTTCTCGACCAGCAATGATTTCATTTTCGTTCCAATCATATGACCATTTAATATTTCCATCAGTAATCCAGTAGTGTGACCTACAGGGTAATTGCCAATTACCAATTGAAGGATATAAAGTGGGAATATTATTTACTTCCTTGAAAGACCATTCAGATGGGTCTAATGGAGTCATTATTTTATTTTTACAACCACATGGACATAAATGACCAGCAATACCAAATTCTTCAGAAACATATAGTATTTCTTGCTCTAGGTCTTTTGGTAAATACTTAACTTTTAGTAGTTTAATTTTTTCCATTCTCCCCTACTAGATTTACTCCATCTACATTAAACAGCATGTGGAAGTAAGAATTGTCATCTAAATAAAAACCTCTTATTTGTTTATACTTAATAACCGCTAAACACGCATTTAAAGCGTTAAGCTCTGAAATTTGAATATTACTTTTATAAACATCATCTGGAATATCACTCAATGGAGCTAGCCTTTTATCTATAATACTTTGCGCAGATTCAACAGGAAAATATGTACACCGAAGTATGCCACTTATTAACCCAGTATCTTTGTCTAATCCCATGCCCACATCTATAAATGGAATTTTCAGTTTTACCAGTAAATCAAATATTTCGCTTCGAGAATCTCCACTATCTACACACACAAAAGCAAAAGTAACTCCAGTCAAATCTTCATCTGAATCACAAGTAATATAATTTGGGTAAATATTTACATTGTCACGGAAATTTTGATAACGGTTTTTATAAACCTCTGTTTTTCTTTTACCTAACTCATCTTCATTTAATTTTCCTGGCGAACGGAATGCATTATGAACATGATACCAATCTCCATCGAACCCTTTAATTTCTTTAACTGGTGTTTTAACTAAAAAATCTAAAATGTAAGAACCTGTTCCGCCAAGTCCAATAATCGCAATTGTATCCTTTTCAAGTTTAGCACTTAACTCTCCTATTTCTGCCCTACTTGTTAGAGTATCTCTAAACTTAAATACAGATTTAGTATTTTCATCAACTACTTTAAAAGTATAAGGGTTAGCATCAAATTTATCCATTGCTGGACCTGAAATAATAGTAACATAATTTTCAATTTTATCGAACCAATCGTTAAATCTACCACTTGGTGGTTTATTAGAAAAAGACCTTTGAACAACTAAATCTTTAGATGCCAAATGAACTGATGTTGCACCACCACCAAGGTTACTAATTGGCTTTCCGTTTAATTCATGAGGATGACTACCACAAAAGAATATTTGGTGGTCTCTCATGCTTATTTTATTTTGGTTAATAAAATTTACTATTGAAACTATTGCACCAATTTGAAGATTTCCATTATTGTCTAGATAAGGGATATCTCTAACAACAAGATGATTGTTATCTATTGATAATGCATATCCCTTTTTTAATAATCTTTCAATATCCTCATTATTTTCTGCTAAACTTACTATCATTTCTATTTAAGATTGTCCAGTATGTTTCACTTTATAAGTCATTCCTTCTTTTACTCTAACTTTTCCACCTGGAGATAAAATTCCAGTTGGTTTATTTCCTTGTCCTCTTTCATAAGTAACTGAATAAGTTCTTTCTGGATGTTGCGGAAAATCCGGAAATGCAAGTGTAACCACTTCATCATAAGTGAGATTATTCTTTTCTTCTTCATGAGGAGTTCCATTAACAATAATGGTTACCTTTTTTGTTTTTTCGTCTTTTGTTAAATTTGAGACCATAAGTTTATTTTTTTTGCTATTAAACAATATTTTATGGTACAAATAAATGAAGACATGGCGCAACCCATATGCGCCATTAATTTTTTTAAGATAATTTGTAATTTTCTTTAGCTTTATCAAAATTAATTCGAAATATATCTTTAATTTCATTAGGTGAAATCACCCTTGCATGACTGCAATAACTATAGATTTTTGAAAAGAATTCATATGATGGCTTAACTGTAACTTTTAAAATTAGTTCCTTTTTTGTGTCCTTCAGAATTACTTGAGTTGGATGAATTGGTAGTGTTTTGAGATAGTGACCTTGTTCGGCATCAAACGAAATAGTTACTTCAACAGGGGCATCTTCAGAAACAGTGATACCAAATGAATATTTAAAATACTCCGCACTGTTAAATTTTATTTCCTCAAAAAAGTCTTCGGTTGATGAAACATTTTTAATTCTATCTAATGCGAATGTTATATAGCTATTGTGCTTAATATTAAAAGCTATTAAATACCACATCAATTTATCTTCTTTCAATAATATCGGTTTAATTCTATGTATTTTAGATTCTTTACCAAATCTTTCATATTCCACTTCAATAATATTCCTTGACGAAATTGCCTTTAACAAATCAACTATAAATTCTATTCCTGAAATTGGAGGGTGTGTTTCAGGTTCAATTAAATTTTTTAATTTAAATAGCTTTTTTCGTTCTTTAGAAATATTTGAGCTCTCTATAACTTTCTTCATGGCTTGTGATATATCTCTGAAAACAGGATAGCCTTGATATTGATTAATTGTTTTTGCATAAAATAGTAGCGCATCTATTTCTCCATCTTTTAACTCTAAAGCAGTAAAAATCTCCTTTGGTATTCCTGTACTATACCACTTTTTTTCTTTTTCATCGTTTTTAATGCCTAAATTTCTTCCAAAAATTGCGTCGTCATCTCTTAAGTCCTCAAGGTCTTTTTGAATGGTTCGATAACCAGCATCTATTCCACTGTTTAAGCAGGCCTGATGAATATGTTTAGAGGTAAAACTTCCTTCTCTACTCAATATTTTTAAGATAACCCTATATCTTTTTAACGCTTTTTGATTATCCGCCATTATGCAATAATTTCTTGAAAATGTTCATAAAGCATCACCATCGCCAATGTGTCCAACTCACAATATTTTAATAATGCAGAAGTTATTTGTTCTACTTCAGATGGAATCATATCTGTATACTGCAACTTACCATATGCTGTTAGTGCTGCTCCACCATCATTTATATCTTCAATGTCAGATATCGAGTGCTCAATTTCTTCTTCTGTCCAATCGTCAAATACGGGAGGAAGATGTTTGTAAGGATTAATAACTTTATCTTCTTCTTGGACTAACCACACAAAGTCGGTAGGGAAGTTAGTAGAGGTTAATGAGATTTTATGAATTGGATTTGAATATTTGTCTTTTAAAAAACTACTATTATTGAGAGCTGCAGGTAACAAATCCTTTAATGAATTTGAACCATTTGTCAGAGGGTTAAAATAAAAGTTTTTTGCTATAATCCAAAGGTCAACCATATCTCTATCTCCCTGCCATTTTCGTGCGCTATTTCCCGTTGAATGTGAGATGCTCTCAATAAAATGAATTAAGGAATCTTTATCCTTTTCATCAGATTCCAATAATTGTACATGAATTGCATTTAAAATAGTGTTTTCGTGATTATGGAATCGAAAAATTGTTCCATTGTCGCTTTCAAGTGCTTTTTTTAATTCTCGTATAAAATCAAAGTTTGGAAAGTAAGCAGCTTTATTGCTAATATATTGGTTTGAATGCTCAATTTTACCATCTTCATAATAAGTATGATGAGAAAACTGAAAGGCAATTTGCTCATACGGTCTTCTAGCTTTAGAAAATGGCAAAGCTGCTGTGCATGTTTCGAAATCAATAAAATGTAAAGGAAATACCCATTTATTCATTTCTTCCTTTAATCCATCTTTATCAACGTAAATAGAATTATCATCATTTATTGCTTTTCCTATTTGAATCCAAGCTCTTTCACTATCTGATAGTTTTCCAACCCCTTCTTTGTACCCAATGTCTTCCTGATTCAAACTTTCAGCAAAAATCGAATTGTTACTAAACAGTTTAACTGATTTTGACCAGTGTATTCCACTAATATCAAACAAACTAGTTTTCTCAAAATCTTTATTATTCCATTTATTTTGTTTTTCAAAACATTCATTAAAGCCAGATTTCAGTCCTTGTTCTATATCCTCATCTGAAGTTCTAAATTCACACTTATTACATGCCAAGTATGAGGTCGGCGCATTCATATATTTGTCATTAATATAAGTTTCTTTAAAATTTTTTATTGAATCTGTTAAAACCAAACTTTTACCATAAGTATGTTGACCGGTTTCTATTCCTGAAATGATATCAGTAATTTCAATCCTACCTAAAACAGGATTACCTAAATCATCCTTGGATTTAGCTAACACCCTTACACCAGTTCTGTTATCAGTTAATTTTGTAATTCTAAAGAGTTGATTTAGACCATCTATTGAGGCCTTTTTAGATTTATCCGCCATCATAATAAATGATTTTATTTCAAATTCAGGATAGCATAGTTGTATTACATGCTTTTGAAAAGCTATATCGAATAAATATGGTTGCCAAGAACTTACTAAACCTCCTGTTTTTCCAACAAGGGTATTTTCGTTGACTGGATCATATGATTTGGATTTGACCTCAATTAATTCAATTATATTTCCTTTTTTAACAAGTATATCTGTTCTAATAAACAGTCCGTCAACTAAAAAAGCAGCTTCGTATATAATGACATTTTCTTTTTTCAATAATTCTTTGGTTTGATTCCAATGCTTTTCATAATCCCAATCTTCACCTTTTAAAAGATGTCCATCGGGATAATATAATCTTGCGAGTTCTTCAACTTGGAAACCGCCTTTTGCAAGTGCTTCTAAAAATGGATTTGCATTTTTCTGATTGGCATAAACTTTTTTACCCGTGTAAAATAATTTGTTTGGACATTCAAGACCAAGCTTGAATCTTGATTTAGATAATACTCTCATAATTTTGATTATAGATTTTAGCCATAGTTTATAAACCACAGTTTATTTTATTAGCTAAATAATTATTGGGAGAATAATTGTTTTACCAAATATAATAATATTGTAAGAATTTATTTTATGGAAAACCATAAAAGTAAGATTATTAGTGATTTATACACATTCCCACTCCCCTCCTATCCTTTGACTCCGCTCAGGATCGCTTCGGAAAAAGAGAGTCTCAACATTTTTAAAAAAACATTTGAGAAAAAAATCAAAATTCTTTGATATCGCCTTGCCCAGGCTGGCCCGTTCGCAAAAAAAATCTCTAAGACCCTTAGCATAACGCTCTACCCTACCTGAGCGAAGAGAGCCTTCGACTCATACTTCGCTCCGGGCAGGCAGCACGCAGAACACTATATTTCAAATATATTTATATTGTAAAAAAGGCGGATTACATTTTTTTAACACCTGTTTTAGTTAAGCTATTATGCCTTAACCCCTTAATACTCCTTACCTGCTTTGGGTTCAACCAAAATGCATACCTTGCGATGCCCAAATTTTTATAATGAATACCTATTGTAAGACCATTACACTCCTGCTTTTTTGTTTTTTATTCTGTTCCCAGCATACATTTGCCCAGGAAATTATCCAAGGTAGGGTTGTCGATGAGCATCAAATAGCGCTGCCATACGTTTACATTACTGTAAAGGGAACGAATACAGGAACAACCACAGATTTTAAGGGAAATTTCAGTTTAAAATTACCCAATTCTGATGCTGTAACCTTAAATGTAAGTAGTTTAGGTTACAAATCTCAGCAGGTAGTGATAAGGGCTCCTGGTGAATCGGTTATAATCACCTTACAAACCGATGTGAGTCAGCTGGATGATGTGCTCATTACCGCCAACCGAAAGAGCCAACCTTCTCAAAAGGTGGCGCAGAGTGTAAGTGTGATCACCGCCAAGGAAATAAGGAGATCTGGGGCTAAAGAATTTAGGGACTATGCTTCAGGTATTCCTAACCTATCTTTTGGGACTCAGGGTGGCGATGGTGGCGGCCGGCTTTCAAACGAAATTAGCATTCGGGGAATTTCAGGTTTTAATACTACGGCCATGTATTTAAATGGTGCCCCACTGCCGGAAAACATCAATCCGAATCTTATTGATATCTCCAGAATAGAAGTACTTAAAGGGCCACAGGGAACTTTGTACGGCTCGGCAACGATGGGTGGCGCCATAAAATTGGTATCCAATCAACCAGATCCATCTAAAGTTTCCGGTTTTATGGAAGGTGAGCTGGCCCATGTTAAAGAAGGTGACCGGGATTACAATCTTCAGGGCTTATTAAATATTCCTCTTACGGATAAGCTGGCCTTTAGAGGCTCTGGCTATTATAACTTTCAGAGTGGTGTGTATGACCGGGTGGTTAACCAGGATATAGAATGGTTAAACAAGGACGCGATCTTAAGGGAAGATTTTTATGGCGATCCCGAAGATTATTTTGGCAATCCCTTTGCCATTGAAACCAATGCCTGCGAAGGCTGCACTCGTGAGGATAAAGAAAATGTAGATGACAAAGTTCATTATGGCTTGAATGCAAATCTAGGTTTTTACCCGACGGATCATTTATCTTTTATTGCGACGCTGATCCATCAGAATTTAAAAGGGGAAGGATATGATTTTGCCGAGACCGATGTAGACTCATTTATACAAAACAGCAATACCGGCCTGGAGGAAAGTTTTAAAGATAAATGGACCAATTACAGCCTACAGGCAGCCTTCGAAACTTCCCTGGGAAATTTTGATGCGAGTATCAACTTTCTGGACAGGGACAATTTTGAAACGGAAGATGCTTCAGATATCAATACCTATTATTGGATCGCCTATGAAAATGATCCCGGCGTGGAGCCCCTGGAGTCTATCTGGGCTGCTACCACCCACAGGAATATTGAAACCGAATTATTTCAGCAGGAAATTCGCTTTAATTCAGATCTTGAAGGAGCATTTAATTTTTTAGCGGGGATATTTTATAGTTCAAATAAAGAATATTGGGATTATAAGGACAATAGTAAAGGCCTGGCAACTTACCTCCTCTCAGATAACGTCTATTATGAAGGGGCTTATTGGGGCGAAACGGAAGCAGATTATGCCTTTATCCTGAACAACAACAATTTGCCCTGGTATACCTATGAGGGGGACTTTAAGAATACTGAATTCGCCCTGTTTGGTCAATTTTATTATGAGCTTGTACAGAAATTAAAATTTACCCTGGGACTGCGTTACTTTCATGCCACCTCCCAAATGGACATCGATGAAAATGGTGCCGACTTTGGCTTTGTAAACCAGCCTTATCAAAGGGATTTTTCAGAAGACGGGATCAATCCAAAATTCAATTTAACCTATACTATCGATAAGGATAAACTCCTGTATGCCACGATGGCCAGAGGTTTTAGAAAAGGCGATGTTAATGAGTTACTTCCTTTATTCGTCCTGGAAGAACTGGAGGAACTCGATGGTGAATTTGTAAGGGAATATGAATCGGACTATCTCTGGAATTACGAATTAGGCCTTAAAAGCACCTGGCTTGACGGTAAAGTTATTGCGAATATAGCACTGTTTTATAACGACTGGGATAATCTTCAGCAATATAGGTTACTTCCATCGGGATGGGGCTATACCGCTAATGTAGGATCGGCACATACGGCTGGCCTGGAAATAGATTTTAGAAGTAAATTATCTAAAAACTTTGAATTTGGTTTTGGGTTAGGCCTGCTTGATGCCGTTATAGATGAGGGTAGTTTAACGCTTACCGCCTCTGAAGGAGATAAAATCCTTAATTCCCCTAAGGTCACTGCAAATTTGCATACCACCTATAATAAAGTGCTAAATAACCATAATAACCTGTATGCTACAGCAAATATACAGTACGTGGGTGAGCGTTTTGGCACTTATGATTTGGAACTGGAGCCAGAGTTGGTATTTCCGGACTATGCCTTGTTAAATGCAAGAGTGGGTTATATATTTTCAAATGTGGATGTTTCACTCTTCGGAAGAAACCTCACCAATAAACAGGCGAACTTTGGAAACATACAATCCTTTGGGGCTATTTTACCGGGCAGGCAGCGTTATGCTACGAATAGGCCTATTTCCGTGGGAATAAACATGAAATATTCGTTCTAGATCCACGATGTTGGTTTTTAGAATTGCCATCATGCTGTCCCGAAAGCTATCGGGATGTTTCAGCATCTCATTAGATATGCTAAAAAAAGTCAATTTCCTATGCCAGATTGAACTTTTTATCACTCCTACCATTGACATATTTTTATTTGGTTATGTATCAGAGACCCTGAAACCAGTTCAGGGTGACGATGCTGGTTTTTAGAATTGCCGTCATGCTTTCCCGATATTCTTATGGATTACCCAAGAATACATTAGATATGCTAAAAAACGTCAATTTCCTGAAATCGAAGATTCAACGGAGTCAAATAAATTACCATTGACATATTTTAACTTATTTGCGTTATAGACCCTGAAACCAGTTCAGGGTGACGATGTTGGTTTTTAGAATTGCCGTCATGCTGTCCCGATAGCTATCGGGATGTTTCAGCATCTCATTAGCTATGCTAAAAAAAGTCAATTTCCTACGCCAGATAAATTTTTTATCACAGGTCACAGGGTGACGAGATAAATATTATGACAAATAAAAAATTTCTTGAAACCGACTATCCCTGCCTGCGGCTGGCAGGCCCGAGGCAAGCCGTAGGGGTACCAGCCTGCCGGCTGGCAGGTTTCGCCAGTTTCATTTTGGCCTCTGGGCCAAAAACCGAAATTTTGTATTTCCCCTCACCCAGAACTGCGAAAAGCAGTTCTGACCTCTCCCAAAGGAGAGGTGAAGAGGAAACCCCGAGGCTGAACCGTCGGGGAATTTTATACATTAAATAAATAACAGTTTTCAGAAATCTTAGTCATATTGTTTTATGTGGGGAGGGGAATTTTTATAAAGCGCCTGTTGGATTTTAGTTAAAAGAATATCCTTTTTTAAGGGCTTGGCAATATGACCTACAAAACCAGCTTCTTTTGTTCTAATCCGGTCTTCCTGGGCAGCAAAAGCAGTATGCGCAAGCATGGGTAAATCTGGGGCAAAAGATATAATTTCCCGACGCGCTTCAAAACCATCTTTAAAAGGCATTTTTATATCCATGATAACAAGATCTATCTCGCTATTGGTTTTGCAAATTTCTACCGCCTCAATTCCATTTACAGCCCGTATGCTTTTAAAACCCATATCTGTAAGTAGTTTTTTTATAAGCATAAAATTTATGTTATCATCTTCTGCAACCAGGATTAATTTTTGAGAGGGGTCTACAAAGTCCAGGCTTGGACTGCTATTATATGTATCGGGAGTGTCATAAGCTTCCTGCGCATTTAAGTCCTGGGTGAAAGGTATGGAAAAACTAAAAGTGGTACCCACCCCTAATTGAGATTCTATTTTTATGCTCCCGCCCATTATTTCTACGTAAGCTCTGGATATGGCCAGGCCTAATCCCAAACCTCCCGACTCTGACGTGTAATTGTTTTCAACTTGTCTAAAACGTTCAAAAATAACATCCTGCTCTGCCAGACTTATTCCCCGCCCCGTATCTTTTACAGAAAAATAGATTTTAGTGGCCTGCTCATTAATTCCGTAAGTGACAGATACACAGCCTTCCTCTGTAAATTTTAAAGCATTGCTTATAAGGTTGGTCAGGATTTGCCTGATCTTCACATCATCTGCGATAATGTTCTTATCAATAGGGTTGCGGGGGAGGATTAAGTTAAGACGAACAGGCTTGGTTTTTGGAATTGTTACCTGGAGGCTTTGTATAATCTCTGCCATTGTTGTATCAATTCTAAATGACACCTTATTTGGGGTAATTTGGTTTACATCAATTTTAGACATCTCAATAAGATCGTCTATTATAGAGATAAGGTTTGAACCACTTTGCTTCATTATTCTTAGATACTCCTTTTTCTCTTTCTTAGAAATCTTGTCCTGTTCTAAGAGTTCAGAAAAGCCCAGGATAGCATTCATGGGTGTACGAATCTCATGGGATAAATTGGCCAGGAAAGATGACTTGAGCTTATCACTTTCTTCAGCTTTAATTTTGGCTTCTTCAAGATCTACTTCACGCTTTTCCGCTTTTTTAAAGAGCACAGCAATTTCTTTGAAATCAATTGAAGAATTTTCAAGTTTTTGAAGTGCTTCCTGATTGTGGTTTTTTAAGATATCGCGTATGAGCTTTAAAGGTATTTTTACCCATCGAGTCGCTATAAAAAGATAGATTGCCACATTTAATAGGAACACAAAGAGTAATCCGTAAAGTAGCGTGAAAGCATTTCCATAATCCACATAACTCGGCCTCACAAAAATCACTTCATCGATCACTTCGTTATTAAAATTTTTATATTGCACGAGCTCGGAGAAAAACGCATCGTCTGTATTATCCGGGATATCAGACTTTAAACTAGCGCTACTAATAGAAGAAATATTATCATAATAATGTGAATCCAGAACACGCATTAACACCAAAAATCCGGAAGGATTTGTTTTACTTTTCATAAAATCGCTAGTTGGGTGCACTGTTGCTGCGTATATCTCAATGACATTATTTCCTAATTTTTCATAAAAAACAAAGCCCCTTTTATTATATAGCTTCTGAAACAGTTGTGCTGGCAGGGGTATTAAATTGATATCAAACCCCTCTGAAGAAATAGAATTTAATAAGGTTCCATCCAGAGAATAAGCTCCTATAAAATCTATATCATAGGGATTGATAGTCGATCCTATATTTTCATAAAAATCGGATTGATTTGGACTATTGAAATACGCTACAAAAACATCCCAATAGGTAAGATCTGTAATTGTATTGACTAAGGGTTCAGACTTAAGGGTGAGTAAGGAACTTATCTCATTATTAAAACCCTTTTGACCGGCTGAAAAATTTTCCTTTTTAGAACTATAAAGGAAATAGAAAAGGCCGGCAAAGAGTAGTAAAATAATAAGCCCGGCTGTAACTATTAAAGAGGCTATCTTTTGAAAGGTCGTAAATGTTTTAAAATTTATCATTTTTCGGTGCAATCGTATATCGACTTTGACGCCATAAAAGTGGAAGGCTTGCAATTATAAGATAATTCTTCTAAAAAATAGGTTTTTCAACCTAATAAACTCACAATTAATCGATTAAATATGAATTTTGTCTTTTGAGGTGGAGATCATATTTGAAGAATTTTTTTAATAAAGTTTTAAAAACTGGTTAGATGAAACTCACTTGATTAAATAGGTCAAAAGTTTTTCTGAAAGAGGACTTATAAAAAATTTCCGGATTCCACACTCAGGCTACATGATATGTATCAAAATATTTCTGAATCAAGCTAAGTAATTCACTTTTATTGATTGGTTTCGAAATATAATCGTCACATCCATCTTCGATAATTTTTTCTCTGTCATCAGTAAGTACTGATGCAGTTTGCGCGATGATAACCACATCTTTATTAAACTCGCGTATTTTTCGCGTTGCTTCAAAACCGTTCAGTTCAGGCATTTGAATATCCATCAGGATCAAATCTATATCTGGATTATTTTTGCAAATTTCAACAGCCTCTAAACCTGTCTTTGCCTGAAATATCACCGTACTATATTTTTTAACCATGGCAGTGATGAGCATAGATGATATTTTGTCATCTTCGGCAATCAATAATTTCAATCTGTAATCCTTAGGTTTAAGAATTTTCTCAGTTTTATCTGCCAGGAATATAGTTTTAGTAGGTTTCTTCGCTTTTGCCTTTTGATATGGTATGGTGAAATAAAATGTTGAACCTACTCCATCTTCACTTTCTACCCAAATTTTCCCACCAAGCAGTTCCACATAAGCTTTTGAAATAGAGAGACCGAGGCCTGCTCCTTCAAGTGCCATTTTATCTGAAATATCTGCCTGTATAAAACGTTCAAATATGGCTATCTGTCTTTCTTCGGGGATCCCAATTCCCTTATCTTTTACGTAAAACTCTAAATCGACTGAGTCCTCTGTCGATTTTAAATTATAACCCACCTCAATGACTCCTACTTCAGAATATTTAATTGCATTATTAACCAGATTGGTAAGGATCCCATAGATTTTTTCAGGGTCAGATTTAATTAAAGCCTCTTCTCCATACAATGTTTTCTTAATTAAAAACTGAATTCCTTTTTTCTCGATTTGCGGTTTAAAGAAGGCATGAATAAAATCAATCTGTGTATTAACATTCGATTCCTGTAAATCAGTTTCCATTAATCCGGATTCAATCTTGGAAATACTAATAATATTGTTGATAAGATTGAGCATTCGGCCTCCACTTTTTTTGATGACTTCTAAATATTCCTGTTGTATTTCTGCAGTAAGCTCAGTTTCTTTCAACAATTCGGCAAAACCCAAAATTCCATTCATGGGAGTCCTAATTTCATGGCTCATATTGGCTAAAAAGGCTGTTTTTAATAAATCACTTTTTTCAGCCTTTTCTTTTGCCAGTATTAATTCCGCGGCTCGTTTTTCTTTTTCTTCATTTTGAAAAATAAGCTGTTTGTTCGCATCGATTAGTTTGGCTGCAATTCTTGACTTTTCTTCGTTCTGAAAGACAAGTTCTTTATTGGCAATGATCAATTCAGAGGCGCGCTTTTCTTTCTCTTCATTTTGAAAAACCAGCTCTATATTTGCGATCACTAACTCGGCTGCACGTTTTGCTTTTTCTGAATTCTGAAAGACAAGTTCTTTATTGGCAATAATCAATTCGGCTGCACGCTTTGATTTCTCGTTATTCTGAAAGACAAGTTCAATGTTTGCAATAACCAACTCGGCCGCACGTTTTGCCTTTTCTTCATTAAGGAATTTAAGTTCCAAATTAGCAATGATTAATTCCGCCGCACGCTTGGCGTTTTCCTCATTTTGTAAAGAAACCCCTTGAATAGCAATCATCAATTCCTGCTCAAGCTGTATACGTTTCTTGTCATCGATGTCTATGATGGAGCTTAAAAATTCCTGTTGTAACTCTTTTAACTCATCTCGAATTTCCTTCCTGGATTTACCATGATCACTCATTGTTCTAATAATTTTGAGATGCCACTCGTAAATTGCACAATACTTGAATCTACCCGGACTCTTGTTAGCATTTTTTATTATGTTTTTTCGATTGTGTTAATTGCTCTGATTTAATTAATCAAGTCAAAATTCATTGAAATATTTATTAATGACGAAGTAGCCAACTTGCCAAAAACATCTTTTCTCATCAACTATTTGAGGATTATCATTGTACAGTATGCCATAAATGTCATATTATTTTTACACATCTTTTGATGATATATCTTTTTGCATTTAATTTATATCTCTTCTATTTAGCGTTCGATATAAATGTATTAGGACAGGAAATGATAATAAAAATTATTGAAACACATTCTTATATATTTCAAGCAAATAGGGTTGCTTGAGGAAGATTTGATTTTTATATTAATAGATTATGCTTGTCCGCTAAAAACACCAAATAGGCAAATCATGACTGAAATTGTTACGTCGAGCATTTCGACTTCGCTCAATACAGGCTCAAGTCGAGACTTTTTTGTTTGACCTTTCGATTACGCTCAAGGTGACAAAACTTATATTAGGTGTCTAAACGGATAAACATATAGATTTTCATTGTATGTGTTCAATAATGATAATAATATTAATTAGGGAAATATATGGCACAATATATAATAAACAATAATAATTAAGGTGGTGCTTATGATTATTTTAATAACAAAATACTTGTAGATCAAACACTTAAAGGAATTTGTTTTACGAAAACATGGGATGGTAGTAAAAATAAAACTTTTTATATTTTCTTCTTTCTAACTTAGCTCGTGAAGACTTTTGACTCCTTTACATTTTTGTATATAATTATCTTTTTTAGGGAATACCTTTAGCTTCCCCGCTTACAGTATTGCGTAAAAAGCCATTGGTGATCTTAATATTACTTTGTTAAAAATCATTAATGATTTTTTTTGGTTAAAATCCCTATCGAATATGACTTCCCGCATTGATATCAATCGTAGCTCCGGTGGCGTGATCCATGAGTCCGCTGCACATTAAACCAATAATGGGCGCAAGATCTTTAGGTTGGGTCAATTCATTTAAAGCAATTTCATTCAGGATACGTTCTTCGCCATATTGGGCGATAAATTGTTCGGCCATTTGGGTCCTGGTAAATCCCGGTGAAACGATAAAGGACTTGATATTGTCTTTTCCAAACGATCGTGCTACAGATCGCGCCAAAGAAGTCAACCCGCCTTTGGATGCGGCATATGCCAGATATTCCTCGGTTTCCCCACGAAAGACCGCACGGCTTCCTATATAAATAAACCTGCCGCCATTATTTTCCCTAAAATGATCAATTCCTAATTTTGTGAGTATCCCCACCGAATTCAAATTGATATCCATGGTTTTCTTCCAGGTTTTTAGCCAGTCCTCCGTAGTATTGTTAGTGGAATGTTTTAAGAATACCCCGGCGTTTAAAATGATAGCGTCTAATTTTTCAAATTCTTCGGTTACTTCAGAAAAAAGCCTGAACACATCTTTTTCTTTTTCCAGATCTGCCTGAAAGATTTTTGAACCATGGGCACATTTTTTTGCAAGTCCTTCCGCAGATGCTTTGCTCCGATTATAATGAACAGCCAGGCTTGCACCCATTTCTATCAAAAATTGCGCAAGCCCCTTCCCTATCCCATCTGATGCTCCGGTGAGCAGGATGGTTTTTCCTTTTAGGTCCAGTTCCATTAAAGCAGGTTTTTAATCCACCCCCCATCAACTGCCAGGGAAACCCCGGTAATATAACCTGCACGTTCACTGGCCAGGAAAGTGACGGCGGCAGCGAATTCTTCCGGTTCGGCAAAACGGCCTAAAGGAATTTCAGCTTTTGCTTTTTCAAAATCAGGATTTTTTTCGATAAGGTTTTTGAGTCGGTTAGTTTTGGTATAACCCGGCATCACATTATTTACGGTTATATTGTGGATGCCCATTTCATTAGAAAGTGATTTTACAAGGCCGGCCACTGAAGCCCTTACCGAATTTGACAAAATAAGATTATCTACCGGTTGCTTCACTGCCTGGGAAGTAATCGCAATGATCCTTCCCCATTGTTTTTCTTTCATTCCGGGGAGAAAACTTCGAATTAGGGAAACCGCGCTCCCCAGTAACAAATGATAACTATTATCCCAATCTTCCTGAGAAAGGTTTTCAAATTTAGCCGATTTTGGTCCGCCTGTATTCGTTACCAGAATATCGATCCCTTTATATTTTTCCAGCACAGATTTTACAATCCGGTCCCTATCTTCAGGAATAGAAAGGTCTCCGGCCTCCGCATACACTTTAACCTGACTTATTTCTTCTATTTCAGTTTTGGTTTTTTCGAGTGTAGCGCGATTTCTTCCGTTAATGATCACTTCTACACCTTCCCAGGCCAGTTCTTTAGCAACTGCTTTGCCCAATCCCTCACTGGAGGCTCCAATGAATGCAACTTTACCTTTAAGTCTTAAATCCATACTAAGAATCGTTTCTTAAATACGCATCGGTGCCATCGAGCCAGTCTTCCCGAATGGGCGACCAGGTATCAATTTCTTCAACATCACCTATCATGAGGGCTTCATGCGGAAGATTTGAAGGGATCACTATAATATCCCCCGCGTGAAGCTCTATCACCTCCTCTTTATCTTTACCAAACCAGAAGCGGATGCTTCCCGAAACCACGTTGGTAATCTGTTCATTTATATGACTGTGCAAGGGTACCCTAAAACCATCTTTAAACCTCATTTTCGCGATCATCACCTTTTCACCATGAACAATTTTTCGTTCCATCTTTTCGGTAACCTGTTCACTGGGAACATCATTCCAATTGATTTTTTTCAGCATTTCTTAAATTTAGCATTTCAATTCCCCTAAGATATTAATTATGATAGATAAATTTATACCTTAAACCTTTTTTGCAATTACTTTCGTTTTAGTGCGGTTGATGAAATATACCCCTGTAAGTAGGATAACTGCCGCCAGAATTCCCTGTACGGTAATTAATTCATCTAAAAAATACCAGCCTAAAAACATGGCAATTATAGGGTTCACATAGGTTGAAGTGGCTACTTTTTCCGGAGAGACCCTCTTCAAAAGAAAATTAAAAGAAGTAAAGGCGACAATACTTCCAAAAAGTACCAGGAGGATCATGGAGATTTGCACTTGTGGTTCCCACGAGGTTAATGCGAGCCACTCCTCTCCCAATAACATACTGGCAATTAGAAGAAGGATACCTCCAGAAAGCATCTGGTAGCCTGTATTCACTAAATAGTTTTTGGGTAAATCGGCATTTCCCACGAAGATGCTGGCATACCCCCAACTCATCATGCAGAGGAATATGGTGAGCATTCCCCAAATGGACTGGTTGTCCCCTATCACCTGTTTCTGGCTCACCAGGAGATAAATTCCGGCGATGCCCAGAATAATCCCGATTACAGATTCTTTTTTGATTTTTTTGCCTTGAAGCAGCCACATTAGAAGAAGGATCACCAGGGGTTGGGAGGAAATCTCCAGTGCTGCAAAATTACTGTCTACAAAGCGCAAAGCCCATACAACACCGCCATTACCAATAACAAGAAACAGGACTCCCGCAAAAACGCTATTCAAAAATTGTTTTTTGGTGATTCTTAAAGATTTCCCCAGACCAAGGCTGAGGAGGAATATTAATCCCCCTGCAGTGGTAAAACGAATTCCTGCAAGCATTAATGGTGATAATTGCGAAACGGAAATTTTATTGAGTAAATAAGTAGATCCCCAAATCACATAAATAGAGAAAAATGCGAGGATGATGAGCAGTCTGTCAGATTTCTCCATTTTTGAAGTTTTGAAGCTGCAATATTACATTAAAACTTCTTCTTATTTTAGTAGGGATACAAACTCTTTTTTTAGTAGTTTCAGCTTAGGGGCAATGTATCGCCTACAGAAGGGTTTTGCCGGATCTTGCAGGTAATAATTTTGGATCTCTGCCCTACTCTCCTTGAATTCATGAAACTGGTAAACCTGAGTAATTATTCTCTTTTCGTATGCTAATTGAATTTTATCTAGAATATTCTGCACTTCCATTTTTTGATAAGAACTAAAAACATAAATAGCCGACCTGTATTTAACCCGCATGCTATGGTCACTAAAACTCTCATGCGTTTTTAAATGAACATTGATAAGATCCAACAATGAAATTTCTGAAGGATCAAATTCCAATAAAATTGCTTCAGAAAAATCTAAATTTTCTGACGCATTGATATATCCCTGTTGCACCTTAAAAACTCCTTTTAAAGATTGAAAAACGGCTTCGGTACACCAATGACATCCACCACCTAACCCAATTTTTTTCAAAGCCATAATAATTTTAAACCTTTTATTCCGGCACTTGTTATTACATGATCATTATCATTCGAACGTCACGTATCCAAGTTTTTATCAATTTTAAAAATGGGCCAGGTTAAAATACTTAAATTTCACCACCATTTTTGAACTTTCGCAGGCTCCTTAATGATGATCTTTTCACCAATTTTTGGAGTAACAACTTTCAGGTTCAACTCTTTAGCCTTCTCCAGAAACCTCACCACAGGATCTGTCCAGGGATGCAATGCCAATTTGAAGGCTGCCCAATGAATAGGCATGGCCACCCGGGCATTTACATCTTTTGCAGCCTGTGCACTTTCTTCCGGCATCATATGAATTTCTTTCCAATGTTTATTATACTGGCCACATTCAATCATCGCAAAATCGAAAGGACCATAGGTTGCACCAATTTGTTTAAAATGGTCGCCATATCCGGAATCACCACTGAAATATATATTATCGGTTTTTCCCTGAATGATCCATGAAGCCCATAACGTATTATCGCGATCCCCAAAACCTCGCCCGGAAAAATGCTGGGCAGGCGCGGCAATAATTTTAAGGTCTTTAAAGCTTGTCGTATCCCACCAGTCCATTTCAGTAATCTGGTCTTCCGGAACTTCCCAGGCTTTCAAATGCGCGCCCAAACCAAGTGGGACATAAAAATGGGCTACTTTATCTTTTATTTTTTTAATGGAACCATAGTCAAGATGATCATAATGGTCATGAGAAAATAGTACCGCGTCTATTTTAGGAAGTTGTTGAATTTCAATAGGTAACCCATCTGAAAATCTTTTCGTACCTAACCAGGGATGCGGCGAAGGCACATCCCCAAACATAGGATCTATCAAAATATTTTTAGCATCTATCTGAAGTAGAAATGCAGAATGGCCAAACCATACCAATCTCGCTGGTCCCGCATAATTATTTATTTCGGCAGCATCATTCCTAACAATGGGCATTGAATTTTCAGGGACGGTATTTTCCTGCGGATTGAAATAAGCTTTGGCAATTTTTGTCATTTTGGAAAAACTCATCTCCATCCTGACGTTACCGGGATTATGAAATTTCCCTTCTGAATATTGTGAAGAGGCTTTAAAGGTTTCTTCTTGATCATCTGAAATTTTTCCTCCAAATTCCGGGCTTAATTGCATAAAAAGGAATACACCAATGATGGTGATTACAATAAAAACTAATAGCATTTTTAAAATTTTGGAGAGTACTTTACGCATTTTCGAAATCTAAACAGAAAATTTTGTTTGGGTCATTTTTTCTGATAGGTTCCATAATTCGTCAGCAATTTTTTCATCATAAGAATAAGGACTGGAACCAACAACCCCCGGTTTGCCTTTCATTCCTTTAAAACCTGTTGGCCCGATATATTCACCACCTTTCAAAGATGGATGGGTAGCAGCTATAATTTCAGGCCTGGCCCCTTTTTCCGCAGAATGCGAGATGAAAAATGTAAATGGTTTAAGGATAAAAGTTAGGAACCCAGGAATATACCGGAATAATTCCGTGTCTGAAATTCCGGGATGAGCCGCAAGTGATTTTATTTTTAAATTACTTTTTTCAATTCTACGTTGCAATTCGTAGGCAAACATTAAACAGGCTAATTTACTTTGCCCATAAGCTTTGCTCCTGGAATATTTCTTTTCCCAATTTATATCCTCAAAATTTATCTGTGCATTTTTATGCGCAATACTGCTCAAGCTTACGATCCTTGAATTTCCTGACTTTTTTAGTAAAGGAAATAACTTTTGGGTCAATAGAAAATGACCTAAATAATTTACCCCAAACTGACTTTCAAATCCATCCTCAGTTTTTTGATATGGGGGGATCATAAGCCCGGCATTGTTCACTAAAACGTCTAGTCTTTCATGATTCTCTATAAATTTTTCTGTAAAAGCTTTTACGGAATTTAAACTTGAAAGATCTAATTCCATGATCTCGATTTGGGCCTTTCTATTTTTCCGGGTAATAGATTCCCGCGCAGTCCTAGCTTTCTTCAAATTTCTACAGGCCATAACTACCACCATATTTTTCTTTACAAGAAATTTTGTGGTTTCATATCCCAGACCTGTATTAGCCCCGGTTATGATGGCAATTTTACCTGATTGATCCTGAATATCATCAATAGATAAGTTTTTCATTTGTTTGATTTTTGTAGAGTCTTAAAAAAGAAAATTGAATTCTCAAATGGTATTTAAGAATTCAATTTTAATATAAACCTTCTAATTAGGTAAAATCTGTAAATTAATAATAATCAGACAGGTGCTAATTTAATTTCTTTCCTTCTTTATTCATTTCAACATCCATATTTTTACCTTTCTGTTTAAATTCAATATCAAAAAATTCTCCTTTTTTCGCGTTTATCACATGTTCAATTTCTGTGATTTCCCGGTCTGCATAATTTTTATCTATGGAATCCTGCACCACTTGTGGAAGGTCTTCTTTCTTTATACTATTTTCAGTTTCCACCCAGGTTCCATCAGCATTAAAATCAGCACGGTATTTTTCCCCATCAATTTTAAAATGTGATTCCCAATAACCATGATCATCCTGTTGCCAGTCCGGATCGTTCTCCCCCGGATATTTTTTTTGAAAAGCAGCCACTACAGCTTCCGGAACACCGCTTTTTTCTGTTTTTTCCTCATCTTTTTTCTCCTGGCAGCTTAAAATACCAAGCGTAAGAATACTAAGAGTTAATAACGTAAGCTTTCTCATAATGAATATTTTAAGTAAATGTAATCCTGCATATAAATTAATTGGGTCAATAAAATCATAAATTATGTTTATAAAACATTAAGGTTTCCCAAATTGCCACTATTATTATTAAGTAAATTAGGTTTTATTTATTCATCTCTTCATGAAATAATACATTTATAAATGCTCACAACCATCTTAGTCATTGCAGTAGTGTCGGGCGCTTTAATCGCAGGTGCGGCCTGGGGAATCTATGGGAACTTACCCAAAAAAGTAGAGGGTTTTCTAGTGGCTTTTGCCGGAGGAGCTCTAATGGTTTCCGCCATATTAGAATTGATTGATCCCGCAGCGGCAAGATCTCCCATGCCCTGGGTACTTTTCTTTGTCTTTGTAGGTGCAGCTGTTTTTTGTGTTTTAGACTATTTTGTAAAACAAAAATGGGGGAATAATAATGGAGCTGGTTTACTAGCCGCTATTACCCTTGACGGAATTCCTGAAAACCTGGCTTTGGGTGTGGCTTTAATTGGGGCTGAACCCATAGCCGTAGCTGCCCTCAGCGGATCTATTTTACTCTCTAATTTACCTGAAGCAGCTGGCGGGGCAAAAGAAATGAGTAAAAATGATAAAGGCAATAAGAAAATTATGGGACTATGGATTGGAACTGCAATTATTTTATCGCTGGCAGCACTTGCAGGGAACCTTTTATTAAAAAATGCTGCTGATGAAACCCTGGATTATATTCGTTGTTTTGCAGCAGGAGCTGTGATTGCTTCCCTGGCAATTGAAGTATTTCCCAAGGCTTATAAAGAAGATTATTATTGGGCGGGCATTGCCACGGCTCTTGGTGTAATTGCTGCTATTTATTTAAATTCCCTGGGCAACTAAAATTTGATGATAGACCTTCAAAAGACAAATTCTAAAAATCCCGATTTTGGTAAACTTATCGTGAAACTGGACGAATATCTTGCGGTTTGCGATGGTGATGAACATTCTTTTTATGACAGTCATAATAAACTTGACCTTATAAATCATGTAATTGTAATGTATGAAGATAAGATCCCTGTTGGTTGTGGAGCTTTGAAAGAATTTAAAGGTGGAACTATGGAAGTAAAAAGGATGTTCGTGGATTCAGCTTATAGAAAGAAAGGTTATGCCGGACTGATCCTAAGGGAACTGGAAAAGTGGGCTTTGGAAATGGGATATTCAGCCTGTGTCCTGGAAACCGGAAAGCGTCAAATTGAAGCGGTTGGTTTTTATAAAAAGAACGGATATTATTTAATCGAAAAATATCCACCCTATGAAGGGATGGAAAATAGTATTTGTTTTAAAAAAGATCTTATTTAATCTAAATAATTCGCCGATGCTTTTTCGTCGGGAATAGCCGGTTTAAGAAATTTTTTAATCTTCCCTTTCATGTTCTTCTATATCTTTTCTCAGATCTAGTTTTCTAAATTTAGGAAAAGCCGCACCCATTCCCAAAACCGTGATCAAAGTCATACTTCCACCAAATACCACGGCAGAAACTGTTCCCATGAGCTTTGCGGTGAGCCCACTCTCGAAAGCTCCAAGTTCATTGGAAGATCCCACAAACATAGAATTTACTGAAGATACCCGGCCACGCATATGATCTGGAGTTTTAAGCTGAAGGATCGTTTGCCTAATTACCATGGAAACTCCATCTGTAGCACCACTTAAGAATAATGCGATTACGGAAATCCAGAATATCTCAGATAATCCAAATGCGATGATACAAAGTCCGAAACCAAAGATCGCCGCAAGTAATTTCATTCCGGCATTTTTATTAAGCGGGTAATATGCGGAAGTGAACAGGATCAAAACTGCGCCAACTGCCGGTGCCGCCCTTAAAATACCAAAACCTTCCGGCCCTACTTTCAAAATATCCTGAGCGAAAATTGGCAAAAGCGCTACTGCACCTCCAAATAAAACAGCGATCATATCCAGGGCAATAGCTCCAAAGATAATTTTAGAATTCCACACAAACTTCACCCCCTCCTTTAAACTTCTCATCACAGGTTCCCCAATCTTAGGATTAAGTATTGGTTTTTTAGAAATTTGAGTGAGCCCCAATAAAGCAAGGAGGGCAAAGCCGAAAATCAATAACATAGACCAGTGCACTCCTATCCAGTGTATACTTAATCCTGCAAGAGCCGGCCCCAATACCGACCCCATTTGCCATACAGAACTATTCCAGGTAGCGGCATTTGGATAGATCTTTTTTGGAACGATCAAAGCAAATAAAGAAAAATTGGTGGGGCCTAGAAAGGCACGTACAATTCCTCCTAAAAAAATTAAAAAATAAATGGAGTATAGAATAGTGTTTTGAGAAAATCCGGCTACGATACGGGGCCAGGTTAACATAAATAAACCAATACTTATTACTGAGAACCCCAGGAGACATTTTAATAATAATCCTTTTTTCTCTTTTTGATCTACAATATGGCCGGCGAATAACGCCAGGGACACTGCAGGAATAACTTCCATTAACCCTATCATCCCTAACGAAAATGGATCTTTGGTTAAGTTGTACACCTCCCACTCGATCACAATGAATTGCATGGTCCTGGCAAAAACAAATGCGAATCTCACTAAAAGGAATGTTCTAAATTCTCCGTATTTCAGAGCTGCATAGGGGTCATTTTTTGCCATCTAATTTAGATCGAAGGGTAGGTTTAAAATCATTGCAAGATTAAGAAATTAATTATAATGTCATCAAAATTATAAAGAACTTTGCATTAGATGGGGATGAGTTTGCTATATATGAGAGCTTATATGGGTTTCAGATCTTAACTATTAGGGAAGTATTTGAAGCTGAAAGGCATGTTAAGGCGTTGCGCCGAAATATTCTAGTAACGCCCTCAAAATTCAGTCGGGGTCTCTCCAAACTACTACTAATGATCTTCAGAAAAATACCTGCATAAAAAAAGCCACCCTTAAAAGGATGGCTTTTCATTAATGAGGTGTTGACCTAATTAATTACTTAGTCAATTAGTTCAACGTTTATAGCGTTTAAACCTTTCTTACCTTGTTCTGTTTCAAATCTAACCATATCGTTTTCACGAATATCATCGATTAGACCGCTTTGATGAACAAAGATATCTTCATTCGATTCATCAGAATTAATAAAACCAAATCCTTTGGAATTATTGAAAAACTTTACTTTACCTTCTTGCATTACTTTACTTATTAATTGTTTAATGTGCCGTTCTAATTTGAGATCACACGGCCATGATCCTATTAATTATTGTTTGATCCCAATCTGAAACCAGAAAATAATTAGTCAATAACTTCAACGTTAACAGCGTTAAGACCTTTTTTGCCTTGTTCTGTTTCAAATTGTACTCTGTCGTCTTCACGAATTTCGTCAATTAAACCACTTGAGTGTACAAAGATGTCTTCGTTAGAATCATCTGCTTTAATAAAACCAAATCCTTTGGTGCTATTGAAAAACTTTACTTTACCTTCTTGCATTACTTTACTTATTAATTGTTTAATGTGCCGTTCTAATTTGAGATCACACGGCCATGATCCTATTAATTATTGTTTGGTCCCAATCTGAAACCAGAAAATAATTAGTCAATAACTTCAACGTTAACAGCGTTAAGACCTTTCTTTCCCTGTTCTGTTTCAAATTGTACTCTGTCGTCTTCACGAATTTCGTCAATTAGACCACTTGAGTGTACAAAGATGTCTTCGTTTGAATCATCTGCTTTAATAAAACCAAATCCTTTGGTACTATTAAAAAACTTTACTTTACCTTCTTGCATTACTTTACTTATTAATTGTTACTATATTTTGCCGTTCTAATTTAAGATCACACGACAAGTGATCATGATAATTATTGGTTGGCCCCAATCCGGAACCAGAAAATAATTAGTCAATAACTTCAACGTTAACAGCGTTAAGACCTTTCTTTCCCTGTTCTGTTTCAAATTGTACTCTGTCGTCTTCACGAATTTCATCAATTAGACCACTTGAGTGTACGAAGATGTCTTCGTTTGAATCATCAGCTTTAATAAAACCAAATCCTTTGGTACTATTGAAAAACTTTACTTTACCTTCTTGCATTACTTTACTTATTAATTGTTACTATAATTTTGCCATGTTCGTTTCAAGATTGTATGGCTTCCAATCTATACTATATACTAACCTGTTTTAAGGTTATCCATTCTCCCTAACTGCCGTAGCATTTTAAAATGTTCGCCAACTGCAGATAGGAAACTGTGTTTATTATGATATGGCAAACCATACTCTTTAGCGGTTTGCGCAACTATATGTGAAATCTTTCGATAATGCACATGACAGATATTTGGTAATAAATGATGTTCAATTTGATAATTGAGCCCTCCAATAAACCAGCTAAAAAGTCGGCTTTTTGGAGAAAAATTACTTGTGGTCATCAATTGATGTGATGCCCAGTCACCTTCCACTATCCCATTATGATCTGGTAAAGGATACTCCGTCGTAGGCACTATATGAGCCAGTTGAAAAACCGTGGTGATCATTAAGCCCGTTATAAAATGCATGGATATAAAAGCCAGGATTACGATCCAGGCTGCCAATGGCACCATGATTATAGGAAGTACCAATACAAAGGTAAAAGAAACAATCTTCCAAATAATGGCTTTGATCAATTGTGAATTAAAACCTTTCTCCCCCTTAAAAAATCCAAGTTTTCTATATCTGGCCATTCTTACAAAATCTTTTACGGTTACCCACGAAACTGTAGATAGGCCATAAAAGAACCAGGAATAAATATGCTGAAATTTATGAACCTTATATCGCTTTGTGTGCGGTGTAAACCTCAAGAAAAAGGGAGGATTAATATCATCATCAGCTTCCTCAATATTAGTAAACGTATGATGTAAAACATTATGTTGAATCTTCCATACACTTGCGTTAGCACCAATTAAATTCAGCGAATACCCAAGATATTGATTGATCTTCTGATTTTTAGAATAAGAATTATGAATGGCATCGTGCATGATGCCCATTCCAATCCCTGCCATCCCAAAACCACTAATGATATATAAAGTAAACAATAAGCCTACGCTTGCAACGATACCCGTATTGATAATAACCAAAGGCACTATGAATACACATAACATTAAAACCGTTTTAATAACCATGCTGGAATTAGCATGCTTACTAATATTGTTCGTCTTAAAATAGGAGTTTACTCTGGATCTAAGAGTTTTGGAAAAATCAGACGCTCGTTTCTGAGCAAATTTTGGATTATTGATACTGGTAACTTTTACTTTTTACTAAATTGAATACTTAGAGAACTAACTTAATTAATAGAAATAATTATTTAAGTGAAGACATCTGTACTATTCTAATGCTGCAAATCTAATTCATTTAATTGGTTAACTTCCCAATTATCTCATAAATTATATTGCTTAATTTTCTGATTATTACTATTCTATCACTTTAACACGAACTGCATTCAGTCCTTTCATCCCCTGTTCCAGTTCAAAACTCACCTTATCATTTTCATCAATCTCATCGATAAGTCCGCTAACGTGAACAAAGTATTTCTCTTGGGTAAGACTTCCAATAATGAAGCCAAAACCTTTAGAATGATCAAAGAAAGATACTTTTCCTTCAGTATCGGTGATAATTTCCTCCTCATCCCGATCCTCTTTCTTGGGAATTGCGATCTCGATATCTTCGATTTCTATTTCTACTTTTTGAGATGGGTCTGGCGGAGTGTCAGTTAAATTTCCATCTGCATCTACATACACGAGCATGTCTTCAAAAGATCCACCTTTATTGGAGTTTTCTTTTCGTTCAACACGTTTCGCCTCTTTTTCTTTACGTTTCTTAAGCTTCTTCTTTTCTTTTTCGCGTTTGTTTTGGGTTTGTCCGGATCTTGCCATTCACTATAAATTAATTACTAATCGTTTTTAAATTCTAATGCTTTGCACCACCAAACGAATACCAAAAATTTAATGTGTAAAATTATCTTTTGAAGGAATTATTCAGAGAGAGCAATGGCCTATATGACCTGCACCAAAATTTTTACAAAGATAGTTTAAGGAATCCGATAATAAAAACTGGAATTCTTCTGGTTTAGTTAAATTAATTCCGAAAAGTCTTAATTCTTATCATTCAGGAATTTAAATACCGCCGTAAAGTCAAGATCTGCCATATTTTTATGTTTGGCAAGTCCATAAACTTCCTTTGCTGCGCTGGTTAATGGTGTTGGAATGCCTAATTCGTATCCGGTTTCAGTAAACAAATGAAGATCTTTCTGCAAATGTTTGAGGGGAAAATTTGGTTCATAATCATTATTGTCAATCCTGCTTCTATAAATATTGATTATGGGCGCGGTTACCGGTGTTTTTAACAGAACATCCATGCACGTCTTTTTATCCAGGCCCATAGCCATTCCCAGGTTCACACTTTCAGAAAAGGCCAAAATACTTTGACCTAATAATTGGTTGATCATAATTTTCATGGCAGAACCTTTCCCCGCCGCGCCCATATGAACAGCGTCTTTGCCCATTTTATCAAATAACGACCTTACGCTATCTAAATCTTTCTTCTCCCCTCCTACCAGGAATAACAATTCAGCCTCAGCCGCAGGTTGTTTTGACCCGGAAACAGGAGCATCCATAAATCTAATATTATTCTCTTTCGCGATACTTGCCATTCTTTCGCTGAAAGAAGGATTTACAGTACTTGAATCTATCCATAAACTATTTTCATTCATGGCATTTAAAAAACCCTTTGGCCCGCAGGCTAGTTCTTCAACTGCGCCCGGGTTTTCTAACATGGTAAATAAAACATCCACATTTTTTCCTGCTTCAAATGGCGATCCAGCCCAGGTGGCACCATTTTCCAGAAGTCTATCTGCCTTGCTTTTTGTCCTGTTATATACTTTTAACTGATAGCCACCTTTCTGAAGATTTTCCGCCATACGGCTTCCCATAATTCCTAAACCTATAAATCCAATTTTCATAAAACGTTTTTTCAAATTTAGGCGTAAGATATGTACACTGCAAGTTTGCAGATAACCTAATTGAGGAGTGAGTAGCTATAAAATTTAATCTTTAATATAAAATTTCTTAAACCAACTATCCCCGAAGCAAAGCGTAGGGGTACCAGCCTGCCGGCTGGCAGGTTTTACTGGTTTTATTTTGGCCTCTGGGCTAAAACCGAAATTTTATATTTCCCCTCACCCAGAACTGCGAAAAAGCAGTTCCGACCTCTCCCGAGGGAGAGGTGAAGAGGAAACCCCGACGCAAAAGCATCGGGGAATTATTTAGATTAAAAAACCAGGTAGAACCTGGTTTCGTGATTTATGCATTTATTTCGAAAGAAATCTTTGCATTTACTGCATAAGAGGTAATTTCATTGTTTTCTACTCTGGCTTTCATTTCCTTAATATAAACAGACTTGATATTCTTTACTGTTTTCGCAGCTTCTTTAACTGCATTTTTAGTAGCTTCCTCGAAACTCTTAGGAGATGTTGCAAGTACTTCAATAATTTTTACAATAGACATAATCTGAAATTTTAATTTATAAACCTCAAATTACAAGAACTGTAGGTTTTACTCGAATGATTAACAAAAGATTAGACTGTAAATTTAATTTTTTACTACGATCAATTCAGCTTTTGCGCCGGTAAGAAGGTTCCATTCCTTTTTGGCCAGTTGTTCGCCTTTATCACTTAAAACCCGAAGTTCAGCAGTGTTAGGGCCTGAAGTTCCCTGATTTAATGCCACAAATTGGATACTGTTAAAACCATCCTGAAGCGTAACAAGGATAGGTCTAAAACCTGCACTGAGGCTAATCGATTTTTCAACTAAAACACCATTCACGAAAACCTGGATCCGGTCTCCATCTACATACTCATGATCCCGGCAATATACTTCCACAAATTTTCCTTCAGTAACCACATTTCCCAAACTCTGGTCTTTTCTGAACTCTTCCCGCGCTTCCTTGTCTTTGGTCCATTTTTCTTTGATCACATCACCGGCCGTCATTAATCCATTCGGATTTTCCCGAAGATCGATCGTTTTGGGCTTCTCTTTTAAAAAGCGACTTTCTTTAGTGTTCTCTTCCGCTCTAATCGGGAAACCGGTTTTATTGGTTTCTTCAGCCTTAATAATACGTCCCGTATTAGTAGTGCGTGGAATTTCCTGTGCAAAGACACCAACAGTAAAGCCTAAAAAGAGAAGAAATAAATAATTTTTCATGATGCTTAATTTCATTTCTAGACAATCAAATACTTAGCCAAAGAAATACAATGATATTATATGACAAATTTAAGCTATAAAAATTAATTGAATGATTCCTCTTTATGAACGGAATATTAGAAGATATTTATCTTTTTTTCAGCTTATTTTAATCTAAATAATTCCCCGACGGCTTGTCTCGGGAAATAGTCGACTTCAAAGAAAATTTTATTTCTTTTCTATGATGGAAAGAATATTCCCTGCAGGATCTTTAAACCACGCAATGTTCGGACCTTTTTCAGACCGGCTGATTCCTTTATGATCCGTTTTAATTTCGCCTTTATATTGTTCAAAGAATAAGCCTTTATCAATTAGGCTATCTACTGTAGCCTCAATATTTTCAACTAAGAAATTGAGCACTGTAAATGTCGCCGGATGATGATCTGGTTTTGGGTAAATAATGAAATGTTGTTCCCCTACTGATAAATCTAAAATCCCCATTGAATTTAATTCACATTTCAGATTCAACGTATCACGATAAAATTTTCTCGCTTCCTGAATATCATTGGTAGAAAAACTACCAAATGCCTCCCCTATTTTCATATCCTTCTCATTTTAAGTTTAATACTATTAAATTTAGAAAATTTACTTGAACCTCATTTAGTAAATAGTATAATATTCCCTAAAGATGCGCTAATAATATTGGCTATATTTATCTTCTAACTTCCAATAATGAAAGTGCACCATCTAATTAAAGAAAACTCTATAGCTTCCAAATTTGTATCTCAACTTCGGGATATTGATATCCAGAAGGATAGGTTAAGGTTTAGAAAGAATATGGAAAGGCTGGGTGAAATTCTAGCCTATGAAATGAGCAAGCACCTGGATTTTGAAAATAAAATAATAGAAACTCCCTTAGGTAAAGCCAAACATTTTCTACCGAAGGACGAAATTGTTATTTGTTCTATATTAAGGGCTGGTCTTACCCTGCACCAGGGGATTTTAAATTATTTTGATGATGCCGATAACTCCTTTATATCAGCCTACAGGCATCATCCTGAAAATGACGAAAATTTTGAGATCCTTGTTGAATATCTGGCTTCGCCCAGTTTAGAAGGTAAAACTTTAATTTTAGCCGATCCTATGCTGGCTACAGGAAGTTCTTTTATAAATGTGCTAAAGGCATTGAAAACTATGGGCGTCCCAGCTAAAATTTATGTGCTCTCCGTCATAGGTTCTCGCAAGGGAATTGAAAATTTAGAAAAAGTATTTCCAGAAAATTCAGAATTGTGGATAGCCAGTATAGATGAAGATTTGGATTCCCGGGGGTATATTGTTCCGGGACTTGGCGACGCCGGTGATCTATGCTTTGGAAGTAAATTGCAACAATAAAAATTTCTTAAAACCGAAATTTTATATTTCCCCTCACCCAGTCCCGAAAGCTTTCGGGAGCAAAAAAGCAGTTCCGACCTTTGCATTCCTCTCGCTTCACTCGTCGGATGCATGAGGAGAGGTAAAGAGGAAACCCCGATGCAAAAGCATCGGGGAATTATTTAGATTAAAAAGGATAACCAATCCCGAAGTTGAAAATAGGTTTGGCAAGGTCCCATACCCATCTATTCCCTTCAGCTTTGGAAGGATCATGAAATGGAGCAGCAAGATCGAATCGCAGCACAAAATTCTGAATATCTACACGAACACCAAAACCACCTCCTATTCCCAGTTCATTTATAAAGCTGGAAGTGAACTTCCCTCCTTCAAGGCCGTCTATTTCTTTGGAATTCCAAACGTTTCCTGCATCTGCAAAAAAAGCTCCAAATACATAGGGTAAAAATAAAGGAAAACGATATTCTGCATTTGCTTCCAGACGAATATTTCCATTTTGATCTACAAACTTAAGAAGTTGGGTATCATCTGTAGGCGGGTTCACAGTCGCGGCATTGGGATCATAAGTTCCGGGCCCAAGTGACCTGATAGAAAATGCCCGTACACTGTATGGTCCCCCGGCATAATACAATTTACTGAATGGCATTACATCTGAATTTCCATAGGGAATACCATAACCCGCAAATAATCGGGTCGCAATAGTTTGCTTATTATCCAGCCTAAAATGATATCTAAAATCGGCGTCTAGTTTAGCAAATTGAGCATATTCCAAACCAAAAATTTCCTTCTTACCGGTATCTCCTTCTTTTCCCAATAAACTGATAGTATTACCTGCAATGTCAAAATTTGAATTCAGAAAAAACACGCTTTGTTTCTTGAGATCTACCATTCCATTATAAATAAAGGAATAGGTAAGGCCGGCGATAAATTCCTGATCGAACGTACTTCGTAGAAAGGGATTTACATCAAGAATATCCTGAAAAGTTTTAGAAACATTTCCAAGCCGAACAAAATTCAGGCTGATGGGATTTATTTCATGTGATACATATTTGTTCGCATTCCAGTAATAACCATAACTGGCTTTAGCCGAGGTAAGGGTGAATAATTGGGTCCTGCTTAAATAATCTGCTCCCAGAGTAATTTTCGTGCGGGGGATGGAATATTCAAAAAAGTTACTGTTAATTTCGATAGGAAAAACCAGCCTTGGAATAATAAGGTCATTCGTTAAACCTAAATGGATACTGCTCAAAGAATTTCCGCCGGCAGCCTGGAATTCATAACCAACGTCTGCGGTGGTATGAAAACTTTCGCCACCTTTAAAAAGGTTTCGGTTGGAAAAAGTGACACCTAAATTGGGTCCGGCAAAACTATTCGATTTTGTGATGGCCTGCAATTCGGCTCTAATTGCCCTTTTCTTCAGCGGGGATAAATATATATTAGCCTGAAGCAGCCCGTGGTTATCTGCAGCTACCGTATCAATTTCTTCATATTGAATATTTACATATTTATAAGCACCAATTGAACCTAACCTGCGACTTGTATTTCGGGAAATCTCTGGATCATAAAAATCTCCCGCTTCAATTAAAATGTAAGGGTCTAAACGCTTTGGGAGAAAGAATAATTCATCCTGAAAATAATTCTTGTTGTTCAACCTTTTATAATTTTTGGTAATTGCTTCTTCATCTACATTATAATTAGCATAAACATTTACCGTGCTTATTTCATATGGAATTATAGATTTCTTAGGCACATCCTTTTTCAGCCTCAAAAAAAGATCAAAACGTTTGTTGTTGTATTGATTGGTATCTGATTCAAAAATTAAAAATCCCGGATTGAAATTGTAATAACCGCTTTTCTTTAAATCATAATCTATACGTTCCCTTTCGCCTTTTAGTCTGGGAAGATCAAAGCGCATATCTTTTTCCAGGACCGAATTTCCAAGATTTTTTTTAATTTCCTGATATACCAGCAGGGTATCTGTATCCAGCTGATAGGTCTCCATCAAATAAGGGTCGGGAACGGTTAAAGTATAGGAGGCGCTTGCCCTTTTATTTTTATCATTATATTCTTCGTCTGATTGTACCCTGCTGTAAAAAAATCCTCTGTTTTCCAATCTATTAAGCAGAAGGTCTTCCGTATTTGTAAGGTCTACATCAGAAAAATAAACGGGTTCTTCACCCAGTTTTTTATTTAGAAATTTATTGATAAAACCAGGTTTTTCCTTTTGTGCTTTATAATGAAAATATAAGCCCGGCTGCATACCCAAAATTTTGGTATTGGGTTTTGGCCTTAAAACACTCTCCAGCTCAGTTTTCAATTCTGTTTTATCTTTTATTATAGTATCAGATTCTATACTAATATCTGCACCGGTATATAAATATTCATCTTCCGGAATAAATTTTTCTACACTGCAGGAATGCAGTATAACTAAGAGGGATACAATTAAACCGAGCCTAATTTTCATTCTCTGTATTATCAGTTGATGCATTTTTTGCATTATTCTCTTCGACCTGTTCCTTTATAGCTTTAGCGAATAGGTTTTTAAATTTGTTAAATTCTTTCGTGAATATTAAAGATATCCCACTCACAATCAACTGGCCATCAATAACATTTTGGAATTCATTTCTTCGGAAACCCTTTATTCTCCATATTCCGTCCGGATCCAGCAAATAGGCAATACTTACATTCCCCAGCAAAGGTGTAGTTTCCTGTCCCGGTTGACTACTTCCCTGAATATCCACGTTACTACCTACTTCCACAACCAAACGATCACCAGCGAAAGCTTTTTGGGCATTAATTCCCAACTGCGTCCTTTCTTGTGGACTCTCACCTTGATAATCTGTAAAACTGTCTACCTGGAAATTTAATTGTACCCCACTTTCTCCTAGAACCCGACTGGAAAGCATATTTAATTGATCGGACAAGGCATTATTCAGGTTGTCCCTTGCAACGGCGAGTGTTCCTCCACTACTTCCATCACTTCCTCCACCGGGAAAAAACCTATTCAACACTAGTAACGAAAAAACCTGTTTATTTAATTCCTGCTCCTGACTATTTAATTGCTGAATTCTACCGTAGATCTGGCCCCCAGCTGCACCCTGATCATTCTCCGGCATATCAAGACCGAAGGTTAATTTGGGTTCGGTTAAATTACCATCAACGTTTAAATAAACCAGAAATGGTAATTTTTGACGGTATTGTTGGCCATCTATCCCCGAAGTATAGGCTGCCATTAAAGAAGCTGCCGATGTTTCCACATTATAGACCGCCTGTACATCCAGCTGGGCGTCAAATGGATCTCCAGCCCAGGACACACGGCTGCCATCTGCAATGTCAAATCTTCTGGTTACAAGATTATAAAGGGTCATTTCGTAGAACCCATCGCTAATATCATAAAATCCGGCAAGGTTCATTCTTCCGCTGGGATACATGTTGAAGACAAGGTCCCCTTCACCCTCTACCTGGAATTGATCCCCGGTTTCCTGATTAATGATCATATTAAAAGTGGCACCATCTTCTATATTAATCCTCATATAAATATCAAAACCAGAGACCACATACGATTCCTCTTCAGTTCTGGTTAGAATATTATTAGGATCTTCTTTATTTACAAAAATTACCACTCCGTCCCGTTCTTTAATCTGTAATTCAGTTTCAGGGATTACATAGGTAAAATCTGTCGTTTCTTTTACATTCAGATCGGCATTTACAAGTGGTAAATTCAAATTCCCGGTAATTTGTGCATCTACATCAACAATCGCTTTCCCGTAAAAAAGTTCGTTATCTTCTTCCGTAGAATTTAAAAGTTGGAAATTTTTAGCCTGAACGTCCAGATCGAACCCGGGATTTATCAAATCTTCTGTGATTATCTTCCCATTTAAAACAAACGAATTACTTTTCGCATCTTTAATATTAAAATCATCAAAATAAAAGCCTTCATTATCCAGGCGCATGCTTTCATTTGGAATGGTAAAATTGGCATTCAACATCGCAATATTAAATTTCGCCTGGTCGAATTTAAATTCCCCGGAGTATACAGGCTCGGCCACAGTTCCATTCAAAGTCATATTTCCTGAAAATGTCCCGCTTCCGTCTTCAATATATCCCAAAGAAAATCCTTCAATTGCTGAAACATTTACGCGATTGAGGTCCAGATTCATGTCCAATTTTGCAGAAGTGGTATCAGCAACATAATTTCCCACCAGGTCCATATCTACTTCTCCACCTTTTATGGCCATTTCAAAATCATAATTATTGAAACCTGCCGATTCGCCTTTAAGGCTCAGGGTATTCAAATCTACTTCCAGCACTTTGAATTGATTGATCTGGAGATCTGCCAGCAATCCTGTTTTTCCGAAAGGATCTTCATAAATTAACTGCCCGTTTAGATTACCTTCGGCCAGTTTAGTCTCAGGATTCAGATAATTTAAAAACGAAGCCAGGTTAAAGTTCTTAAATTCTAAGCTTAAATGTTCCTCTTCTACTCCGGGTTCATTATTGCTTAAGATCATTTCCTGATCATTCCTGTAAACCCTAAAATTCCGTAATCCAAGATACCCGGTATCATAACTCAGCAGGTTATCGTCATCTACATTCCATTCTTCACTATTTAAAATAAGGTCTAGGGGATTTACATGTACCAATAAAGTATCACCCTGAAAATTGATTTCAGAATTTAAATGTACCAAAGTAGTATCCTGATAAGATGAAGCGATATCAAGGTTTAATTTTCTGTTTAAAACGACCCCGGTAATATCGGTTTTCTTTAAGGCAATTGGCCCTGAGGTTATTGAATTCCAGCCCAGGTCAAAATTAAGATCTTCAGGATCTGAATTCATCACCAGCTTTAAACTGTCTATTTCACTGCTGAAGTAATTAATAAAAGGAACGTGAACAGAAGCATCCAGTTTTCGGTTCGCTTCGCTGAAGTCTACGTTGATATCCACTGTATCCAATTCTTGTAAATTCACCAGGAAAACATCGGTTAGAATAGGAGCTTCAGCAATCTTTGCCCGCATTTTGAGGTTCACGGGGTTTATGATAGAATCATCCTGGTAATTTTCAGTAATGTATCTTTTGAAATGCCTGTTGATTGCCTTAGAAAAATCTACCGGGCTGGCGTTCGATTGTAGATTGAGATCAAGGATCCTGTTGTCTATGTTCACCGAAGTAGTATCATTGGTCACAAAAGCCGAAGCTTTGAAACTACCCAGTAAATAGGTTTTATTATTGTAAACGGCTACGCCATCTATAATTTCAGTATTGAGTTCATAGGCTTCAGCATTTCCCTGGAACCAGCCTTCCATCACGAAACCGGTTTTAATACTTTTTTGGGCCAGACCAATGGCGCCAAGATCGGCTCCATCTAAATATAAGGTGTAATCTATTCGTGAAGAAACCGAATCCAGCGCTACTTTGGCCTGTAATTCCATATCCAGGTTTGGATCCTGATAAATAAGTTCTAAAGGACCTGTTCCATTTTCAATATTCCCGGTTAGATATATATCTTCAAATACATAATTATTATAGGAAAACTGGGTGATTTGAGTGTCAATTTTCGCATTGAGTTCATTTACGGTTGCCCCGCTTCCCGTAATTTCTATATTTAGTTGAAGGTCCCCAAGGGCTTCGTTTTGTAATAAGTTACCCAGGGCGATACTGTCACCCTGAATTTTCGCGTCAAAAACAATGTTATCACCTGTTTCAAAATTTCCAACAATATTAAAATTCCCGTCTGTTGTTTCAATTCTGGTGTCGGTTTTTATGGTATTCATATTTCCGGAGAAGCTGCCTGCGATCGCTACATTTTCAGGAATTTTTATGCCCAGATCTTCTTCACTTACGAAATTGAGCAAATCGGCCCTTTTGGATCTAACATTTACATTGGGTAAATTAAAGCTGATATTTTCCGGATCCTGGGCGTTTATGATCCTACCTGAACCGGCAATTCTTGTGTTCCTCCAACGTAAGTTTAGAGATTTTAAGCTTAGGTTATCCATCTTCCCGGAAACATTTAAATTTCCAAGGATTGGGGAACCCGCCAAAGCTTGTATATATTCATTTTCCCTTAATGCAGGCTGAAATCTATATAGTTCCTTAATTTGTAAGCGTACGTTGTTTAAAGAGCCATTCAGAGTTGCCACAGCCGGATCATTTATAAATGAACCGAGGTTAGGATATGTTATGACCAATTTCCCATCAAGAGTGTTGCTATTTGCATCCAGATTGATATCTGTAAGTTCAATCCTTTCATTATTGACCAGGGCGTTAATGCTAAATTCATTCACATCTATACCACTACCTTCATTAAATATTAGCTTCTCAATGTTTGCCCGGGCTTCCTCATCTTTATAATAAACTTCGGAAGCGATAAAAGTGAGATTCTGGAACTGAAGTGCATTGGGATCAAAAGTTCCTTTTTTTACCTGGGCATTATTTACCGCGTAATCGATATTATTATTTTCAAGGTTGATTTTGTTGATTTGAAAAACATATTCCGGCCAGGAAAAACCTTCAGGATTTATAGTTGGAACCGAATCATTTTGCACTACCGCTTCCTGTTTCATCCGAAGAAAAACTTCAGAATTGGACATGGAAATAGCTTCACTTTGAATATTATTATTCTTAAGATCAAATTCAGCATCCTGAATAGTTAACTTTTGAATATCCAGATCAGAAAAAAGTGAATCGGGGATGGAATTGTATTCACCCTGTACATTTACCAGGCTAAAATCGCCGGTTGCTATAAACGGTAAAGGCGCAGCTTCACTTTCTGACTCCGGGAAAGGTTTCGTTTGGTTATAGACAAAATTGCTATTTTTTAAATAAGCTTCATTTGTTTTAAAAACCATATTGGCGAGATCGGTTTCAGAAAATTCCAGCAACATCTCGCCAAGTTTCGCCTTTAGGTCAATTCCCGAAACATCATCACGATACACCAGGTCAATATTTTTGAGGGCTATATCCCCAATATTAATCGCCATGGTTGAAGTAGAGTCTGCCGGAGTAGTTGCCGTGGCAGTAGTATCACTGGCGTATGCATTCATTAGGAATTCATAATTGAATCCGTTTATAGAATCCTTCCGAATTAAACGCAATTTTGCATTTTCCCAGTTAAGGGAATTTAAATTAAAACTGTTACCTCTAATAATGGGCAGGATGGGAATCCCTGCGGAAAGGCTTTCCGAATAAACAATAGTATCCCCTTCTGGAGTTGCAACATACAGATTGTCGATTTGAATGTCTCCATTAAATTTGATAAAGAGTTTTTCAAGTTCAATGGTAGCCCCGGTTTTCTTTTCAACGGAACTTATAAATTTATCCTTTATGATATTTTGCCCCCAGGGACTACGCACAAATAAAATAAGCAGTATTAAAAAAATGATGATCCCGAGAATAATTTTTCCCAGGATTCTCAATGTTTTAAACAACACTCTTTTAGTATTCGCCAATGGAAAGTAACTTTGGAAACAAATTTATTCTATAAGCCGATGAATTTGAAAATTTTAATTCCAAATTATGGTAAACTTCTGTTAAATGTAACTTGGAGAAGATGTTGTATAATACTGTTTTTAGGCGCTTCGGAAGAATATTAAAGACTTCAATGTGTGGAAATATGATACAATTTTATTGCATTTTCTACAGAAATATTTTCACCCCTTTTCTTTAGAATTTATAAAAATTTATTTATTATTAAAAATAACTGCGTCCAATTTCTGCTAATATTTCAGATATAACAGGACTTCCCATCTTATATCCCCATATACTGCACATAAGTTTATTTACTCGTAAGCTTTATCAAAAAGATGCTATGGCAGGATTATCGCTTTGATTCTGGCAGAAACTATAAAACTAATTCTAATTACAATTATGAAAAGAGTACTAACAGTAACAGTATTGGCAGCAACTATGTTTGCTTCGTGCGTGTCGAAGAAAAAATATGTTGCCCTTGAAGGTGAACTTAATGATACAAGAAGTAGCCTGCAAAAAACGCAAGTTGAGAAAGAAGAAATTGAAGGTAAATATGCTGCAATCGAAGCGAGAGTAGCCGATTATAATGCTAAAATCAATTCCCTGAAGACTGAAAGTGACGGTAAGATGGAAATGAATGATTTAACGGTGATGTCTAATAACACCAAACAAAAAATGAGGAATACCATCGCTAAGATGGATCCAGAGCAGGTTAAAGGTGCTCAAACCCTAGAAGATTCCATAGACCTGGCGGTTTCTTATAACCTCAAAAAGAATATTTCTGAAGGAGCAGATGATGAGGATATTGATATTAGTGTAGATGAAACTGTGGTTATGATCAATATTTCTGATAAACTTCTCTTTGGAAGCGGTAGCTATAGAGTTACAGACAAAGCGCAACCACTTCTTAAAAAACTCGCTGAAGTAATAAACAGCGAACCAGCTATGGAAGTAATGATTGAAGGTCATACCGATAACAGATCTATGGTGAAAGATTCTTATTTAAAAGATAACTGGGACCTTAGTGTAAGAAGGGCCACTTCTATTGTGAGAATCCTTCAGGAGAAATATAATGTTGATCCTGCAAAATTGATCGCAGCGGGAAGAAGTAGCTACCAACCCTTAGTAGATAATACCAATAATGATAACATGGCGAAAAATAGAAGAACAAGAATTGTGATTATTCCAAATCTTGATAAATTCTTCGCGATGCTGGAATCTGAAGGATAATTTTATTTTTTAAATTTGAAACCTGATAAAAAGGCGAGCTAATTGGTTCGCCTTTTATATTTTGTATATCCGTAAAGTGTCATAAATTGATAAAGGACGTCATTCTGAACTTGTTTCAGAATCTCAGAACATTAATCTGTCCAATAAATTTGAGAACCTGAAACAACTATTAGGACATAAAATGGATATAAAAAAAAATTCATTTTTTAGATTATATACCAAAGTAAAAGACTGCTTAAAAGTCCAACCACGGAAATAATACAGGTCATCACCGTCCAGGACCGAAAAGTTTGTTTCTCAGTAATACCCAGATATTTTCCCACCAGCCAGAATCCGCTATCATTTACATGGGAAAATCCTGATGCCCCTGCCGCCACCGCAATCACAATTAATGAAGTTTGAGGCATGCTTAAGGCAGCTTCGGCAATTACTGGCGCTGTGATTCCTGCAGAAGTGATCATGGCAACGGTTGCCGATCCCTGCAATACACGAACGATTAGTGCAACCAGGTATCCGAAGACCAACGGATTAAAAAAAGTTCCATTTAAACTTTCGGCGATCATTTCCCCTGCACCGGTGGCGATAAGTATTTGTTTAAAAGCCCCGCCAGCTCCGGTTAACAGAATGATAATTCCGGCAGCTTCAAAAGACTTCGTTCCAATTTTCAATAAAAAATCTTTTCCCATTCCCCGTCTAATTCCAATAAAATACCAGGCAATCAAATTGGCAATTATCAATGCTGTAAAAGGGTGGCCAATCAAACTTATAGTGTAGACTAATTCCTGCGGAAGGACGATATCTTCAAAAAAAGGACTATTCAATACAGTACTTAAAACAATCAGGAGAATAGGAATTAAAATAATGGTAATGATCAAACCTGCGGAAGGTGCATTTTTAACATTTTCGGTTTTTAATCCATCGTCTTCTTCAGGATGGATACTGATTTTTTTTGAAATGAATTTTGAGAAAACCGGCCCGCCCAGAATTGCTGCGGGAATCCCCGTAATAAATCCGAATAAAATCACCCATCCCAGATCTGCGCCTAAAATATCAGCTACTGCGATGGGTCCCGGCGTGGGCGGAATGAATGCATGCGTAATCGCCAGACCCGCCAATAAGGGTAATCCATATAATAAAAGGGATTTACCGGTTCTTTTGCTCAAAGCATAGGCAACCGGGACCAGAATAATAAAAGCAACATCGAAGAATACCGGGATCGCTACTACAAACCCGGTTAAAACCATGGCCCAGGGCGCCTGTTTTTCGCCTGTTTTTTGCAGTAAGTAACTGGCAAGATTTTGCGCCCCACCGCTATGTTCCAAAATTCCGCCAAAGAGAGCACCAAGTCCAACTACTGTAGCCACAAATCCCAGGGTACTGCCCATCCCCTCTTTCATCGTATCCAGAATTTCTATTGCCGGCATTCCGGCTAAAATTCCCACGAAAATACATACGATAAGCAATGCTAAAAATGCCTGGATTTTCAGCCGAAGTATTAAAAAAAGTAAGAGAACAATCCCCGCAATGACCGAGAGTAAAAGGCTAATATCCATGTATTATTTTTTTTCCCAGAACGTGGTGAAAAATTTACCTCTTTCTGCATCGATCCTTTCATAGGTATGCGCACCAAAAAAATCCCTTTGCGCCTGGATTAAATTTGCTGAAGTTTGTGCTGAAGTATAATTTAAAAAATAATTATACGCCGCTGAAGTGACCGGCATAGAACATTGATCCTGCAAAGCCTTTACTAAAACATCTTTAAAAGAACCGAAACCGGTCTTGAATTCTGCAATGACTTCCGGATGCAATAAAATATCAGACTGGTTCTTATCTTTCAATAAATCTACAAGTTTTACCATAAGTGCCGATTTAATGATACAGCCATTGGTCCAGATCCGGGCAATTTCCGATAGATTTAAATCCCATTTATATTCTTTTGAGGCTTCCAGCATACAAGTAAAACCGATACTATGATTTATGATAGTGGCCATCTTAAATGCATTAAATAAATCTTTTTCTAAAACAGCAGTTTGAGGCTGTGATTTCAGAAAAGAGTATTTTTCCGCGGCGTCTACTCGTTTAACCTTATCTCCGGAAAAAATTCTTGCCAGCACGGCTGCAGTAATGGTGTCCAGTGAAACGCCCAGTTCCAGGGAAGCAATACTGGACCAGCCTCCTGTTCCTTTCTGTCCTGCAACATCCAGGATATTATCCAGAAGCAATTTACCATCTTCTTCTTTCCTTAATATCTTATGGGAAATTTCGAGTAAATAACTTTGCAATTCCCTGTTCCAGTTTTCAAAAATGTCTGCAATTTCTGCGGGCTTTTTTTTCTGAAAAAATCTCAGATATTGATAAAATTCAGCGATCAACTGCATTTCTCCATACTCGATCCCGTTATGCAACATTTTTACAAAATGCCCGGCTCCCTCTTCACCAATATAGGCACAGCAAGGCTTCCCGTCTTTATCTTTAGCTGAAATTTCTTCAAAGGCAGAACGTATTCTTTCATACACTGCCTTAGATCCTCCCGGCATAATGGACGGCCCCAATAAGGCACCTTTTTCACCTCCGGAAATGCCAACACCTAAAAAGTTCATTTTCTTATCATGCAGAAAGTCTACCCGCCTCTTCGTGTCTTTATAATGTGAATTACCGCCATCTATGATAAGATCATCTTCTTCCAAAAAAGGTAAAATCTCTTCTATAATTTTATCTACCACTATTCCCGCTTTTACCATAAGAAAGATATTCCGAGGTCTGGGTAGGGCTTTTACGAATGCTTGCAGGTCATTAAATGCCGGAATGGAATAATGATCTATATGTTCCCTGGCAAAATTAGAAGCTACATTCTCCTCTACTCCTTTTAATTCCCGATTATAAACCGCAACCGGAATATTTTTAGAAAGCATGTTCAATACAAGGCTTTTTCCCATCACGCCAAGGCCAATCAAGCCTATATAAGGATGTTTAATTTTTTGCAGGATTTCATTAAGATTATCATTTACTGAATGGTTCACCTTAATATGTATGCCATAGTTTGGCGGTTCCAGGCTTTCAAACTGCGAACGAAGCAAATCTGAATTAAAATAATGCGCGCTTCTGGATTCAATCCTTTCTTTGATCACTTCATAACGTTCATATAAATAAATCCAACTTATGTGATCTTCATTTTGCTCGGCAAGTTGCTTTCGGTATTTTTCTTTTAAAGCGGAACACGCCAATACAGCTCCACGGTTTTTCCATTCATTTATTTTTAAGGCCAGGAGATCCAGCCATGCCGCTCTGTCTTCATCGGTAAGCGGAATACCATTTTTCATTTTTTCAATATTCTGCTTTGGATGAAAATCATCTGCATCATAAAATGGTAAATGAAGGGAATTGGCCAATTCTTTTCCCAGGGTTGTTTTTCCCACTCCTGAAACTCCCATTAAAATATAAACTTTCATAAAATTTAATTGCTTACGTGAATTTGCGATTTTTTAACCGGATGAACGAAAATAAATAAATGAAAACTTTAAATGAAATGAATAGATTTAAGGATACTGGATCTCGATGATCTCAAGTTTTCGCATTTCATTTCCAAGTTTAAATTCTGAAACCTCGCCAGTTTTTTTTCCTGTTATTGCCCTGGCAATGGGTGCTACAAAAGCAATTTTTTGCTTTTTTACATCGGCTTCATCTACACCAACAATTTGGAATTCCTGTATGTTATTATTGTCCAGGTTTTTAATCTTCACTTTCGCCCCAAAACGTACTTCATCCTGTTGCTGTTCTTCAGCTTTTATAATTCTGGCAGAATTAATCCTTTCGACTAATAAATTTAGTTTTCCATCAACAATCGCCTGCATCCTTCTTTTTTCAGCTTCATCATCAACACTTATTTCTGCCCGTTCTTTTTCTAAATTATCCTTTTCATTTTTTAATTCTTCCAGTCCATTTTGGGTAACATAATTGATGGCACCCGCCGGTAGCGCTGCTCTTGGTGGAATAATGGGTGGCTCTTCCTGATCACCTTCTTTTACAAAACCCCTGCTCATACTTAAATTTTTAATCTTATAAGATTCATAAATATTTCTGAAACCTGATAGTTCATTAGGACTTCAGCTTATTTTTATACTGCAATTTAACACTATGAGTATAGAAATAATAATTCTATTTATCATCATTATTTCGGTAATTTTCCTTTTTGCGCTGGAAGTTTTTCCGGTAGATAAGATTGCATTTTTTATTATGGTGAGCTTACTTCTGGCCAATTTAATTAGTCCGGAAGAAGCCATTTCGGGATTCTCGAGTCCGGCAACCATTACCGTTCTTTCATTGATGATCATTGCAATTGGCCTGGAAGAAAATGGGGTCATAGACTGGCTTGCACAAAGTTTAAAAAAGCTGAAGGGTTTACCCATTATCCTTATGGTGCCTGTTTTTATGTTGATTGCGGGGACTATTTCCGCCTTTATAAATACGACAGCTGTGGTCATCGTTTTCGTGAAAATCATTGGGGAATTATCAGAGCGTTACAATATCCCCAGTTCCAGGCTTTTATTGCCCATTTCTTTTGCCGGTATCATTGGCGGAACCTGCACACTAATGGGGACATCTACTAATTTGATCGTAAATGCCGTGGCCATGGAGCGCGGGGTAGAAAGATTTACCTTTTTTGAATTCTCCTGGTTGGGTTTGATATTTATGGCTATTAGTATTGTTGTAGTGAGTTTAATGGTGCGGTTCCTACCTAAAAAACAAAACTCAGATATTTCAAAAGATTATGATCTGGACGAGTTTATTACTAAAGGTATCGTTGCTGATGAATCGAGATATCTGGGTGAAACTATTGAATATTTTCAAAAAGAAGAAGGTGAAGATATAGAGATCATCAGGCTGAAGAGAAATGGGGTGATCAACGATCATCCAGGAAAATACACTTCGTTAAAAGCCGATGATGAATTGTTGCTGCGTTGCAGTATGGAGCAGTTGATGCGATTTAAAGAATCTGATAATTTCACTATTATCAAAGACAAAGACGACCAGCTTATCTCGATTGAAGCTACGGAAAGCAACAAACTGGAAGAAAACATTCAGGTGGTTGAAATCCTTATGTTACCTGCCTCTCCCCTAATTGGGCGAAGTATCAATACCGTGGGTTGGTATGATTTACAGGGTGCTGTTCCCTTGGCCATTAGGAAAAGAAGGAATTTTAGAAATCCAGGTCGGAGAATTTATGATAAGCGTCGAAATGAAATTGAACTCCGGGTGGGGGATAGAATGTTGGTTGAGGTTACCGATAAAACTCTGGAACGACTTCTAAAAATGGACAATATCACGATACTTCAGGAACATCAGGAAGTGAATATTTCTACAAAAAGAAAAAGGTATGTTTCACTTGGAATTTTACTCTTAGTGATCGCCTTATCAGCATTTTCAATTTTTCCTATTTTGAAAAGTGCCCTGATAGGTTGTTTTTTAATGATATTTTTTAAATGTATCGACCTGGGAAAAATCTACTCCAAGGTTAACTGGCAAATAATTTTCCTGCTCGCGGGAATGATCCCACTTGGAGTTGCCATGAGCAATACGGGTGCCGATGTATTTTTGGCTGAACAATTGCTTTTACTTTTTGAAGAAAAGGCAAATTTGGTGATTATTGGCCTATTGTTTTTTGTAACCATGTTCCTTAGCGGATTTATTTCTAACAATGCTACCGCTATTATTATCACACCCATTGCCATTACGATAGCCACAACGCTTGATCTTGATCCAAAACCTTTTATTCTAGCCGTATTATTTGCGTCTAATTTCAGTTTTTTTACTCCGGTGGGCTATCAAACCAACACCATTATTTACGGGATGGGAATTTATAAATTTAAGCACTTCTTCATCATTGGCGGAGTTTTATCCCTTATTCTCTGGATTACCGCAAGTTTCCTTTTATCCAGCGGATTATAAATCCTTATTTTTGAAAAAAATCCCTATGCCCAAATTACTGATCATTGGTTATGTGTGGCCGGAACCCACATCCTCCGCGGCGGGTTCAAGGATGATGCAATTGATCAGGTTTTTTATTTCAGAAAATTATCAGGTTACTTTCGCAACCACGGCAAAAAAGTCCAAAAACACAGCTGATCTAATTTCACTGGGAATTCAGGAAAAGGCTATTGAATTGAATAGTGGTTCGTTTGATATTTTTATCCGGGAATTGAAGCCAAACCTTGTCGTGTTCGATCGTTTTATGATGGAAGAGCAATTTGGCTGGCGCATCGATAATTTTTGCCCGGATGCAGTAAAAATCCTCGATACCGAAGATTTACATTTTCTTCGGAAAGCAAGGCAGGAGGCTTTTAAAACAAATTCTAAAGAAAAAGATCATTACCATAGTGAATTGGCAAAACGTGAGATTGCGGCTATATATCGCTGCGATCTTAGCCTCATTATTTCTGAACCGGAAATGGAATTACTCTATCAGGAATTTGGAGTTCCAAAATTGATCTTGTTTTATCTTCCTTTTATGCTGAAACATCTTTCGGAAAATCAAATTAGAGAATTGCCAAATTTCGAGGCCCGGCAGGATTTTATCAGTATTGGAAACTTCTTACATGAACCCAACTGGAATGCTGTTCTACATCTGAAAAATAAAATTTGGCCGGACTTAAGAAAAAGACTTTCCCAGGCGAAAATGTGCATTTATGGCGCTTATTCTTCTCAAAAAGTTTTGCAGTTACATAAACCGGAAGAAAATTTCTTTATTGAAGGCCATGCTGAATCTTCGAAGGAAGTTTTACAAAATGCCAGGGTTTTACTTGCTCCGCTTCAGTTTGGTGCCGGTTTAAAAGGCAAACTTGTGGAAGCCATGGAAACCGGAACACCTTCAGTTACTACAAAAATTGGGATTGAAGGAATTTCAACTCAGCAAAACTGGAATGGATTTATAGCAAAGAAAGATTCAGAATTCATTGAAAAATCAGTTGAGCTATATACTTCAGAAAAAACCTGGCAGGAAAAGCAAAAAAATGGTTTCGAGATCTATAATGAGAAATTTGATCTAAAATTGCATGCGGAAAGATTTTCAGACAAATTGAAGGCATTGCATAGCGACTTAGTTTCTCATCGCCGTTCAAATTTTACCGGAGCAATGCTTCAATACCACTTGCATAAAAGCACCTACTATCTTTCCAGATATATTGAGGAAAAAAATAAAAAACCGCCAACAACCTAAGTTGATTAGCGGTTTTCACTACACAAAAACAAATTTTAACAGCTGCTGATATTTAACCGAAAACAGGTTCAGGAACCGTATTATTAAATAATTTTTCATTCAGGATTTTAAGTGCTTCAATTTTATTCTGGGTATTTACCAGCAATGAAATATTGTTATTACTACCCCCGTAACTTATCATTCTCACCGGAATATCCTTCAAAATTTCAAAAAGCCGGGAAGTGCCTTTATCTTCTATCAAACCTTCACCAACCACACAAATAATACTGTGATTGGTATCAATACTAATTTCCCCAAATTCCCTAAGCTCTTCAACAATTAAATCTAGATGTTGAACATCATCGATAGTTAACGAAATTGCGATTTCTGAAGTGGTTATCATATCGATAGAAGTCTCATATTTGTCAAAAACTTCGAAGATCTTCTTTAAAAATCCGTGCGCCATGAGCATGCGGTTAGACTTAATTTTAATCGCCGTAATTTCATCTTTTGCTGAGATCGCCTTTAATCCTTTTTCATGACATTTTGAACTTATGCAGGTACCTTCAGCTTCCGGCGTAAACGTATTTTTTAAATAAACGGGAATGTTTCTTCCTATAACCGGAGAAATGGTTTGAGGGTGCAGGATTTTTGCTCCAAAATAGGCAAGCTCTGCGGCTTCTTCAAAACTCAGTTGGGCCACTGCATGCGTGCCCTCTACATAACGCGGATCGTTATTATGGATCCCGCTAATATCTGTCCAGATCTCTACTGAATTTGCCTGCAATGCCGCTCCAATGATCGTAGCCGAATAATCACTCCCCCCTCTTTTTAAAGTGGAAATTTTGCCATACTTGTCTTTTCGCACAAATCCCTGGGTAATGTAAATCTTTGATTCGGGAAGCGTTTTTACATAAGTATTTAAGCGGTTCCCAACTTCAAGGGTATCTGGATTTTCAAGGTTATCAACCTGCATAAACTCCCGGGCATCAAGAAGGGTATTTTGTATATTATTTTCTGAAAGGAAGGCGCTAAAAATATAGGTTAGCATTTGTTCTCCTATGGTAATAATCTGGGAATCAATTTCCTCATTCCAGTTTTGCTGAAATAGATTATTTAGGTCTTCTATCCTATTCTGAATATAATTTTGACAGGCTTGATTCTGATTTTCACTTTCCAGGAGATCAGAAATCAGGCTGAAATGTTTTTTCTTTAATTGCTGAATTATTTCTTCAGCAGCATTACGATCACCATTTTTAGCCGCTTCAGAAAAACTTACCAGCATATTGGTAACTCCAGACATTGCCGAAAGCACCAAGAGTTTAGGCTCATTTTCAGCTAAGATGATATTCTTGATATTTCTAATACTGCCTTCAGATCCAACCGAAGTTCCGCCAAATTTTAAAACCTTCATTGTCATTAAATTTCAGCTGCATAATTAATTCATCACTACATATTGGAGAAAATAACCTGACATTTTATATACATTTGCACAAAATGTTATTTATTAAACAATGAAGACGATCACCACCTGTGTTCATGATATTATAAGACACCAGCCATTTTTGGATGATGCCATCGCCCGGGATATTGTGAATTTTAGCGGACTCGCTGCCGATATCCAGAAAGAAGTAGAACAAGAGATGCGCAAACCTGTAAAACAGGGAAGTATTATTATGGCGCTTAGGCGTTATGCCCCCACACGCACGAAGATTAATTACAGGGCCTTAAGGGATCTTGGGGATATTATCGTAAGATCTGGAATTACCGAATATACTTTTTTGAATTCCAAAACAATTATTTCCAATAAGGCCAAATTGCTGGAGGAAGTAAAAGACCAAACGGGGGTTTATTTAAATTATTCCAGTAATTACCAGGAAAGCAACATTCTGGTTTCTTCTTCATTGACAGATCTGGTAGAAAAATGTTTTCGGAATGAGGTAAGGGTTACGATTAAGGAAGAATTATCTTCTATTACCATCGCGCTTCCAAAAAACAGTTCCCAAACGGTAGGCTTGTATTTTTATATTTTCAAGCTACTGGCTTACGAGGGAATTCCTGTATTCGAAATGATTTCAACTTCGAATTATTTTGCATTATTTCTGGAAAAAGAATATATCAATAAAGCATTTTTATTGCTGAATGAAATAAAGAAATAATTACCAGTAACCCAAGTAAACTCCGGCCACGGCAATAAACGTGAGGATAATGACCCCAACGATTGCGGCGTAGATGGGATTAATTTTTTTAGTAGTACTCCCAGAGAGAAGTTTTTCGTCTTCGGTTTTGTTCATATATAGGTTTTCGGTTATCTATGATGGGTGAACAATATACTAAAAATCAACAATTTGAAAATTAATATTTAAATATTTCCTAATTAGGCATTATTGCTCAAAACTCTATTCTAAATTTATTTAAAAATTAACCAGTTATGAAAAGTATTATTAGAGCCTTACTTGCCGGATGGGGAGCCAAAAAACTTGGTGGAGGTTGCGGTTGTATTGGAATTGTTGTTGTTTTTATTATCCTTTGGATCCTTTTGGGGTACCTTGGTCTGGGCAGCTAATTATAATCATCAATAAGATTTGTCCATTCCATAGTTTTTAGGGTACGAACTAAAACAGGATCTATATATTTAAGCAATTGTGAATTCTTCGGAAAAGCATAACTATAATAATCCTTTTTTAAACTGTGCCCTAGAATTTCCAGATCATCTGAAAGATTTTTTCTTTCAATTTCATATTTAAGAATAGGTTCATCGTAAATAAATAACCGGGCTTTTTCTTTGGAAATAGCATCAATTCCTTCCGAAGCATTTAAAACATAATCGCTTTGAATATTGTACATTTTCAGTAATTCCTGAGAACTGGAACTTTCAACCGTAACCACATCGAATCTTTCCAAATCCTTAATTCCCGTAATTTCTTCGTTAATGCTTTTAACCGTTAGGGATGAAGCTATGCCCGCAGTAAAACTGGAAATAATGATCACGGCCATAAACATCCAGATGAGCCCAACAATTCTTCCTCCTGTGGTTCGTGGCGATTTATCACCATAGCCCACAGTGGTCATAGTTACTGCACTCCACCAAAATCCCTGCATAATCCCATTATAACCATTCCCAAATTCTTCTTTATTTTTCTTTCTTTCAAAAAGCCAAACCAGGAAGCCAAATATCATGATCACCAGTAATAAAAGCAGCACTAAGGAAAAGAATTCCCAACTAAAGAAATTCTTTAAATGTTTAAATATTCTGGATTGAGATTTTTGAGCGACTGTAGTATGGGAAATAAAGTAAGGTTGGGAAAAATCCATGCGAGTCATTCGATTATCTGTAACGGTGATGGGATTGATACTCAAATCTACTTCTCCATTTTCCACCGCATTTAAAAGTCCTCCCAAAGTTTCATATTCTTTGAATTCATACGGGATCTGAAGTTGTTCATTCACCAGTTTCCAGGAAGAAATACTCAATCCGGCAAATCCCTGGGGACGTTTTATAATAAATGGAGGGGTTTCAGTAACACCTATAATCAGCTTTTCCGGCCTGGTAGGCTCCAAACTATCGGCTTGTGCCGAGACTGAAAAATTAGTAATAAATAATAAAAAAACTGAAGCTATTAAAAATCTAATCACCTTAAAAATTTAAGGCATTATACTATCTTTTTTAAAAATATAAGCAATGTTCAGCTTTTTTCTTCCAAATTGCCGGGCCTTTTTTACATTTTCGCCCATGTAGATATCGATTCGGTTTCTCCAACGGTAATGCATTTTATCTTTTACCAGGAAAACACCGTCAAATCCTTCAATTTTGACTTTTGAATTATGATCCATTCCCATTTTGATAAGATCACGGGAAACTGCGATCACCTTCATGCCGGGTTCTAAAGTATCCCCCCAAGCAGTAATATTTGGATTTCCTGCAGTTTGATAATGCACAGAATTATAGGCAGAAGCGGTAACGCAAAGGCTGTCCCAATCTACATCTTCATCATTCAGGTTCCGGTCACAACCAAAAAAAGCTACCAATAAACAGAGAAAGGTGTTGTAGGATACAAACCTTTCTCTGCTTATGGATAACTCAAAATTCATATTTTTATAAAGTAAATCCTTTAGGATATTCTCTTCTCACAAACTGATTTGCTTCTTCAAAATTGGTCACTTTCATATTCTCGGCATCCCAAATCATTTTGATATCCCTTCCTGGATAATTGATAATATCTTCTCCCCTATCATTTTTGCCGGGCTTTTGGATATCATATCCACGAATAGCAAGGTTTGCAATTAATAAAGACTCAGTAAGTGGTCCCGCAATCTCGAATGGAGAACTTAATTTTGTATTTCCGTATCCGGCGATACAGCCTTCAACCCACTGGGCGTAATGACCACTAGCTCCTCCTTCAATTCTCTTATATTTAATGGGAAGATCATTTTCCGCAGTTTTTATGGTAGGTAATAATTGTGGGTTTTCACTGTAGGTACCGCACATCATTTTCCCTTTATCCCCAATAATTAAAGCTCCGTTGCCACCATCACCAAATATTTCTTCAGGTCCTAATTCTTCAGGACGCATTGGTTTGATTCCACCATCCATCCAATGTACTTTTATATCCTCAGCATTTTCTTTCTTCCCGGCGAAGTTCATGATTACATGGCTTGAAGGTGGGCAGCTTTCCGGGAAATAACCTCTTTGGAATTCGCCTACATAGACGCTTCCCACACTGCATTCAACCGTTTTAGGATATTTTAAATCCAGGACACTAAACGGCGGCTCTATCAAATGGCAACCCATATCTCCCAATGCACCGGTACCATAATCCCACCAACCTCTCCAGTTGAAAGGAACCAGCCCATCTACATATTCTTTTTTAGGGGCTGTCCCTAACCAAAGGTCCCAGTCCAGTTCGGGCGGAACCTGTGAAGAAGTTTGCGGCCACGGAATTCCCTGGGGCCAAACCGGTCGGTTCGTCCAAACATATACTTCCTGGGCTTCACCAATTAAACCGGCATCATACCATTCTTTCATTCTACGAACCCCGTCATTAGAAGCCCCCTGGTTTCCCATTTGGGTTACCACTTTATATTTTTCCGCAGCTTCAGTTAGCATTCTTGCCTCATAAATATCATGCGTCAAGGGCTTTTGAACATATACATGTTTTCCAAGCTGCATTGCTGCCATGGCCTGTACGGCGTGGTTATGGTCTGGAGTAGAGACCGAAACCGCATCAAAATTCTTATGCTCCTTTTCGATCATCTCGCGATAATCCTTATAATATTTAGCTTTTGGGAAGCGCTCTCTGGAAACAGCCGCCCTGCGATCATCTACATCACATAAAAATGCAATTTCTGCTTTTCCGCTGTCATAAAAACTTTGAATGTCACTTTGCCCTTTTCCACCAACCCCTATTCCGGCAACTAATAATTTGTCGCTGGGTGCTGTAAATCCAGGACCACCAAGTACATGCCTGGGCACGATCATAAACGCACCGGCAGTTAATGCCGTGGTCTTAATAAAATCCCTTCTCGATTTGGGGCTTTTAGAACTTTTTTCGTTTTCCATTGTAATTTAACTAAAAGGTTTTATTGAATATTATTCCCTAAAGTTATCTGATTATTATTTAATATGCAATTCCCTTTAAAAATTACGAATGTGATAGATAAAACCGTTAAAATCCTGTAATATTTGGCTCTGGCTGAGATACTTGTACCTTTGCAAAGTAATATGCTGATTATTAGATTTCAGCAGAATGAATAAAAGAAAAACAGTTTTTATGAGTCAAGTAAAGCAAAATGACACCGTTAAGGTACATTACACAGGAAAATTAAAAGATGGGGAAGTATTTGATAGTTCCGTTGAACGTGGAGAGCCTATTGAATTTACTTTAGGACAGGGTCAATTAATTCCCGGTTTCGAAAATGGCCTTATCGATATGAAGGTGAACGAAAAGAAAACAATCAATATACCGAATGAAGAAGCATACGGTGCACCAAAACAAGAGCTTATTCAGGAAGTAGATAAAAAGCAGCTTCCGGAAGAATTAAAGCCTGAAGTTGGGATGCCTTTAGTTTCTAAAGGACCAGACGGGCAGGAAATTAATCTTGTGGTAACAGATGTGAAGGATGAAACCATTGTGGTAGATGCCAACCATCCACTTGCAGGAAAAGATCTAATTTTTGATCTTGAAGTTGTGGAGATCAAGTAATTTTTTTAGATATCATTAAAAAGCCCGGCATAGCTCTACCGTCTGGACATATTTCTAAAGAGGATCCAACCTTGCATAATAGAGGAGAATTTTTGTAAGCCTTTCCAAAAGGTTGTGATTCCGGGTTTTCTCTCAGAGAGATAGCCTTTCCAGCCGCCCAAT
>NZ_QEYO01000011.1 GCF_023718305.1 Gramella sp. AN32
CTAAATCTTAAAGGCATCGCTGCCCCCAAAATCTATTGTCAATTCAATATGTCAATGAACTTGTCAATTATCAATTAGCAGTTATCAATTAACAATCCTAAAATTGCCCTATGATCATTGCTTATTGTTTATTGATCATTGTCTTAGTTAAAACCCAGGGATTCGAACCCTTCACTATCGCCCCACCTGGCGGCCTCTTTTTTTCTATCTCAATCTCTTGTTAGGAACGTCCCGCTTTCTTGCAAAGCCTGCCGGCCTTTCGTGGTAAGCGGGCATGCCTCTCAGCAAATGCGGGTGCAAATATACAACTACTTTTCTATCTAAACCAAAAGTTTTTTGAAAATTTTTAACCCCTTTTCCAAAACCTTTCCACAACAACCCAATGAACATCGCCTTACTCGCTTAGCGGGGGCAAATATAACACCCCCCTTCCCCTCCAACCAAATTATTCCTCCCCTTTTTTAATGTTTTTTTGAGGAAATTTATAAGCAGTTGGAAATGAGAATCCAAAATGAAATTTAACTCCTTTTATTTTCGGGATTTGTAGAAGTCCATTTATCGGTAAGGTCAATATATTTAAAATCGAGGGCAGAAGATTGCCTTTCCAAAATATTATCCCTAAAAGATCTTTGTAAAATATCCTCAATTAAATAGTCTTCACGGTTCTTTTCCGGATCATATTCTTCCTTTAAGGATATGTCGAACATACTTGCAGTGGTGTTATACCAGAATGCCCTCCACCCACTTTTTAAATTTCTTACTAGTTCAAAAGCCGTGTCACCGGTTTGCCTATGAATCAATTTCACTAAAATCTGACCTTCAGTTCGGGTGAGTTTCTTTAATTCTGCGGAAAATTCATCTTCAATATAATTCTCCACGATTTTAGTGTAGCGCTTACGATCTCTATTGGACTTGATATGGTCCAGTCTCGAATTAAGCTCTACCAATCTTTCAGAAGCTAGTTTTGCATAAGGATATACCTTTCTTGTTTTTCTCCTTAATATAAGGTAGCGTCTTCGATCCATGGTATTGTCGAACTTCAACTTCCGAAGTAAAACAACTTCTTCCAGATCTATGGATTCACGGGGTATGGAATCCCCCTCAATAATCATATATATCACCTGGGTAGTATCCTGCTCCTTTTCCTCAGTTTCCTGAGAGAAAACCTTAAAGCCTAAAAGCAATACTACTATGTATAAAGCGTATCTTTTCACGTAAGAGTTCAATTTTTTAGAAATATAAATTCTCCAAAATCATTCCAAAATTAATCAATCACAAGTTGCTCTGCTCCTAAAACTTATTAATTTCGCTAAAAATTATGAATTATGAAGCAATCTAAAATACTGGATAAGAAATCTATGAAATTTCTTGAGACTTATCTCAATAATGCTGCACCTACCGGCTATGAAGCTGAAGGCCAGAAATTATGGATGGAATATCTTAAACCTTATGTTGATGAATTTATAACCGATCCTTACGGCACTGCCGTGGGTGTTATTAATCCAAAAGCTGAATATAAAGTAGTTATTGAAGGTCATGCTGACGAAATTTCATGGTATGTAAATTATATTAACGATGAAGGCCTTATTTATGTCGTGAGGAACGGAGGAAGTGATCATCAAATTGCCGCTTCTAAGCGAGTAAATATTCATACTAAAAACGGCATTGTAAAGGGAGTTTTTGGTTGGCCCGCGATCCATACAAGAGACAAGGAAAAAGAAACTTCTCCAAAAATGGATAATATCTGTATTGATGTGGGCTGCGGTAGTAAAGAAGAAGTTGAAAAGCTTGGTGTGCACGTTGGTTGCGTGATCACCTACCCTGATGATTTTTTTATTCTGAATGAGGATAAATTTGTGTGTCGAGCTTTAGATAATCGTATTGGTGGGTTCATGATCGCCCAGGTAGCAAAACTTTTGAAGGAAAATAATAAGAAATTACCCTTTGGATTGTACGTGACAAATTCTGTTCAGGAAGAAATTGGACTTCGTGGCGCTGAGATGATCACACATCGAATTAAACCCAATGTGGCGATTGTTACAGATGTGACCCATGATACAACTACCCCCATGATCGAAAAGAAAACCAATGGTTTGAACAAAATTGGAGACGGGCCGGTAATTTCCTATGCCCCTGCAGTGCAGAATAAATTACGTGAATTGATCATTGATACCGCTGAAAAGAAAAAAATTCCTTTCCAAAGGCATGCGTCCTCACGATGGACGGGAACCGATACCGATGCATTTGCTTACAGCAATGGTGGGGTACCTTCGGCTTTAATCTCTTTACCGCTACGCTATATGCATACCACGGTAGAAATGGTTCATAAGAATGATGTAGAGAATGTGATCAACCTTATTTATGAATCGCTGCTGAATATTAAAGCTGGTGAAAAATTCAGTTATTTCGATTAAAGAAAAAAATTTCACCTTAACACCAAAAGAGTCTTCCATATTGAAGGCTCTTTTTATTTCTCATAGAATTTTTCACAAATATTTAAATATTGCTGAACGCTTTTCCTTCTATATTTAAAGAAAAAATGACCTTAACTCCCAACGATGTTAATACGATCATGACCGATACTCATGAAGCGGTGAAATTGGCCAATCTGGTTTACGTTTCAGAAAAGCACTTATCAATTCGAAGAAAAAAAGTTGGAAGGGGTTTTTCCTACTATAAGGAGGAAAATAAAGTTTCTGATAAGGACATATTAGATAGAATAAAAAAACTTGTGATACCTCCGGCCTGGGAAGAAGTGAAGATTACCCATCTTACTAATGGCCACTTACAGGTGGTAGGCCGTGATGAAAAGAATAGAAAGCAATATTTATATCATCCCATCTGGTCCAAAGTTCGCAACGAAACCAAGTTTTTTAAAATGACGGCCTTTGGAAAAATTCTTCCAAAAATTAGAAAACAGGTCAATAAAGATCTTGAATTAAAAGGGATGCCACGAAGAAAAGTTCTCGCCCTTGTAGTGCGACTTTTAGAAGAAACCCATATTCGTATTGGTAATCACTACTACGCCAAGAATAATAACACTTATGGCCTTTCTACTTTTAGAACTAAACATGTAAAAACTTTTGACGAGGGAATAAAGTTTGAATTTGTGGGCAAAAAAGGAAAAGAGCATTCTATTACCGTGGAAAACAAGAAATTGATCGATCTCATTAATAGGTGCGAGGAAATTCCCGGATGGGAATTATTCAAATTCTATGATGAAAATGGTGAAAAACAATCTGTTGATAGCGGGATGATTAACGATTATATCCATGAATTAAGCGGCGATCAGTTTTCAGCAAAAGATTTTAGGACCTGGTCTGCCACCAAAATATTTTTCGAAACCTTAATTGAAAAAGGTTATGATCATGAAGAAAAGCAGAACAAAAAAAATATATTAGCAGCCTTTGATTCTGCTGCGGAAGGTTTGGGAAATACCAGGGCGGTTTGTCGCAGTTATTATGTGCATCCCAAGGTAGTGAATACTTATGAAACCGGCGAGATTGTTCCTTACTTCAAAAAAGTAAGGGGGGATAAAAAGCCAACTTATGATGAGCTTTCAGAAACGGAAAAAGCGATCCAAAACCTGATTAAAGATTATGAAATAGAAATTAAAGAGTAATTTCTCCACATTCCTTCTCTGCATTTGGCATATTTCAGATATTTTTGAAATATGATTAATTCTATTGCCTTACGTATTGCTGATTTTTTGAGCAACTATCCCCCTTTTTCTTTATTGGAGAAATCCCAACTTTTAGAAATTTCAAAAAGCATTCGTGTTATCTATTTTGAACAGGGAAAGACAATTTTTCAAAAAGATGAAAAAGTTCACGAATACTTTTATATCGTTCAAAAAGGGGCGGTGGACCTTCAAAAAGCTTCGGAAAATGAACTACCGGAAACTATAGATAAATGTGACGAAGGCGATATTTTTGGCTTAAGACCTCTGTTTGCACAGGAAAACTATCAAATCAGCGCTATTGCCGCAGAAGAATGCGTGATCTATGCGATCCCTTTAAAAGAGTTCAAACCCATGGCCGTCCAAAATGCCAATGTGGGGAATTTCTTAATTGAAAGTTTTGCATCCAATACCCGTAATCCTTACGCAACGGTAAATCGTGGAACCTTATTTTCCGAAGAAGAAAAAGAAATAGGTTTTAAACGTGAAAATTTATTTGATCTACAGCTTATTCCGGTTTCAAAGAAAATACTCCTAGTTTCTCCGGAAATGAGCATCGAAAAAGCAGCAATTTCAATGAGTAAAAAGCGGATTGGTTCAGTGATCGTTGCCGAAAATAAAATTCCGCTGGGGATAGTGACCGATGTTGATTTCCGTGAGAAAGTGGTGACCGGGAAAGTGGGGATTGAAGAACCCATAAGTGCCATTATGAATTCTCCGGTAATTTGTTATTCCAAGAACATTACGCTAGCCCAGGCACAGCTTACCATGATGAAGCACAATATCAATCATATTTGTATCACCAAGGATGGCACACCCAATACGAAGGTGAAAGGAATTGTTTCTGAACATGACCTTATGGTCTCCCAGGGAAATAACCCTGCGGTTCTTATGAAGGCCATCAAGCGGTCCAGCAGTACAAAAGGCCTGAAGCGGATTCGGAATAAAATTCTCTTTCTATTGGAAGGTTATCTTAAAAGCAACATTCCGGTGACGCACATTTCCAAGATCATGTTTGAACTGAATGATGCTACGATTAAAAGAGTGATTGAACGCTGTCTTGAAAAGATGGATACAAAACCTCCTGTAAAATTTGCCTGGATGACGTTGGGAAGTCAGGGAAGAAAAGAGCAATTATTACATACAGATCAGGATAATGCGCTTGTTTTTGAAGATGTTCCGGAAGAAGAACTGGAAGCTACCCGGAAATATTTTTTATACCTATCGGAGAGGATTACCAAACGATTAAATATGATAGGCTATGATTTTTGCCCTGCAGAAATGATGGCCAGAAACCCAAAATATTGCCTTTCTTTAACCGAATGGAAAGAACAGTTTTCTGAATGGGTTACAGAATCTGGTACAGATGAAATTTTACTTTGCCAGATATTTTTTGATTTTGATATTGCCTTCGGGGATGTTCGCTTAACAAATTCCATTGCAGATCATGTTTATGATATTTTGAAGAATAACCGCCTATTTCTAAATCGTCTCGCCGCACAGGCCTTGAGAAATCCCTCGCCTCTTGGGTTTTTCAGGCAATTCCTGGTGGAACAGGATGGGGAGAATAAAGATTTTTTCGATATCAAAAAACGAGGTTTAATGCCTTTGACAGATGCTGCAAGACTTCTAATCCTGGAGCATCGCGTTAAAAACATTAGCAATACTGCAGAACGTTTTGAGAAACTGGCTCAACTTGAGCCGAATAATAAAGAAATTTATCAGGCTTCAGCTTATTCGTCTAAGGCCCTACTGAAATTCAGGACAAAACAGGGACTTCGCCATAAAGACAGCGGGCGTTATATCAATCTCGAAGATTTGGGCAAGGAAGATAAAATAAAACTGAAACGCTGTTTTAAGACTATTAAAGAACTTCAGGAATTGATCAAGTTACGATTTGAAACCGCTTATTACTAAAGATGAAATTCAACTGGTTTAATACTAAAAAACGCAACCAAAATCAACCGTATTTCTGGCAGAAATATTCTGAAAAGTTTGAAAAAAAAACACCCGAGAATATTGATGAGATCAAATTTGTGGTGTTTGACACAGAAGCTACAGGTTTTGATTTTGAGAAAGATCGAATTTTGAGTATTGGCGCGGTTAGGGTACAAAATAGAGAGATTAAAATAAGTGAGAATTTTGAAGTTTACCTGGAACAAGAACGTTTTAATCCTGAAACGGTTAAAATCCACGGAATTATTCAGAATGAAAAGTTCGAAAAAGTCGAAGAACTGGAAGCTTTGAAATTATTTCTTGCATACATAGAAAACTCGGTGCTCGTTGCCCATCATGCAGGCTTCGATCTTAAGATGGTAAACAAAGCTCTAAAAAGGCATAATTTACCCAAACTGAAAAACAAATTTCTGGACACGGCTTATTTATATAAAAAAACACGAATTGCCACCAATTTTATCGATCCCAATAAAATGTACTCGCTGGATGATATCGCCGAAGATTATAATATTGAAGCAATAGACAGGCATACCGCAACGGGTGATGCATTTATTACTGCGCTTATATTTATGAAGTTGTTGGGGAAAATTAAGAGCAAAGGTAAGTTACCGCTTCGAACGTATTAATTTTATAGATACTCCTTATAGCGCTCCATTAATGATTTCTTCTACAACTTCAGGATTCAGCAAAGTAGAAGTATCCCCCAGGTCTGAGGTATCCCCGGAAGCAATTTTCCGAAGAATTCTTCGCATAATCTTTCCACTTCTTGTTTTAGGCAAACCTTCAACAAACTGAATTTTATCGGGTTTGGCAATAGGCCCTATTTTATCTGAAATCGTTTGTTTGATCTCTTTTCGAAGATTATCACGATCTCTTGATTCACCAAATTCTTTTAGAATTATAAATCCGTATAAAGCATTTCCCTTTACATCATGAGGAAATCCAACCACTGCAGACTCGGCTACCGCCGGATGTTCGTTAATGGCATCTTCAATAGGCGCTGTACCCAAATTATGACCGGAAACAATAATCACATCGTCTACCCTTCCTGTAATCCTGTAATAACCAACTTCATCTCTTAAAGCCCCGTCACCGGTAAAGTACATATTTTCAAAAGTTGAAAAATAAGTTTCCCTATACCGGTCATGATTCCCATAAATGGTTCTGGCCATTGAAGGCCATGGATATTTTATACATAATCTACCGTCTACCTGATTTCCCTTTATTTCATTTCCTTCCTCATCCATTAATACTGGTTGAATTCCGGGAAAAGGTAAAGTTGCAAAGGTTGGTTTTGTAGGCGTGGCAAAAGGAATGGGAGAAATCATGATTCCGCCGGTTTCAGTTTGCCACCAGGTATCTACAATCGGGCTCTTATTTTTACCAATATTATTATCATACCAGTGCCATGCTTCTTCATTAATTGGCTCTCCAACGGTTCCCAAAACTTTTAAAGAAGAAAGGTCGTGTTTCGTTACGAATTCTAAATCCTTTTTTGCAAGCGCCCTAATTGCGGTAGGTGCCGTGTAAAATTGATTTACTTTATGTTTTTCAATGATTTCCCAGAACCTACCAAAATCGGGATAACTGGGAACTCCTTCAAACATCACCGTGGTGGCACCGTTGGCCAAAGGCCCGTAAAGGATATAAGAATGACCCGTAATCCAGCCAATATCGGCCGTGCACCAATAAACATCATCATTATTATAATTGAAAATATTCTTAAAGGTATAAGCTGAATACACCATATATCCCGCGGTGGTATGCAACATACCCTTCGGCTTTCCGGTAGATCCTGAAGTATATAAAATAAATAAGGGATCTTCTGCATCCATGATTTCAGGAGCGCAATCTTCTGAAGCGTTCTTCATTAATGGTTCCAGCCATTCATCGCGACCGTCTTTAATGTTTATATTAGAACCAGTCCTTTTTACCACCAATACTGAATTAACCTCAGGACAGTCCTCGAGCGCTTTATCTACAATCCCTTTAAGATCGATCGTTTTTTCTCCACGATAAGAACCATCAGCAGTAATTAGTATCTTACAATCTGCATCTACCGTTCTTGTGGCTAATGCTGATGCTGAAAATCCTGCGAATACTACAGAATGTACCGCGCCAATCCGGGCACAGGCCAGCACCACATAGGCAAGTTCCGGGATCATGGGAAGATAAATCCCAACCTTATCCCCTTTCTTAACGCCTTTAGATTTTAGTACATTGGCGACCTTGTTTACTTTCTTATGTAATTCACTATAGGTTAAATGGAGCGCTTTCTCTTTCGGGTCATTGGGTTCCCAAATGATCGCCGTTTTTTCCCCTTTCGTTAAAAGGTGCCTGTCTATACAATTTTCAGTAATATTTAATTTGGCATTTTCAAACCATTTTACTTCCGGTTTTGAGAAATCCCAACTCAAAACATTATCCCATTTTTTTCTCCAGACGAAATGTTCTTCGGCAATTTCCTGCCAGAATTTTTCAGGTTCGCGCACTGATTTTCGATAAACCTGGAAATATTCTTCTAAATTTTTTATGTGATAATTACTCATAATTATGGGATTTCAAAAAATAGGAAAACCGGCCTAACCGGTTATATCCTCTAAATTTATTAAAATAAGAGAGAATCGAAAAAGAAAGCCGAAGATTATTAATGGAGAATTCGTAAAAATTGGAGAATAGTACATCAGACTTTTTGAAAATCATGAATTTATCCAGTCTTTAAAAAAGAATTTACATTTTCTGTGATTCGGGATTCAATATTGGAGACATCTGCTTTCTTAAAGTTTTCTCCGGTGATATTTTCATAAAGCTCTATATATCTTTCTGAAACTGTTTCAATATATTCATCACTCATCTCTGGAACTGATTGACCTTCCAGCCCCTGAAAACCATTAGAAATAAGCCACTGTCTTACAAATTCCTTAGAAAGCTGTTTTTGCATTTCTCCCTTTTCCTGTCTTTCGGAATATCCTTCCGCATAAAAATATCTGGAAGAGTCTGGCGTATGGATTTCATCGATCAAAACGATCTCCCCTTCCGCAGTTTTTCCAAATTCATATTTTGTGTCTACCAAGATTAGATCCTGCTTTGCAGCAATTTCAGTACCTCTTTGAAAGAGTTTTCGTGTAAATTCTTCCAGTTTTAAATAATCTTCTTCGGAAACAATTCCGCGTTTGATAATATTCTCTCTGGAAATATCTTCATCGTGATCACCTTTTTCGGCTTTTGTTGCCGGGGTGATAATGGGTTGTGGAAATTTGTCATTTTCCTGCATTCCTTCAGGCATCTCTACTCCGCATAATTCTCTTTTACCTGCTTTATATTCTCTGGCGGCATGACCAGATAAATATCCGCGGATTACCATTTCAACTAAAAAAGGCTGGCATTTTTTGCCTATGGCAACATTCGGGTCTGGAGTAGCTTCTAACCAGTTAGGTACAATATCCTGGGTTTGTTCCATCATTTTAGTCGCTATCTGGTTAAGGATTTGACCTTTATAGGGAATACCTTTAGGCATCACCACATCAAATGCCGAGAGCCTATCAGTCGCGACCATTAGCAAACGATCATTTTCCAAAAAATAAACATCTCTTACTTTTCCCTTGTAAACCTTCTGCTGGCCCGGAAAATTAAAATTGGTTTTTGTAATAGTATTGTTCATTTGTTGCTTTAATCGTTGTGTTCAATTGTTTTGTAGGCCGCGATCACCTTTTTAACTAACCTATGACGTATCACATCTTTATCATCCAAATAAATCATGCCTACCCCTTTTACATCTTTCAGAATAAGTAAAGCTTCTTTTAATCCTGAAATTACGCGGCGTGGTAAATCTATTTGTCCCGGATCGCCGGTGATCAAGAATTTAGCATTTTTACCCATTCGGGTTAAAAACATTTTCATTTGCGCATGAGTCGTGTTTTGTGCCTCATCAAGGATTACAAAAGCATGGTCCAGCGTTCTTCCCCGCATAAAAGCCAAGGGTGCGATCTGGATCACTCCTTTTTCGATAAAAATTTCCAGTTTTTCATGGGGGATCATATCGCGTAGGGCATCATACAACGGCTGCATATAAGGATCCAGTTTTTCTTTTAGATCACCAGGCAGAAAACCTAAATTTTCCCCTGCTTCTACTGCGGGTCTGGTTAAAATGATCCTTTTCACCTGCTTTTCTTTTAAAGCCTTTACCGCTAAAGCGACACCAGTATAAGTTTTCCCTGTTCCCGCAGGTCCAATCGCAAAAAGTAAGTCATTATGTTTGGACAATTCCACCATTTTACGCTGATTGGCAGTCTGTGCTTTAATGACCTTTCCGCTAATTCCATGCACAATGGTTTCCCCGCTTTCCTTAGAGGTGGAATAATCTTCCTCACTGTTGCTGGATAAAACACGCTCAATAGTATTTTCATCCAGCTTATTATATTTTCCAAAATGATCCATGAGCATGGTGAAGCGTTTATCGAATTCGTCAAGCATTTCTTCATCACCGAAAACTCGAATATTACTCCCTCGTGCGACAATTTTTAACTTGGGAAAATATTTTTTTAAAAGTTCAATATGTTCATTTTGCTGCCCGAAGAATTCACGTGGGCTAATTTCTGAGAGTTCGATAAGAAGTTCGTTCAAAAGCTGTGGTTTTTTAGAATAAGTATTCCAAGGAATACCTCGTTTTTATTTGTGCTACGCAATTCAAATTCCTAATTTTGAAAGCTGTTTTCCAGTGATATTTTTCCGTTTACTCTTAAGGGAATAACTTAAAATAAAATTATATTCGCCTTCTATACAAACTTAAGGAAAATAACGAATTTCAGATTAAAAATATATTAACAATTGCCTATGCCCATCATAACTTTAACCACAGATTTTGGAGAAAAAGACTATTTCGCCGGAGCAGTTAAAGGGGCTATATACAGTGAATTGAATGATGTTAGAATTGTTGATATTTCCCATTCTGTTTCTCCCTTTCATATTAGTGAAGCTGCCTATATTATTAAAAATGCCTATAAAAGCTTCCCCAAAGGAACCATACATATCATTGGTATCGATTCTGAATTGACCCCGGAAAATAAACATCTCGCGGTGAAGCTGGACGATCACTTTTTTATTTGTGCCAACAATGGAATTTTGTCTTTGCTTGCCGCCGAGATCAATCCTGAAAAAATCGTGGAGATCAATATTCATGATAAAATCCAGACCAATTTTCCCGTTCTTGATGTTTTTGTAAAGGTGGCCTGTCATTTAGCTCGTGGCGGAACCCTGGAAGTTATTGGCAAGACGATTAGCGAAATTAAATATATGAGGGAATTTGAGCCTTTAGTAAATTCAGAAAAAAATCAAATTTTAGGTCATGTGGTGTATATTGACAATTATGGAAATGTGATCACCAATATTTCAAGAAAATTGGTCGAAACCGTGGGAAAAGGTCGGGATTTAAATATACAGGCAAGGCGCGTTAATTTTTCTGAAATTCACGAAACCTATAGCCACGCGATCAATTTTAATATTGAAAAAGAAAAACGAATGGAGGAAGACGGGAAAAAACTAGCTATTTTTAATTCCGGTGGATATGTAGAACTTGCTATTTACAAAAGCAATCCAAGCTCGGTTGGCGGGGCGCACACACTTTTTGGTTTAAATTATCTGGACACTGTATCTATAAATTTTAAATAATGCTGGTAAGAATAGTTAAAATGGGCTTTCACGAAGACAGGATCGAAGAATTTCTTGAAAATTTTGAAGATATTAAAAGTGAGATCAGGAATTTTGAAGGCTGCCAGTTTTTAGAACTCTATCGTGATAAAGACAATACAAATCGGTTTTTTACGTATAGTTACTGGAAAAACGAAGCTGCTCTGGAAAATTATAGAAATTCTGAACTCTTTGAAAACGTTTGGGCAGAAACTAAAATCTTATTCAACGAAAAACCTGAAGCCTGGAGTGTGGATAAAATTTATAGCTTACACTAAAATAGATTGAATGCTGGCCATTTTCAAGAAAGAAATCCGTTCCTTTTTCAATTCCATTACCGGTTATTTGGTTATTGGATTGTTTCTCTTGGGCTGCGGACTTTTCCTCTTTGTATTTTCCGGAGGTTATAATATTCTGGATAGCGGTTTTGCAGATCTTAAACCATTTTTTAGTCTTGCGCCCTGGATCTTTATTTTTCTAATTCCGGCCATTTGTATGCGAAGCTTTTCAGATGAAATTCGCATGGGCACCATGGAATTGCTCTTAACCAAACCTATCGGGATTTGGAATTTGCTGCTGGGCAAATATCTGGGAGTTTTAATGCTTATTTTCCTGGCCATACTTCCCACATTAATTTACGTGATTAGTATTGGCGAACTTGCAAATCCCGTATGGAATATAGATACCGGAGCAACTATAGGAAGTTATTTTGGACTATTATTTCTTGGGGCGTGTTATGCTGCAATTGGCATTTTCGCTTCGAGTTTAACTTCGAACCAGATTGTTGCTTTTTTACTGGCGGTTTTACTTTGTTTCCTTATGTATTTTGGATTTGAAGGACTTGCAGATACGGGCATTTTCGGCAATAACACGTACCTTATTGAATCCTTCGGAATAAGTTTTCATTATCAAAGCATAAGTCGCGGTGTCCTGGATTCCCGAGATCTCCTCTATTTTTTTAGTGTCATCTTTTTGTTTTTAAAATTCACTGAACTGAATTTAAACCGGGTAAACAGAAAGCGGTCATGAGAAATTTGAAATCCTTTTTTATTATTCTGGCCGGTTTAATCCTATTGAATTATCTGGCAACTTTATTCTTTTTCAGAATAGATCTAACCGAAGATAAAAGGTATAGCTTATCCCCTGCCGCAAAAGACATTTTAAATGATGTTGAAAACCCTGTAATCTTCGATGTTTTTCTTAAGGGAAATTTCCCTTCAGAATTTCAAAGATTAAGTATGGAAACCCGGCAAATGCTAGAGGAATTTTCAGCATATAACAGGAATATCAAATTCAACTTTATAGATCCTTTAGAAGAAGGTGGAGATGCGACTGCCATCGCGCAGGAATTTTATAAATTGGGCATGGACCCAGCAAGGCTGACTGTTCAGGAAAATGGAAAGTCAAGCGAAAGCATCATATTTCCCTGGGCGATTGCCAATTATGCGGATAAAACGATTAAAATTTCGCTGCTTAAAAATCGAATTGGAGCGACAGATGAAGAACGGGTAAATGCTTCTGTACAACAACTGGAATATACCCTGGCTGATGGTTTGAGTAAAATTATCTATCCGCGGAAAAAGAAAATCGCCGTAATGCGCGGGAATGGTGAATTGCCTGACGCCAGAATTGCCGATTTTATTAAGAGCATCCAGGAATATTATTTTATAGCGCCGTTTACATTAGATTCGGTAGCCGCGAATCCTCAAAACACCTTAAATCGCCTAACGGATTATGATTTGGTGATCGAAGCAAAACCTACCCAGGCTTACACCGAACAAGAAAAATTTGTGCTGGATCAATATGTGATGAACGGGGGGAAAATGCTTTGGTTAGTGGAAAATACGGCTATGGAAACCGATAGCCTGTTCAACCCAAACGGTACTGCCCTGGCCTATTCAAGAAATTTGAACCTTGATGATTATTTTTTCTCTTATGGACTTAGAATAAATCCATCGCTGGTAAACGATCTTTATTCCGCACCCATTATACTGGCAAGTGGTTCTGGAAACAATACACGATTTAATCCCTATCCCTGGTTTTTTAGTCCGCTAAGCAGTTCTCCAAACAATCACCCGATCATAAACAATCTCGAGGCGGTAAGATTTGAATATGCAAATCCCATAGATACCCTTGCAAATAGAATCAAGAAAACTATTTTACTTTCAAGTTCCCCCACTACAAAACTGGAAGGTGTTCCCCTGGAGATCAATTTAAGTATGGTAAGCGAGAAACCTGATTTGGCAACTTATACATCAGGCGAACAGCCCTTAGCTGTGCTGCTGGAAGGAAAATTCACTTCGGTTTATAAAAACAGGATGAAACCCTTCAACTTTTCAGAAGTAAAAGATGAGAGCAAGCCCACCAAAATGCTGATAATTTCCGATGGTGATGTAATTAAGAATGACTTACAGCAAGGGCAGCCATTAGAATTAGGATTTGAAAGATACACAGGTAATATGTATGGAAATAAGGAGTTTCTGCTCAACGCGGTAAATTACCTTCTCGATGATACCGGGCTTATAAATATTCGTTCCAAGGAAATTCAGCTGGCATTTTTAGATCAAAATAAAACTGCAGCGCAGCGAAACCTGTGGCAATTTATAAACATTGGCCTACCCCTGTTTCTTTTGGCAATTTTCGGATTTGGATATTCCTATTATCGCAAAAAGAAATATGCCCGTTAATATCAGGTTCCAATTATAGAAATCAAAGCTACATATTAACAATTCTCTTACTCTAAATAATATTAAGTTACTGTTTATCAAATAAATAAATGTTTTCTATTAAAGATAACTGTTGATAAAAATTGAGGAAAGTGGATGGCAATTTTGGCATATTAAAATATATTTGTAATTGATTCAAAATAATTCAAAAAAAGCCGATGAAATTTATTGTATCCAGCAATTACCTGCTGAAACAGCTACAAATATTAGGAGGTGTCATTAACAATACCAACACGCTGCCCATTCTGGACAATTTCCTGTTCGATCTTAAAAATGATGAGTTAACTGTTTCTGCTTCAGATTTGGAGACTACCATGTCTGCCAAGCTTAAAGTGGAATCAGATTCTGAAGGTAAGATTGCGGTTCCTGCCAAACTTTTGTTAGAGACCTTGAAAACTTTTCCTGAGCAGCCATTAACTTTTGTAGCGGAAGATAACAATACTATTGAATTGAGTTCCAACCATGGAAAATATGCCCTTGCTTATGCTAATGGTGAAGAATTTCCCAATCCCGTTGAACTTGAAGAACCAAGCAGCACAATAATCGAAGCTGATATTCTCGCCCAGGCTATTTCCAAGACCATTTTCGCTTCAGGAAATGATGACCTTAGACCTGTGATGAGTGGTGTTTTCTTTCAGTTTAAAGACGACGGATTAACTTTTGTAGCGACAGATGCTCATAAACTGGTAAAATATTCCCGCGAAGATGTAACCGCCAATGAGCCTGCGGAATTTATCATGCCTAAAAAACCTTTAAATCTACTGAAAGGTATTCTGGCAGGCAGCGAAAGCGAAGTTTTAATTGAATATAATGAATCAAATGCCAAGTTTACTTTTGATGAAACCCAACTGATTTGTAGATTGATCGACGGGAAATACCCAAATTACGAGGCAGTTATCCCGAAAGAAAATCCGAATAAATTGACCATACAGAGAACGCAATTCCTAAGTTCAGTTAGGCGGGTTTCTATTTTTTCCAATAAAACTACGCACCAGGTACGCTTGAAGATCGCCGGGGCTGAATTGAATATTTCCGCAGAAGATGTGGATTACAGCAATAAAGCTGAAGAACGTCTTACCTGTTCTTACCAGGGAGATGATATGCAAATTGGTTTTAACTCAAGATTTCTGGTGGAAATGCTGGGGAACTTAACTGCTGATGATGTAATGCTGGAAATGAGCTTGCCAAACCGCGCGGGAATCCTGACTCCTGTTGATGGTTTGGATAAAGGTGAAAAAATTACCATGCTGGTGATGCCGGTGATGCTGAACAACTAGTTGCCAGTTAGCAGTCACGGTAGGCAGTAAAAAAAATATTATTAAAAAAGCCCGTTCAATTTTGAGCGGGCTTTTTTATTGCTAACTAAACAAATTAAATTACTTTAAAAACTCTATGCTTAAAGGATAACTGGGCATTTCCCCATTGCTGACTTTAATTGCGTTTAAAATGGGGAAAACGAGGACTATAATCCCTATTAAAATCAGTAAAATTACACCCAGTCCCAATAAAAATATGAGGGGGATGCAAATGATCGAATAAATAAACATGCTAATTTGAAAATTAAGGATCATTTTCCCGTGAACATCCATCCCTGCAACCTTCTCCCTTTGGGTAAGCCATATAATTAAAGGAACAACAAATCCGCCAATACCGGTAACCAGATCTAATAATTGGCTTAAATGAGTCATGACCAGTAATTGATTATCCTCTCTCATGATAAATATTTGATGGTTAGTGATGTTTAATGATAGTTTCCATATAATAGACGAGAGAATTATTAGTTTGTTACACCTAAGCCATTTCTTAGTATATCTTTTATAAATTTGCGCCATGGATTTTAATGACACGATCGTAGCACTGGCAACTCCCTCTGGAGCAGGGGCTATTTCAATCATACGAGTTTCAGGACCACAGGCAATACTCATAGTTTCGCCTGTTTTTAAGCCGAAAGGCAAAAAGGTATTAGCAGAACAGCCTTCCCATACCCTGCATTTAGGAAACCTTGTTGGCGGTCATCGAAATTTGGATGAAGTCCTGGTGTCCATATTCCGCGCCCCAAAATCTTATACCGGTGAAGAAACGATAGAAATCTCCTGTCATGGGAGTCCATATATTCAGCAGGAAATCCTTCAATTATTGATTAGAAAAGGCTGTCGTGCTGCGGAAGCCGGAGAATTTACACTTAGAGCATTTCTGAATGGAAAAATGGATCTAAGCCAGGCAGAAGCGGTAGCCGATCTTATTAATTCTGAAAATGCCGCTTCTCACCAGATGGCCATGCAACAGATGCGGGGTGGTTTTTCCAATGAAATCCAGAAACTGAGGGAAGAATTACTGAATTTCGCTTCTTTAATTGAATTGGAATTAGATTTTGCCGAAGAGGATGTGGAATTTGCCAACAGAGAACAATTTCAAAATCTTATCTCAAAAATTCAAACAGTCTTAAAAAGACTGATCGATTCTTTTGCCACCGGAAATGTTCTTAAAAATGGAATCCCTGTAGCCATTGTTGGAGAACCCAATGTGGGGAAATCTACGCTGCTTAATGCATTGCTGAATGAAGACAGAGCGATTGTATCTGAAATAGCCGGGACTACAAGAGATACTATAGAAGATGAAATAAGTATAGGTGGTGTTGGCTTCCGGTTTATTGATACTGCCGGCATACGCGAGACAAAAGATGTGGTGGAAAGTATAGGGATTAAAAAAACTTTCGAAAAGATAAGCCAGGCGCAAATCGTAATTTTTCTGCTGGAGGCCCCCTCTGCCCTTCGGTCATCCCTGCCTCGCCGGCAGGCAGGTCCCCCAAAGGGGGAGAAATTATCGGAAATATCAATTGAAATTGAGAAGATAAGGAATCGGTTTCCGCAGAAACCTATTCTTATCATTATCAATAAAATTGACAGGCTTTCGGAAAAAGAGTTGCAAAATTTAAAAACAGATTTGAATGTCAGCCTGAGCGGAGTCGAAGGCTCTCACTTCCTGCTCCTTTCCGCAAAAACCGGTGCCGGCGTGGAAGAACTAAAAAACAAATTGCTGGAATATGTAAATGTAGGCGCACTGCGCAACAGTGATACGATTGTCACCAACTCAAGACATTATGCAGCGCTGTTAAAAGCCCTCGAGGAAATCAATAAAGTCGAAGACGGTTTAAATGCAAATCTTTCGGGAGATCTTTTGGCAATTGATATTCGACAGGCACTTCTTCATTTTGGGGAGATTACTGGTGAAATCACCAACGATGATTTGCTGGGGAATATTTTTGCAAATTTTTGTATTGGAAAATAAACAGCAAATTTTATTTGATTTCAAATGATATCATTTGAATGTAAAATTCAATAATAACGGGGCTTTAAAGCGCCTTTCTTACTTCTAAATTTTTCCTTACTATGACTATTCTTTGATCTTTTTTGTACCTCGTTTGTACCTCGATGTTAAAATTTAGAATTCGAGATACAAAATTTGTACCCCGTATGGTTTTTTATTCTATCTTTTATGCAAATAAGATAGTTATGAAAATTAAACTCAGAAAAAAGAAGTTAGCATCTGGAAAGTATAGTCTTTATCTAGATTATTATAAAGGCACTTCAAGAGATGAGAATGGAAAGACAAAAGGTATTAGAGAATTTGAATATTTAAAGGAGTATCTCTACATAAGTCCAAAAAATGCTTTTGAAAAAAAGCAAAATGAAGAAACTCTTCTAAGAGCAGAACAGATTCTTTCCATTCGCCGGGCTGAATATGCCCAAGGCAAATATGGTATCAAGGATAGATCTAAGGATAAATTGTTGTTCCTAACCTATTATGATAAGTTAAAGGAAGAACGTTATGAGAGTAAAGGTAATTACGACAATTGGGATGCTGCTCAAAATCACCTTGAGAATTATATAGGTAAGAGAAAAATAACATTTGAAGATGTTGATGAAGATTTTGTTCTAGGCTTCAAAAAGTTTTTAAATCATAAATCCCGAACAAAATCAAATACTCCTCTCTCTCAAAATTCAAAATATACTTATTACAATAAATTTAAAGCAGCTTTAAGGCAGGCTTTTGATGATGGCTATACGCGAAGAAATTTCGCTACCACGGTCAAAGGATATACCCAGGGAGAAACTTCAAGAGAGTATTTAACCCATGAAGAATTACAAGCATTGGCTAAAGCCAGATGCAAATATCAAATATTAAAAAATGCATTTCTATTCAGCTGCTTAACCGGTTTAAGATGGAGCGATATCAATAAGCTTAATTGGGCCGAAGTTCGTGATGAAGAAGAAGGCTCCCGACTCATTTTTAAGCAGAAGAAAACTGCCGGACAGGAATATCAATATATTTCAGATCAAGCCAGGAACTTACTAGGCAAAAGGAGAAAGGAAAATGATCGGGTTTTCCAAGGTCTAAAATATGGAGCGCATTTTAATGCTGAAATCCTAAGATGGTGTATGCGGGCAGGTATCACCAAACATATAACTTTTCATAGCGCAAGACATACTCATGCCGTTCTCTTACTTGAAAATGGAGCTGACATTTATACCGTTTCAAAAGTACTTGGCCATAAAGAAATAAGAACCACACAGGTATACGCTAAAATTGTAGACAAGAAGAAAAAAGAAGCCGCCTATCTAATACCAGAGCTTCAGATGGATTATGAATTTTGATGTTTTTACATACTTGTCTACTCTTGCTTTTATCTATATCTATAGCCGTTTGGCCATTCATTATGCGCCCATAATCTTTTATTACTTTATTAATTCAAACTTCGGCATAACCGGATACCTGGAAAAACCACGAATTCTTTTTCACATATTCGGCCTAGGCTTTATGCACCTGATGTTTTCTTTTAATCAAACTTATAAAAGCTCAGATATACCAATCCAGTTATTAGTTCTCCTTGTATTTTCCTTAGGTGTTTTTTTCTGCCTCATTTCATGGGGAGAAAAATTTAAATCTTCTTTTTCAAATAAAATAAGAATCAAAGCTGCTAAACCTACCGCTAATTTCAACTTATCTATTTCAGATTTTCAAATAAACCGATTATATAATGAATTGGTCAGATTTGATCTCATTGACCAGGAAGAAACTTCTATGGAGGATTTTAAAAATGTTTTACTTAAAGATTGGAATAGTCATAGTTCAAAAATTCATTTGAAGATGGATGGTCCAACCTGCAGAGAATTCTTTGATGCCCTCATTAAAACATTTCCTAATAATTCAATGACATTGAAAAATCTATTTATCACCTCTGGATTAATTCTTAGACCTGATGGCAAAAAATATAATTACAACACTTTAAAAAATGCTCCTACTCGGTCTCCTATATCTAAGCAGCATGATGCATTGAAAGTGATATTCAAAAGTTTTAAATCTTAAGACAATTCATGAGGTTATTTTTTATTCCAGGGTTAGAATCATACTTTGGAAAATGCACAGTTAGAATATACATTCGTTAAATGCTTTTAGTTAGTTCTTTTATTTCTTCCATTATCCGATCAAACCGCATTTGTTGATCCTCATGATATAAATTTGCAATAATAGCTTCTTGCATATTCCCCCTATCCCGAATAGCTGCAAACTGTTCTTTCAAGTAATGTTGAACTTCGGGGTCAGATTCCTGTATTTGTTCTTTAAAATTAGAGATGTAATTAAGAAGATAAACAATATCTTCAAAATCGTGACTCATTCGGGGGTCACTTCCTCCCCTACCTTCAAATGCTGCAAATTTAGTTGCTAAAAAATATGGTAGGGTAAGAATTCTAATCTCAACCTTTTCTACTTCTTGGGTTATTGAGTTTTCGAATCCAGATGCAAACCAGGGATTTGCCGGAGCCCATCCAACCTCAGTAGTTGACATTACGTCTACTTTAATCTCTTTTAATCGAAATCTACAAATAACATCATCTTCCGAAGATTGCACAAAACCCTTGTCTTCAAGGGCCACACGTAGTTTTTCGAGCTCTCCGACATTTGCAATTTCTAAGGTAATATCAATATCTTTTGTTGGCCTTACATCCTCAGCCGCCGGATCGTCTATATATAGACTTACCATGGCTCCACCTACATAAACTACATCTTTATTCAGTTCACCCAATGCGACCGCAACCCGACCGGTAGCTTTGCGATTTATTATGGTATTTTTTAGCATAAACGATTTTTCAATTCTTCATTAGCTAGATTTTTTTCTCGTACTTTTCCAACTCTTAATACATCACAAAGAGACATTAGTTCATAGAATTTCTCATCTTTTAAACATGCTTCTGGAACGTTTGGATGTAATGGCTCAATTGATTGCCCTCGTAAATCTCCTTTTCCATATGGCCATACATATGCCTCCTGACTTTCTATAACCTTATTTAATGGCGGTGCCGAATGTGCCGTTGCTACTCCTCGCACCAATGCTCCAGGTTGCTGAGGATATACATAAGGTAATCCATATTGAAGAAAGTCAAGAATAGCTGTCTTCATTAAGCGTTTTTTATCCGGAAAAATTAATCTGGCAATTACCGACCTATTAATGCTTTCACTCACCTCACTGGCACTTATACCAAGCTCATAAGAAAGATCCTTCATATACCAAGTTTCATCCTGCTTTGCCGCAATTTTAAGAAGGATCACTATATCATGCGGTCTCATTCCGCTATGTTTCTTCATAGTCCTGCTATTTTAATTATAATCAAAAATAGCAATTATTTCTCAATTCGCGATTCGCGAATCACGAATCACGAATCACGAATTATATTATGAAAATTCTTTTACGGACTTCTGAAGTTAACAATTATTATTTTTTAACTACATCCTCAGATATTTTACATACCCCGCACCCATAGCATACAATACCTTTAGTTTCCCTTCCTAGTTTAGCTCTAGAATTCAACCAATAAAGGCGCAATCGTTCCTTTTCTAAACTTAAAAATTTCAATTATGGAAATACTAAAAATCCTTGAACAACTGGATCGTATTGAAAGACTGGTTCGTACCCACAAAAACGTCCTCAACTTTGAAGAAGCTTCAGAGTATACCGGAATCTCCCAGAGCTATTTGTATAAGCTAACCGCCAAAGGTGAGATTCCCTTCTCCAAGCCCAGGGGCAAAATGATCTTTTTCTCTAAAGAGAAATTGGATGAATGGCTGCTCTCTAATCAAAGAAAATCCAGAGATCAAGTGAAAACGGAGGCTTTGAATTATGCCTTTAGGAATAAGAAAAAGTTCTAATAAAGTAACTCATAACTATGGCTTCATCACATGACAAAATATACGGAGTTAAGGAACATAAGAAGAAAACCATCTACGATACAATAAACGAATATATGGTGGCTAAGTATGATATCAGATTTGATGAACTGGGACATGAATTCCAGATTTCTTTTAAGGCTCAAAATAAATGGGAGATACTTGAGACTAATTCCTTTTTAATAGAACTAGCTCAATCTAACATCGAGGTGAATCCTGCAAAACTGGAAATTTTTCTAAAATCACGGTTTATTCCCCGGTTCAATCCGATTTCGGAATATTTTAAATCACTGCCTAACTGGCACGGTGAAGATTATATAAAGGATTTAGCATCTTATCTTCCTTTGAAGGAACCGGAATTGTTTCAATATCACTTTAAAAAATGGTTGGTTCGCTCCGTAAAATGTGCGTTAGAACAGGATTACTTTAATAAGCAATGCCTTGTCCTGGTTCATCCGCAGCAGAATTCCGGGAAATCCACCTGGTGCAGGTTCCTCTCCCCTCCTGCCTTATCTAAATATTTTGCCGAGGATATGACAACTGATAAGGATGCCAGGATACAATTAACCAGAAACTTTCTAATTAATCTTGATGAATTATCTATTCTGGCAAAAAAAGAAATAAATGCCCTGAAGGCGTATTTCTCGAAAACCATGATCAATGAGCGGCTTCCTTACGAAAAGCGCAATACCATCCTGTACCGCACCTGTAGTTTTATAGGTTCCACCAATCGGGCAACTTTTCTTAATGATGAGACAGGATCGGTGCGATGGCTTTGTTTTGAGCTTGACGGTAAAATCGATTTTGGTTATTCCTTGAAGATTGATATCAATAAAGTCTGGTCGCAGGCTTATTACCTGGCCTATATAGATGAAAACTTTTATCCGGAGCTTACTATCAAAGATATCATTGAGAATGAAGAAAGGAATAAAACTTATAAGGAGGTCAGCATGGAGGAAGAACTACTCAGTAAATATTATACAAAGAGTAACGATCCTGCCGATTTTAAGACGGCTTCAGAGCTGGTCATACAATTAACCTGTATCAATCCCAGGCTTAATATGTACAATATGGGAAGAGCTTTAAAAGCCCTGGATTATGAAAGATTTAAACCGGCTAAAGGACGGGTGTATGGTTATCTCATCAAACCACTTTTCAAGGCCTCTCCTTCAGAGTTATTATAAATAATATTTACCCAATTACCCATATATACCTGAGACCTCTATAAATGGGGCTTAACCATGGGTAATTAGAAAAAATTAATAATGACCCAACTACCCGGGTAATTGGTAGATGGAAAAAAGTCATACAAACACCCCGGATCCCTTATTCTCAAAGGTATGGGTAGATGGGTCAATAAAAATAGAAAAAATGGACTTAAAAACTTTATCGTGGAGTAGCGCCCGTAATGTTTGCATCGTAAAAACACTTGCAAAATTAGGTCACTACCCCACCAGAACATCGGAAAAAGAAGCTTGGTTTCTGAGTCCCCTGCGGTCAGAAACACAAGCCTCTTTCAACGTTTCTTTATTTAAAAACCTATGGTATGATTACGGACTTGGAAAAGGTGGGAATAGCATTGACCTAATAATGACAATAAGGAACTGTTCTTTTAAAGAAGCTATTGAGTTATTATCCAACGGACCTTTTATTTTTTCTTTTTGCCCGCCACCTGTTATAGCTTCAAAGAACCAGGATAATAGTATTTCTATTGTTCGTAGCACTAGCCTGGATCATCCCGCATTAATTCAGTATATCCTGCAGAGGGGAATTCCATTACAAATTGCGCATACCTATTGTAAAGAGGTATGGTATAGAATTAACAGTCAGGAGTATTTCGCCATTGGGTTAGAAAATCATTTGGGCGGATGGGAACTTCGCAATAAGTATTATAAGAATTCCTCCTCTCCAAAATCATATAGTTTTATTAGTCATTCTTCAGATCGGTTACTGGTCACGGAAGGAATTTTTGATTTTTTATCCCTGGCGGTTATGAAGGCTGATCTGGTAAAAAACTCAGATTGTATTATACTTAACTCACTTGCCTTCCTTAAAGACATCAATGACCTGTTTGTTAAATATTCAGAAGTTGTATTATTTCTAGATAATGATGCTGCCGGAAAAAAAGCTACGTCAGCGCTTTTGGACTTTCATAATAATGTTACAGATGCCAGTGACATTTATACCGGTTATACAGATCTAAATGAAAAACTGATGAGCCATGTTAGGAAAGTATAATAAGAACGATAAGGTGAAATCGGACTTAAAAAGAGAAAAGGATCTCTTAAAAAAAGAGCAGGATAAGAAGGAACTTATTTTACCTGCAACAGCGTTAGAAGGGAATGCAAGATGTGTGCCTGTGGGCACAATCTTGATTACTCCCGATGGTCGCAATGAAAAAAAGGAGAGGTTTAAGGGGAAAAGTGAATTCATAAAATTCAGGTGTTCTATCTACGAAAAGAAGATGCTCAGGATAAGGGCAAAACAAAGTGGGCTTTCCTTAAGTGAATTCTGCAGAAGGGCGATCTATGAAAAAGAGATCAAGGAACGACTCTCCGATGACCAGATTGAGATCTATAAAACCCTGCTGAAGTATCATAACAACTTTAAGGCTATTGGGAATATGTTCCGAAAAAGAGATCCCAAACTCACCAGTGCAGTGTATAAACTGGCCGATGAAATAAAAATCCACCTTCAAAATTTAAACCAATGATTGGGAAAGGAAAAGCTATCGCTCACACCAAAGCAAGTATGGAATATGGTTGGAACCAGGAAAAGGATGCCCAGGTAGTTTATTCCCAAAATATCGCGGGAGAATCTCCCAATGAGATTACCAGGGAATTTAAACTGACCCAGGACCTGAATGATAATTGTGAAAAAAATACACTCTCTTTTATTATTAGCCCCACTATTGAAGATGGAAAGAACCTGGAAAAAAAAGAGCTCTCCAGGATATGTGAGAATTTCATGAAGGAAATGAAATTAGGTGATCGTCAGGCTATTGCCTTTGTGCATCAAAATAAACCTCATAAACATATTCACCTTTATGTAAACCGAATCGATTTTAACGGCAAGGCTTACAATGATAGCTTTATCGGTAAACGTAGTCAGCAGGCCGCGGAAAAAGTAGCCGAAAGAATGCGTCTTACCACCGTAAAACAGGTGCAATGGGAAAAAGAACATAACCTTTCGGCCATTAGAACAGAAATCAAGAGACGACACGATCTAACTATGAAACAGTTCATTCCGCGAACTTTTCAGGATTATATAAAAGGGATGGAAACAAACGGCGTGAAGGTAATTCCCTGTATCAATAAAGCAAATAAGCTCCAGGGCTTTCGGTTCGAATTTGATAAATACAATCTCAAAGGTAGTGAAGTGCATCGCTCGATGACCGGAGGTAACATCGGAAAAAAACTGGCTTCAGAGAAAAGTGTATCCAGCTTCCTAAAAGAAAATACACAATTGAAAATGGCTGGAAAAACGGTGGAGCTTTCTACCGGAATGCTAAAGGCTATAGCTAAAGAGGTAATCAAAAAAACGATCTCCAAAGGAATGGATATGGGAATGGGATTTTAAAAACCAAATTATGGCAAAACTAGAACAACTTAGTGAACTGTTAGTTTCAGAAATTGAACAGTTTGAAAAAACGGTAGATAAACTGCAGAAGATCCAGGAACAGAAAATTGGCATTGATGCGAGGGCTTTCGAATTATTGTTCAAACAACATCATGCAAAAGTGGAAGATCTCTTAAAAGAACATTCACTCCAAATGGAAAAACTGGGAGATTATCTAAAGGATGCAAAGGCATACCCGGTCTGGGCGCTGACCACTTTTACTGCATCGTTACTGGCTAATGGTATTTTGATTTATATACTGTTATTTAATTCCTAGAATGAAGAAGGCGGGAGGTGATGTAATAATCATCGTAGCGTTTTTTTTTATTTAAGAATAAAGAACCGACAAATGTCACTATATTTGTGTAAATTGTCGCTTATATGATAGTTGCATTCGATCCCAAAAAAGAAAGAGAAACCGTTGCCGAATGGCTCGAACTTAAATCACTTTTAACAGTAAAAGGAAATTCTTCATTTGCCTATTTAAAAATATTGAAGAATGGACTACATAGAAATTCAGTAAATTCTTTTATTAAACATTCAAACTTAACCAAGAAACAGGTTTCCAGGTTAATTCATGTTTCTGAGAGAACCTTACAACGAAAGTCTCCCGATAAACCGATGGATATCAATTCATCGGAACGACTAATAGAACTTACCCGCCTTTTTCACAAGGGAATCAATGTTTTTGGTAAAAAAGAAAAATTTCTTGCCTGGTTGGAGAGACCTAATAAATCTTTGGGCAATTCAAAACCTATTGATCTAATAGAAACGAGTATCGGTATCGATCTGGTTATGGATGAACTGGTCCGAATAGAGCATGGGATATTTTCATGATTGTCTATAGAATTGCAAAGAAAAAATGGATTAAGGATTTAAGTGGTACCGGTGCAAAGCTAACCGGAAGCCGATGGAATCCTAAAGGTTATCCGGTTATATATTGTGCTGCTACTTCCTCCCTGGCCATTTTGGAAAAATTGGTTCATGTGGATTTTGATCTGTTGCCGGATGATCTGTATATAGCTGAATTGGAAATCCCGGATGCTAAAATGGAAATACTAAAACCATCTGACCTTCCTAAAAACTGGAATAAATATCCAGCGCCGGATAAACTTAAGACACTTGGAAAACATTGGCTCATTCAAAATAAACATTTAATTCTTCAGGTTCCCAGTGCGGTAAATCCTAATGAAATGAATTATTTAATAAATGTGGCTCATCCATACATCGATAAAATTAAATTGAAGAAGACCTACCCATTTAAAATTGATGATAGGTTATTGAAGTAATATCGTTAAAATATGGTACTCACGCCTCCGTATATGTTTTTTCGCATTTAGTGAGTGTTATTAAAGACCTCACCTTGTGGGTGTACACGTCCCCACATAATTTATCCACCATAAGTTCAATACAGGCTTAATCGCCTTGTATTTTATTTTGGCCATCAGTTCATAATAATTCCAGTTCCTCTAATCTTTAGGGGAAGGGTTGTATATACTGCGTGCATTTAGTGAGTGTTATTAAAGACCTCACCTTGCGGGTGTACAAGCACCCTCATCATTGAAATTTAATCTACTATAAGTTCAATACAGGTTTTATCGCCTTGTATTTTATTTTGGCCATCAGTTCATAATAATTCCAGTTCCTTTAATCTTTAGGGGAAGGGTTGTATATGCTGCGTGCATTTAGTGAGTGTTATTAAAGACCTCACCTTGCGGGTGTACAAGCACCCTCATCATTGAATTTAATCCACTATAAGTTCAATACCGGCTTTGCTGGCCTTGTATTTAATTTTGGTCATCAGTTCGTAATAATTCCAGTTCCTTAAAAGAAATCCGTCTTCTTTTTTAGCAATTTCCATTTTATCTTCCTGGTTTAGCAAAATGAGTGTCCCCGCTTTATGTTTAATACAAAAATCAATTAGCTTTCGGCTGTATACATGCAAGCGGTTACTTACATAATTTTTTTCCAGTTCAAAGAATCTTTCCACTGCTTTTGTTTTACGTTTACGACCTTTTCCCGGTCTGCAATAGGTGGCCCCGCTTTGTGCCCTTTTTTGAGCAGCCTGTATGGCTAACCTTCTATATAGAAACTCTTCTCGACTGCCGATACTAAGTGTTGCTTTTCCAGATTTCACTATAATAGGATACTCAAGAGATAAAGAAGCTTCTGCAATTACTTCCGGTTTCAGGCTATGCTTTTCTTTCTCAAATTCAAATACGGCTAACAAATAAATTTTTTGTTTTTTCAGTTGAATTTTAGAGGTACATAGCTTGATTTTACCGGCTATTACCTGTTCCAGCAAGCTTCGTTTATCAGTATAATCCTTCCCTAAATACGTTTTCAGGGGAATGGAAAACAAGCGAAAACAGAATGCTTTTTTTTCTTCTTTATAAGATAATCCATGAATACCTATCGGTCCAAAAGGAAAAGCGATATTCCTTCTGAAATTTGCCAGGGAGCGTTCTCCTCTACTGTATTCCGGCAAGTTGTTACGAAAGTTATTGATTATATTATTGTTCAGGTTGGCTAAAATGTTAGTAGGAATTTCCCCTTTAAAACGATCGGATACCACCCGGTAGGTGCAGTTCATTTTTGACCGATTGAGTATGCCGTCTTCAGCTTTTTTTTCATCCGCCAGCCTATATCTTATTCCTTCCGATAAATAAAGGAATTCTTTGATCCTTTCTTGCACGTACAGATGTGAAACAATTAGATTAGCGGCCCTGAAGCTTCGGTTCTGCCAACGGTACAGCGTGTCATAAACCTCCTTTTTTTCTTCTTTGGTAGGGGCGTCCACCCGCAGTTGGATCTTTCGGGTGAGTTTTATGGTATCTTTTCCCATATTATGCCGATTCTAATTGCTCCTCATGTTTCTCCTGCAGCAGCTTATAGGCAGCCATAAATTCCCTGTGGACTTCCTTTTGAGAAAGCTTCAGTTCTTTGGCAATGGCAGCAAAGGAGTACTGCCTTTCTGTACGCAGTTGTAAGACCTTTTCCTGTTTCTCGGTTATTTTACCCTGTATCTTTACTAGCATTGGTTTAGGTTTTGAATCCAAATTGCTCCCTTGATGGATAATCTTTTTAATATCCTCGATCGCTCTTTTTACCTCGTTGCTGGTGTAGGTAATACTGGTTCCCATAGCCTGGGCAATGGCTTTATACTGAAAACCGTATTTTAAGCAGAGTTCAATTAAACGTCGTCTTTCGGGAGTAAGTAAAGGAAAGACACGGCTTACCCGGTCGAAAGCTTTTTGGTCGGTTTCCTGCCCCAGTAGATGCTCATCTTCTTCCTCCGGGTCATAAGCGTGCATATATTCCTGGTAGTTCTCATAATATTCTAACCTGCCTATGTTCCTGTAAAAATTATTCTTAGGTCGTGTATAGTAATAGGTACAATCCCTTTTCATCACATGGAGAAGGAAAAAGAAAATATGTTCTGCGTGTTCTATCCCGTCTCTATTCTCCCATAGCTTTAAAAAAGTATCCTGAAGGATGGTTTCTATAACAAATTTATCATCGATAGTTTGTTTACCCACCCAAAAGATACTCCGACTATACCTGGCATAGATGTGTTCCAGGGCATCAGGATGACCTTGTTTTAATAATTCGAAATTACACTTTGACATAAGAGATCGCTTTAATGTTCTATAGGCAATATTTTTCAACTCATAGGCAGATGGATTAAAACCATCTGAATTTGCAGCCTCTTGTAGGGATGAAACTGTGAAAATTTGGAAAATGTTCTTATTAATTCCTTGCGTTATTTAAACAAGAGGTTCAATAGAAATGCTAACTTTTTTCCCCGTAATATTCAAATATAAGCAAATAATGTAATCAATGGTACAGGTACCTTTGTTAAAATATTAAATATGTTTCTAATTGTAGTCTTAGAGATAAAGCGTGACTAGTAAAATAGAAACTTATATTATTGAAAGGGTAAGAGATAAAAGAAAAGAAAAATGTTTATCTCAAATGGCGCTATCTCAGAAGTTAGGATTAAGTGATAGTTTTATTTCTCATGTTGAATCAAAAACTCGACGCGCAAAATATAACATAATCCATCTAAACGAAATTGCATTAATATTGGAATGTTCCCCAAAAGATTTCTGGCCAGAAAATCCGCTATAATTTATTTCGTGCTATAATTTGTGAAATTTTCCCTACTGATTAGGATTATCTTAGATATATTTCTTTACGGTTTTCCGTAATCTTGTTTTATTTAGAATATTTAAATTGAACAAAACTGCGTTTATCTAGCCGAGTAGGATATTAAATTTATAAATTATTCGGAATAACGAGTTACCGCCAATGCTAAAAGACAACATAGCGGTTATGGATAAACATGAGCACCTACTTCATAGCTTTCTTAACGGGCTGACAAAAATATTAGTGGAGCAGCACCCAAAAAACGGGAGTAATCAAAAATCCATAAGAGTAGAAATATAAAATAATAAACAATGAAACTAAAAATCTTTTCAATAGTTTGGGCAGTAATATATCTTAGCTTCGGGCTCGGACTGCTTTTTATCCCTATTCAGCTCATGGCAATTTTTGGTGTAACACTTGACAGTGACGGCATCATGATGGCTCGCATACTCGGTGCAGCCTTGACCGCTTACGGCTTGACTTTTTGGCTGAATCGTAATCTCCCAGCGACAGACAAGGCTTGGCACAACCTTTTACTGACAAGTTTTATTTATAACATTGTTGTCATTCCTATTATGCTTATAGCGGTCCTTGACGGAGTGACTAACGCAATGGGTTGGATGCCTTTTGGACAGCATATTTTTCTCGCTGCGACTTTTGGCTACTTCACTTTTAGAAATTAACATTAAATAAAATTGACAGAGAAAGCGAACAACAAATACGAAGCAAAGGCGGAAACACCGTATTAAGTGGACAAATTTAATTTACCAATGGATTTATCTTAAAACTACCTTATCACAAAATTCTCTCCAATTCCCTTATATTTGTTGTATTCCCACCCTACAGGGATATTTTAATCGCAGCGAAATTATATAATACTGACTGCTTAATAAAAAAGACCAATCTACCCATACATGGCAAAAGCAGACATTGATTTTGAAAAAGAACTCTGGGATGCAGCGAACGAATTGCGCGGCGCGGTATCTGAGAATAACTATAAAAACTACATCCTTCCCCTTGTTTTCGTAAAGCACCTTAGCGAACGCTATGCCGTGGTGCGGGAGGAATTGAAGGAGCAGCTCAATGATCCTGAATCTGATTACTATACTACAGATAAAGAGGAGATCAATTACGTCCTGGAAGACCGGGATGAATACCGTTCTCGGAATACTTTTAAAATTCCTGAAACCGCTTCCTGGCAGTATTTGAAAGATAATGCCGAGCAGGATGATGTTAAGGTGAAGGTAGATGATGCCTTTGCTGTGATCCAGGAATTATTAACGGGCTATAACCCCCAGCTGGTGAATATTTTGCCGCGAATTTTTGTGCGGAGTGAACTATCTCCTAAACAAACCGGCGGAATTATAAACCTCCTCTCCCACCCTAAATTTTCTGAAAAGGAAAATCCCGAAAGCGATATCCTGGGCCGTATCTATGAATATTACATTGGCCGCTTTGCAATGGCGGAAGGATCAGGTGCGGGACAATTCTTTACACCCGGAAGTATTGTTAGACTGCTGGTGGAAATATTGGAGCCTTTCAAAGGCCGTATCTTTGATCCGGCTTGTGGGAGTGGCGGTATGTTTGTGCAGAGTTTGAAATTTATTAAAGAACACGGCGGAAACAAAAAAGACATCGCGATCTACGGGCAGGAAATGACTGCACAGACATTGCGATTGTGCCTTATGAACCTTATGCTGCGGGACCTTTCTTTTGATATTAAATTGGGAAATTCTTTGCTGGATGACAAATTCCCAAACCTGAAAGCCGATTATATCATTGCCAATCCGCCATTTAATGTGAGCAATTGGCATCCCGAAGATCTGCCCGATGGCGATCCCCGGTTATTTGGACCCAAAGAAGAATTTACTACAGATGGCAGCGCCAATTATATGTGGATGCAAACCTTCTGGCACCATTTAAGCGACACCGGGACTGCCGGAATAGTAATGGCAAACGGCGCGATGACCTCCAACAACAAGGGAGAGAAAAACGTGCGGCAGCATATGGTAGACAATTCTATGATAGATGCCATCGTTCGCCTGCCCGATAAGCTGTTCCTCACCACCGGAATCCCCGCCTGCCTTTTCATCCTGAGCAAGAACCGCGATGGAAAAGACGGCACCCACCGTGAACGCAATAACGAGATCCTGTTCCTGGACGCCTCCAAAATGGGCACTATGGCCAGCAGGAAATTGCGGGTATTTAGTGATGATGATATTAATAAAATTGCTGAAACCTACCACAAATGGCGCAATGTAACCCCGCAAGATGTCAGCCCGAGCGCAGTCGAGGGCTACCTTGACATTGAAGGTTTCTCTAAAGCAGCAACCATAGCCGAGGTTCAAAAACAAGATTACAAACTCACCCCAGGCATCTACGTAGGCACTGAAGCCCAAGAAGACGACGGAATTCCTTTTGAAGAAAAGATGGAGGGTCTCAAGACCCAGTTATTAATGCAGTTCGAAAAAGGAGAGGAATTGAAAGAAAGGATCAAAGCAAATTTTGAAAAAATAGTTTAAAATTAAAAAAATGGCCTTTTAGCATAGAAGAATACATTGAGCACATTGTTGCCTGTAATTTGAAAAAACAGAATTGACCTAAATGACACCAACACCAGAACAAGAAAAAGTATATAATTTTATAAAGTTCGATTCAAATCATGGAATTATTGATGCGGTTGCTGGCTCTGGAAAAACTACAACCATAATTGAAAGCATAAGTTTTGTTGACAAAAATAAATCACTTCTTTTTTGTGCATTTAACAAAAGCATAAGAGACGAAATTCAAGAAAGAGTTTTAAGAAAAGGTAATAATAACATTGTTGTCAAAAACTTACATCAACTTGGTTTTGAAATATTAAAATCAAACACAGAGCGTCCATACAATGTTAAGCAGCGAAAATACAACGAATTGATTGCAGGTTCTGTTGAAAGCTACAACAAAGAATCTTTCTTCAGGTATTTAAAACTTTACGATATAAGTTCTGAACCTGAAAATAGTTTTGAAAAAAGTCAGCTAACCAATTATTTCAATTCTTTCAAAAACAAACTTCTAGACTCGGTAGACAAATTTAGGTTGACATTAGCAAAAAACAATTTTTCAGACTTTAAAGAAATGGCAATTCATTTCAACATTATTGACCCAAATAAGACAAATGAAAAAATACTTGACAAGGTTATCGATATACTTTTCAAAGGAACAGAGCGTCTTTTAGCAGAAGGAAATAAAATTGCAAAAAGTCATAATATTATCGACTTGACAGATATGCTTTACTTACCAAAAGTATTTGAACTTTATCCTATTAAAAGTTATGATATTCTCTTTGTTGACGAATGTCAAGATTTATCAAAGGCTCAACTGGCTATTGCATTAAAATATGTTAAAAAATCGGGCCGTGTAATTGCGGTTGGAGACCCTTATCAATCAATATATGGTTTTACAGGAGCAGACATTGAATCATTTAGCAGGTTTGAAGATTTATTAAAAAATCATAATAAACTGACCTTGTCTTATTGTTTTAGATGTCCAAATAATGTAATTGAGTATGCACAAAATTTTAGAGCAGATATAAAGCCTTTTAAAGATAAAGATGGTGTTATTGAAAAACTTGAGTTTAACCAAGTTATTGAAGTTGCTAAAGATGGAGACTTAATGATCAGTCGAACTAAAGCACCTTTAACAACATTACTTTTTATTCTACTAGAAAATAACAGAAAAGTAAATATCCATCAAGACGATGTTAAAGAATTATTCAATGAACTTCGTTTTTTGTTTTCAAAACAAGAATTAAATACGAGAAATGTATTTAAAAACAGCTATAATTTCTTTGAAAAAATCAAAGAAAGAAACATTTATTTTGTTGAGCAAAGAGCAAAAAAAATGTCTAATAAATCATTAAAGGATGAATTTATAAAAGAAGAAACCGAATATATAGAGAGAAGAATAAATTTTCTACAGAAACAATCCTCTATTCATTTAGATGTTTCAACAATAAATGAATTAGTAAAAAGAATAGAAGGACTGGTAACTGAAAGTGAAGAAGCAATTAAGCTATCAACAATTCACAAAGCTAAAGGTCTTGAAAATAAAAGAGTTTTTATATTGGATTATGATAAACTACCAATGAAGAAGGACAATCATAAACCTTGGGAAACAGTTCAAGAAAACAACCTAAAATATGTAGCACTCACACGAGCTAAAGAATCACTGTTTTTAGTAAATTCTTTAAAAGAAGATGTTGAAACCGATGAAGGAAATTTATTTGATGAATTAGATGATATATGGTAAAAGAACTACAATTACTCATATCCGAGACATAAGCGGTAATTTCAAAACGAATAGCAAGAATATAATATTGAAAAAGAAATAAATGGATAAAGGCGCTCACTTTTACAGATGCGATTTTCAGGTACATAGCCCTAGAGATATAGCTTATACTGGAAATAAATATGGACTTAGTTCTGAAGAAATTGAAAATATAACACCTGAACAAAAGGAAAAAATTACTTTAGAAAGGGAGCAGTTTTCGAAAGAATATTTACAAAAAATTAGAGAGGCTGGATTAAATGCAATTGCGATGACTGACCATCATGATGTTGTATTTGTTAAACAGTTAAGAAAAGTTGCGGAAATACAAAATCAAGAATTTAAATCAAATTCAGAATTCGATAAAGTTATTACTGTTTTTCCAGGTATTGAAATGAGTTTGGCAAATCCTGTAAGCCAATGTATTATCATTTTTGACTCTGACTTCAGTGATACCAATTTGGATTCAGTAATAAACTTTTTTGGAATCAATCCAACAAATGAATTTGAAAAATTTACTACACCGACTTTAAAAATATCACAGACTGTAGTCAATGACTTAGTTCATTTACATGAAAAACTAAATGAACTAAACTACTGTAAAGGAAGATATGTAATCTTACCAAATGTTGGGAAAGGTGGAGAACATACAATAATGCGAAGTGGTTTTCATGAGCATTATAGAAAAATGCCTTGTGTAGGAGGGTATGTTGACAAAGCTATTTCAACTGAAAGTGGTTATCAAAATAAAATTAATGGTGGTGATGTTAATTATGGCAACAAGTCCATAGCATTAATTTCTACGTCAGATAATCGGTATGAAGACGGCAGAGAATTTGGCAAATATTCGACTTGGATAAAGTGGGCTGAACCAACTGCCGAAGCTATTAAACAAGCCTGTCTGGCTAAAGAATCTAGAATATCCCAAGTAGAACCTGAATTACCGCAAATTTTCATTCAATCTGTGGATGTAACTATATCAAAATTTTTAGGAACATTCAATATTAACTTAAACCAACAATATAATGCACTTATTGGTGGAAGAGGAACAGGTAAATCTACAATTCTTGAATATTTAAGATGGGGATTGTGTGACCAAACTATTCAGAACTCTGATTTTGATGAATTAAGTATTATAGAAAAAAGGAGGAAAGCTCTAATCCAAAAAACGCTTTCTGATGTTGGTGGTGAAGTACGTATAACTATGGTAAAGAATGGAATACTGCATATAGTTAAGCGGAATTCACAAACGAGAGAAATATTGTTAAAAATTGGCAACGGAGATTTTCAACAAGTCAAAGAGGATGATGTTAGGAAGGTTTTACCTATTCAATCCTATAGTCAAAAGCAATTAAGTGATGTTGGAGTAAAAACCGAAGAATTAAAGAGGTTCATCGAACAACCCATTACCAATAGTTTAGGAACAATTAAATTTAAATTAAGTGAAACGGGAACAAAACTTAAGAATTCCTACAATCAATTAATTAGAAAAAAAGAGATTCAGCAAGAAATTGACAATTTTAATCTTGAATCAAACTCTTTAAATAATCAAGCAGACAATATCCGAAAATCACTTAGAGGTGTTTCTGAAACAGATCAGCAAACAATTAATAAAAAATCAAAATTTGAAATAGAGGATTCGATTATCTCTAATTCAAAAAATGAATTGCAGATTTTTGAAAATAAAGCGGATGAACTTTTAAAACTATTGGAAACTTATCCTGAACCTTTAGGAAGTATAGAGGAATTGGAAAATAAAACTTTGATTCAAGAAATTTCCAATGAAGTAGACTCTAAATTTTCAGAGATAAAGGTTACAGTTCAGGCTTTTAAAGAAATCTTTAGTTCTGAAAAATTAGCTACACTCAATAACAAGATTAAAGAATGGACTGAGAAGAAAGCAGCATTTGAAGTCGCATATGAACAAGCAAAAAATACATCTCAATCGAGCCAACAACAATTATCAGAGATTCAAAATATTGAGAAAAGAATTAGTGAGATTAGTAAAATAATTTCTGATAGAACTTTACTAATCAAAGAGATTGGTACACCTGAAGAAGAATTTGATGAACAGAAGCTAAATTGGCTTAATTATCATACAGAAAAGGTTTCGCTATTAAATGAACAAGCTCTAAAATTCACAGGACTTTCCAAAAACCTTATAAAAGCAGAGGTTACAAAAAGTATAAATCTTTTGCCATTAAAGACACAACTCAAGAGCATTTTTGAAGGCACACGAATAAGAGAAGAAAGAATAGATGCCATTATAGAGAGCATCAGGGAATCGGCTGACCCAGTTAAAGAATACACTGATATTCTTGAGGAGTTTAGATTATTGGCTGAACTAAAGGTTTCTGAAGACAAAACATTGGCAATTCCTGAAACACCAAAACTAACAAGCTGCGGTTACAGTGAAGAACATAAAACCAAACTCTGCAACAAGTTAACTACTGATGATTGGCTAAGACTTTCAGTCAGTGAATTAGAATTTAATCCTGAATTCTTTTACACAACCAATAACCAGCTTGGGGATGTCATCCCATTTAGAGAAGCGTCTGCGGGCCAACAGGCGACTGCATTACTTACTGTCCTTCTAAATCAACCCGGAATTCCACTTCTGATAGACCAACCTGAAGACGATATTGATAATAGAGCAATCGATCAAATAATCAAAAATATTTGGGACGCAAAGAAAAAAAGACAACTAATTTTTACTAGCCACAATGCAAACCTTGTTGTTAACGGAGATGCAGAGCTTGTGATTTGTTGCGATTATAAAGATTCTACAAGTCAGACTAGAGGAATTATTAAAGAAGAAGGTGCAATTGACAAAAAATTAGTTAGAAATGAAATCACATCAGTAATGGAAGGTGGAGAAAAAGCATTTAAGCTTCGAAAAGACAAGTATGGATTTTAAAAAAAACACCGAATTTAAACTGGACTACTCAATAAATGGAAATAGTATATATAACAATCACCGGCCTAAGTATTATAGCATCAATTTTAGCTTGGGTTGCGAAAATAAGATGGAGTTCGGAATTTCGTGAAGCTAAGAAAGCCCAAATTGAATCAATTCAGGAACAAATAAAAGTCTTGAAAGAGAGAAATGAAACTCTTAAAGAATTGACTTCCGAGAAAATTATGGGGCATTATTTAAGCACTAAAGAAGGACTTGAATCCTTAAATAATAAAATTCTTGAGGAGAAAAACGAGCTTCAGATTAAAGTGGATGAAATGGAAACTGAAATTGAGAGGCTGAGAGAAGAAAATAAAAACTCGATTAAATTACCAGATTTTAGTCAACTTCAAAATATGTCATTTCAAATAGAAAATTCGCTTAAGAGTTTCACCGAAAACTATGCTATTCAATATAATGAACTTTCTAATTCATTAGAAAAAATGAAGAATTTTGACTTTGTGATTGAGGATAAGGACAACTTTTATATAATTGAAACCAAGAAAAAAAGGAAAAAATAAAAATTACCGCAACTTGGGTTAAACCGGATGTTAAAAAATAAACAACAACTAATGCCAGAAAATTGGAAAACATATAAACTTGGAGAAGTTGCAAATTTATCAACTGGTTTTGCTTTCAAAAGTAAAGATTACCGTTATTCAGGAGAATTAAAAGTAATACGTGGTAAGAATATTACCGAAGGTTATTTACGATGGGGCGATGATAGTCGTTACTGGAATAATTCAATGAAAAAGCTGGATAAATATGTAGTAGAAGAAGGAGATATAGTTATTGGTATGGATGGTTCTAAGATCGGTAAAAACAGAGCTATTGTAAGAAGTCAAGATCTTCCATCAATTTTAGCCCAACGAGTGGGGCGTGTAAATGCTAAACCAAAAATAGCTGAGCAAAAGTTCCTTTGGCAACTTATTAATAACAAAATTTTTGAAGAATACATTGACAACGTTAAAACTGGAACTTCTATTCCACATATTAGTCTAACTCAAATTGGAAATTTTGAAATTAAACTCCCTCCTCTACAAGAACAAAAAACCATCGCTTCCATCCTTTCCGCTTTAGATGATAAGATCAAGCTCAACCTTCAGATGAACCAAACTTTGGAAAAAATGTCAATAGCACTATACAAGCATTGGTTCGTTGATTTTGGGCCTTTTCAGGATGGGGAATTTGTAGATTCAGAATTGGGAGAAATTCCGAAGGAATGGGAAGTGAAAAAAATTAAAGAAGTTGCAGAGGTTAATTCTAAGTCCATAAGTAAAAATGCAAAAGTTAAAATCATAGAGTACATAGATATCGCTTCTGTTGAAGAAGGTTGGGTAGAAAATATTAAACCTATATTATTTTCCGAAGCTCCGAGTAGAGCACGTCGAATTATTTCAGACGGCGACATAGTATGGTCCACAGTGAGACCAAATAGAAAGTCCAGATTTTTAGCTTTAGGTTTTAATAACCGCACTATAGTTTCAACGGGATTTGCTGTTACTTCGCCAAAGACGGTTCCATATTCCTTTTTGTATCCTTACACTTGCACAGAGAATTTCGTGGACTATTTGATTTCCAGAGCGACAGGATCTTCATATCCAGCAGTAACTGGGAAAGTTTTTGAAGAAGCAAAACTCGTAGTTCCAACTCAAAATATATTGGAAAAGTTTAATGAAATAGCTGAACCTCTTTACCTCCAATTCTCAAAAAACAATATAGAAAACCAAACCCTAACCCAACTCCGCGACACCTTATTGCCAAAACTCATCAGCGGGGAAGTCCGCGTGAAAGATGCGGAGAAAACCTTATCTGAAATTCTATGACACAAATGATCGAGATTACGGTGCAAAAGGCTGCCATAGAGTGCCTTCAGGAGTTGGGGTACACCTATAAAGAAGGCAATTCCCTGCAGCGGGACTTAAAAAAGGTGGTGCTGGAGGAGGACCTTCGTGAATTTTTAACAAATTCCTATCCCGATGTTCCGGCAACCGCCATCAATGAAGCGCTTTCAGCTTTTACCCAACACGAGGGAATGGATCTCGATCACCGCAACCGCGATTTTCATCTTAAAATGACCCAGGGGGTTTCCATTACTTGGAAAGATGCATCGGGCAAAGAACAGGCCCGGCACCTCTACCCTATCAATTACCGGGAACCTGAGAAAAATACTTTTGTGTGTGCAGATGAAGTAAAGATCATTGGCAAGAACAGCCGCCGCACAGATCTGCTCGTTTTCATCAACGGACTTCCGCTCATTGTTTTTGAATTCAAGAATATGTTTGATCCCGAGGTGGGTGTGGAAAACGCCCACCGGCAAATTGGGCATTACTTTCAGGATATTCCGCAGCTGTTTGATTACAATGCCATCACGGTAGTTTCAGATGGGCTGGAAACCCTGCACGGGATGTACAACTCATCCCTAAAGTGGTTTGCTCCGTGGAAAAGTCTGCACGGGGATGATCTTCAGCAGAAACAGGAACTGCAGCTGGAGACCTTGCTGAAGGGATTATTTCCGAAGAAAACCTTATTGAATTACCTGCAAAACTTCATTTTCCACGAAGACCACAACGGGAAAATAGTCAAAAAAGGCGCAAAATATCACCAGTATTGGGGCATTAAAAAAGCGGTGGACTCTGCGGTAGAAAATATAAAACCCAAGGGTGACGGTCGGCTGGGAGTGATCTGGCACACCCAGGGATCGGGTAAAAGCATTTCGATGGCCATCCTTACCGGGATCCTCAGGCAAATGCCCGAAATGAAAAATCCCACCATCCTCATCCAGGTAGACCGCAATGACCTGGACCAGCAACTCTATGAGAATTTTGTGCTGTGCAAAGACCTGGTGGGCCACGTGCAACACGCCGATACCACAGATGAGCTGCGGGCCCTTCTGAGCACCGATGGCGGCGGCGTGATCTTTACCACCATTGAGAAATTCCGCTTAAAAGAACTGGCTTCGGGAAAAGAGCTCTCCCACCCGGTACTTTCTGAACGTTATAACCTGATCGTGATGGCAGATGAAGCCCATCGCACCCAGTATGGATTCCATAGCGGCGGCTTTGCGCAGAACATCAGACGTGCTTTGCCCAATGCCTCCTTTATAGGCTTCACCGGAACTCCCGTAGATGGCAAAGATGCCGATACCCAACAGGTATTTGGCCCCACCATTCACACCTACGATATCAAACAGGCCGTGGAAGACGGTGCCACGGTGCCCATTTATTACGAGCCAAAAATGGTTCCGCTCAACATCAAAGCCAACTATAATAAGGAGCTGGATGAAATGGAAGAAGATGAAGACGAGGAGAACAATGCCGTTTGGGCAGCGATAGAAGATGCCGCCGGGGCTGCTGACCGGGTGGAAAGAGTTGCCAAAGATATCCTCACCCATTTCAGGGCGAGAACAGAAAGCCTGGAAGGCAAAGCGATGATCGTGTGTATGAGCCGCAAGAACTGCGTAAAAATGTACAACGCCCTCACCGCGCTGGAAGCTTGTCCTGAAGTAGCCGTGATAATGACAGGAAACATCAGCAAAGATCCTACAGACTGGAATCCTCACGTACGCACCAAAGATGCGATGGAAGCCATAAAGAAGCGTTTCCGCACGCCTGAAGATCCTTTACAAATGGTGATTGTTCGCGATATGTGGCTCACGGGCTTTGATGCCCCTTGCGCCCATACGATGTATGTGGATAAAATAATGAAAGGCCATAACCTGATGCAGGCCATTGCAAGGGTGAACCGGGTTTTTAAAGACAAACCCAACGGACTCGTAGTAGATTTTATAGGAATTTCCGGCTTTTTGGCCGAAGCCACCAAGAAATACACCGGCGGAGGTGGGGAAGGAAAACCCACGTTGGATCTTGAAGCCGCGGTAAAAATATGTCTGGAGCAGTTTGGAAAAGTGAAGGATTTGATTGGTGATTTTTCTGCGGAAAGTATTAATTCAATGTCCGATATGGACAAGATGAAATGGTCCAGCGGGATAGTAAATAATCTTTTAAAATCTGATGTCGTTACCGATGCTTTTTTGCTCGAAGAGCGAAAGCTGGCAGAGCTGGTGGCAATGACCAGTTCAGATTCCCGCATCTGGAAGATCCAGGAGGAAGTCGGCATCATTCAGAAGATCCGCCAAATTATAAGAAAAATCAAATTTCCTCCCGGTCCGCGCAGGGAGAAGAATGAAAAGATAAAAGACCTGATAAGCAAATCCCTGGAATCGCAGGAAATTGTAGACCTGGCAAAAATGTACAACCTGGATAAGATCGATATTTCCATAGTAGACGATAGGTTCCAGGCCATTGTAAAGGAAAAAGGCGACGAAAATATCAAAATGGAATTGCTGCGCAGGATCATCAATGACGAGATACGGGTGCGAATGCCCAAGAACATCCGCAGGATGCGAAAACTGAAAGACGAGCTGGAAAAGGTGCTGAGCAACTACCACCGGAATTCTTTAGATTCCATAGCCGCCATCAAACACCTGCTTGATATCGCCAATGAATTCCAACAAGATGATATCAGGACCAAGCAACTCGGTTTAACCGAAGATGAACTGGCTTTCTATGATTTGTTATCTGCCAACGAAAAGTTGCTCAACCAAACCGGACCCATCCAGGACCTGGTGCATACAGTAGTAAACTCCGTCAAGAAAAACCTTCAACTCGACTGGACTAAAAAGGAAAATGCCAAAGCGGCTATTCGTTTGGCTGTTAAAAAAGAACTTCGCGGAAAAGTTCCGTTCTCTGAATTGGATACACTTTTGAAAGAAGTTATTGAACAAGCCGAAGGTCAATATAAAGATTGGCCGTTGGAGGCTTAAAACTTCGGAATTCACTTTAAAAGTAAATTGTATTATTTTTTATTAAATTCACAAAAGACTAAATATTTGATAATATTTTTTGATTTATTTTAAGATGTTAGAAATGGGTTTGTACCTGGATTACACCTCGATTTCTCCTAAACCCAGTAAATCCGGGAACTGAAAACTTCTGTATTGGAAAATAAACAGCAAATTTTATTTGATATCAATTAACAAGAAGAACTAATAGCTGGATTGGTATATCTGAGCTTTGATAAGTCTGATGAAAAGAAAACATCAAGTGCATGAAGCTTAGTCCGATCAGATGAAAAAGAATTCATTGTTTTTCCAGGTATCCTTATGACGAAGGTAGAATTAATGAAGTAAAAAAAGATTGGCGGAATCGTAACCGGTTATTTTATCGCCACGAAAGCTTCAGCCATTGCCGTAGTTTACTCGTTTATACTTCCTGCAGTTTAAAAAACAATTTTAAAGATGTTTCCCTTATTTTACTGGAGACTGTAAAACTTCGATTATTGTGCTGGGTATTGTCTTATGATTTATCCCGCCGTACTTATTATTTTCGGTAGAAAGGCGCATCATTATTTCCCAGAGGTGATTGCTTTATCCAATCTATAAAATTCCCCAACGGTTCAGTCTTGGAGATAGTCGGTTTCAAGAAATTTTATTTTCTTGATTTGGTGGCTAAATTAAATTTCTATCTTAACTAGTTTCTACCTAATAAAACATAAATCACAATGGTCGTAACACAAAGCAATGTAGCCATTAGCTTCGTATATTTCCATTCTACCATTTCAACAAAGGGCAATTCTTTCTGATACATCTTTTTGGCAACAGGATAAAAATAAGATACAGAAAACATCACTATAAGATTTAAGATAAATTCTATTCCCCAAACATGAACAAAATGAATATCAATCTTAAAGACAAAGGTTGTTAAAATATAAAATGTCAGTCCTACAAATAACGCCGCTTTCGCGCCTAGTGCCGATATATTCTTAAGAAAAAAACCAGCCAACATAATTGAAGCTATAGGAATAAAGAAAATACCGTTTAACTGCTGCAAAAGCTGGTATAACCCATCGGGGACATTCGCTACCATTGGTGCTACTAAGATGGCGAAAATTGCCAACACAGTAGATGTTAATTTACCTATAGTGACTAATTTTTTATCACTACTATTTTTTCCAAAGTGTCGCTTATAAATATCAATACTAAAAATGGTTGCAGCGCTATTTAACACACTATTGAAAGTACTTAAAACTGCCCCCATCACAATGGCCGCAAAAACACCCACCAAACCTACTGGTAATAATTTTTTAATCAGTTCTGGATAAATCATATCCTGGCTAGCATATAGCGAATCCCCAAAATAATAAAAGCCAATAACTCCCGGTAAAATAATTATAATAGGCACTAATATTTTCAAAACTCCGGTAAACAGCAAGCCTTTTTGGGCTTCAACTAAATTTTTTGCTCCTAATGCACGCTGAATTATAGTTTGATTCATACTCCAGAAGTATAGCTGATTAATAATTAATCCGGTAAAAAGAACACTAAAAGGCATCACAGAATCTTCTGCTCCAATAACATTAAATTTTTCCGGGCTATGATTATAAACTTTAACTAAACCATCAAGAGGGTTTCCATCTCCTATACTAACCAAAGCTATTAAGGGAATCGCTAATCCACCGATTAAAAGTCCAATCCCATTCACTGTATCTGAAATTGCGACCGCCTTTAAACCACCAAAAATCGCATATATGGACCCTAGTACCCCAATTGCCACCACCGTGATCTGTAGTCCATCTTTTTTGGACACTTCCAGGACTTCAGAGACGTTAAAAATACTTTCTAAATTAATTGCCCCTGTATATAAAACGATTGGTAAAAGTGTGACAACAAATGATATCATTAAAAAAAAAGCCACCAAAGTCCTTGTGGTGCCGTCGAACCTATTTTCTAAATATTGTGGTATGGTTGTCAATCCCATTTTTAAATATTTAGGTACAAAATAAATAGCTGCTGCCACTAGCGCCAAAGCCGAGGTCACTTCCCAGGCTATAATAATAAATCCGTTTTTATATGAAGATCCATTCATACCAATAAGGTGCTCGGTAGAAATATTAGTAAGCAGCATAGATCCGGCGATAACTACACCCGTCAAACTTCTTCCGCCAAGAAAATAACCATCTTGTGAATCTAACTTTTCTTTTCGGAGCTTATACCAGGAATAAATAGCAACAAAGGCCAGGAAAGCTACGAAAGTAAGAGCGGTATACATACAATATGATCTTTATAGATAGTTGGAAAGCAAAAAAGCCCTAAAAATATGTTAGAGCTTTTTTCAGAAAATAAAAGCAAGCTTTTAGAAGTTCAATTTTCCGGGTAAATACTTCTCGGCAAGAGTTTTATAATAAGGCATTAGGTCTTTAACCTTGGGTGGTATGGGTGCTTTGGAATATAAATCGTAAGGATTAAATTTTTTAACCCATTCAAACATTTCAATGTCCTTCTCGTTCATTAAATGTGCATACTCATTTTCTCGGTGCTGCGCATAAAACGAATGATACCTAATTATGTATAATGCAGGCTCTGGCAGGTAATCTTTCATGATTTGATATAAATATTCATCATGTCCCCAACTCATTTTAACATTATCCAGGCCGCAATTTGGTTCATAGACCCCGTATTTAGTATTATAGCGTTCATCTGTATAGTCTGGATTATTTACAAAGAATTCGGGATATACAATTTTACCGGAAAAGGCACATCCTACCGGAAAAGTGTCCCCTACTACGGCCCATTGCGGTTCGCCAAATAAGCATAGTACTTTGCCTAAATCGTGTATAAAACCCGTAAGTACCAGCCAGTCTGGATGACCGTCTGCCCTTATCGCTTCAGAGGTTTGTAACAAATGCTGTAACTGATCTAAATCTATATCGGGATCACTATCGTCTACCAAGGTATTTAAAAAGTCGACTGCTTCCCAAATAGACATTTCTTTTTTGTTGAATTTTAAAAACTCTGTTTCTTTATAACAAACAAAATCATATGTTTGGTATTCATGATTCATTTTATAAAATTCCCTAACCGTATCTAATCGTTCTGAATCTACATAGTTTCTAAACTCATCTTTCTCTTTTTTAGTTTCAGCAGGATCAGGATACCTTTGCAATAAATTATCTTCCCAATCATCAATATTACCCATAGGGTCATGTCGATCTTTATTTAATGAGTCCTTCATCGTTGTTTATACTTTAGAGCTTAATTGTTAACTATCCTATTTCACTCATGCAATTTAAAACATTAAACAATTTACGAAATGGATTAATACATCAAAAACATGGAAAAAATAAAATAAATTAAAAGGTAACACTATCTACTTCAGCAATTTACTGGGAGGAAAACCAAATTGTTTTTTAAAGCAACGGCTAAAATATAAGGGATCGTTAAAGCCTACCAGGTCGGTCACTTCCGATACATTATGCTTTTTTGTTTTTAGAAGTTGGACTGATTTTTTTAATCGAATGGTCCTAATAAACTCATTAGGTGCCAAATCGGTTAGTTCTTTTATTTTTCTATAAAGTTTTGAAGAGCTCATCCCTAACTCTTCACACAAAAAACTGGTGGTTAAATCTGCCTTACTAAGATTTTCTTCAATTAGGTGTGATATTTTTTCCATTAAAGCCTTATCTACGGGAGAATGGGTAAGCAAACCTATTTCGCTCTCTGCATCGTCTGAAAATTTCGATTTTAGCTCTAATCTTGTTTTTATAATATTTACAATTATTGATTTTAATAAGGAAGGATCGAAAGGTTTTACTAAATATCCATCTGCCCCTACATCGTAGCCTTTCACCTTATCTTCATTTTCGGAAAGTGCGGTTAATAAGATCACAGGAATGTGGCTAATAAAGTCATCATTTTTAAGTTCTTTGCAAAATTGAAGGCCATCCATAACTGGCATCATCACATCGGCTACACATAATATTGGCTTTATTTGCCGGCAGAGTTGAAGGCCTTCTTCTCCATTTTCAGCTTCATATACTTTATAATAATTAGATAGATAATCTATTAAATATTTTCTTAGTTCAAGGTTATCTTCAATAACCAGTATCTTTTCTTTAATTTCGGTATTGGTAGTTGCTTTTTTAACAGGAATTTGAGGTGTAATTTCCTGCCTGTCCTTATTTATTACATACTCAAAAACTTCTTTTTTCTTATAAAAACTGCGTTTTACAGGAATTTCAACGGTAAAAACACTGCCTTTGTTCGGTGTACTTTTTACTTTTATGCTTCCTTTATGCAAATCGACCAGGGATTTGACCAGTGACAATCCAATTCCTGAACCCGTATTGTTCTCCTTACTATTTGTGGCCTGGTAAAACCTTGTAAATATCTTTTTCTGACTCTTTTTTGGTATACCTATCCCATCATCACTCACCTCAATAATCAAATAACCTTCATCTCCGTCTTTTATACCAACAAATAAATCTACATGCCCATATTTATTGGTAAACTTTATAGCATTAGACAACAAGTTATAGAGAATTTTATCATATTTATCCTTATCTATCCACCCAACAATCGATTCATTTTCAGTATTAAAGCTTAGCTGAATATGTTTATTATAAGCAAACTCTTTAAACGAATCGAATGTATCTTTGGTGTACTGTAAAATATCGGTTTTTGATACTTTTAGTTTAAGTTCACCTGTTTGTGCCTTTCTAAAATCCAGTACCTGGTTTACTAAATTTAAAAGTCTACTGGCATTTTGATGTATAAGGTTGTATCTGCTTTTTTGATACTCATTGCTATAGTCCTTACCCTCTTCTATTAATTGCTTTACAGGCCCTAAAATAAGGGTTAAAGGTGTCCTTAACTCATGAGAGATATTGGTGAAAAATCTTAATTTCTCATTATTCAATTTTATGTCGCGCTCCCTGTTCACTTTTTCTGTAACGAGTTCCTGTTTTAAACGCATCCGGTTTTTCACTTCTCGTCTAACGAAATAGAGGATTAAGGCAAGGAGCAACAAAAAAAGGATGAGTGCCTGGTAGGTTAACCAAAACGGTCTCTTGATTTTTATTTTATAAGAAACAATATCACTCCAGTGCCCGTCACTATTGCTGGATTTAATTTTAAACACATAGTTACCCGGAAATAAATTAGTATACTGAACTGTTCGGGAGTTACTGCTTGCAGTTATCCAATTATCATCAAATCCTTCTAATTTATATTCAAATTTGTTTAGCCGTTCATTTGCATAAGAGGGAGTGGAAAATTGAAATGAAAAATTCCGGTTTTTATAATTAAGTTCTATACTTTTTGTTTGATTAAAATCTTTTTTGAGAGGGGTATCCTCGTTTATTTCTTTGCCGGGAACTACTATTTCATTTTGTATTTTAATTTCAGTAATTACAGGCTTGGGCGATAATTGGTTTTCTTGTATGGTATAGGGTGAAAAATATATTATACCGTTTTTTCCTCCTAAATAAATATCTGAATTTCCGAAATTATAAAAGCCCCTAGAGCTGAAAAAATCCAGTCTATTCCCACTATTAACATGATAAATATTATAGTCTTTTTGATTTGCTTTAAGCCTGGCCACACTATTGTTATTTATGTTTAGCCATAAATCGCCATTAATATCAGTAAGTATATCGGTTACCCATTTACCTGCCAGTTCTTCAGGTTTTTTTAAAGGCAAAAAATTATTTTCTTCTTTATCAAAATAGCTTAATCCTTTTCGGGTTGCAGCCCACAGTTTACCAGCGTCATCAAAAACAATATCACTTACATTATTATGTGGAAGTCCTTTTTTATTATTAAAAGAGGATTTATAAACAACTTGAGTACCTGTTTCTAAAGTATATTTTACCACTCCTGTTTCGGTAGCAAACCATACATCGTTAAATTGATCTTTAATAATTTCATTTATTTCCACTTCTTACAACAAAGCCATTTTAGAAGATTTCCCATCTCTGCTTTTTGTATCTAAAATTACAGCTCCTTCACCAAACGAGCCTACCATAAGTTTGTTTTCCCCTAAATTTTCGAAAGCCGAAACAGGGGATTTTTCAAAACCTATATCTATTTCCCTAGATTTGTTTGTAATGTAATTGTAAGCCAATAGCTTACCATTCCATAAACCGCAGTAAAATATTCTACCATCTATAGAATAAATACTGGCAATATCTTTTTGATTATTGTATAGCGGAATAAAATGATCCCCATCTGAAATAAAAAGTCCGTTATGGCGAGTAGCCACCATAACTTTATCATTATAGGTCCTGGCAAAGCCCCTTACCCTTGGTGCCTGATTACCTATAAAACGAGAAATATCTTTATTAAGGTTGAATTGATTTTCAAAAGGATCGTATTTATCCAAGCCATCTTCGGTACCTATCCATAAAATGCCGGAAGCATCAAAATATAAAGCAGAAACTAAATTATCTACTAAAGATGTTTGGTCTGTTAAAACAGAATAATATCTTTTAAAATCACCTTTACTAATGTCTTCCAATTGATCACAGACTAGGAGTCCGCCCAGCGTACCCACCCAATATTTACCATCTGGTGCCTGAGCTACCGTTAGAAAATACGGCCCTAAAGCGTCTCTTATTCCGTTGTTTTCAATATAAAGGTTTTCAAATTCATTTAGTTTCTTGTTTAATTTATACAAACCTTTTCTGGTTCCTATAAATATATCCCTTTTGGCATCTTCATAAATAAAATTCAAATATGGATTTACCTCTAAAGAGTTAGGAATATTAAGTTTATAAGAAGTTACTTGTTTTATGTTACCAGAAACATCTAAATTTATTTTCGCAACAGATGCCGTACCATAGCTACCTACCCATGTATTACCACTTGAATCCTCAAAAATTTCTTTAACATAATTAAAACCCGTTAATTCTATTTTTTCAAACCTGTTTTCTTCAAAATGAAATAGAAAAACACCCTGGTCTTTGGTACCCACCCAAACCCGTTTGTATTTATCTACATATATAGAGCGTATTTCCTCATCCTGTAAACTATTGGGATTGCCTTTTTCTGTTAAAAATGTAGTGAATTTGTAGGTATCTAACTCTAAAAGTGTTAAGCCTTTTCGAGTACCAATCCATAGGTGATTTGATACTTCATCTAACTCCAGAGCTGTTATATCGTTATTGTTAATTTTATTATTTCCTTCGGAAGAACTTAAAAACGATTTAAATTCATACCCGTCAAACCTATTTAGACCAGAAAATGTACCTAGCCATAAAAACCCATGTTTATCCTGGACAATATGGCGCACCGAATTATGCGATAAGCCTCCGTTCTCATTATAATGTTCAAATTTGATATTTTGAGAATAAGATCTCAAAAAAAATAGCATCAAACACAAGGATAGTATGATAAAACGGTATTTCATTGAGACAGTGTTTTCATTCTTCTGGTGCTATATTTTTTATGGTATTGAAGTCTAAATTTATCATAAAATGATTTGATGGCTCACCATTCCTAGTTTTATCAAAGATTGCAGCCCATAATTTATAGGTGGTATCTTCTGATTTTTTTAATTGATTACAAACCAGCTCGTACTGTTTTAAACGCCTGGCTCCAATATCTATTTCCGCTATTTCATCTGCGCTTCTTAATCTATAAAAATCGTAAATCATATCGAACCCGGTCCAATTTTCAAAACTTTTTAAGCTTAGGTTGTTGTCCCGCAATGCTTGGTTTAATTTATCATTTTCAACGGTATTTCTCAACAATAATTCTTTGCCGGATAATGGTAATATAGTTTCAGAAAATCCCTGGGGCCAATCATTCGGTAAAAGCCGAAGTCGCAACAGTTCTTTCAAATGCCATTGTGTAAAATCTTTATAATTTCTAGTTGAAAGGATCTTTCTATCCCAAATTGAAGCCTGCCCTGATTCTTTTAAATAGGCATATTCCTGTTCATATAATGGGAACAACCTATCGAAGTTTTTAACCGATTTTATCACCACCGTTTCTATTTCAAATTCTGAATTTGAGTGAATGAAAAGTATTTTATATGCCGGTGCGTAAGCCGCTAATGAGGGTGTTTGGATATTGAATAATGTATTCCCTTTATTACTTGTACTTACCCCCGTATCATTTATATGCATATGCCCGCCAAAATGAATTTGAATGCCGGCATCTGCAAATGTTTCGGCTACATCTTCCTGGGGTACACGATGCAATTGCATTTTATCATCCCCAAAAAATTGTTTCATTTCTTCAGATGCACCATCGTTAAAATCGACCATGGGATAATGGCTAAATGCTATTAAAACCTTCCCGTTTTCTTCGGCTTCCAGGGCAATTTTTTTTACCCAATCTATCAAATGACTTTTATGTGAAAGTACATTATTGTAACCAATGCTTGCGCCAGAAAAGTCATTGGGATTATTGGAAACACCAGATAATTCTTTATTAGGCACATATACATTGGCATCTATCGCTAAAAGCCAAACTCCTTTTGTGGGTTCAACCAAATAACTGGCATCCGGGAGGACATTATTTTTATCGATAGGATAAAGCCTTTTATTTAAAACAGCCTCTTTTTTGGCATTTTTGAACCTGTAATTTTTATAGGTATATGTAGAAAAAGGCGTTTCCCAATACAGATATTCTTTTTGAGGATAAAAACCAAATGCAGCCATTTCACTTAAAATATCTTTATAACCCCATTTTTTTATTTCTGAAGTTATAATAGGTTTTAATTGACCTTCCCTACTATTTTTTAAATTTTCGACAGAACTGGTAATGATTTGCTCCTTCCCACCTTCACCTAAAAAATCTGTCTTACCAGCTTCCTGGGTAAAGGGTTTTACCGGATCGTGGTTCCCGGTGATTGCAAAAAAGGAAATACCGTATTTATTAGAGTAATTATTTAATATTGTGCTTAAACCTTTTATATGTACCGGTTGCCCATCATCACTAAAATCACCGGGTAGTGCCACATATTTAATTCCTCGTGCTACAATGTCATCTAAAGCTTCTATAAACGCAAAATAATTTTCATTAAAAATTCGGGTGGATTGCAATTGGGAATCCATAGTCCTGATATTAACATAGGCTCCCGTTTTAGGATTTTTTACCCCTTTATAGTTAGCATCTTCGAACTGCGCATATATATCCTGAAAATGAGCATCGGCAATAAAGGCAATTTGAATATTTTTGAGGTTTTTTTTCTCTTTTTGAGCACACGAAAACAGTACCAGTAGAATACTAAATAAAATGTACCTGCTTTGATGATGCATAAAACCTATCATTAATTTTTAACTAATTCTGAAGGGAACAACTTTTTTTTCCTCCTCCCAAATCTATCAATACCTGAGCAGAATGACGTCCTTTATAGTTTATGATACTTTACAGACAATCAATTATTTTTTAATATGTTCATAAGTGCCGTCATCAAAAATCACTTTAAAATCGGACTCGAACAAAGCTGATGGAATATAGTAATCTGTAGAAATTACCTGAGCTCCCGATGCTTTAGCCTTTTCAAATCTTTCGTAGTTATTGGTACGTGCTTCTTTAGTTCCTGCATCTGCACGCGTACGAACCATATAGCCTTTTGCTACCAATTCTTGTATATATTCAAAATCGGTAACCGGATTATTGATAATTCTAAAGCCTGCTTCAGGGTTTCCTTCCTTACTATTTACGAACATGACTCTGTCTCTTAGGGCTCCATGATCTTTTAAATAGCTATTTACTTTAGCTTCTTTTTCATCTAAAACAAATAAAAACTTTCCTTTAACCGTATCTAAATCTGGCCAACCAACTTTTAAAACAGCATCTTCAAGACTTTCAAAATCTCCTCTTACGTAATCAGGCGTTATAAGTTTATTGGTGGGAAAAACACTTTTTATTTCAACATCTATACTATCTAATGCATTGGCTGTAAAAGCTAACGGGGAGGTTGTTTGTGGTATATTTTGGTCTTTTGCATTTATTAATATAAAAACTGGAGTATGATTCGGATTATTATCAGACCAGTCTTTTAATACCTGCAAGCCTTCTTTAAACAACAAATGATGGCTTCTGAAATCGATGTCCTGAACATGAAACATTTTTAAACCCGGTTTTTTCAGTTTTTCAGCTACATCAAAATCCAGGGGTTCTTTCCCTAAAGATTTTACAATTTCTAAACCTTTTGGGTTGGCAAAACGCCCACCCTGGGGATCATGAAAAACATCTAACTCTAGGTTTCTTAAACCCAAGTTTAATTGCGCTTCTAAGGAAATATGTCCGTATTCTAAAGTTTGTATTTTATCAGGATCTGCTTGATATAAATAGTCATACAAAGGTTTCTCAATAGGGATTTTATAGGAGTTATGGCTTCCTATTACCTGAATATCATTAAGTTTTTTTGTTGGTTTGGTGATATTTTCAAGCCATTTTTCTGCTAAACCTGGCCATATCCGGGCGGCAGGATTACTATTTCGCAAACCATAGCCATGACCGCCTTTGTTATACATATGTAATTCTAGCGGTATTTTATTATCCCGTAATGCCTGTGCCATAACTAAACTACTGTTACCATAAGGATCGTCGCTTGTCCCGAAAATAAAAAAGGGAGTTGTATTCTTTTCTAATTTAAAATCGGGGTCTATTGTTTTGTTTTCACCTTTATCTAAATAGGCGGGATAAATAAGCATCGTAAAATCTGACCTGCTCGAAAAATCGTCTATGGTATCTTGTTTCTTATACAGGCTATTTTTATAATTTGTGGAAGCTAAAGCCGACAAGTGTCCGCCTGCGGAAAACCCTATTAGTCCTATTTTTTGAGGATTTAAATTATAGTCTAATGCTTTACTTCGCACTATTTTAATGGCCCGTTGTATATCCTGAGCTGCAGCTTTTTGTTTTCCCGGAACCCGATATTGCAAAACAAAGGCAGTATAGCCTAAACTATTTAACCATGCGGCAATTTCATAACCTTCTTTGTCTATCGCTAAAATTTTATACCCGCCACCAGGAGAAATGATAATTCCTGCCTTAGAATTATTAGGTTTCTCCGGACTAAAAACCCGTAGCATCGGGTTGGTAACTTCTGTTAATCGTGTAACATTATCAGAGACATTAGCGCTTTGTTTGGCCGGGTGTTTTTCATTTACTTCGCCCGGTACTTCTTTAGGCCATAAATAAATAGTAGCTCCAGTTTGAGCTACCATTACATATGAACATAGAAAAATCACTAATATCAGTTGCTGTTTAAAAGCCTCTCGCATGATAAATGTTTTATTAAAAAATAGTTTTTACTACAGAAATATCCTCAGAAGTATTAAGGGATTAAAGTTGTTTTTTTTAACCTGATATCTTCTGATGAGGCACCGATCATAAATTCATACTCCCCTTTTTCAAACGTCCATTGTTTCGTTTTTTCATTCCAAAACTGCAAATCTTTTTTAAAAACTTCAAATTGGATCTTTTCGGACTTTCCTTTATTTAATGAGATCCGTTTAAATCTTATAAGCTTTTTTAAAGGTTTTTTTTCTAAAGCTGGATTCGCTTTATAATATAACTGGGCCACCTCATCTCCCTTAAATTTTCCTGAATTTTTTATAGTCGCAGAAAGGATAAGCTTATCTGCTTTCCGTTTAACTTTGAAATCACTATAATCAAACTTTGTATAACTCAATCCATAGCCAAAAGGATAAAGAGCCTCTCCTTCAAAATACATATAAGTTCTTCCATTTGATATTTCATAGTCGTCCATTGGAGGCAAATCTGATACCGATTTATAGAAGGTAAAGGGAAGCCTCCCTGCGGGATTATAATCTCCAAATAATACATCGGCTATGGCAGTCCCGCCTGCTTCACCAGGATACCACACATCTACTATTGCCGGTATATTTTCATCTATCCAGTTTATAGCTAACGAACTTCCTGCTACCAGTACCACAATGGTATTTTTATTTGCAGCATAAATATCTTTTAAATAATTAATTTGATCTTCAGGCAGCTCTAACGACTCTCTATCTTTACCTTCCTTTTCAATAGTTTTATTAATACCCATGACCGCAATCACATAATCGCTGGTTTTTGCAGCTTGAATATCTTCTTCGTACAAATCACCACTTTTGTTATCTGGCACCTCCCATAGTAACTGGCAAATAGCATCGCCGCCATTATCAAAATATTCTAATTTAATGGCATATTTTTTTCCTGCCTCCATGGAGATTTCTACCTGATTGGTAGTAGCTCCACGGTTATGCCATTCATCAACCACCAACTCATTATTTAACCATAAGCGAATTCCATCATCAGAATTTACCCCTATTTTATAAGCTCCGGTAACATTTGGTGTAATATACCCAGTCCAGCGCATCGATTTATGCCTATAATTGGTGTACGGATCTGGGGGGTTGTTTACAGGATCGAAATTAACTTCATTATCTACGCGTGTTTGAGGTGTACCTTCAAGAAATTTATCATCATAATATTCGGCATATAGACCTTTCTCATTATTAAAGTCATTTCTTAAATGCTCTGCTTCAATGAAATTTAGGTTTCTGGCAGCTGTTTTCCATTTAACATATGTAACTTCTGCTTGATCTCCCACTTTATTGATGATGCCTTCAAGTGGTGATATTGGTTTAATGACGGGCAAACCACTATAGTCACCAAAAACTACCTGGTTAGCATTAAAACCAACAACAGCAATTTTTTTGATATTATCAATATCCAGTGGCAATGTTTTGTTTTCATTTTTTAAAAGTACGATGGATTGCCTTGAGGTTTCTAGGGCTAAATCCTGATGTTCTTTAGAACCGATAACATCGGGTGAAATTTTTGTATAGGGGTTGTTTTCTGTTGAATCAAAAATACCTAATTTAAATCGTGCGGTTAAAATTCGCTCTGTAGCCTTATCAATGCTAGCCCGGGACACTAATCCTTCCTTATAAGCTGTGAGCAAGTGGTTTGCGTAAATATCATTTCCGCATTCCAAATCTAAACCAGCTTCTAAGGCCACTTTTGCAGCTTGTTCTTTAGTATCTACAAAACGATGCGATTTTACTAAATAGGAAGGTGCACCACAATCGCTTACAACATAACCTTTAAAGCCCCACTCGTCTCTTAAAACCGTATTCAAAAGCCAGTTATTAGCGGTACTCGGCACCCCATTAATGGCATTGTAAGCACTCATTATAGATTGTGCATTAGCTTCCTGAACAGTGGCTCTATAGGCTGGAAAATAATATTCCCGTAAAGATTTTTCAGATATACTGGCATTGTAAGCAAACCTGTTTTCTTCTTGGTTATTGGCAACAAAATGCTTGGGTGTGGAAACTACTTTTAAATATTTCTCGTCATTGCCTTGTAATCCTTTTACAAAAGAAACACCAATTCTACTGGTTAGGTATGGATCTTCCCCGTAGGTTTCCGGGGTCCTACCCCATCTTGGATCCCTAGCCATATTAATAGTTGGCGACCAAAAGCTTAATAAATCACTATAGACATTCTTCTGATCCTTTCCCTGGTTATAAAAGTTCCATTTTGCCCTGGCTTCATCTGAAATTGCAGAAGACACTTTATAAATTAAATCTGGATTCCAGGTTGCCGATAAGGCTATAGCCTGGGGAAAAACTGTAAATCTTCCACCTTTTACAACACCGTGTAACGCTTCATTACCGTGATAATACTTATCAACCTCTAAGCGTGGAATGGCTTCTGCAGTAGAGATTAACATGGATACTTTTTCTTCAATTGTTAATCGACCCAACAAATCATTTACCCTGGTTTCTATTGGTAGATCCTGATTTTGGAACCTGTATTGAGTTTGAGTGAAACTTACGGCTGGGAATACTATTAAAACAAATAGGATAAGTTTTTTTAGCGTCATTTTTTATATAAAGCTTTTAAGTATTTAGATTTTATTTCAGTTCTACCCTGAAACCCGTTATAGAAATCTCGTTTTCAGCATAAGCAGGCATATCAATTTGTAAGCCTTCATTATTCTGAATCCAGGCAAGTTTTTTTTGAGAACCTAATGGCGTCACCGCTTTAATTTTAATTTTGTTTTTTAAAGCAAGTGATTTAATGAGGACTTGTTCTTGATGATAGCTACACACGTAAGCATATATATTATTGTTTTTTAAGGTGAACTGTACTTCTGGTATAATTTCTTTGGAAGTCGCATCGTTCACAGCATCTTTTAATGTGTTTTTATCATCTTCCCCTTGAACAACTTTTGTTTTTTTCGCGTTAGAAAGTAATTCATTCTGAATTTTCCATGGAGTCGAACCGTAAATACCTTCGGAGTTTTGCTTCATCCAAGCTCCAATTTTCGCTAAGCGTTCTTGGGCTAATTCTGTAATTTCCCCTTTTCCAGTGGGACCATTGTTCAATAATAAATTACCGCCTTTACTTACTATTTCCAGTAGTTGTCGCGTCATTAATTCTGATGATTTATAAATGGTATCATACTCAATATATCCCCAGTTTTTGCCCATGGTGATACAGGCTTCCCAAGGTTCAACTTCTAATCCTTCCACTATTTCCTGCTCTGTAACTTTATAATCACCAAATCCATGTTTAATGCGGCTGTTAATAATACAATGAGGTTGGATATTAAGTATTATTTCTCGTAATTCTTTACTTTCTTCCGGACTAATCAATTCTGGCGTATCAAACCAAATCACATCTATTTTTCCGTATTGTGTAAGCAGCTCTTTTACTTGTGGCTTCACCTTTCTTTCAAAATAACGACTAAAAACTTTTATATCTTCATTGGGGTAATCTACTAAATTACTTCTCCCGCCTTTATGAGGCCAATTGGTTGCCACATCAGGGTCTTCCCAATCGCGCCCTAAGGAATAATAAAACCCAAATTTCATATCGTGTTTATGGCACGCTGCAACCAATTCTTTCATGGGATCTTTAGCATAGGCCGTTTGTGTTTTTATATTATAATCGTTTGATGGAGAATCAAACATGGCAAAGCCATCATGGTGCTTTGAGGTGATGATGATATATTTCATACCAGCCTCTTTGGCTGTAAGCACCCATTTTTCCGCATCAAAATTTATCGGGTTAAAATCATCAGCAATTTTCCCATACTCTTTTAAGGAGATTTTTTCATGAATCATAAAATGCTCATTGCCTTTGGCTTTATGTCCATCCCAATAACCGGCTGTTTGCGAATACAAACCCCAGTGCATAAACATGCCAAATTTGGCATCTTTCCACCAGTCCATTTTATCTGGTGATTGCGCTATGGAATTGGTTACCAGCACACTTATTAAACCTAAAGTGCAATAAAAATTTCTTGAAAAAGCTGTTTTCATTTAAGCAGTTATTTTATAAAATTCTTTAAATAAACCATTAATTCTTATTCCTTAATAAATTCTACATTGGTGATTTTAACCACTACCGGGTTTGGCCAAATTTTATCGTTATAAAGACGTTGCGCTCTACTTATTGATATTTCCAATAAATCTTTATGCTGAATAAATCTAGAGGTTGGCGTATTTTCTGGCCAGTATTCCACCACCAAATCATTCTGACCTAACACAGAAACAGTAGTTTTTTTAGTGGCTTTCATATTCTTTAAATAAAAGTTTCGTCTAAAGCCTTTAAACCAATCCTCCTGCTTTGTAATAAAAACATAGGCTGTGTTTGCATCTTTACTTTTAGTGAACCACATTTTCCCATCTCTAATTATGGTAGGTACCGTTCTCACATTTTTAACACCTTCCTCATTAACAAACATCCATAGCGCTATTTCGCGTAAACGTTCTTCTTGTTCTATAGGAATTTCTCCGTTAGGTTTTGGCCCGATATTCATCAAGAAATTACCGCCTTTCGCGCGAATTTCAATCAGCTTTTCGATTAATTCAGAACCATCTTTATAATGCTCATTGGTTGGTTTGTATTGCCATTGGGTTCCCATGGTCATACAGGTTTCCCAGGGCCCGGGCATAGCCCCGTCTGGAATTTTCTGTTCTGGTGTTTTCATTTCGCCCCTGGTAACTACAATATTTGGGTCTATTTCATGAACATATTGCGCCATTGGTTTAGAGTGGAATGCATCAAAAAACATAACATCAATTTGACCATAGTTTCCAATTAGCTCTCTAACCTGGGCTTTATCATATTCAAAAAGTTCTTTGTTTGCCGTAACTTGGGTCATTGGTCCTTTACGAGAAATCAAATGCCCTTGCTTATGGATAAAACTGAAATCTTCAGGTGAAAAATATATCCCTACTTTTAAATTTTGCTTACGTAAAGCTGTGATTAACTCCCCTACAATATCTTTCCCATAAGGCGTATTCATGATATTGAAATTGGTGGTTTTTGTATCCCACATACAAAAACCATTATGGTGTTTTGCGGTAAAAACAACATACTCTGCACCCGCTACCTTAAACAATCTAGCCCATTCATCGGCATCAAATTTATCTGGATAAAATGTTTTGGGAAGTTCGTTAAAATACTTTTCCACGTAATCATCTGAAGCACCTACTAAAGAATGGCTAATCACACTCCCTAATTGTGAATCTAAACTCCAATGTATAAATATACCAAAACCCATATCCATGAAATTCTCATTGAGTTCGGGTTTATTTTTAAGCTGGGCAGAAGCTGAAAAACCAATTGTTAAAAATAATACTATAGTGAGTTTTAATTTCATGGTGTTCTGTTTGTTTTATTAGACATTTCTAAAATTAATTCTCCACCTTCAATAAGATCACTATGCAAAATTTTGTGCTTTTTGAGGGATCGATTATTAAATTTAACCTTATTCACATAAATATTCGAGGCACTATTATTCTCTGTTTTAATTATAAAATTTTGGTTTGAATAATACTCCGGATTCAGCTTGATGGTTATTTCGTCAAAAATCGGGCTTCCAATTTGATATTCAGGATTATCTTCAGTACCACCATTCATTTGAAATAAACCAATCTTCATTAATACATTTAAACTTCCCATTAAGCCCTGATCTTCATCGCCATTATATCCCGTTGCCGGCGACAAACCGCTGAAGGTTTTTTGTATGACCCTACGTGTCCAGTATTGAGTAAGATCTGGTCTATTTAACTGATTAAAGATAAAAGAAGTTTGTATGGATGGTTGATTCCCAAAATTGATTGGAATTCTACTATACTCTGGATGCAATTCCTGTGCATGGGAATTACCTGCTGTAAAACCTAATTTTTCAGCTTCAATAAACTGATTATTTAATTTTTCTACTGCTTTATCTTCTCCCCCCATTAAAGCAGCTAAACCCTGTAAATCATGCGGTACAAACCAGGTAGATTGTGCTCCGTTTGCTTCTATAAACCCATTTTCCACCTGGTAGGGATCAAAATCTTTTTTCCAAATATTATCTTGATCTTTAGGACGCATCCAGCCCGTTTCCGAGTCAAATACATTTTTATAGTTTTTTGAACGGGTCATAAAATATTCATAATCTGCTGTATGGTTTAACTTTTTAGCCAATTGTGCCAAGGTCCAATCTTGATAAGCATATTCCATGGTAAGGCTCGCACCATCTTGATGACCTCCAAAATCACCATCGGGAATTGGGTAAGGTACATAACCGTTTTGATGGTAATATTTTAAACCTCCTCCTAAATTTGTAGTATGTTCGTATCCTGCTTTTTCCATAATACCCCCTGGCATATGGTTCTTCTTTAAAGCTTGATATATATTTTCTAAATCGTCTTTTATAATACCTTTTTGAATGGCACTCACAATAAACGGTGTAGATGAGGCCCCGGTCATTACATACGTATAATTGCCACCAGATGGACCGCGAGGGATAATGCCGCCATCTTTATAATACTGCATAAGAGAATGCACAAAATCTTCCATAATTTCGGGATACACAAGCCCCCAAAGGGTATTGAGTGTCCATTGTGCCCCCCAAAAAGAATCGGAATTAAAATGATTGAATTTTGGTTTCCCGTTTTTGTTAAGAGGTAATTGGCCCACTCTGAATTCTTTTCCTGTATTATCAGGGTAAGCGCCGTTCACATCATTAATAATTCGGCGTCCTTGTAAGGCATGCCATAAATCGGTATAAAATCTTGTTTGGGCTGCTTCTGTACCGCCTTTTACTTCAATCCTTCCCAACAAATCATTCCATTCCATTTTTGATTCTGATACTACATCATCAAAATTCCAATGCAGTAGTTCTTCTTTTATATTGTTAGCTGCATTTTCTACTGATGTGTAAGAAATCCCTATTTTCATCAAAACTTTCTCATTTGTTTCAGCTAAATTAACAAGGTAATTACCTGTTTCTTCATCCTGTTCAACCGTAGAAATATCTGTATTAAATATCGCTTTAAAATAAACCGCTAAGGGCTTTGGCCTTCTATGCGTGGGTTCCATTACCAGTTTCCCGGAAAGCTCTTTTGTGGTGTTTTTTTCTAATACGCCTCCAGAATTTTTACAGGGCCCCAATAAGGTGTTCAAATTAAAAAGTATCGCCGCCTGCTGGTTTTTAGGAAATGTATATTGATGCAACCCAACCCTTTTTGTACTTGTTATTTCTGAAATTATTTGATACCTATCCAGTTCTACATAATGATATCCTGGTGCTATTTTTTCTTTTTCGTGACTGAATTGCGAATAGAAATCTGTGAAAATTGTTTTTTTATTCGTTTCCGAAGTAATTACAGGCATTACCGAAACACCAGACATTTGCCATGCATGGATATGGCTAAACCCTTTAATGGTATCCGTTTTATATCTATAACCGCTCCCCCAGGCCCCTCCTATTTGTGTATCAGGACTCAGGTTTACCATCCCGAAAGGACGACTAGCTGAAGAAAAGAAAAACCACCTGGAGTTTTCGGTATCTAATAAGGGGTACACTTTAGCAGTGTAATCTATTTTATTCCCTTTCTCCAAGACTGCACTTCTTTTCACCTGGTTTTTACAGGATATCAGGATAAAAAGCACAAGGCCTAAAAGCCAGGCTGTTTTTTTAAGAACATGGATTATTCTCATTATTCTTTTATTTATGGGGTCATTTTATTAAAATTATCTTCAATTGCCTTCAACATAGCTATGTTGGGAAAACCATTGTTCTGTCTGCGATTTTTTATGGCATACCAGTCTTTCCATTTATCATCTAAATCACCTGATTCCCTACGTTTATAAACTTTTTCAAGTTCTTTTTTCGCTTTAGGAAGTAATTTTTTAGCTTCTTCTAAAAATTTAGTATTCTGGGTAGTTTCATACTTTTTCTTCAATTTCGACATCTCATGAAGCGTAGTTTCAAAAGCTATTAAATCTGAATATATCTGTACAGGAAGCAGAATATAAGCATGATAGAAATCACCCTGATCTATTTCCCACCCTTTACGAGCTTCTATTAATGATTTTTGTAAATTTTCGGCACAGGAAGCGGTAGTTGTATAATCACCTTCTACACGTGTATAATCGAAAGGAATAGGAGTTTTACCCGGTCTTCTTATTGGTGCATTTGACAAATAGGAAACGGCTTCGCGTATTTCCCACAAATGCTCTACATAGCCTTTTCTGCCTACTTGTGCTTTATGCAGCCATTTCATTGAAGAAACAGCATGTTGCGCCGCTTCTTTATTGAAATAACGCTCAGTCCAGGAAGTATAAAAATCATCTCCATTAAATGTTTGCGGGTTATTACAAACTGCACTATAAGCTTCAAGGTTTAACAAAAATGGCCTGAAATTTTGCCCATTAACCAAACAATAATTATCTGCTCCATAATTTTGAAACATATCTTTCATGACGGTTTCTACTTTTTCAGGATACGGGTTATGCACGGTGTGGTTTAACCAGTAACCAGCATGCATATAGGTGCCAAAGTTGTAACCGTCTGTAGTATTTGGTAAATACTCAAATTCACCAAACCCGTGATCGGACCAAAGAACAATCCAATCTTTTGGGGGACGAAAACCTTCATTCCACATTTCCATTCCATCAGAATAACAAACTAAAACTTTAGTAGCATGAGGTTTATATTCATCTACTAAATTTCCAAAGTCTTCATAAACCTCGTTAAAAACTTCAATTTTACTTTCGCCGCAACTGCTTTTGTATTCCCAATCCCACACCTGATGCCGGGGGCGTAAAATAAAGATATCGGTTTTTGATAAAGGTGTTTCTTCTAAATAATAACGCCATGCTTTTAACCAGTCTTCTTTATAGGCTTTCCAACAAGTTGCTTTATCTTCCTGCATTGGATGAATTTGATATCCCAGGGCAAAATCGATGGCCACTTTCATGCCTTTTTCGTGGGCATAATCGATCATCTTTTCTACATAAGAAACATCTATTTGATAGTCTGGTTTTAATTTTTTGTATTCTGGTCTTATAAAAAATTCCGGTCTGCCCAACATATCAAATAATTGAATAGCGTTGTAACGTAATCGAATCAGGGAATTAATCATTTCGGTATAACTCTCCCAATCGTATTCTAATAATTCACCTCTATAGTTCGCCAGTTCGTCTACATCATTTTCAAAATATGTTAACACAGGAACCTTTGGCGGGGCTATAATCTTTGGGGTAAAATTATATATATCTTCTTTCGATTTCTTATGTGGCAATTTACCTGTCCAGTATTCCAAAGGATCTACTCCTAGAATTTCTTGTGAGAAATCGTAAATTGAATATTGCAGTCCCTGCACATCTGATCCTGCAATTACAATTGCTTTTTGTTCATTTAAAAGTCTTGTTTTAGCCCAAATACCACCGCGAGGTCCGGGTTTTTTACTGGAAAGGGCTATCTTATCCTCGCTAGCCAGGTTTTTTATAAGCATATTGGATTCTATAGTTCCCAGGACAAAAAATATTCCTGTCTTTGACAATGCTTCCTTTTCTGAAATTATAGATACCTCACTATTAATAACCTTTTTTAAATCGGCTTTTAGATCGTTTATAGTACTCAATTCAACCTCAGTTAAATTTTCACCAACTATGAGGTAATAATTTTCAACTTCGGGTTTGGTACAGGCAAGAAATAAAACCAATGCCGAAATAAGGCCTAGTAAGTATACCGGTTTTAGCTTAAAAATTTCCGTCATATTACATTGGTATGTAGAATTTACATGGAGCAGTTAAAAATATAGGCAGGGAAATATTCGCCTGCCTATATAAACTAAACTAATTCAAAATTCAAATAAGTACTTCAAGTGTTTTTTTAATAATTAGGATTTTGCTCCATTGTTTCAGGAGAAATCTCTATTTCTTTTATTGGGATTGGCCTTAATAAATGCTTGGAAGGATCAAAAGCACCGTGATCTATATAGTGTGGATTGTAAAGACTTACTTTTTCTTCTAATTTCCCCATTCGTTTTAAGACAGCCCATCTATTGGACTCCCCTATAAGTTCTAAAGCACGCTCTACTAATATGGTATCTAAATCGATGTTTGTATAGTAATCTGCAACCCCTGTTGCCCGTTCTCTTACTCTGTTTAAATGAAATAAAGCCTGCGTAGGATTACCTGCTCCTAGAAAAGCCTCAGCAGCAATTAAGTGCGTTCCGGCCACTCTAAACACAAAAGTATCACGAGCCCCATCTCCTGTTCCTGAAAAAATCTGGTCGTCAAATTTCTTCATGATGGGGAAGTTGATAAATTCTGGATTGAGCGAATATTTGTAAATTACACCCTCAATATCTTCTGGTCTTCCAAATAAATATTGATCGGGTTGATACACCCAGTAATCATTTAATCGTTCTTTTAATTCGGCAGTGCCTAAAGCATATTTAGGGAAATAAACTATGGTATCTCCAGGATTGATTACGTCTTCACCCAGCCCACTTTCTTCATCGGCTATAATGGTTCTGTGAATAGTAACATTTTCCCTTGTATCGTTATCTGTAAATAACGAATAGAAATATGGCGTGGGCATTAAGCTATTCCCTTTTTCGCCATAAAGGTTTGCTCTACTTACGCCAGGCAGGTTAAAAACCTGGTTCATAAAGAGAGAATGCTTCGTATTACCCCTATCTGAAGCAAAACCAGTTTCTCCCCACTGGGTTGCAAAAAGAATTTCCGGATTTATTTGATTATCGTAATCAAAAACCTCTGCAAAAGACTGACTTCTAATATCGTAAGAACCAATAGCTAATACGGCTAAATCGGCAGCGGTTTGAAAATCGGTACTTTCACCGTAATTTTTATATGCCCTGGTTAAATATACCTCAGCCAATACGTGTTGCGCTGCTCGTTTCGAAAACCTTCCTGTTTCCGGATCATCCTTCAAATTTGGAATAGCGGCCTCCAACTCTTCTATAATTAAATTATAGGTGGCTTCTTCTGAAGAACGTGTATAATTATTACGAATACTTTGTGGCTCTTCAAAATCCAATACCACGCCTCCAAATTGTTGTGCTAAATTAAAAAATGCCAGAGCCCTTAAAGCTCTTGCCTGCGCTATGCCATAAGTTTTCTCTTCTAACATACCCGGGCTCCAACTAATTTGATTTTCAAATCGGTTGATTGCGGTATTGGCTTTTGAAATTACTGCATAATTTGTGTTCCAAAGACCATTCGTTTGAGGCGCATTAAATCCAACATAATCATTTTCACTTGAGGTAGAAAATATTTCCCCCTGAGTTGTAAAAATGTCAGTTCCCGCAAATTTGTAGTTATAATTGTTGTAAACACCTCTTACGGCATTATAAATTCCTACGATTAGTTGGTCAGCGTTATTTTCATCAAGAAAATTCTCACTGGTTATTTGTGTGTATATCTCTTCTTCTATGTAATCCTCACAACCACTAAACGAGAGTGTAAAGACCAGAATAACTGTTATTCGTTTTATATTTTTTATTGTTTTCATCTTGAATAAAATTTTAAAAATTAGTAAGACAACTTAAGTCCAAATAATACTGTTTTGGTCATATACCCTGCGTTATAAGAGTTCTGTAAGGCTGTCTCTGGATCTGGCCCTTTGTAATCGGTAAACGTAAATGGGTTTTGCACATTTAGGGTTAATCGTAGACTGGACATTTTTACTTTGTCCAATACAGGCTGCTGGAATTCATAGCCTAATCCTATATTCCCAATTTTCACAAAACTTAGATCTTCATAATACCATTCTCCCGGGTGACCATATTCTGGTGCAGGATACTTTGCATCAGGATTATTGGGTGTCCAGTAGTCTAAGTGTATTTTATTGAATTTAGCATCGTCTCCTTGATATGGTGCAAAATGTGAATAAAATTCAGAGTGCCCGAATGATCCCTGTCTGGTATATGCCTGTACAGAAAAATCGAAGTTTCTATAGGTAAATGTATTGGTCATACCTCCTATCCAATCTGGAGAAACAGAACCTAAAACTACTTTGTCTTCAGCTCCTATGGTACCGCTGTTATCCTGGTCTTTATATTTATATTGCCCGGGAAAATTACCATAAACCGCCGCCTCTGCTGCTTCATCTATTTGCCATATACCTTCAACTTCGTAACTATAAATCGCATCTACGGGTTGACCTACTTGCAATACCCCATGAGAACCATAAGTTTCTTTATCTAAATCGCCATCCAGCTTTAAAATTTGATTTTCGTTCTTAGCAAAGTTTAAATTTGTAGTCCATCTAAAATCATCAGTTTGAATATTCACGGTGTTTAAAGTTACCTCTATACCTTTATTTTCAACCGATCCGTAATTACCTACAGCTGTACCATAACCTGTAATATTTGACAAAGTTTTATTTAAAATAGCGTCTACTGTTTTTTTTCTATATAGATCTAGACCTAAACGTATCCTATTCTGGAAAATGCCCATATCTAAACCAATATTGACCTCTTTAGAACGTTCCCAGGTTAGATCATAGTTAGGCAAACCATTTACATCTACCCCGTTGGTATGTGTATTTCCAAATACATAATCAGACCCCCCTAAGAAAGCAAAAGAGCTATATGCACTTACAGGACTATCATTACCAGATTCCCCATAACTTAAACGAAATTTTAAATTGCTTAACCAATCGGTATCCTGTAGAAATTCCTCATCGCTAGCCTTCCAGGCAAATGCAGCGGAAGGAAAGAATGCCCATTCGTTATTTACTGCTAATTTTGAAGAACCATCATATCTACCGGTAAAAGTAAATAGATACCTATCTAAAATGCTATAATTTAAACGTGCGGCATAGGATGCTAGTGTTTCCTTTCTATAGTTTGTGTTATAAGCCCTTACGTCTAAACCTGCCGAGGTATTATAAAATAAATATGCATCGGTATCAAAATTTCTGGTTTCTATATTACTCCATTCGAGTTGATTGTAATATAATGATGAAATCAATGTGGCTTTTAAATTTTGAGCTTCGGAAATGTCGAAGTTAAAATCTAATATATTGTCCCAGGTATATGAAGTTTTAAAAGAAGCATCATAATGAGATTGAATTCTGGAAGGATCATTACGGGATGATTTTGTAAATAAACCTCTATACTCCCCAAATCTAGTATTTTTAAGATTTGGTGCAAATTGTGTTTTAAAACTCAGCCATTCGGTTGGCTGGTAATTTAAAAAAACATTGGCAATTACATCTAAAGATCTTGTGTTTGTTCTCCAGGCACCATTGGCATCATAATAAGGATTTGTAAAACGTCCGTCCTGATCGTCTGGAAACAATATAACATTCCCATCCGGATCAAAAGAATTTACCGTTGGAGGCAAACGTAAAGTACTTCTGAATAACTCCCTACTACCTTCTTCACGTTCAGAAAGTGCTAAATAGGTTTTTAAACCCACCGTGAATTTATCAGTCACTTTCTTGGATAATGACGCACTTAAATTATAACGTTCGTAGCCTTCTATACCAACCACACCTTCATCACTTAAATAACCAATCGATCCGTTATAAATCAATCCATTACTACCCCCAGACATTCCTAGATTATGGCTTGTTTGAATTCCTGTATGGCGATAATCTGCTGGCCAATCGGTATAACGACGATTAGCAACATTCGCGGCCTCTTCATTTGTATCTTTTATTTCTCTTGAAATATCAACCTCTATATCGTTATAATCTTCAACGGTAGCTATATAACCATCTTGAAAAAGACCTTTCCAGGCGGTACTTCTTAAGGTTTTTTCAACAAAATCTACATACTCATCCCCGTTATACATATCGGGTATATTGGTTGCAGAACGCACTCCTAAAGTTGCCTCATAAGTGAACACGGTTTTACCTTCAATCCCATTTTTGGTGGTAATAATCACCACTCCATTGGCACCCCTGGCTCCATAAATTGCGGTGGCCGAAGCATCTTTCAACACATCCATTTGCTGGATATCGGCGGGGTTCAAAATATTAATATCGTCAAAAAACACCCCGTCTACAACATATAAGGGCTTTGAAAGGTCATCTGCGGCATCATCACTAATTCCATCGCGACCGGCATTTGTATTTTTAATAACCGTATTCCCCCTAATATCAATAGACAGCGGCGCCCCTGGCTTGTTACTTAAAGTCCGCACATCTACACCTGCGATCCGACCCTGTATAGCTTGCCCAATATCTGTCTTTTTTTGTTCGGTTAATGTTTTATTATCTATTGATGATACCGCACCGGTTAGATCACTCTTTTTAACAGATCCATAGCCTATTACCACGACTTCAGAAAGCTGGGAAGCATCATCAGTTAATTGAACGTTCAATTGGGTCTGTCCTTCATAAGTAACCTCCTTCGTTTGAAAGCCTAAAAAAGAAAATATAATAATATCCCCATTTTCAGCTTGAATTTCGTAGTTCCCGTCAAAATCTGTAGCGGTTCCAATAGAAGTTCCTTTAATAATGACATTTACTCCAGGAATAGGAATGTCCTGACTATCGGTCACAATTCCTGAAACTTTAGATTGTGCCCAGGTCGTAGACAAACCACCTATTAAGAAAGCAATTAATAAAAGTTTAAATTTTTCCATGTAATTCAATATTGTTTTGTTAGTTGTGCTAATTTATAGTTAAAAGAGTGTTAACCGATGGACATTTTCTTCCAAACCATGGATAAAATCTTCAAATAAAATACTATGATTCAAATTTTTAAAAATGGATAAATACCCTTACATTCTTTTGAAAAAAAGATGGGAATAACATACAAATCCATGAGTTTGCATAAGATGTCCATTAAGGAATCCATAAAAAAAAGTATTTTCACGAAATATTCATCAAAGTAATTTTAACATGAAAAATCCTTTTTTTTACAACAAAATATTATTAATCGCCCTGGTGGCTTTATTTGTAAAATGCAAAGAAGCCCCCCAGGATGATACACCCTGGATAAACTTATTTGACGGAACAAGCCTAAATGGTTGGCACCAGAAGGGTGGCGATGCAGAATATACGGTTAGAGAAGGCACTATTGTAGGTAGTACTGTACATGATACACCCAATTCTTTTTTAACTACCGATAAAACATACGGGGACTTTATTTTAGAATTGGATTATAAAGTCGATTCCACTATGAATTCCGGGATTCAAATAAGAAGTAATAGTTATCCTTATTATAAAGACGGTAGAGTGCATGGATATCAGGTAGAAATTGACCCTTCCAAAAGATCCTGGAGCGGGGGAATTTATGACGAATCCCGACGTGGATGGTTGAATACCCTGGAAAACAACCCCGAAGCTCAAAAAGCTTTTAAGCAAAATGATTGGAACCATTACCGCATTGAAGCCATAGGGGATACTATTAAAACCTGGATCAATGACGTGCCGGCATCCCATCTGGTAGATGACAAGACGGCCAGTGGTTTTATTAGTCTACAAGTACATAGTATTAAACCCGACAACAATGAAGGCACAGAAATTGTCTGGAAAAACATAAGAATATTAACAGACAGTGTTTCTAAATATTCTACTAAATCGCCTATTGAACCCATCTTAACTAATAACCAATTAACCATTGACGAAAATAAAAATGGATGGAAATTATTATGGGACGGCAAAACAACAAATGGATGGCGTGGTGCTAAATTGGATAGTTTCCCTGAAAAAGGCTGGAAGATTGAAAACGGTGTTCTTAGCGTTTTAGCATCCGGCGGAGAAGAATCGACTGCTGGTGGAGATATTGTAACCACAGAGCAGTATAGCGATTTTGAATTAAAAGTTGATTTTAAATTAACACCTGGAGCCAATAGTGGAATAAAATATTATGTGGATACAAAGCTTAATAAAGGAGAGGGATCTTCTATTGGTCTGGAATATCAAATTTTAGATGACGATTTGCACCCCGATGCAAAATTAGGAAACCACGAAGGAAGCCGAACGGTTGGTTCCTTGTACGATTTGATTCAAGCCGATACCAATAAACCTATTAAACCGGTTGGGGAATGGAATACCGCCCATATTATTTCTAATAACAACCATGTGGAGCATTGGCTAAATGGCGTGAAAATATTGGAATACGAAAGGAAGAGTGACGTATACAAAAAACTGGTGTCTGAAAGTAAATATGCCAAATGGCCAAATTTTGGCGAATTAGATAAGGGTGAAATATTACTGCAGGATCATGGAGATCTTGTATCCTTCAAAAACATAAAAATTCGTCCTCTTAACAATAATCAGTAAACAGCAATTATAATGAGTTCAAACAGAAGAAATTTTATAAAAAAGACAGCCTTGGGCGCAGTAGGAGCTACTTTCGCCTCCACCAGTATAAATGCCATGACAGCTAAAAGCTATTCTAAAATAATAGGCGCGAATGACAGGATAAATATTGCTCTTCAGGGATTAGGGAGAAGGTATGGTGCATACATACCGGCAATTGCAGACCAAAAAAACAATGTGGAACTAAGCTATTTATGCGATGTCATGAAAAGCCAGCGGGAGAAAGCTGCATTAGCCGTTTCTGAAAAAATTAGTAATAAGCCCAAACTCGAAAATGATATCAGGAATATACTCAACGACAAAAATGTAGATGCCATATTCATGGCAACACCAGACCACTGGCACGCTCCCGGTGCCTGTATGGCCATGCAAGCTGGTAAACACGTTTATTTAGAAAAACCATGTAGCCATAACCTGGAAGAAGGCGAATTACTTATCGCTTATCAAAAAAAATACAACAAGGTGGTACAAATGGGGAATCAACAACGTTCCTCATTGCAATCCCAAGAGATCATAAAGGACATTCATAACGGAGTTATTGGAGATGTATATAATGCTATTGCCTTTTACACCAGTAAAAGAGGCCGTGTTCCTAATCAGGTACAAGCTCCTCCACCTGAAGGTTTAGACTGGGATCTCTTCCAGGGCCCAGCTCCGAGAAGAGCTTATACCCACGACACCTGGAATTATAACTGGCACTGGTATGGTTGGGATTATGGTACTGCCGAAATGGGAAACAATGCTACCCATGAACTGGATATTGCACGTTGGGCTTTAGATGTAAAATATCCTGAACACGTAGAGGTTAAAGCAGGAAAATTCCATTATAAAGATGATGGCTGGGAAATGTATGATACGATGGAAGCTACTTTTCGTTTTGCCGGTAACAGGACTATTCAATGGGATGGGCGCAGTAGAAATGGATATGACAAATATGGTGCAGGACGGGGCACCCTTATTTATGGTTCCAACGGCTCTGTTTTTATAGATAGGGATGGTTATAAATTATATGATTTAAAAGGTGAACTTATTAAAGAAAATGTAATATCAGGCCTGGAAGATGGCAATGCCCTCGGTGGCGGTGGCGGTCTCTCTGGAGCACATACGCTAAACTTTTTTGATGCCATAAGGGGAAAAGCAGAATTAACCTCTCCTATTGAGGAAGGTGCTATCAGTCAAACCTTAACACATTACGCTAATATTGCGTCAAGGATAGACCAGTCCTTTGAAGTTGACGAAAATAATGGACGTATTTACAACAGGGACGCCATGAAATTATGGTCCAGAACTTACGAACCCGGTTGGGAAATTAAACCTGTTTAAATTAAAATACATTGTACCTTTAATGTCCAAAAATTTCACATGAAAAGAAGAGAATTTATTATCAAAGGCTCCATAGCATCTGCAGCGATCACAACATCTGCAACAGCCATGGCCAATGTGCTTGATTTTAAAAATGCCCATGGAACTCTAAATATTGGAGTTATTGGTACCGGTGATAGAGGAACCGGCCTTACTTCAAATATTAATACCATAGATAATTTTAATGTAATTGCCTGCTGTGATATTTTACCTTTTAGATTAGAAAATGGTTTAAAAACTGTTAAGGGTAAAGCAAAAGCTTATAGTGATTATCGTAAATTATTAGAGAATAAAGATGTTGACGCGGTATTGGTCACCACTCCTTTTAATACACATTCACAAATAGCAATTGATGCAATTGATGCCGGTAAACATGTGTATTGTGAAAAAACAATGGCTAAAGGTTATGATGGTATAGAAAACCTTGCAAAAAAGGTACAAGAATTCAGCAGCACTATTTTTCAGACCGGTCATCAATATCATAGTTCCAGATTGTATACCCATGTTGTAGACCTTATAAAAGAGGGAAAAATAGGAAAAATCGCTGCTTTTGAATGCCAGTGGAACAGGCATGGAAATTGGAGACGCCCCGTTCCCAGCCCGGAATTGGAAAAAATTATAAACTGGAGAATGTATCGCGAATTTTCGGGAGGGTTGGCTGCAGAACTCTGTTCCCATCAAATAGATTTTACCAACTGGGTATTAGACGAAACTCCAAACCAGGTTATGGGGACTGGCGGTATAGATTACTGGAAAGATGGTCGTGAGACCTACGATAATATTCATTTAATCTACAGCTATCCCAGTGGAGTAGACGCTAAATTTACTTGTTTAACCAGCAATGCCAAAGATGGATATCAAATAAAAGTCATGGGAGATAAGGGTACCATTATCTTAGATTATTCTAAAGCCTGGTTTTATCCTGAAGGCGGTAATAAAAAAGAATTAGGCATTGTTGACGGTGTCTCCGGGGCTACGGTTAAATGGGATAAAGGGCTGGGCATTCCTATTTCAGTTCCTCATAAAGAACCTAGCCTACAAGCTTTAATAGATTTTAGGGACAATATCATTAATAACAGAAGGCCTATATCCGATATTAAAACTGGGGCGAATACAGCCATATGTATTCAAATGGGATTAGATGCCATGTATAATAATGAAATTATTAAAAGTCCCGCATTTTATTAATGCTCCATTAAAATAAATTCTGATTTCCCGGTTTTGTGTTTGTAATTACTTTAACCAGTTATACTCAGATTTTTCATTATGCTGAACTTGTTTCAGCATGAGGAAAATCTTCTAAAAAATACGTCAATTTTCTACACTAGATAATTTTTTTTATCACGGGTCTCAGGAGGACGAGATGATTAAATGGGAAATTGAAAACCTAAAAGCACCTATAGAATCCATTCAAATTAAACAAAAAAACAATTCATTATAAATTTTAATGATGAGGCCGGCTACTTTTCTTTTTCTAATAAAATTATGCATTCCATAATCTGGCAGATAATGCCTGAGAAGCTGGTTTCTATTCATATTTAATATTTGAAAAAAGAATCCGCGTGGAATTATCAAATATCCGGCTATCATCGTGCTGGCCATGGTATCGCTATATGAAAATGTTCACTATAGATAATGAGCTTTAATTTAATCCTGATACTTTTTTGTCTTTAAAACATGAAAATTTAATTAGTTTAGCAATAAATGTTTATGGCAATTAAATGAAACTTCACTTTTTAGACAGATCCAGTCGTAATTATAGTTCACTCAAAGTCACGCATGACCATGATCGTTCATTCTTAAGAATGTGGCATTACCATCAGGAACTTGAATTAGTGATCATCCTTAAAAGTACAGGAACCCGCTTTGTAGGAGACAGTATTGAAAAATTTCAACCCGGAGAGGTTGTGCTGTTAGGTGAAAATCTACCACATATGTGGTTAAATGATGCTGAATACTATAATGAGAATTCCAAGTTAAAAGCAGAGGCCATCGCTGTTCATTTTAAAGTTGATTTTCTGGGGGCTGATTTTTTTAAGGCTCCCGAATTAGACAATATCGCCAACCTGTTACACAGGTCAAGACAAGGTTTATTATTTCCTGATCTGGACAAGAAAATCAAGAAAAAAATAAAGAAAATACTATCTGTACAGGGTGTAGATAGAATAACGGGGATCATTCAGGTGTTAGATTTACTTTCAGAACAAAATGAATATACCTATTTAGCAAGTCAAGGTTTTGCAAACTCTTTTGATCAGAAAGACTCTAATAACCTTAGAAAAGTCTATGAATATATTTTCAAAAATTTTAATGGATCTATTGGTTTAAACCAGGTCGCCGAGGTTGCTCAAATGAATCCATCTGCCTTTAGCAGGTTCTTCAAAAAAGTTCATAATAAACCATTTACGAGGTATTTAAATGAAATAAGAATCGGCTATGCCTGTAAACTTTTAATAGAAGAAAAGCATAAAATGATCACCATATGTTTCGATGCTGGCTTTAATAATCTTTCAAATTTTAATCGGCAATTCAAATTAATCCGGGGGATGTCCCCTACCGAATTTATGAAGTTTTATAAGGAAAAAGCTTCGAAAATAAAGAAGCAGAGCAAAAAAAGTATTAGTCTTTAACCTTCAGTGCATAGATTTTAAGTATATCAGAAACTACTTTTGGTATCCTAATTCTTAACAAATGCATGATAATATTCTAATCACAGATATCGTAGTGAAAGATGTCCGCTTTCCTACCAGTAAATCACTTGATGGATCAGATGCCATGAATCCAGATCCTGATTATTCCGCAGCTTATGTCATTCTAAAAACGGATCATCCCAAAGGTTTAGAAGGTCATGGCCTTACTTTTACCATTGGTAGGGGCAATGAATTATGCGTGGCGGCCATACATTCTTTAGAACACCTAATTAAGGGCAAAACATTGGAATCTTTTACCAAAGACATGGGAAGTTTCTGGAAAATGATAACAGGAGATAGCCAGTTGCGATGGTTAGGTCCGGAAAAAGGTGTTATCCACCTGGCCACCGCTGCCTTGGTGAATGCGGTATGGGATTTATATGCTAAAGTCGAAGAAAAACCATTATGGAAGCTGCTGGCAGATATGTCTCCGGAAGAATTAATTTCATGTATAGATTTCACCTATATAACGGATGCCATTACGCCGCAGGAAGCACTGGAACTTCTAAAAGCTAATGAATCAACTAAACAGGAACGTATCGATAATTTACTGAAAGAGGGTTATCCTGCATATACTACCTCTGCGGGTTGGTTGGGATATTCAGATACGAAAATGAGAAAACTATGCCGGGAGGCTAAAGAATTAGGTTTCAAACATATGAAAATTAAGGTTGGATCAGATCTTCAGGATGATATAAGAAGAGCGACTATCATAAGAGAAGAAATAGGAGATGATCTTCACCTGATGATGGATGCCAATCAAAAATGGGACGTTGATGAAGCTATTGCCAACATGGCTGAATTAGGCCAGTTCAAACCTTTATGGATTGAAGAACCTACAAGCCCTGATGATATCCTAGGTCATGCTAAAATTGCCAAAGCCGTATCACCAATAAAGGTGGCCACGGGGGAACATTGCCAGAATAGAGTTATTTTTAAACAACTCATGCAGGCAGATGCCATGGGAATTTGTCAGATAGATAGTTGTAGAGTTGGTGGTGTAAATGAAATTCTTGCCATTCTATTAATGGCTGCTAAATTCAAAATTCCGGTGTGTCCTCACGCTGGTGGTGTTGGTTTATGCGAATATGTTCAGCACCTATCTATGATAGATTATATTGCTATAAGTGCAGATAAAGAGGACAGGATCATTGAATATGTAGATCATTTACACGAACATTTCCTGGATCCTGTAAAGATCCAGAATGGAGCCTATATGCCACCAAAAATGGCTGGTTATAGTATCACTATGAAAGAAGAGTCTATAGATGATTACAGCTTTCCTGAGGGAAAAATGTGGAAAGAACAGGAAACTACTATTAATTAAAATACATTACAATGAAGTTTAGTTTAAGTGAGAAGTCTGCAATCATTACCGGAGGCGCAAGTGGAATTGGAAAAGCAATTTCAAAAACCTTTGCACAGCAAGGGGCCACTGTACATATATTAGACTTCAATGAAGATAATGGACGCGAGGCTGTAAAAGAACTGGAAGCGAATAACCACAAAGCCTTCTTTTATCTCTGCGATATTTCCAATACGGCAGAAACGGAAAAAATATTCGATTCTATTGCGGAAAAAGGTCCTATAGATATCCTTATTAATAATGCCGGGATTGCACATGTTGGTAATATTGAAAATACTTCAGAATCTGATTTAGATAAATTATATGCCGTAAACATTAAAGGTGTTTATAATTGCATTAAACCTGCACTCAAATCAATGAAAACTACCGGAGGGGTTATCTTGAACCTTGCCTCCATCGCTTCCTCTGTGGGAATTTCAGACCGTTTCGCCTATTCTATGACGAAAGGAGCGGTATTGACCATGACCTACTCTATTGCCAAAGATTATCTGGATTATAATATACGATGTAATTGCATTTCTCCTGCCAGGGTCCATACGCCATTTGTAGATAATTTTATTTCTAAAAATTATCCGGGAGAGGAAAAGGAAACTTTTGAGAAATTATCAAAAACGCAACCAATAGGACGTATGGGAAAACCTGCAGAAATTGCAGATCTCGCACTGTTCTTATGCTCAGATGAAGCCGGATTTATTACCGGTTCCAATTATGCGATAGATGGTGGGTTTGTAACTTTAAACGGATAAAAATTAAGGCTAAACCTTAGCCATACAGTAACAAAATTGAGTTCTCCTTAATTGGGAATTACAATTTATAAATTAATAATTATGAAATTAATACGATTTGGAGAGCCGGGAAAAGAAAAGCCCGGAATAGAATTAGATTGTGGAAAGAAAATAGATGCTTCCAAATTTGGAGGGGATTATAATGAAGAATTCTTTGCCAATGACGGATTGAAAAAACTGGAAATCTGGTTAAACAGAAATGCCAACGAAAGTCCTATCATACCAGAAAACAGCCGTATTGCTTCTCCGGTATGCCGCCCTTCAAAATTAATTTGTGTGGGGTTAAATTATGCCAAACATGCCGAAGAAAGCGGAGCGGAAGTTCCAAAAGAACCGGTGCTGTTCTTTAAAGCTACCACGGCCATTACCGGACCCTTTGACGAGGTAGTCATTCCAAAGGGCAGCGAAAAAACCGACTGGGAAGTAGAACTGGCCATTGTAATTGGCAAAAAAGCTTCTTATGTTAGTAAGGAAGATGCAAGCGATCATATAGCTGGATATTTACTTCATAATGATGTTTCTGAAAGGGCTTACCAGATCGAACAGGGTGGCCAATGGTGTAAAGGAAAAGGTTGTGATACTTTTGCTCCTCTTGGACCGTATATGGTAACCAAAGACGAGGTTAAAGATCCTAATAACTTAAGGCTTTGGTTAGACCTTAACGGCGAAAGATTACAGGACTCCACTACTTCAGATTTTATATTTAAAGTGGAAGAAGTGGTATCTTACATTAGCCAATTCATGACCTTATTACCTGGTGATATCATTTCTACCGGAACTCCGGCAGGTGTTGGTCTTGGCTTTAAACCCCCTAGATATTTGAAACCTGGTGATGTCATGGAACTGGGAATAGACGGCTTGGGAACTTCTAAACAAACAGCAGTTGCTTACAAATAAATGCAAATAGACGCTCATCAACATTTCTGGAAATTTGATCCTGTACGTGATGCATGGATCGATGATTCCATGCGCGTTCTACAAAAGGATTTTTTACCCGAAGATTTGATTCCGCTCTTACAAGCAAATCAAATTGATGGTTGCATTGCGGTTCAGGCCGATCAGTCTGAAGAGGAAACCCAGTTCTTACTGAAGCTTGCTGAAAAGTATTCAGAAATTAAGGCAGTGGTGGGCTGGATTGATCTTTTAAATCTCAAAGTGGAAGACCGACTTGCTTATTTTTCAGAATTTAAAAAATTAAAAGGCTTTCGACATATAGTGCAGGCTGAACCCAAGGGATTTATGTTGACCCCAGAATTTCAGAATGGTTTATCCAAACTTGCAAAATTTGGATTTATATATGAAATTCTGGTGTATGCACACCAACTACCCGATGCCATTGAAATAGTGCAAAAACATCCGGAAATTACTTTTTTACTGGATCATTTAGGGAAGCCTAATGTGAAAACTAAGGAAATAGAGTTATGGCAAAAGAATATATCCCAGCTCGCTCAATTTCCGAATGTACATTGTAAAATATCTGGGTTAATTACTGAAGCTGATTGGAGTTCCTGGACATACGAACAATTTGTACCTTATTTAGATATAATAACTAAAGAATTTGGACCAGATCGTATGCTTTTTGGATCAGATTGGCCGGTCTGTTTAGTCGCCGGAGAGTATGAAGCCACTGTTGATCTTGTGAAAAATTACATTTCAAAATTTTCAGCAGAAGAACAAGCGAGCATCATGAGCAAAAATGCTGTTGAATTATATAATTTAAAATAATATGGATTTAAAACTGCAAAATAAAGTTATAATAGTAACTGGCGGTTCCAAGGGTATTGGTAACGGCATATGCAATTTGCTGGCAGAAGAAGGAGCCATTCCAGTTATTATAGGCCGGAATAAAGAAAATGTGCTGGATGCTGTAAAAAGGATTGAAGAAAAAGGAGGTAAGGCATACCATGCTTTTGCAGAACTTACAAATCCACAGGATTGTATTGATGCCGTAGCTCGAACTGCTGAAAAGTTTGGAAGGATAGATGGGGTAGTAAATAATGCGGGAGTAAATGATTCCATTGGATTAGAAAAAGGAAACTACGAAGATTTTATGGTATCTATCCAGCGTAACCTGGCGCATTACTATTTAATAACTCAGGAAGCACTTCCCTATCTTAAAGAAAATAAAGGATCGGTTGTTAATATAGGTTCCAAAAGTGCATTCACTGGTCAGGGAGGAACTTCTGGTTATGCAGCGGCCAATGGCGGGCGAAATGCTCTTACGCGAGAATGGGCCGTAGAACTTCTACCCTATAGCATTAGAGTAAATGCAGTTATTGTCGCTGAATGCTTTACTCCATTATATAAAAAATGGATCAATACATTTCCCGAACCTGAAAAAAAATTAAATAATATTACCAGTAAAATACCCTTGGAACAAAGGATGACCTCCACGGAGGAAATTGCGAATATGGTAGCCTTTTTATTGTCATCAAAATCCAGCCATACCACAGGACAACAAATTTTTGTAGATGGTGGTTACACCCATTTAGACAGAGCTTTAACTTAAAAAGAACATGAATAAAACGACCCCCAAGAAAACCTCTCCAGTAGTATCGAAAAAGGTATTACTACCATTTATTCTCATCACTTCCCTTTTTATGTTCTGGGGTTTTGCCAATGCCGTAACCGATCCCATGGTACAGGCATTTAAAAAAGTTTTAGAACTATCAAATTCAGAAGCAGCCTGGGTACAGATGGCCTTTTATGGAGGATACTTCTCCATGGCTTTACCTGCCGCATTATTTGTTAGAAAATACTCCTATAAAACAGGAGTTCTAATAGGTTTAGCTTTATATGCTGTGGGAGCCTTATTATTTTATCCGGCTGCAATTACTGAACAATTCTGGTTTTTTTGCCTTGGTCTTTATGTACTCACCTTTGGCCTCGCTTTTTTAGAAACTACAGCCAACCCATATATTCTTGCAATGGGCGCGAAGGAAACTGCCACGCAACGCCTTAATCTTGCACAGGCTTTTAATCCTGTGGGACTTCTATTAGGACTTTTGGTAGCTCAGCAATTCGTACTTAAAAACCTCCAATCTGATGATATCGAAAATTATAGTGCTTTATCTGAAGCTAAAAAAGCATTGATCCGTACTTCAGACCTATTGGTTATTCGCGATCCGTACGTCATTTTAGGCCTGGTAATGCTAATGGTTTTTTTACTCATTGTATTTAGCAGGATGCCACAAACAAAAAAAGGTACAGAAAATAACACCCTCCTAACTACCTTTAAAGACCTGGTTGAAAACAAAAAATACATCATAGGGGTTTTTGCCCAGGTTCTATATGTTGGCGCACAAATTATGGCCTGGACCTATATTTACCAATACGCCGAAGCCATTAATATAAGTAGTACAAATGCCGCCAATTATCAGTTTATTGCATTTATCTTATTCTTATTTGGGCGCGCAGTTGGCACTTATATGTTAAGGTATATGAGTTCCGGTAAGCTCTTAATGTATTTTGGCTTCTTGGCAATCCTCTTTAGTTTAGGAACTATTTTTATTCAAGGGGAATTAGGTCTGTATTGTTTAGTGGGAATCTCGTTTGCAATGTCGCCCATGTTTCCCACAATTTATGCAATTGCTTTAGAAGGCCTAGAAGAAGAAGATTCTAAGATTGGAGCTGCCGGCCTGGTCATGGCAATTGTGGGCGGAGCATTAATGCCTAAAATACAGGGAATGTTGATAGACCTTGGAGGTAAAGATGTAAATGATATTACAATATTAGGGGTCACAGAGGTGAACTTCTCCTTTATATTACCTCTACTATGCTTTATTTTTATTTCATACTACGGACTTTATATTCGAAAACGTCATACTTTTTAATATGAGACTTAAACGCTATACACTGGCATTAGATTTAATTGATGATTCAGAATTGATTGGAAAATATAAAGACGCTCATAAGAAAGTATGGCCTGAGGTCATCAAGAGCATAAAGGATTCTGGAATTGAAAATATGGAAATCTACAATATAGGAAACAGGCTCTTTATGATTATGGAAGTAAATCCTTCCTTTTCTTTTGAAAATAAAGAAAAAATGGATAATGAAAGCCCCACGGTTCAGGAATGGGAAGCGCTGATGTCTAAATACCAGAAAAAACTTCCTTTTGCTGATAATGGAGAAAAATGGGTGCTTATGGATAGCATTTTTAAACTCTAGGCAATAATCTAAGCTATTACAGAAGTTATGCGTGAAGGAAAAAAAATAGAATTCAATTCAAAATATCCGTCCATAGAGGATTTGAGAAAGAAGGCAAGAACCCGGGTTCCAAAATTTGCCATGGAATATCTCGATGGTGGTTGTAATGAAGATATTAATCTACATAAGAACACTTCCAAAATAAGGGAAGTGGAACTCTCCCCTTATTATTTAAGTAAACATACTGCTTCCATCATGAAGACCGAACTTTTTGGTCATACCTATGATGCTCCTTTTGGAATTGCGCCTGTGGGTTTACAGGGACTCATGTGGCCTAAAGCTCCGGAAATTCTTGCTAAAGCTGCCTTTGATCACAACATTCCTTTTATCTTAAGTACGGTAACTACCACCAGTATAGAGCGAGCTGCAGAAATTACAGAAGGAAACGCCTGGTTTCAGCTATACCACCCTACAGAAGATCGTTTGCGGGATGATATCATTAAACGTGCGGAGGCTGCTAGATGTCCGGTACTGGTAATTCTTTGTGATGTTCCTACGTTTGGTTTTAGGCCGCGGGATATAAGAAATGGTTTGGCCATGCCTCCAAAAATGTCACTAAACAACATTCTTCAAATCCTAAAAAGACCCCAATGGGCTGCTGAAACTTTAATTAATGGACAACCCAATTTTGAAACCTTAAAGCCTTATATGCCAAAAAATCTGGATTTAAGACAGCTGGGGAAATTCATGGATGAGACGTTTTCCGGAAGGTTGAATGAAGAAAAAATTAAGCCTATTCGCGATATGTGGAAAGGAAAATTAGTATTAAAAGGGGTAGCGAATGAGGCGGATGCCGAAAAAGCAGTTCGATTAGGATTGGATGGCATTATTGTTTCAAACCATGGAGGCAGGCAACTCGATGCCGGTGAATCTTCTATTAAACCGCTCACTAGGATCGCAGAAAAGTATGGAGATCAAATCACTGTAATGATGGATAGTGGTTTAAGATCCGGACCAGATATTGCCCGGACCTTAGCGAAAGGGGCCGAATTTACATTTATGGGAAGATCCTTTATGTACGGAGTATCTGCCCTAGGTAAAAAAGGCGGTGATCATACCATTTCTTTACTGAAGACGCAACTCCAACAGGTGATGGAACAGGTATGTTGTGAAAACGTAAAAGATTTCCCGAATCACCTTATAAAATAATTATGTAAGGTTTTAGGAAATCTTTTTCCGCCCTGTTTATTTTTCAAGAAATTACTTGATTAGTTTTCTACTTCTACACGCAATGGATTTTTCATAATCAATGCCTGCTTCTTCAGCATTGCATCCCAATCATTTAAATTTGAAACCTGACCACTTTTATCCCAGGCGAAACCTGCATAATAAGTTATCTTGTTTTCGGGATTAGTGATTACCAAAAGATTACTCTGATCGGGAATTTCAGCTTTTCTGGCAAAAGCAGAATCTATGATAGTTGGGTTTAATACGAGCCCCTCTCCTACAAAAGAACTATCTATTTCTTCCCAGTGACGAATCCAACCCTCTTCTTCATTAATAGCGTATTCTCCCTTATTGTCGTGCAATGTAATCCCTACACTATACCCCTGGATTTCTTCATCAGATTCTAAACTCACTTCAAATTTGGAAAAATTCGATCCAAGATCTAAAGTGATCTTTTTAGTTTCTTTAATATTATAAGGACCCCATGGGGCATACTCCAGTTCAAATACTGTTCTTAAAGGTCCATCGGCAATTGTCTTATAATCTGTGAAGTTTTGTGAAACATATAAACTATCATTTTCCCAGATCCCTGAACCACCGGTTCCCCTACTCCCACCTACGTGGTATGGGTCATATCCTTCACCATGATCAATGTGGTAATATCCTGGATTTTTTCCATGCTCAGCATACCATTTATCTATGATGGTCTTATCGGTTCGTTTTAGCCATAGGTCTATCCCGCTGGAAAGTGTACTTCCCGGAACGCCCGCCAGGGCTTCTTCCTGGCCGGTAGGGCCATAGGTCCTAAAGGCCACTTTATCATTTTCCCAGGTATAATCGTCTGTACGTTCTGGCACAAAACGGGAAAATGCTATAACATCACTTTCGGGTTCTTTTATCGTGCTATCTAATACAATGATATATCTGGATTTCGAATTCGCAGCAACCTCGGCCTGAAATAATAATTCTTCGGGGATACCATCCTCATCATAATCTATGGACTGAGTTCGTAGGTAACTCTCAGCACTGTCTCTTTTTATACGTAAGCTATTAAAAGTTTTTTCCTCTAAAAGGTTTTCGAATTTTTCATAAGGAATGGAAACCACCTCTTTTCTAGAAAAATCAAGGTCATTTTCAATTTCAATGGTCAGTTGTCGTTTTTCTTCGGGATTATCGCAACTTATAAAGTTTAATGTTGAAATCGCCAGAAAGAATAGATAGATATATTTGTCCTTCATATTTATATAGTTTTTAACTTTTATTATTACTAATCACCTTATATATAAGCTATTATAAAATATTTCATTTCTGAAAAAAATAGAAAAAGACATCTAAGTTATTACATACGTATAATCTTAAATGCCTTTTATCTTCACAACAAACTAAAACTAAAATTGTTTTTCAATAAATTTTATGAAGGCTAATTCAAAATAACTTTATTGATAATTAACTAGTATTCAAGTTTTCTGTCCTATCGCATACTGCACACGATTAACCAAATGGAGGTATTCCAAAAAACATCCATTTTTTTTCAATTTAAAAGAAACTACGCAAACAACTGATAAAGTATAGATCATATAGTATAATTTAAATGTCATTTACACCATTTTAAGCTTAGACATTTCTCAACTGGGCCTAATGGCTTATTTTTATGAGTTATGTTATTATCATTTTTTAATGAATGAAGGTGCCTGGAAGAGTTCTAATTCAAATTGAAAGCTGTCAGAAATATTCAGATCTTGGTAAAAATAGAGAGGCTGTTTTTAAGAAAACAGCCTCTCTTTAAGATCTATATTACTCTATTTAAACTGCCACTACCACCCTGGATTTTGTACTAAATTTGTATTTATTACTAATTCATTTATTGGTAAGGGCCATAAATAATTCTTATGACTGTAAGGCCTATTGCTTACTGGGTCAATGATCAAGGCCTTCACTGGTCCTACTCCAGACGGATAATCATTTACAAAGCCGTAAATGGCAGTTGCCGGATCAAAAAGTGAAGCGTCATTTTCATATTCAGTTCCTTCAATTACGTATCCCACCAGGTCTTTATTAATTAAATCTACTGCTACATCCCATCTGCGTATATCATTCCAGTGGTTGTTATCTTCCATATAAAGCTCAACCGTTCTTTCTCTTCTTATTTCCTCCAGCATATCCAGGTTATTTTCAGCAACCAGGGCATTGGTTAAAGGAGCAATATTCGCTCTGTCCCTGATTATATTTACAGATATATCTAAATCAGCGTCGGAAATGGCTCCATCACGCTCATACAACGCTTCTGCATAGGTGAGCAATATTTCGGCATATCTTAGATGAGGATAGTTATAAGCTTCAGTTCTCACAGCTCTATAACCATTCCAGGTAGTAAACTTTTGATTGGATAAATTAGAATTATTGACATTTGAAATCACTGGTATTGGAAGCGATCCATCTTCGATTACCAATTCACCAAAATTCGCCCACATCCTGCGATCCCTATTTTTAAATTGATCAGCCTGTGTAGCATAACCTTCAAATAAAGGTGACTTTTCGATAGGTAAACCGTCTAAAGTGGAATACATGTCTAAGGCTATTTGGGTAGGCGCGTTTCTACCAAAATTTATTTGGGTGAACATACTACGAATCTGATTTCCTGAATCAAAGTCAAATATAGACTGAATAATGAATTCATTATTCGAAGCCTTGGTATACCCGCCAGGATTTGAATCTGGCCCTTCGAGTGTAAATAACCATTTATATGAATTATTATTCATACTCGGGTCATCGTTTTTATTCCATATTTCAAATTGACCACTATCCATTACAGCTTTTGCCGTTGTGACCGCTTCTGCTATATAAGCTGCAGAATTTAAATCGGTTTCAGAACCATCAAAATCAGTAACGGTACCTACATATTTCTCCCAGGTACCTTCAAATAAAAGAACTCGTGCTTTATAAGCTACAGCAGCAATGCTGCTGATTTTTCCAAGATCAGAACCTGTTGCTGTTTCTGGTAAATCTGCAATAGCCAACTCTAAATCTGCAAGAACCTGCTCTACAACTTCATATCTACTATTTCTCGGAGCGAATAAAACTTCCGAATCTACATTAGTTACTTCTGTAACAATAGGTACACCTCCAAAACGCTTTAATAATCTAAAATGGTGATATGCCCTGAAAAAATATGCGGTTGCAACAGATTCACTAATATCATCCATACTACCTCCATCAGCAACATATTCATCAGCTTTTTGAAGCAGTAAGTTTATATCTCTAAGATATGTATATGCATTATTCCAGTAAAGATCGGTATCTGTAGGGGTATTAATTCCCTGCCCATAATCCTGGAAATACCCACTCAATTCAGTTCCATAGTCGGTAATCATATCAAAACCATCTCCGCCAGTTGATTGTGGAGAATGCAGACCTCTATAAAAATTATTAGAAGCATCAACAAAATTTTGAGGTTCATCAAAATACACCTGTTCAGTCACACTATCCAGATCATTTAGATCTAGAAATTCATCCTCGCAGCTTACCAATAATAAGACTGCAGAAAATAAGATTATTATTCTTTTCATTTGTATATTATTTATATTAATAAATATTCGCTTTCTTTTTTTCTAAAACGCCACATTAACACCAATTGCCACAGTACGTTGAAAGGGATATATTGATCTTTGGATATTCGCATCGCTTTCAGCTAAAGTGTTTGCGGCCTCAGGATCATAACCATCCACTAAAGAGCTGAACTCAAATAGATCATTTCCTGAGAAATACACTCGTATTTTATCCATCTTTAGTCTATCTAATAGTGAAGAAGGCAATGTATATCCTACTACAAGCGTTTTAAGTCGTAGATATCTATTATCCTGTGCAAAAACATCAGTATCTCCCCAGTTCCATCGGGCAAGATTCCTCTGGGCGGTTAATCTAGGATATGTAGCACTCGTATTTTCTGGCGTCCAGGTTAAACCATTATAAGCGATTGTCTGGTTTGGCCATGGTACAAAGAATGGGTATGCATTTACCCCACTTCTAATAACCGTTTGCTCCAGTGCACCCTGGAAGAACGCAGTAAAATCAAATCCTTTATATTTGGCTCCCATATTGATACCAAAAACATAGTGAGGTTGCGCATCTCCTGCAAACTTCACATCACCCTGCCCTTTTTCATTATCTGGATTTTGATCATTAATTACACCATTCCCATCTAAATCTACTTTTCTTGTATCCCCTACTCGCAATCCAGAGGCTCCAGTAGGAACTTCGGAACCTGAGACAGCATATTGTGCTATATAAGCATCTACTTCTTCTTGCGTTTGAAACAAACCGTCTGTTTCCCACACAAAATACGAGTTTAATGGATAACCTTCAACCGTTTCACGCAAACCTGCTTGTATTGAATTTCCTCCTTCAAGGTCTACCAGTATGTTATTACTGTCACTCATATTTACACCTATATTATATGAGAAATTCTCCTTTTGATCTCTCCAGTTTAATGTAGCCTCCCAACCAGTGGTTTCTAAATTTCCACTATTCGTTTTCGGTGCTCTAGCTCCTAAAACTTCCGGATAGGTTACATTTACCAACATTCCATTATTCTCTCTTTCATAAGTATCGAAAGATCCAAAAAGCCTATTGTTAAAAAATGCGAAATCAATACCTATATTTTTGAGCACAACATTTTCCCAGGTTCTTGAGGTAGTCGTTAAACCATCAATAAAAGCTGTAGCGCTTAAGGTTCCCGATTGACCAAAAAGTTCCTGACCGGTACCTATGGTAGAAACATAATCGTAAGGTCCTATCCCCACCTGGTTTCCACTAGAACCAATACTAGCCCTAATCTTTAAATTACTTAAAGCCTCAAAATTTTCCAAGAATTTCTCCTTATGGATATTCCAACCCACAGAGACACTTCCATAGTTATTAAATTTAAATCCAGGAGCAAATCTTGAAGATCCATCTCGCCTACCAACTAACTCAACTAAGTATTTTTCATTAAAGTCATAATTAATTCTTGTTAAATAAGAATATAGTCCTGAGTGTTGTTGGCCACCTTCAGTTTCCTGCACACCTGTGGCAACATCTAAATCATATACCCCTTCGTTAACTAAACCAAATCTTCTTCCCAATACCGATTGAAACTCATTTCTCTCGGCGGTTAAACCTACCATAGCTTTAATGTTATGGACACCTAAACTTTTCTCATAGTTCAAAAACCCACCATACGTTTCATATGATTTGGTAATAGCACGGGTTTCAATATTTGGATTTTGATTTATAGCATTCTCTAATTCACCATTCCAATTATATAATGGCACATTTAAAGTAGTAATATCACGTCTACTATTTATATGGTTGTAGGTTGCAACTGCATTCGCGCTGAAACCATATCCAATATCATAGTCCAAATTTACAGACACTTTGGCTATATTCTCTTCAAAATTATCTCTACCACCATCTACTGTACCAGCTATTGAATTGGTATTTCCTATACCAAAATTCGCGTACCATTGCCCCTGTGGATTTTGTGAAGGAAATACAGGTGCATCCTGAGAAACTAAGGCCCTTCCAAAAGATGATGAAGGGCTCGAGGTTATATTTTTTTGGAGTGAAATGTTAGTACCCAAATTTAATTTTTCAGTAATATCAAAATCAGTGTTCAACCTTACAGAATACTGTTTTATACCGTCATAAGCAGTTTTCAAAGCACCTTTAGATTCAGAATGGCCAAAAGATAATCTGTATCTTGCTTGTTCTGAACTTCCAGAAAGACTTAAACTTTGTTGTTGACCGGTGTTAGATCCGTACAATTCAGTAAAACGATCAGCTGGTGCCATGTATACGAGTCCATCATACCCCCAAACGGCAGGTGCTGTTTGAAAAAATCCAGATTCGCCAGCTGCTATAGACCGTACAGTTTCTTCTCCCCAGTTCCAATAATTAGGAACTACATCCTGCTCTGCTGCATCTAACCATAGTTGTCCATATTGTTCGTAAGATGGTAGTGGTGGCCTTGGTCCAAGGAAATTCATTCTAAGCATAGAATTAAATTCAACTTTCATTTTCCCTTTACCTTTTTTAGTGGTTACCAGAATAACACCATTGGCCGCCCTGGAACCATATATGGAGGCAGAACCATCTTTAAGAACACTAATAGATGAAATATCATCCGGATTCATTCTGTAAAACTCACTATTATCAAAAGCTGGTGCTCCATCGATTACTATTAATGGACTTCCTCCGTTCACTGAAGTAGCTCCCCTAATTTGTAAAGCAACATTTTCATTACCGGGTCTGGAGGAATTTCTATTCACCACTAATCCAGGCGTTTGCCCTTGTAATGCTAATGCAACGTTTGTAACGGCACGATCTTCAAAGGTTTCAGATGTTATTTGGTCTACTGCACCTGTTAATGTTTCCTTTTTAGAGGTACCATAACCTACCACCACCACTTCATCCAAAGTACTTAAATTGGTCTGCAGGGCAACGTTTATCACTGTATTTCCGGCTACCGGTACTTCCTGAGTTGTAAAGCCTGTATAACTGAATACCAGAACGGCATCGCTGGAGGGTACTTCTATAGAATAGTTACCATCAAAATCGGTTGTAGTTCCCACACTTGATGATCCTTTTACTACTATATTAACTCCCGGTAGAGGCATATCATCATCGGCAGAGGTTATAGTACCCGAAATTGTGATTTCCTGTTGATCTATTATGAGTTCTTCTGTTACTCTTAAATTCTCTGCAGTAGCTTGAAAACTGGAAAATGGTAAACCTACCATGAGCGCCAGCAATAACTTTGGCTTCCAGAAGCATTTATTAAGTCTATTTGATAGATACATAAGATATTTATTTTGTTTCATATTTAATTTCAAATTAACGGTAAAGAAAAAAGCAATTCTTACGGTTCAATTCGGTTCAAAATCTATTTTTAATAATTTACTGGTCATGATTAATTCAATTAGTTAGTTTTCTCAATCGTTGTAGTATCTCAAATGTTAAGATTCTGTAAACAATATTAAAAATTATTCCACTTAGAGAGTTTAAACTATGAATCTATGATTATAAATTACAACCCATTTAGTTATAAATACGAAATATAAACGCACTGTATATCAATATTGAAAGCAATATTGAAGAAAAAAATACTAAACACCTACTTATTCAAAAGAAATATTAGAATGTTAATTTTTAACATTTATAATTAATGGTATTTTAACTTTTTCCAACCGAATTAGAATAGATATTTTCAGATATAAAACTTAAGAATGGTATTTTTACAGGTATATCACCCTGGCTGTGGTTCAAATTAAAAGAGTTAAGGGGACCTGAAAAGAGACAATTTCTATCCAACGAATTCGAAAAAAATTTGAATTAATGAACTGAATGATAAATGGATATAAGTTTCAGTGCATTGCCTCTTAAATTAGACTTTTAAGAATGGGCAAAATTAATCTTGAAATTAAGAAGTAGGATACTTAATTTTGAATTGGTCGGGTAAATAGTCATTTGTAGAAATACGTGAAAATTTTAATTGACAAAAAAAATCACATATCCAATACCTCTATTTTATAGAGTTTCTATTTGATTACAATCACAAAAAAAACAATTGAGAATATTCTCAATTGCCTTTTTTATAGGTCACTTCTTTAAATTAGGAATGCCTGGTTAAGGCATTTTACTAATCTGGACATAGTACGCTCCTAATTTTTCATTCGATTCTAAATTAAACCAGGTTTGGAGTTTAGTTTCTCCTTCCTTTAATTTAACCTGGAATTCAACATACTCCTGACCTGGGTCCACTTCTTTAGAAAGCACCTGATCCTGAATCTCAATCTTAGCTTTATTAATGCTTAACACTTTACTCTCCACACTCTTTTTTACCGTAGTTCCGGGTAAAGCCGGCCTTATGGGAGCTTTAGCATTTAAGGCTAAACCGGTTTCTTCGGGCCAGCGCCTTAATTTGAAAGTATAGGTGCCACTTTCAGCTACCCTTATCAACCAATATCCATTGTCAATATATCCAAACCTAATATGTCTTTGGTGCCATGGGCTTGCAATCCTTTCTGTATGCCAGTCATGACCAAATACAGTTGTAGGATTTTCTGCCTCATCGCCTATAATAATATAGGGTTGAGCTTCGTAGCTTGGGGATATTTCTTTCCACCAATTGTCATAAGCTTTTTTAAATTCAATCATCTTTTCAGGATGCTGGGCTGCAATATTATTTCTTTGCTCTGGATCTGTATCTAAACTATAAAGTTCTTTCCCATTAATGACCCTCCAGTCACCCTGCATGAACGCTGTACGTCTCCAAGGTTCCGGATTTTCAATTCGCTGTGAGTTTGTAATGATAACCCGATCCTCAAATTTTTCTTTCCCTTTTTCATCTTTAATTAAAGGTACAAGGCTTGTACCATCAAAATCCAGATCTTTTTTTAGTTCTAATCCGCATAATTCTACCAAGGTGGGTAGTATATCATAATGTGCCGTTAGTTCATTGATATCTTTACCCACAGTAATTCCCCCATCTTTCCAGTGTATAAACAACGGCACGCGATGTCCGCCTTCGTACATGCTTGCTTTTACACCACGCATTCCCGCGTTATAGCCGTTGGCGATAAATCCATCCAATCTATCTCCACCTTCTTCGATTTTCGCACCCGAGGCGGTTCCATTATCTGTTGTGAAAATTAAGATTGTGTTATCCATCAATTTTGAAGCCTCCAAATAGTCTACGAGTTTTCCTATGTTCTCATCAACATTCGCAATTAAACCGTAAAAAGCTGCATTCGGGATATTTTCATTGTCTTTATATGGATCTGAATATTTCTCATCAACGAAATATGGCGAATGCGCCGCATTGGTAGATAGATAACAGAAAAAAGGTTTGTCCTTATTCTCTTCAATATATGCCTTAGCATTTTCGAACCAGATATCGGTACAAAAGCCGTTATACTTTTCCAGTTCACCATTGTGCCAGTAAGTATCATCAAAATAATCGTTATCCCAATAATCCATGGTTTGCTCAATACCCCCACCACCGTGAACTAAAACTTCGTCAAAACCTTTATCCTGTGGGCGGAAAGGATAATTATCTCCCAGATGCCATTTTCCGAAGATACCAGTAGCATATCCATTATCTTTAAAAACCTGCGCCATGGTCGTTTCTCTTTCCAGAATTAAAGATCGGCCGTTAACGGTATGCCATACCCCTGTTCTATTAGAATGACGGCCCGTTAGAATTGCTGCTCTGGTTGGAGCGCAGGTAGGAGATACGTGATATTGTGTGAATCTGGCACTAACATCATGTAAAGCGTCAATATTAGGTGTTTTGATATGTTCATTTCCAAGGCTGGCAATATCTCCGTAACCCTGATCATCAACCATGATAAGAATTACATTTGGTTTTTCTTTTAAACCGCTTATCTCTTTTTTCTTGGCTACTGAGCTGCAACTCGACACCAACAGACTTAATGCTATTAATACTAAATGGAAAGTGTTATTCTTAATATTTCTAATCATCATTCAATTATAAAAAATTATAGCGATTACTTAATTTTAATACCCTGCAGAAATATTAGATTCCACCGATATATTGATAAGGATCTCCTGATATAATTAATCAGGTAGATCCTTAAGTTCTTATACAACTGATGGTATTTTAAATTTTTAAATTATTGTTTAATAATCTTTACAGTTTCCTGTGTATTACTGCCTGATAAACGGATTAAATATATCCCTTTTTTGATGCCAGACATATCTATAATGAAGGGATTCTTTGCATTCTTAATTTCACCCTGTGCTATTACTCCCCCAGACAGATTAATGATTTCATAGTGATCATATTGAGTTGAAGTTTGATTAATATTCAACTGGTCTACTACAGGATTAGGATACGCATTTACTAAGTTACTTTCAGAAGATTGCTTTTCAGACGAAATGCTTTCAGATTGTTGCTTTCCAACCGGATCTGGCACTAACACAAACTGAAACCTGGTATAGCTACCCGTGCCAGTTGTCACCATTAAATTGCCTTCTCCAAATGCCTGAAGGTTCGGATTCGATTTATCCTGTGTTTTAACCCAATAAATTCCTTCCCGGTATTCTACAAACTGCCATCTAGTTAATGAAGTAGATTCGTCGGTATTTGTCATGATTGCATTTGTCTTATCAGATGCTAATCTTGCCAGATCTGTGCTACCATTACTTTCCAGATAAAAGTATCCCTCTACATCACTCTTTTTTACCACCCATTCCACATTAGAACCTGTGGCATCTAAAGAGGTAGTGTATGGCAAAGGATCTCCGTTCGCTGCTACTTTACTATTCCATCTTGGGCTAATGATATGATACGTTCTACCCGGACGTGGTTCGAATTCAGAGGGAATATCAATTGCAACAGACTTAAACTTAGCAGTAGCCAGCTTCGTCTTATTGCCAGAGGAAACATACATTCCCATATACAGTGTGTCATTCATGGATATTTCAGTTTCGCCTACAACTGTCCATTCCAATCCATCTACAGATACAGAAACGGTAAATGTATCGAGCATTCGTTCTAAACGTATCCAGTTTGGTTTTTCATTTTCAATACTAAGTTCTTCATAAGGCTCTCCATTCATGGTTCTGGTTCTAAATAGTGCTCCCTTTGTTTCAGTAGCACCAATCATGGCAAATTTAGATTGGTCGCTTTCAACATCTTCACGAATCATTAATCCGGCGATAGACCACGGGTGAATTGATTCAAAAGAATCTAGTTTAGCTATAATAGTAGCATCTCCTGTCACCTCCTGGTAAACGAAATGGTATTCGTCCTTAATTTTATTTTGATGATTTCCAGCACCGCTTAATGTGAAAGTTCCTCCAAAATCTGTAGCTGCTCCTTGAGATTTCTCAATACCTATATCTATATTCTGCCAGGGAGCTACTAACGCACCATCGCAATTATTAGCTGCAATAGTATTGTTTGTACCGTTATCAAAGATAGGTCCACAAGAAAGTCCGGTTACACCTGAAGTTTCTTCGGAAAGTTCAATAGGATATTCCGTATAATTTTTTAGGGTGAAGTTTGATGCTGAAAAATTATTTTGATGTGGAAGATTCCCATATAACAAACGAATATTGTTCTTATCTCCTCCAACCTTGATTTTCAAGCCTTGTTCCACCGCTTCTGAAGAACCATGAAGTGTAATTTCATGGCCACTGCCGCCAATGTATGCCACAGATCCAGAACCATTATAATAAGGTACACTTGAAGGAAGGATCTCAATATTCGCATTGTAATTTCTATCTGATTCATATGTTGAAGTATAAACAGGTCCATACGTGCAATCGGCTTTACAATTCACGACATCTCCAGAGCCTAGGGAAAATCCGTTTTCGCAACCTATGGCGGTAGTTCCCTCAACATACTTTTTCCCGGTAGCATGTGCTACTGTTACTCCCGTTCTCATATTTTTTACAACACAGTTCAGGATGGTAGGATTAGAAGTTCCTCTTTGGAAAAATTTGCCATCTACAATAGTTTGTCCGGCATTATAGGCACGTATTCCTGCCTCCCCGGTACTTAGCATATATCCAGCGGGAAGTCTATAGCCCCAAACGGTCATAAAATCAACCTCATCTGCCGGAGAGCCTGTTCCTTCTTCTTTTAGCATGTCATCTGTAGATCGCATCTCTCCTTCCACGTAACACCCTTCAATAAGCGGGTTAGATGCAGCCTGCATAAAAATTGCATGGCCGTAAGACCTGTGGATAATTGAACAGTCTTTTATATGGTTGCTTTCCCCTCTTACCAGGAGCGCACTGTGCTTATTATGCCTTATTACCGGGCCGCCGCCCTTTCCGAAGGCATCCCCATATCCATACGGAAAGGATCCCCTTACCGTCATATGGATACCTTCTAACCTGTTCGCACGTCCATCTACCACAATACTGGTTGCACGATGTGCGGGTCTTGTATTTCCTATATCTTCAATCGTCAAATTTTTGAGGACATTTTCACTACCGGTAATATGTAGCTCATAAACATCCTTCCTCCCGAAAGCTTGAAGAATTTCAGTATCTATTTCAAATATCACATCTGTAAAATCATAAACACTTTTATTCCCCTTAAAGGCAAAAAGCCGGCGTACATTATCCCAGGTTTCACTAGTACTGCCAATACGACCTTCAGTTACGTCTGCCGCAGTAATAGAGTAAGTTCCCGGAGCCAGTTTTACATGAACATTATCATCATCCAGATAAGGTTCTAATTCTTCTAATGAATTCACAATAATTTGAGCCTGTACGCCAATGCCTAATGAAACAAACAATATGACAAGCCAAAATTTAGTTAGAGCGTCATTCATCCGTTTCAGTTTTTTTGTAGAATTATATTCCATAATTTGGTTTTAGGTAAAGATTAATTTTATTTTAATTCAGTTATTTAATCATCTAAAGATCGAATGATCTGGCAACAGCCAGACATTAAGGAGGTTGTGATACAGTGCAATACTCAAAGCTTAATGAATTCTGAAATACACCCCTTTACGGATTTTTAAATTTATCATCCTTATTATTACCAATTTCTTTATTTTATTAATAGAAGGTTTTAATTATTAAACCATTTTATATAAATAATAACCCAATTCTATGATTTCCAGATGCAAATCCTTAAAATCAGCTCAGTTTGGAAATTTTCTTCGTTAGATTATTTCTGTTTTAACTTTTCGGAATAATAAAAAAGGAAAGATTCGCTAGACTATGTTTCCTAAATATTGACGAAATATGATCTGGAATGAGCCAGATTTTTAAACTTTACGGTAAAAAATTCGATTGAAAGGAAACTTTTCTAATTCAGGTTTTCTTAAGCCCTAAGATTTTGAATAAGCTTGGACATAATTATAATACACTGCCCCCCTCCATGTTACCATCAGAATTATTGTTATTACAAAGAATAATTTTATTAAATATGTGCTTTTTATTTTTACAAGATTTATAAGAACGAGAGTCCATTCTCCATATTATTAATTATATAATCGTTTCATTTATAAGTTTTAACCAACTCATCTTTGGTATTGCTTCTTTTAAGGTTTTATCCAGTTATTTTCATATTATTTAAATTACTATTGCAATTAGTAAAATCGGCATAAAGCACTGGATATATCCGTAAAATCTTATTTATCGTATATTCCTTATTTCGATATAATAAAGAAACCTATTTTCGAATAGTGTTCATACTATTATTCGGCGAAAAATGAATTTGGTTTATGTATATCCGTTTTTCATCCAGCAAGGTATCTAACCATCTCATCAGCTTGAATATTGATAGTTAAAAGTAATTACTGGCACAAAACCGTACAGTCAAGATTTGATTATAAATTTTTAATTTATAATCCTGCGAATATTAAAAAAGGCACTCAAAGAGGAATTCCAACTAAAACCAAGAGTGCCTTCTCCTAATTAACTCAAGTATAAACTAAAAATCTGACTGTTTTCAACGAAGCTAATTCAATGTATGTTCTTTGAGAATAATTTATAAAGAGTACTTAAAAATTCAACTATTAATTATTGTTCTTCAGGATAAGCTTGCCAAACTTAACAGAGTAGAACCAGATTCGTCCATTGCTTCTAGATTCAGTTGAGCATATTACAATTGCAATCTATGCATTGTATGATAAATGTTGGATAAATTATGCTTCATTAGCTATCACTTATAATCCATTTTCAATAACTAAGGGTCATTAGTGTTTAATTTTTAGAATTAAACTTCACTAAATACACCCTAAATAATTATTAATTAAAACATCTCTTCCTATGTTTAGATAAAGTCCACCTTTAATCTCATTCTATTTTGAAACCCTAATAAAGAATTGGATAATGTAAAAGGAATGTTTTTAACTTTCTCTTCTAAAAGGCTCGTTTTTTTTTAAAATTGGAGAGGATATCTTATCATGGGAATTTTATATTCTCTAACTCTATATTATAAAAAAGCAGCTATAATAAAAATTACAACTGCTTTAATAATAAAAAATCCCTAATTAATAATTACCATCCTGGATTCTGCAATAATGCAGGATTAAGTCTTATTTCATCTGTTGGAATTGGATCCAAATAATTTTTAATTGTAAAATTACGATTACTTGCCGGATCGAGAATTAAAGCTCCAGGCTTTGTAGTAGCAATCCCGTCATAACTTGATACTGATTGTTCAGCTTGTGTAACTCCATAAGGGAATGCATCTGGATTATACAGTTTAGTACCTGGATCTTTTGGATTTTCAGCGGTTTCATATTCTGTGCCTTCTACATAATTAAGGGCTACTGTTTTGTTTAGCTCTTCTTCTGCTATCCCCCAACGTTTCACATCATCAAAACGAAAGTTCTCACCAAAAAGTTCTATGCCTCGCTCCCTACGAATTTCACCCAACATTGTTAAATCTGAGAACGGTGCGATTAAAGCATTGGTTAAGGGAGCAACACCTGAGCGTTCCCTAATTTTATTTATAGACATATCAAGATCTGCATCTGAAATAATGCCATCATTTAATTCAGCAGTGGCTTCCGCATAGATTAACAAAACTTCTGCATACCTAATATGTGGATAATTAAATGATTCTTCTCTAGTTTCACGCAACCGATATTCTGTAGTAAATTTCACTCCTGTATAACCAATATTTCGACCTCCGGAAGGTGATAGTAATTGAGGTATATAACGGTAATCATAATTGATCCCACTTTCTGCAAAGTCTACGCCGTATTGCGCTCCGCCACCATCTGTATTGGAACCCCATCCCCAATATTCTTTAAAAGGAACACGAACAAAACTCGTAACACGCATATCACGGTTTTGAAATTCTGAAGTTATTTTATCATAGCCTTCAAAAAGAGGAGAGTGTTGCACTGGCAATCCATCTTCAACTAAATACATATCCATTAATTTTCTTGTGGGGGTTAATGGTTTTGCATGGGTAATATTTAACCTAGTTTGTCTAAGAGTATAATCGAATACTGTTTGAAAGATGTATTCTTTATTGTCTGCCTTGGTTAATCCCGCAGGATTAGAGCCTCCATCTTCTAAATTGAATAAATAATATAAATGACGGTCCCCTAGTTCTGCACGATGATCCCATAACTCGAAAGCACCACTATTAATAACGTCTAATGACTCCTGTTTTGCCTCGGACAGCATATCTTGAACACTCGGGTAACCTGAAGGCATAGCAGAACCTGCTCCTTCACTTGTACCATCACCATCTGTGGCGTTACCCACATACTTTTCCCAGGTGGCCTCGTATAATAGGACACGAGCTTTAAAAGACTTTGCAGCTTCCAAAGAAAGTTTTCCTTGATCTTCAAGTCCTAAACTGTTTTGTGAAGGTAATTTTTCTATGGCTATAACTAAATCTTTAATAATTTGATCTACCACTTCATAACGACTATTTCTTGGCCCATAAAGTTCTTCAGAATTTACTTCTAGGGGACTGGTTACTATAGGTACCCCACCAAAGCGCTGCAATAATTTGTAATGATGCCAAGCCCTAAAAAAATAAGCCGTACCAACAGATTCAGCAATTTCCGATTGATCTCCCGCGTATTCTTCAGCCTTCTCAATTAAGATATTAGGATCGCGAAGCAAACTGTAGTTGCTGTTCCAAATAGGATCTGTAGGCGTAGTAACTCCATTACCCTGACCATATAGATCCCCAGAAATATTTCCAGATAAATCAGATGATTCATCTCCATATTCAAATCCCAATCGACGATAGAAACGATTTGCTGCATTTTCAAAATGTTCTGGTGTTTTAAAATATACCGCTTCCGTAAGTGAATCTTGTGGTTCCTGATCCAAATATTCTTGTTCACATCCAGTTAGTATGAACACAGCAAGTACGGCTGTGATACATATCCCCTTTAAGGTTAAATTTTTATTTTTCATATTCTTGAATATTATTTTAATAATTAAAATGATAATTCCACACCCAGGATCGCAGTAGATACAAATGGCACTGAATTTCCCTGTCTGGTTTGTAATCCTGCTTCAGGATCCAACCCGTCATTTACATTTGAAATTACAAATAGATCGTTACCGGTAAGTGAAAAACGAAGTCTGTCTAATCCCATTTGTACCAGAGCATCAGAGGGAAGGCTATAACCTAATGTAACCACTTTGGCGCGCATATAAGATGCATTAATAACATTCCTATCGTTAAGGTGTCCATAATTCCAGTTTTTTCTTTGTCCGTTATAAAAACTAGCTGGATTGTCTGCATTTGGATTATCAGGAGTCCAGGTATTTCCAAGAAAAGATACATTTTGATTTGTCCACCATTGTGCAAATGGATAGGCTAATGAACCATCTCGTACAATATTTTGATTAGCTACACCTTGAAAGAAGGTACTAAAATCAAACCCTTTATATTCTAGGCCAATGCTAATGCTAAAACTTGTATGCGGATTTGTATCCCCGATATATACCAAGTCGTCTTCATTAATAACTCCATCACCATTTACATCGACACGATTTACCGTACCAGGAACCAAACGATCTGCACTCCTATATCTAGGCAGTAAAGTTCCTGGTTTCATGACATTTTGATCTGAAGGATCGGTAAACCCAAATTGGTTATAATAATCTAATACCTGGTCTTCTGTAGTTAACAGACCGTCAGTTTTATAAGCATAAATGGCGTTTAATGGTTTTCCTTCTATCACTCTATTTACTCCTCTGGAAATGGCTGTTGCACCTTCCAATTTGGTAACTTCACTCTGGTTGTCCCATAGCATTGCACCTATATTATAATTAAGATCACCTATTTGATCCCTCCAGTTTACAGACAGTTCATAACCTGTTGTCTTAAACTCACCACTATTCGTTTTTGGCGGTGCAGCTCCTAATAATGAAGGATAAGTTATATTAATTAACATATCGTTATTTTCTCGAATAAAATACTCACCTGTACCATTTAAACGACCATCAAAAATTGCAAAATCCAAACCGAAATTAGTTGTTGCTACGCGCTCCCAGGTACGGTCGGTAGACGTCATACCACTAATCCAAGCTGTATTAACTAATGCGGGATTAGCTCCAAAAACACCTGAACCGGTTCCAATATTGGAATAATAATCATAAGCTCCAATACCCGTAACTGATCCCGTCTCACCATAAGAGGCACGTACTTTTAAATTATCAAAGAAACCACCTCTCATAAAGCCCATTTCCGAGAATCGGATACCTGCGGAGGCACTATAAAAATCTCTCCATCTATAATCCGGGTGTAAACGCGAGGATCCGTCTCGACGCCCCAAGGCTTCCAATAGATAAATGCCATCATAATTATAATTTACCTTACCCATATAGGACACTAATCCTACAGCACTACTTCCTCCTGAATTAGTTTGCGTTGTAACATCACCGGTATTTATATCGTCCAATTCATCGGAAGCCATATTGGTCCTTGTTAAACCATAATTTTCTCTTTGGTCATGTTCTGCCGTCGCACCGACTAAAAGAGCAATATTATGTTTTCCAAACGTTCGTGAATAATCGGCTTTTAAAACATGGTTCTGAAAAAGCCTTTTGGCTCCATTAATATCTACCCCTGAATTTAATAAACTTGTAGGTGTAGAACTTACATTTCCATCCCAGTCATACATAGTTACAGATGTGGTTCTTGCAACTTTTCGCGCATTATCTGAACTGAAGTTTCCTAGATAACTCAAGGATAATCCTTGAAGGTATTTATCCAGATCTAAAGTTATTTGGCCTCCTAAACGAAAAATTTCATTATTATTCTTAGTACGGCCACCTTCATCTAATTTTGCCAACAAGTTATTTGCCCCAAAAATATCATAATACTGGCCATCAGGATTATACAATGGAAACAAGTACATATCTTGAATTCCATGTCCGACACCTTGTGTGGGTTCATTTATTGTCCTATTATCATAAGAAACTGTAAAATCTGTTTTTATAAGCTCATTAACCTCATAAGTAATATTGGTACGAAAGTTATATCGTCTTTGCCCATCATATACAAAACTAATTGGAGAACGTTCATCTGCATATCCCACCGATGTTCTATAGGTTGCACTTTCACTACCTCCTGAGATTGAAATATCGTGCCTTTGTGACAAGGTATTACCATATACCGCATCAAACTGGTTAACGTCTGCAAAACGATGATCTTTCCCTAGCCAGAAATAAGATTCTGGTGCCATAGGCATGGTTCCATCAATAATAGAGACCAGCTCATCCCTTGTAAAGAAACGGTAATTAGCTGCTGCAGTTTGTGGATTACCATCTCCATCTACAAAGTCTATAGCATCTCCATCTCCTGCAGTTAACCACAATTGCGCCCATTCCTGAAGATTAGTTACAGGGTAATCTTTTGCAAAGTTTAATTGTGTCTCCCCCTTATAAGATACGGTAGGGGCTGTACCTTTCTTCCCTTTTTTAGTAGTGACCAAAATAACCCCACCGGCAGCTTTTGTACCATAAATAGCTGCTGCACCATCTTTTAATACAGAATATGATTCAATATCGTTTGGATTAAGTGTTGCTAATTGCCATTCTGGAATTTCTAAACCGTCTAATAAAATTAAAGGTGTAATATTGTTTACAGAAATATCACCACGAATTTTAATATCGGTGCCTTCACTACCCGGTCGTGACGAGTTACGGGTAATTGTTAGACCCGGAACTTCCCCCTGAAGGGCTAAGGCTGCACTTGATGTACCTTTTCCTTTAACTACTTCATCCCCTTTTACCTGGGTTACCGAGCCGGTGAGTGTTGCTTTTGTCTGTGTACCAAAACCTACTACAACTACCTCATCTAAAGTACTTAAGTTTGTTTCCAACATAACATTCACAACCGTTTTACCCGCAACAGGCACTTCCTGGGTTGTAAACCCCGTATAACTAAATATCAGAACGGCATCGCTGGCGGGCACCTTTATAGAATAATTCCCATCAAAATCGGTAACGGTTCCTACACCCACTGCTCCTTTTACAAGAATATTAACTCCGGCTAAAGGCATCTCATCCTCGAGAGAGGTTACCGTACCGGTGATTGTTAAATTTTGTTCACCAACTATTGGTGTTTCTGTCACCCTAAAAGGGTTCGTAACAGCATATAAACTGCTGAAAGACAAGCCTACCAATAAAGCCATTAAGAACCTGGGCTTTATTGAGCACTTTTTTATTTTGTTTGTTTGATACATAAAATACTTTTTGGTTAACTATTTAAGTTCACATTAATAATTAAAAAAAACGAAGCTCTTTAATTATAGGTTCTGTTAATAATTTTATTTTTGAATAATTCTTTAGTCATGGGTAAATTGTTAGATAATAGTTCTTAATCGTTTTGGTAGTTTAATGTTAAAATTCTGTAAACAATATTATAAATTATATCTCCTTTCCTTTTTAAATCATGATGCTATAGTTATAATTTATAAACCATTTACTTAAGAAGTAATCCCTAGATACCTAGTTTCTATATGAATTGAAGTATAAATGAGAAAAATATACTTTATAAAATAATATTCATTTAACAATGAAGAGGGTGATCATTAAAAAATAATTTAACATATGCTTTCTTCAGACCAAAGTGTTTATAAGTTGATAGAAGAATAAAACCAATGTTCCAGTCGGAAGGCTTACTATTTATTATTCATCGTTTTATTAACGTGAATCACGGCTTCATCTATAATTTTCAATTTGAATGGTTATACTATTTTGTTGAATGGTTATTGAATGGCCTGACTTTTCTACATGAGCTACACCCAAATACTGTAAAAATTAAAATGGGCAACCAAACAAATGTGATCTTTTTTAAAATTTAGCATATGTTATTTTATAAATTTAATTTAGTGAAATATCCTTTTTGAAGGTGCTATTGATTGTGTGCTGTATGCAATAATTCTCTAACCATTTCTTTACTTATTTAAATACACATACCGTATCCTACACGCATGCCCATTGCTTTGTTCATCTTTTTCGTGAGCAATTTTCAACTCCAAACGATGTTTTTCATTCACTAAACCACTAGCTAATGTATAATACCAGGGAAGGTGAAACGATGTGCTCCACTTGGTAAAAAGATTCAATTTTTGCCATTCTCCCTTATCTATTCGGTATTCAATTATTCCGGCATCCTGTCCCGCCGCAACGGCAATACCAACGGCATTACCTTCAAAGGTTACCTTTAACCGACTCCCTGGCACATTACTTATCAACATGGGCACATCTACATAATTGGGACGAAACTTTTTACCGTCATTAGGATTCCAAGCAGGATCAATCTCCCAACCTTTTCTTAGTTTAATAGTGGTAATATCCATCAAAACGCCATTTTCATAATTAAACGCATCTATAGGATTAGGTAAGGCATGAGCGGTTATTTTACCATCATTTTCTATATGCGCCGCATAGGCATTATCAAGAAATTGAATCATGGAGTGAGCATAAACACCCTGACCAAAAGGTGACGGATGAAGGTTTTTAAAATCGTCTTTCCAGGTAAATTCGCCATGATCAATTCTTTCTGTAACCTCTTTTGCCAGGTTGATGGTTGGAATGGCATAATGTTCAGCTACCTGATTATGATTTTTAATTACTTCAGGTATTTTTCCAGATCGGTAGGTCTCTATTTTTCCTGGATCTACAAAATGCATCATTACGATATCTACTGATGGATTAAATTTTCGCATATGACGAACAATACCTTCCATCCCCCTAATTTGTTCAGTAGATGTTCTTTTATTAGAGCCATCGTTCACAGCTGCTTCCTCAAATAATAAATCAATCTTACCTTTTGATAATACATCCCGCACCAGTCTAAACGCGCCAGGGGTAGTTCCCATAGAAGGGATACCAGCAGCAATAAATTCAAATTCCGTTTCAGGAAACTTGTTTTCCAGGTAGTTTGTAATGCTATCTCTCCAACCGCCATTATGTGTAATGGAACCTCCCAGAAAAGCAACCCGCCCTTTTTTATTTTGTATAAATTGAATCTGGCTATTCTGCAAGCCGCTTCGTATTTGATGATAAGTTGACGAATTCAAGGGTCTGTTCTTAGTGCTATGGGATATGATAAAATCAACCACCATTTCGGGATTGTCAATTTCATAATGGTGTCCATTTGATTTTTGAACCACAGAGCCACAAGGTGATACCGTTGCTGTTCCTCCCAAACGGATGTAATTATTAATCAGCACTAATGAATTTTCTTCCGGAGGGACCACGTGATCATTTAAACTCACAGTGTGTAAAATAGGCACTCCGGCTTTCGCCAGTTTATCTAAATTATCAATAGGGTTGTCACTGTATGCTTTTGCCTGTTCATCGGTTTCAAATCCATATTCTTTCTTTAATAACTCCCAATCCTTTTTGCTGCCCTCACTTGTTCCAAAGCCTGCAGGCCAACTTTTAAAATCACAAACAATAGCATCTGCATAAATGCATGCTACTTTCTCAGGATTTTGTTTCGCCCAATTGTAGGCAAATAATCCGCCGCGACTATGGCTATGTAGAGCTACTTTAGTTTGTAAGTGATAGGTGGTTATAAGGTGACGGTAAAATTTATTCCAGACTTCTACAGCTTTCGGACTACCAAATTGATTATTGGTATTTATATAAGCAATATGGAAACCTTTACCCAAAAGCACACTATCTATTTCAGCATGGTAATCGGGAAATCGAGCCCGCCATAACCATGGATTTCCGGGTAAGGGTTTTTCAGGACGCGTAAGGTGTGCTTCCCGTCCTTCAAATTTAAAATTGATACGTTCAAATCCCTTCCAGGTTGTTTTAAATGCTTCATTAGGATTGGTTTGTCCTTGAGCTTTAGACACTTCCATTGTAAAAGTGAATAGCACAGCAATAATGAATAAAAATTTGCAGTTATTTTTCATCTAATTGTTCCTTCTAATTTATTTACCTTTTATCAGCATAATTTAAATTGCACCCGTATAGCTGGTTTTCTGGATTGCCCTGTTAATATCCAGCTCCCGGTAATAATTTTCATAATTTTCATGTCCGTCAAACTTCAAATACAGGTTGCCCGCCGTTTCATAAGGCATTCCATGAGAGGTCTGAGAAATGATTTTCGTATTGGCCAGGTTGTGGGCTTCTTTATAATTTCCTTCAAAAAGCAACTGGCGTATCTCCGGAAGGATCTCGCGGGTATTGGGATTATCATTCCGGTGCGGGCCACCAGACCACAGGGTTTCTTCGTTGAGCTGAATATTTTCTTCAGCGGGATTTCCAAAAACCATCGCGCCAAGTCGGCCATTTCCGATAGGCAAAGCTTCATTCCAGTTAGGAGCCGGAGCGTCGTACCAGAGTACCAGGTCATTTTTGTCCTGAGCAGTACTATTTATAGATACGAGTAATAATAAAATAGTGAGATTTCGGATCTTTTTCATTACAAAAATTTTGTTGGCACTTTTATTTTAAATGTGTTCGCATAAACCTGAAAGCGTAATCATTAAGTTCTTTTATAGATGGAGAAATATTATTTCCATTGAAACTATGTCCTGCATTCTTTATGGTTAATAGTTCCACATTTGAATTTTTTTCTTTTGCCACTTCCACCATATAAGTAGAATTGATAATGGGCAAAATTGTATCCTTATCTCCATGCAACAGTAAGATTGGCGGACTGTTTGTATCCAAATATTCGGTGGGGCTAAGCAATTTTGCCAATTCCGGTTTTTCCTCCAAAGGAGCTCCTAAAAGTCTTTCAAATAACTTTTCATCTTCAAAAATGGAACCCGGTCTCAATTCAGGATTTAAACAGGAAGTAAAGGGAAAATAAGAGACGATACACTTAAAATCAGGCTCAAAATCTGCCAATTCCAGATCTCCTTTAAAATCAGCATTTTTTCCTAAAGCCGTGAGCAAACTCAGATGTCCACCGGCAGAGCCACCCCAAACACCATAACGTTTTTTGTCAAGTTTAAATTGATCGGCATTTTTTAAAAGAAAACGGGCAGCATCTTTAGCATCTACCACTGCATCATAGGCTGTTGTGTTTTCGCGAGCCAGACGATATTCTATGGTAACACCTACTACTCCATTATCTACCAGCGATCTTAATGTGCCTAAAAAAGACTTTTTCAGCACATTATATTTATGGCCACCAGACCATCCACCACCATGTACGTGCATCATCCAGGAATTTTTATCCTGAATTTTGACAGAGTCCGGATAAAAAATGGTCATATTTAATTCTACGTCATCTATCGTTTTATAGACTACGGTCTCTTTATGGCTAAACGAATCCAAAATTTCCTGTTCACTGAGCCTTTGCCCGGATACCATGGAAGGAATATAAAATAAAAGAAGCCCTAGAATTAGGGTATAATTCTTTTTTAAATTTATCCAATTCCTCATTCCACTTTTCTTATTTGATTTTTTAATCTTTATGTTTTGTAAATCCAAAATAGAATGTTCTTTAATCAAATTGTATAACCCTAAAATCCCTGCTATCAAATTTCATCTTCTCCCTCGTGTATGTTAGTTTATTCGGTCAATCGATCTTCAAGTATTTCCCTAACCTCCTCTGCTGTTGGATCTTTAGCAATAATTTCACCTTTTTTATCAATTAGAAAAAGAGCACCTCCACCTCCATCAACACCATATTTTTCCCAAATTCTGTTTTGTCGATCTAACTCTACAAGCTGAACCCACGGCCATTTTTCTTTTTGTAGAAATTTCTCCAATCTATCTGTGTTCTTAAATTCACCAGCAACTCCTACAATACTAAATCCCTTGTCTTTATATTCACTAAATAATGGAACCATTGTCCTACTCTTAGCTATACAAGGTCCGCACCAGGTAGCCCATAAGTCGAGTAATGCAATTTTCCCGTTAATCTTATCGGAAAGTTTTACTTCATTGCCATTAAGATCGGGTGCAGAAAAATCTACATATGCTTTCCCAACTTTTATATATTCAATTGCATTTATCAAATTAGAAGATAATTCGTTGTAGGGATGGTTCATTTGCTTTAGATAGAATTTGATAATTTCTTTTAGCCAGTTTCAAATCGATATTTTCTTTATCATAAATAAGATTCCGTAAAAAGAAGTAATAAGACACTAATGATGGATTTTCTTCTATATAAGATTGTTGAAATTGCTGTTGATTTGCAAGGATAGGCTTTAACCGATTTTCTAATTTCTTGGCTTCTGGACTCAAATGATGGTCCTTATTTGCTAAATCCTCTATCTTTTTATAGACAGGGATTTTTTCGTCTTGATTTTTTGAATTCCTCAATTCTTCATAAAGCTCTTTGGCCTTTTCACTGTAGTAATTATTGCTTTTAAATAAAAGCCTTAAACTATCTTGAACAGGTACAATTTGACTATTGAATTTTGTTTCGAAATCTTTTTTAAAATTTTTATACTCAGTATTTAATTCTCCTCCTTCAACAATATTCCTGTCAAATTCTTCTTCTGGATAGATAGTCAAATTAATTTCCTGATTTTCCAAAAACACCGGCATTGGTCTAAAAGCTCCTCTTTTTACCAACTCCGCAAATGCCAGATGAACCGCTTCCGGTTCTTTTAGCTTTTGATTGTATGTAAAACTTCCATTATTTACGGGGATTTTAATCAACGAATCAAACCTTGTATCCTGATTGATCTTAATTAAGACGATAGTGTCCGTCTCTGCACCAATAACCTTTCCTGTTAATTTCAGAACTTTTTCATCTTCTGAATTGCAACTAAGTAAGAATGATATGAGAAAAAATAAGGTTAATCTAATTGTAGTTTTCATATTCTATTTTTTGTTTAAAATTTCGCACAATTACAGGCTCGCTACCAAGCTCTTACTTAAAGCTGATTTCTCTAAAATCCCCACTCTCAAATTTCATTTTCTTCCTCTTATAAGTTATTTCCACTGGCACTTCATTATGTAGTTTCAATTGTTTGCCCTCTTTTTTGAACACCACGTTCCCTTTTTCTGGAGCTGAAATTTTATATCCTTTGGCGGTTACTTCTTTCCCGTTTCCGATAAAAATAACCCAGTTACCATCCTTTTCATTAGCCACCAGGGTATAGGTGGCATCTGTGGCCATATCTTTATAATTTACCTCCTGATGGTTGGTCGATGAAAAAACGTAATCTTCCCGCCCGGATCTATGGGTAAGGTGCAGTCCAACAAATTCCTTATTTCCATTTTCATCTTTAAAACCTGAGATTTTTTCGATGCTTTTCCCTTTACCGGAAGTAAAAGGTTCATAAACTGACACAAACGGACGCTCCCACGCGGCTCCATGCTGTCTTGCGGCAAAAGTTAAATAAGGTTCCTCATCTACTTCGTAAGGTAGTCCATGACCTCCTTTAAATGCTTTGTTTGGTGGGGATTTAATGGAAAATACTTCACGACCTTCGGTGCCTTTCATCCATAAATTCATAAAAACATCCTCTTCACCTTCCGGCATATCTATTTTCCATTCGACCTGATAATCCTTATCTAATTTCACCGATTTTTTATTCCACATATAATCCAGGGCATATAGGTGACCGCCGGCGAATGCCATTTCCTCACTTGGAGAAAGCTTTAAAGCTTCGCCATTTGCATCCATTACTTTCATACTCTGACCTAAATTGTGATAAAAGTAATCGTGGAATTTATCGCCTTTACGCTGTTTTTTAGAGCGAAAAATATCAACATAATATCCTGTTTCTTCTCCAGTTCTAACAATACTTACCATACGGGACTGGTCACTGCGTGTTTCCGGTTCTAAGAAATAAACATCAGAATAAGTGATATCTTCAAAATAGCCATCTTTCTTTTCAGATTTTGGATATTCTCCCAGCAAATCGAATGCATGGTAACTTAACATTTCAGTATAAGAAGAAACGCCATCCACCATTACGGTGTTATGTGCCGGGAATTGAGAATAATACTCCAGATAGATGGGTTGTAAATAGCCCGCTCCTTTTCCGGGATCGGAACCCTGCACAAAACCTTTTCCATAAAGTTCCATATTAATACCATTGGCGTGCATGTGATTTCCCAAAGAACCATTCAGGGAAGCCATCAAACCGTGTTTTCCATTTCCCATTCGCTGCACATGCCAACTTACATTTGGGGCATAAAAAGTTTGGGTAATGTAATCGTCTATATCGGCTTTTTCATATTCAGGATTAATCTTTAATGGCTTACTTGCAAAAAAGGAACTTATTTGGGCGATTGGCTTTCGGTTCTTCTCTGTTTTTTCATTCTCCGCCAATAAGCGGTACAATCTGGTAAATTCCTCCTCCAGTTCCTTATTACCGGTTTTCTGAGCAATTCGAATCATATCGCTAATGGGTTCTGTACTTAGACTGCTATAATTACTATCACCAAAAGCCACGGTTTGCCCATTCGGAAATAAATACTGTGGCAGTACTTTCACGGCCTTTTTCATTACCGGCATATAAGGAAGAATATTATGATCGAAGGTATTATTGAAGTCTTCCATGAAATTTGTAAGATCTTTGGTAACACCTAATGAATACCCCGGACTTTCCGCCCAAATACCGTTTGCCGGATCATAACCATAATCCAGAAATTTAGTTAAAGACCATTGTCTAGCCGAAGTCTCATTCAGAATATAGTTGATATAATATTCCCTGCCTTTTCTATCATCATAATCCGCATCACTTCTTAAAACCATGGCCGCCTTCAGGATCACTTTGGCCTGGTGCAGGTTCCAGTTGTTTTGCGGCACGCCGTTCTTAATAATCTGATCTGTCCAGCGTTTGATGGTTTTATCATACATCGGGATATTTTCTGCATGATTTGCTTCGATATACGGATGTAAAAAATCGTAGAGTTCAGCAATATCTATTAAGACTCCCTCGTGAATAACCTGAAAATTGGTAAAACCAACCAGGGTCTGGATGTGTCCGTTTAATAAATCTATAGGCTCACTTCGGTAAGACATGCCTTCCAAATAGGTGTGAAAAATATCATAAGCGAATTTTGCATATTGTTCATCTCCTTCCAGCCATTGAATAAAAGCAGCATCACGGGCAAGGCCAATTATTTCTTCATTGATCGAATAAACAATACGTCCTGTTTTGGACTGCTCTGCCCATTCAAAAGGATTACCTTCTTTAGACCGATTAGGTAAATATAGCCCCCTGGAATCGTCCATATAAGGAAGTATATCTTCTAAATTAGGTTTACCGTAAGGGGTGGTGTAATCCCTGGATCCTACAAATCGTACCGTAGGAACTGGAGCCTCGCCATCGGCATGGGAGTAGTCTATTCCTTTAACATAGATGTTTTTGGCTTTGGTCTTCCAGTGCATCTGCAAGCGGGAAACCATCCACTCCGGGTCGGAGACATGACGTTCTATATGCACGTCGATACGTTCATGGATTCCTTCTAAAACTTCCTTCGCCCAATGTTCATTTTGAATCGTTTCTTTTAAATCATTCTTTTCTGCTTCAGTAATGTAAAGCCTAGGGTACCCCTGCTCCAAATTTGTTGGTACCGGGATTTTTTGTACATTTTGAGCCATAGTCATATAGCTGCAAAAAGCGATCAAAAGAGTGGAGCAATACTTATTTATTATCATAACTGTTTTCGGGATATAGGAGCCACCATCGCTCCAGCTTAGATTGTATTATTTCAGAAACTTCATTTAAGGAATCTTACAGGTCTTATTTTGCAACCGACTTCACTCCTTTTCTAACTTCAGTTTTCCAGTCAGCAAGTTTTTGTTTCATCTCTTTAACCTTATCCTGATTATCTGAAGATAGATCGTTGCTTTCTGCTAGATCCTGCTCCAAATTATAGAGTTCATAAATAGTATCTGTTTCTTCTGGAAGCTCCACTAATTTCCAATTCCCACTTCGCATAGCGGAGCGTCCATTGAAGCTCCAGAACAAATCTCTCTCTGGTAGATCTTCAGCATTCAACAAATGCTTCTTTATACTGATCCCATCAATGTCCTCACCTGATGGTTCTCCGTTAGCAAAATCTAGGAAGGTTGGTAAAAAATCCATGGTCATTACCGTGGCATCGCTCACAGAACCCGGTTTGATCTTTCCAGGATACCTGATTATAGCCGGCACCCGGTGACCACCTTCATATACAGATGTTTTTGCAGCTCTTAAACCTCCACTATCACCGCGACTACCAGCAGTTCCATTATCGGAACAAAAGATAACGATGGTATTCTTATCAAGATCTTCCATAGCAAGCGTGCTCATTATTTCCCCAATTCCCTCATCCATACTTTCTATCATTTCAGTATAAATGATCTGTACACTATCCTTAGGAATTTTTCTTAAAAATTTACCACTTCCTTCCTTTCTCAGAAACTTATCATTTCTCCCCTGAATAGGGTAATGTGGTGCTTCCTGCGACAGATATAAAAAGAATGGCTTTCCGGTTTTATCAGGATTATTTTCCTTTAAAAACTGTTTTCCATATCTGGTAATTAGATCTGTAGTATACCCGGGTTCATCTGCGATCTCCCGATTATTCCACCAGTCCAGGTAACCTTCCTGGTCTATATGGGAATGATAATCTATATTTCCGCTAACAAAGCCTACAAAATCATCAAAACCCTGGTAGGTAGGATTAAAAGCTTCGGCATATCCCAGGTGCCATTTTCCATACATCCCGGTTACATACCCCTGTTTTTTTAACTCTTCCGCTATCGTAATCTCATCGAGGCTTAGGCCGACTTCCCTGTGATTGGCGGCGGTAATTACCCCTTCTACCCCGGTTCGCTGCTGGTATTTCCCCGTCATTAAGGCTGCACGTGTAGGACTGCATACCGGGCCATTCGCATGAAAATCCATAAATTTCACTCCCTGTGCGGCCAGTTTATCCAGGTTGGGAGTATTCACTTTTTCACTGCCATAAGACGATAGTTCGCCGTACCCAAGATCATCTGCCATAATCAATATAATATTAGGTTTCGTTACTACCTCCATATTTCCTTCTTCCTTTTGGGACCCTTTGCATGATAATATGAAAGCAGAACAAATTGTTAACAATATCTTCTTGTTAATCATTCTAAAAATTGGTTTAATTTCTCGCATTTATACTTCTTTCTATAATGTATGCTCTTTAAGGTTGTTGTGCCTCTATGATTTCTTTCACATCATTTGGATCTGTTTTTTGTTTTCCTGTAAGCAGGTACACTACCATACCAGCATCTGAAGGATCAAAATCCCCATTTTTCACACAGGTTAACTGCCTGCTATACAACCAGTCCAATTGCTTTTTATTTTTCTCTGAACGACTATGTAAGGGAGTGGTTTTAATCCATTCATACTGCTCTTTGGGAGCTTTCAGTCCTTCGTAATCATCGCCGCCGTTTTGATCTAAAATCCTATCACAGGTTAGTCCAAGAGGTTCAAACTTTTCCTTTATTTCATTCCAGGTCCAACCTGAATGTTGCTCCCAATCAGATGGTTTATCGGAATGCCTATTATTCCAGTTAGAATGTGAAATGAGCCTTACAAATTGTAATTTTTTAGGGTTTGCCATTGCTATAGCACTTCCAACTATATGCATAGGCCCTGCAGCTAAAATAGTTAAGGGACTATTTTTATTAGAAATATTTATTTGATTAACGATAGCTTCCTGGGCTTTTGTGGTATCCGCTACGGCTTCAATAAAGTTGCTGTTTTTAAAGTTATAGATCCTTTTACCTTCAAGGGCGCTTTTTATCATTTCCTCTTTACCTCTTTTTTTTTCATGGTTACTTCCCCAGATGTGGTCGCTAAAGGTGTAAACCGTTAAGCTATCCTGCAAATTTTCAGCCGCCAATAAGGCCAATGTTAAGGGGGTAGCCGCCCAATCGTCGTGATCATGCTCGTTTCCATCAGAACTAATTACAATACGCCCGGTGGAATAAGGAATAGTTTGTGCCTGGAAATTAATAGTAAAGACCACCGCCAAAAAGAATATAATTTGATAAAGCTTCATTTCAGTTATGTTTTTTGTTTTTCATCTCCTCATTTAATTCAACATGCATCGCTTCCAAGCCTGTGCAGCACATCAGGTAACATATTTTTATCAATTTAACGATTTATAGGCTCTATTTCAATACTGTCCTTTAATCGAATATCTTCTGAAGAGCTTCCAATTAATATTTTAAAAATCCCCGGTTCAACGGTCCAGTTCATATGCTTATCTAATATTTCTAAATCTTTCGGTTGTAAAATCATATGTATGGTCTTTGACTCATTTGGTTCCAGCTGCACACGTTCAAATCCTCTTAACTGAGATTCGTAAGTAGTCACACTACTAACCTCATCTCTCAAATAGAGCTGTACAACTTCATCTCCGGTTACTTTTCCTGTATTCTTTACTTTAAAAGATATTTCTATATCGCTTTGAGAATGTTTGGTTTTTTGATCTACCACTAAATCACTATACTCAAAAGTGGTATAACTTAACCCATAGCCAAAAGGATATAAAGCTCCTAAAACTCTTGTCTTGCCGCTCCCGTTTGGCCCCTGCCCGGGTTGTCCTGCTTGTGAACCTGGCTTATAAGGAAAATTTAAGGGTATTTGTCCAACAGTTTTTGGAAAGGTGACGGATAATTTTCCGCCTGGATTATAATCTCCAAATAAAGTTTCAGCTATTACTTCACCTGCTGAAGTACTGGGAAACCAGGCTTCTAAAATGGCCGGTAAATATTTATTTTCCCAGTTAATCGTTAAGGGTTGGCCATTAATCAAGACAAGAACAACAGGTTTTCCTGTTTTATAGAGTGCCTGAAGTAGTTGCAATTGGCGTCCCGGGAGTCCTAAACCTGTACGGGATTTTGTTTCACCTACTCGTTCTTCATCTTCACCTACAACAGCTATAATCACATCAGATTGTTTTGCTTTTTCAACTGCAGCATCAATACCTGCCTGTTCTATTTCTGATAACGAGGTTGGAATAATTTCACTTTCCGGCCAATCTGGATCTACAATATCACATCCTTTTTCATAATAAACATTCGCCCGGCCTTTGGCATAATCTTTCAGTCCCCGGTAGACTGAAGTTGAAGGATTATCTGCAGGTCCATACCTGCTATAGGTAAAACTAACTTCATCGGCCAAGGGCCCGGTTACCAGGATATTCTTATAATTCGCAATATCTAAGGGCAATAAATTGTCCTTATTTTTTAAGAGCACTAAAGATTCCCGGTTGAGTTGTTTAGAGAATTCCTCATCCTCTTTGGTATGTACCAGTTCATCAGCTTCTTCAGGATTTTCCACGTACGGGGTATCAAATAATCCCAATTCAAATTTTACCCGTAACACATCGGCAACCCTGGCATCAATCGTTTTTATTGAAATTTTGCCCTCTGCAATCAATTCTCTTAAAGGTCCGATAAAGCTTTCCGGGGTTCTAAAAGTCGTTCGTACATTTAATCCCGCTTCAATAACCTGGCGTACCGCTTCTTTATAGTTTTCGGCAACACGGTGTTTATCTGAAACATATTCCACAGCCTCACTATCGGAAACCACATATCCTTCGAAACCATAAGTATTACGAAGTAATTCAGTCAAGAAATAGGAACTGGCCGAAACCGGTACACCGTCATAGTCATTATAACTGCTCATTACTCCCATAGGCGATGCTTCTTCTATTACCCGCTTAAAAGGATACAGGTGTAACTGATGCATTTCTCTTGGGGCGACATGCGGATCTGTACGAGCATCCCCATCCCTTGCTCCCTTGGGAATACTATAAACCGCAAAATGTTTTAAAGTAGAGGCTACACCCTGAGATTGAATTCCCAAGGTCATTTGTTTCCCCATTTCCGCAATATGAAAGGGTTCTTCGCCATAACATTCCAAAACGCGCCCCCAGCGTTGATCTCGAGCCACATCAAGAATGGGTGCATATATATTGGTATACCCCAATGCTTTTGCTTCGCGTCCCACAATATTTCCTGCTTGATAGACCAATTTTTTATTCCAGGTGCTGCCAATTCCTATTGGAGCAGGCAATGGTGTCGCCTTTTTATGACATAAGCCGTGTACCCCTTCATTGGTGAAATCTACAGGAATTCCTAACCTGGTTTCTTCTACAAACCATTTTTGTACTTTGTTTATGGCCCTGGCATGTGCACTGTATGGATAGGAATATTTAGTATATGTTTCTTCCCTGCCGTGAATTGTATTTAAATGTTCATCAATATTGGCAATACCATCTTTCCAAACCCTGTTTTTCCATTCCGGGGTTGGTAATTCATCCTCTAAAACACGGGCAAAACCATATAATGTAGCTAACTGGCAAGTTTTTTCATCAACATTCATTAAAGAAACAAGATTGGCTACTCTATCTTCTATAGGGGCTTTAGCATCTTCATACACATCTTTTAAACCATTCTTATTAAAGTCAATCCAGTCTTTATGATACAAAGAGTCCTGCTTATTTCTCTCGGAGAAAAATAAAAATGGAATACTTAGGCTTAAAATAAATTTGAAGAAATTAATATGCACATTAAGAGGTTAAAAGTTGATAATTCAAAAGTTGTTTTTGTTTAAAAAAACTCATCCTTTCACGAAATCGTAAGTCACAGCCTTGTGAAATGAGTAAGTTTAATTAGTAAACAATTTATTTACTTAAGCTATATACTTTAAAGTTATCTACCGTCGTATGGTTATTCACTGTTCTAAAACCAAAGTAGCCTAAAGTATAAGGAGCATCATCTATATATTCTACCAACAATTGATCATTCCGGTAATATTGAACAACCTCATCGTTGGCGATGATCTTTATATGATATTTTGTGTTTGGTTCAAGCATAAATTCTTTAGCACTTAAGTCATGTTCCGGCAATAGCGGTCTTTTACCATCGCCAGTATAACGCCTGAATCTCGTGGTTGAATTATCGTTTCCTCCCACACCCATATAATATAATTGCAAGCTGTCGTAGTTTGAAAATTTACCGCCACGCTTGGCTGAATTTGCGAAGAAATCATCCGGATTTTCCGGATCTGTCGCCATCCAGAAACAATTTAGATCTGAAACCCTGTCATTAGGCCCCCCTTCTTTAATGAGAAAAGCATCGTACTCGATCATTAACGGACCGTCAAACTTTTCTTTTAACCATACGGTACAACCGGAGACATCATTTATCTCCAATTTCCCATTATTAACTTCCACAGTTCCCCCCGGCATCTGCTCCACTTTCCAGTCTGCCAATCCGCTATCAAAGTCTTCTTGATAAATCAGGTTAGCGCTAAAGCTCTCCCCTTTTATATCTACCGATTTTCCTTTATTATTACAGGAATTTAGACCCAGCACTGTAAGAGCCAGTAAAAAGAGCCTTCCCATTTTTTTACACTGAAAAAATTTCATTCTCTATAATCTATTTTTAATTTATTTGCTTAATCAATACTAAACTCCACGGGGTGATATCACGATTCACCGAAAGCACGCCATTCTTATCTGCCTTAATATATTTGGTTTTCATATTGTTAGCATAGTCTTTCATTACCTGAACTTCCTCTCTTGTGGGTGGTTCCGGTTTACCCATATCTTCCCAGAAATTATGGATATTTCCATGATCTTTATCCATTATTTCGATTTTGAACATGGTGCCGGCTTTTAAGCCGGTTAGTTCAAAGTCCAGTTTTTTGTTGGTTCCCTGTTCCCTTTTATTTGCACCGGCAGGAACTGAATTTTCATATTCCTGAGGATAATTATAAGCCAATGCCACGATTTTACCATCCCCTGATTTTTTGCTTACGAACAGGTAATCATCATTATATATTTTTTCAGTCCCCAGTTCATTGAGCATGCGATACGCATGATATGAAGGCTTTTCGAGTCCCTGGAAATTAAGCATCCCAAAACCACCATGAAAGATGCTTGAAGCACCACCTTTTTCTTCGAAAATATCAGTAAACGTCCAGAAGGCAAGGGAATTGGTAAGGCCAATACAATCTAAATTGGTTTTTACAATGTATGCAGCCGCCGGCAGGCGGTCATGCATTTCGTCCCTGCTACTAGGACTGGTATTCCATTCAGTTAAATGAATTTCCACATCTGGATAGGCACTTTCAGCGATCGTTTTATTAAGCCACTCCAGATCTTCCTTTGTAGATTGTACGTGGCGGGTAAGTCCTTTACCTTTTCCTGTCTCCGGGTTAAAGGCATAATCTGTTGGATAGGGATGACAGCTTACAAAGTCTACCGGTAGATTTTCCTTATTACAATATTCGAGGAAATCTTCGATCCATACCCCGTGCCAGTCTAAAGCATTAATATCGTCACTGGCAAACACCTCTTCAGAAGCTTCATCATTGGTGGTTTCTCCGGCAAAACGATCATCGGGGACAAAATTACTGGTAGATGGCCCTCCAATCTTCAGTCTTTTGTCTACAGATTTCACTGCCAGAGCAGATTGTTTATACATTTCAAAATACTGAGATTTTGTTCCATCCCAAAATAACGGGTATAAATTAGGTTCGTTCCATACTTCAAAATACCAGGTTACTACTTCTTCTATACCATATCTATCTACACAGTGCTGCGTAAAAGCTTTTACTAAATCATGCCATTTCTCAAAAGTATCATCAGCGGGTGTGATATTAGCCTCCCACCAGAATACCGTTTTAGAATCTTCAGCAGCCATACTATCTGGTAAAAAAGAAAGTTCTACAAACGGACGCACATCATGCTCGAGCATTCTGTCAAACAAATCATCTACGTACTGCCAGTTATAGACCAGTTCACCCTTTTCTTCCACAAGAGGAAACATATCTTCATGGAACAATCCATGGAAACGTACATATTCAAATCCGCAGTTTTCCTGAACCTGTTCCAGCTGTTCCAGCCAACCGGCCCGCAGCCCTTCGTTTGCCCGGCCTGCGCCAACCACTTTACTCCAGTAAGGTTCAAATTCTTCAGTATCCCCATTTGCATCTATTCGAAGGGTCTTTTGTGCTTGTACACCAAAATTACCCAGGATAAAAAGGAACAATAAGGCCAGAATATCATTTGTAAATCTCTTTCCAATCATCGTAAAATTCAATTTTTTAATATAAGTGTGTTTATTGATTCAGGCTGAACCTCTATACCAAAGGCATGATCATCAATCTCAAAATTCAATGTTCTGGAAGATTCTAATGGGTTGTTGATCAACACTGCAATTCGACCATCTTTCAATTGAAAAGCAATATGATTTTCTCCTTCCGATGATTTTAAATAATGATCCCCGGGTTGTACGAAATGAGAGAGATGTTTGAACAGATAAAATTCATCTGTATAAGTAACCTTTTTAGAATCTTTATCTATCACCACCATAGAATTTTGTGGCCATCCCCAGGCGCTCTTACCGGTTTCATCCAGGATCATATTCCAGTACATATGTGAGCCGGCGCCATTATTTAAGAAATGGACCAGGGTTTCCCAGGAACGTTGTACCGAAGTCCAGTCATTCTCTCCCTCTCCACATTTATTTTCGGTTTGCATATATTTTAAATTAGGGTATTCCTGGTGTATTTTCGGGATAGATTTAGATCCTCCCCACTGAAAACCAACTCCTTTAATATAATCTGAAGCCTTTTCGTTCTCTAAAATTGTTTTAACATATTCTGGTTCACTCCAGTTGATGGTACCTAACCAGATCTCGGTGTCAAGACCATCTTTATCGAATTGCGGACCCAGATATTCTCCGATAAAAATTGAAAAATCTTCTGCACGCCACGTACAACTGGGCCAGTTTGGCGCATAGGCTATTTCATTTTGCGGCTGAATGGAAAACAGGTCAATTCCCTCTTCTTTATAAGCCTGCACAAATTTAGAAAAATATAGCGCGTATGCTTTTAGATATTGATCCTGCATTTTAAAGGCAGTCGCATTGCTTAAAATCTGGGCCCCTGGATCCATTCGGTTTCCGTTAGCCCTATCATTCCAATCACCTGCCCTAAGGGAATAGTGTTCATTTACTTTCATCCAGGCCGGGGGAGTCCATGGCGATGCCCAAATTAGAAGATCAGGATTCACTTCCAGGGCTGCTTTTAAATATGGAATTAGAATATACCGATCTCTATCAATATTAAAATCACGCATAACAAAGTCACCAAGTACATCGTTATGAGAATAATAGCTCAAGGCATAATCTGAAGCCCCAATAGGAATACGGCACATAGAAAAATTACAGCCGTCTTCAGAGAAGATTGCATCCATAACCTCTTTAGAGCTTTCTCCCTCTAAAGATTGTAATGCTTCCCATCCCAATTCGTTAAATGCTCCTCCAATTCCATCGATCTCCTGTAAGAGACTATCGGTATAAATTATAATATCTGCCTTAGTAGCTTTACTGCTTTTTATAGCAGCTCGTTTAGTTTTATCCCAACGTTTGGCGGGGGTGGTACTAATTAACTCTATTTGCTGAGCCAGCAAACCACTACAAATAAATAACAGGCTAAGACTTAATCCTATTTTAAATTTAAAGGAACATTCTTTACTGTTCATACTATCTTCTATTTCTAATAAAACTGATTGCTAAACCTTTATTCTTCTGTTGAAAATACCGCCGCGGGCAATCCTTCTTTATTATATAAATTTGCTCCTTGTGGATTTCCAGACCAGGCATAACGTACATGTACGGGATCTGATACTGAAGAATTCCAGACTTCTATTATATTTTTAGAAATAATTTTTGCTTCAGCAGGAATCCATTCCCCATTCTGTCCAAGGATTTCAAACCATTTTAATGGTTCATTCACCGTAACCGCTTCATCTAAAAGATGTTTATGCCCTACCATTAAACCAGAACCTGCTTCACTAAAGTCCACCTGAATTTTATCTCCTTTTACTTTATGAGAATTATATAATGGTCCACTCACCGCAGCTACCTTTTTATGATAATCTTTCTCCAGAGCCCAAAGCGCTAAACGTTTTCCAGCATCTATTTTGTTATGGGGATGTATGTCTTTTGCTTCCCCTATATCATGTAGAACCGCCATTCCGGTATTTGGAAGTTTTAAACTTTTTCGCAATTCATTATTAACGGTAGCCCAACCATCATCAGCTTCCTCATTGCCCCTTTGGCAAGCAGCCAATTGAGCCCAGTAAAATGAAAAATCGCCCTGGTTCCAATCTGCCCTCCAACTATTTATCATAGTGGTGAAAAAATCTTCATACTCCTCTGGCATATAAACTGCGTTACTTTCCCCCTGGTACCATATGGCTCCTTTTATAGCATAAGGAATTATTGAATTCAACATCCCATTATATAAGGTCGCGGGAACTTGTCTGTCTTCTCTTGGATGATCGGTTGGTCTGGGCTTACGCCCTTTTTCACCATTTTCTTTCCAGCTTGCCAATTGAGACTCATAGATGGTGTCTCTATAATCTTCAGCATCTAGCCTTTCAATAGTTTCTTTAATTTCTTTTCTATTGGCTTTAAAATAATCTTTGAGGTTTTCATCTGCTAAATAAGCTTCCGCAGAAATCCAAGGTTGAATACGGGTACCACCCCAGGAACATTCTACCAGTCCTATAGGCACATTTAACTCCTTTCGTAGTTCTTTTGCGAAAAAATATCCTGTTGCGGTAATCTTACCTATTTGTCCCTGAGTAGCACTAATCCATTGCCCCTGAAAATCAGGTTTCTTTTCATAGAGTGAGGTATTTTGCAGGACTTCTATATGACGAATCTGGTCATCATTAGCAGTGGAGACCTCTTCCCTGATATATTCTACTAAGGGTTGATATTGAGGCTCTCTGGAATCATTTAAAAATTTATCCAGAGCAAAATCCATATTAGACTGCCCTGTACACAACCAGACTTCACCCGATAAAACATCCTTAATATGAATAATGTTCTTACCGGAAATAGTAATTGAATACGGCCCTCCTGCTTTTGGAGTCTTTAAGTCAACACGCCAGGTTCCATCTGCTGCGGCAACCACTTTAGCCCCTTCACCCCAGCTCCCGCTAACAGTTATATCCTCGCTGGGATCTGCCCAACCCCAAATAGGAATTTCCGTTTCTCTTTGAATAACCATGTGGTCGGAAAATATGGTATTCAACACCACATCGGCCAAGACCGTATGAGGTAATATTACTATTAAAACGAGTATTATTTTATGAGATAAATACATCGAATTCTTTTTCAGAAACTCTCTTTTATCGCAATTGAACTCTCTAAATCTATTTATCATTCTATTAATTTTCAGATTAAAGTATTCTTAAAATATCCTATTTATAGGAAATCAAATCATATTTCCGTTTTTTTAGAACGTATCTCTATCACAAGTTTGATCCTACCCTTTCTGGATTCAATTCTTTATAATTTTCACAGCATCTGTTACAAATCCTGAGCCTTTGACCAACACAATGAAAATTCCATTAATCTCATGTCCTAGGTTGAGATGATGTAAATTTTCTCCCTTTAAAAGTTGAATTTGGTTATGGATTACCATTATCCCTGAAAGGTTATACACCTCAATTGATACCTTTTCTTTTCTTGCGGAAACGATCTTCAGCTCTACAGGGCCGTTTGTTGGATTCGGTAAAGCTTCTAATTCCTGTATAACTACTGGCTTCTCCACATCACAGTTTCCTAAGGAAGCTCCTTTATTCAAAAATATAGGAATTGCGGTCCTGGCTACACAAAGAGAATTTCCATTGAAACAAATTTCTATCTTCTTATCCCCGCTGCTCTTTCCGCAGGTCACATCCTGAACATTTACCGTTACATTATCGGAAACAGTACATCCGTTTTCGTCAGTAACTTCTAAGGTGAAAGTGGTAGTTTCTTCGGGAGTTACCTCAATATTCCTTGTGGTAGCACCGGTACTCCACAGGTAGGTATAAGTTCCTGAACCACCGGTTATATTTTCTACCATAAGGCTAATCGTACTATCGTCGTATCCCTGGTAATAGGTTTGATCTTCTCCTAAATCAAAAAAAATAGCTTCAAATTCTTCAATAATAATTTCTGCAGTCGCGGTGTTCTCAAGTGCATCCTGGACTTCTACAGAATATGTCCCGGCACCTAAACCTGTTATTGTTTCCGTAGTCTCCCCATTACTCCAGAGGTAAGTATAAGGAACCACACCACCTTCAACCTTTGCTGCTAAATCTGTTTCAGAACCATTACAGATAATCTCTGACCCAGCCGAAATTTGTGCTTCCAATTCAGGTAAAGCGCCTCCGTAAACTTCAACTTCGGCCAGTGTCATACCATAGTCTGACGTTTTCTCTATTCTCACAATTTTACCTACAACACCATCTGTATAAATTATTTCGCTTGGATTTGGATAATAGCCGTCGGTATATACTTTTTTAAATCTTTCTACTCCTTTAGAGTCGTATACATATACTACAATATTCTTTAACCTATTGCTATAGGGTTGTGACCGATTAAAAATTCTTATCTCTGTAATATTTTTATCAGCACCTAAATCTACCTGCCACCATTTAAGGGTATTTGAACCCGTGGTGCCATTCTCGGTATGGGTTACCGAGCCATTACCATAATTTCCATCGATATTACCGTCAATAGCCAGCTCTGGAGGACCATTATAGGCTGTTGAGGATTGGGTCGCTATACCATTGAGCGCCAGATTTACCGGACTTGCATAAAGATTGGAAAGTGTAGTTTTTGAAATACCCGGTCCTTCATATTGAACTCCAAGGGAATGACTATCAGTTGCCTGGAAATATGCTACTTTTATTTTATGAAATCCTGCATCCAAACAAATATTCCCTGAAGCTTCCTGTGCGGAATGAACCCCATTATTATCTACAATTTCAATATCATCAATGCTTAGGCTTGAACCATCATCAGATGTGGTATAAAACGTATAATCACCGTTGGTTGGAACCTTAATATAACCTTCAAAAACAAACCCAAAATTATCAGTACGTTCCGCTTCACTTAAGTCGACTGCCGAAGCTACTCCGGTTTTAACCGGGGTAAGAAATTGAAATTCTGGAAGTTGATCCCAGTTCCCTTCATAATATCGATAATTAATCCCCGAAACAGGTGTATCATAAGAAGATGCCGTTTGACATGCGATTCCCGTTAAGGAAATTGTAAAGTTATCAAGGTTAAAAGACTCACTTTCTCCACTAAACATAATCTTCATAGGCTGGACACCCTGGGTCAAATTTATATCGCTGGCAACGGTAAAATCTTTCCAATTGGAAATGCCGGTTGAATTTGATCCACCATAAGGGATCGCCAGCTCCTCTGTAACATCCGTTCCGCCAAAATTGAATTTTATCTTGCCATTAGCATTGGCTGCGGCATATCTTAGTGAAATGTCGTAGGTCCCATCTACAGGTACATATACCGTATAAGTTATCCATTCACCTGCTTCTATATTTTCTAAAATATATCCCCCCTCTGCATGTTTGCTTATATCCACATTCTCATCTGCTCGATAAACTCCCCCAGAGTTCCCTGAGGAATTATCTTTATAAATACGACTTTCCCCACTTACAGGAGAGTAATCAAAATTTTCAGCTTCAATTGTACCTGACAGGATATTCATATTATAATTGGGAAATCCTGAAGAAAACCCACTAATAGGATCCCCATAACATCCCTCTGGTCTTCGGAAAGTAAGCCCTCCCCAGCCAATAGCATCATTGGTCCATCCAGCTTTTTCGTAACCATCTATTTCTATTGATTTGTCACGTGCACGTTGCGTCCATTTCGCGTCATTTTCAGATTTAATACCTCTTCCAATATAATGTGCGGTAGACATTTCCCAACTAGGTCGATTTTTAGTAAAATCACCTCTGCCCTCAGGACTCATAGATTTAGAATACCACCTGCCTGTTCTATCAAAACCTTGAATAAAATTAGTTGGTTCCCAGGGAGAAGTCTGATCTGGATAGGAAGCCTGATAGGAAACATTATAGCGCAATGAGAATTCTAATCCTTCTAGTAATCTACTATCTTCATGACTGTATAAATCCTCTCCCTGATTCCAGGCCATTTCAGCCATTGAGCTTAATAATCCCAGACCAAAAAGCACATGATCCTGATCTCTTGAAGATTCCTGAGATTGTCCGTTTTCATAAATATAATTGGTCATTACTTCATTATAACCATAATCTTCAATCGAGCTGCCTCTAGAAATATTGTAAGTATCGGCATGCTCCCCCGAAGATTTAAGAGTTGTACTCGTGTTAGGTCCGGGAGGATAAGGCAAATCGTCCGGACGATGTGGTTGTCCTTTTATATATCTAAGGGCACGGTCATACATAATCTCGTTATCCAGGAATATCCCCATTGCCATCACAGTACGCCATCCCGATAGACCTTGATTTCCATGGCGCACAGGATCACCCTGATATGATTTCCAATAGAAAGTTGCATTGTTCCTAACATCTTCAGGTACAGTTGTATTGGAATATCCAGGATATACCAACATATCTTTAAATGCCTGAATGTCATTGGAAGACCACCCGGGATAAGTGCTTTTAATAATTTCTGCAGCTTCAATCATAATATAAGCAACACCCCCACTCAAAGATTCAGTTCCGCCACTGGTTACTGAAGTAAGATTTGACCATGCTTTAAAGATTTCGACAGCTTTATCGGCATGCCTGGTATCTCCCGTAATATACCATCTAATGGCATTATAATATGCCGCTCTAATGTCACTATTCCACGCGCCGTAATTGACTCCGGAATCTCTTCCCAGTTCGGTAAAACTTTCATTTCCCCTCACCTCATAATTATAACTGGATTTAGAGTCTGCAACCATGTTTTGATATGAAGTGTACCAAGGATCAATTTCTGCTTCTACCATATATTTCATTCTATCCAGATCTGATTTTTTATGGGATATACCCGGATGTACAAATTGCGCCTGGGCAGATGAAGAAGCACCAGGGAAAGCATAGGTTGCCGGATCATTTTGGTAGTTGGTTGAGGTATCGTCGGTTACTTTAAGCCAATACCAATATTCAGTTCCGTTCTCTACTGAATTATCTGTATAGGTGGATCCGTTTAAATAATTTGCGACTAATTTACGCCCACTCGCATTATCATCGGTATCTCTAAAAAGGCCTACAACCTCCGCATTAATATTCTCAATATCCCAGTTTAAGGTAACAAATCCGTCCCCCGATGTAGCGTTCAGCGTTACACTAGGATCTCCACCAGACAATGTAGCACTTGCTGCATTAGAATTGGTAGTTTGGGAAGAAGCATCGGTTACCTTCACCCAATACCAATACGGCGTTCCTGCTACAGCTGTATTATCTGTAAACGAAGTTCCGTTTACTCTACTGGCTATTAAAGCACGGCCACTTGCATTAGAATCTGTATCCCTAAAAATATCCTGCCGTGTTACCGTTATATTTTCAAATACCCAACTAAGTTTTACTCCCTCTGTTTCTGGATCAGCATTCAGCAAAACCCTTGTTAAGCCTTTTGCATATTCACAATCTATGCTAGCATCTGTGATGTTTCCAGATTGTGTAACTGTACCTGGCAAGCTATAATCGGTACTATTAGCATACGAGTTGTTATCTGCAACAATTCCTGTTACCCCGTTTACTCCCCGAATCCCTTCCAAGGTATTATTGGAAACACAATTCCGTCTAATATCTATATTAGTTGTTGGTACCCCTTCAGAATTAGCCAGAATACCAACGTTTCCATTGTTTTCAACAATACAATCATATACTAAATATCCTTCGGTATTGGCTGCCCTAACACCTCTAAAATAATTACCGGACATTTCACAATTGTAAATTTTAATATCCTCACTATAGGAGATATTGACGCCATTAGCAGAAATTGAATTCAAAAATTGGCTATCCCTTACTTCAGCACCATAAACTCTTCGCAAATACATATTATGGGCATAACCTTCTTTACCTACAGTTCCATTTTCCTCAAATAAACAATCTTTAACTAAAAGATTTTTCGCGCCCTTAACATGAACGCCCCAACCTGTTTTAGAGCAGTGTACATTTAGAATTTTGATGTTTTCATTATCTACGCCTAAAGAAGCTATTTCGATTCCACCTCCATTTAAAGCATTTGTTCCTTCTATGGCAAGATTTTGAATGGTGAGGTTTACCAGCCCTTCGGCATCGGCAATAATCATCTTCATATTTACCGTAGTTTTAAGTAAACTCGCCCAATTACCCTCACCTTGAAGGGTTACATTGCTTTTCATTCTAACCGGTGTAGTAATATTATGTGTTCCAGCAGCAAGTGTAACAGTACCTCCCCCACTAGCAGCAACGTTATCTATGGCCGCTTGAATATCATCTCCCGGCAAGACTGTTTCATCAGATGCCCTCAACATATTAGGCATAGAAATAAATACAATAATCATTATTGCAAATTTCAAAACGTAGTTGTTTTTCATGAAATAATTGGTTTTGGTTATATAGTACCTCAAACTCTTTGAGTTGATTTTAGCTTTTTCTGGTTAATTTTTCGAGGGTCAAAGTTATTTACACCTAACAGTTAATATATTGCCGTTGTATTCAGCAATTGATAGGAAAATACCCAAAGGTTAATGCCTTTGAAAAAATTTCATTTCGTGATATAATATTATTATATATATAGGGGAAGATTTATAAATCATAGTGCTTTTATTATAATTTAAAAGCCTTTTTCTTATAAACTACTTCTTTCAGGCTTCTGACTGTGAAAAATAAAAGAATTAAGCCCATGCTGATCGAGAGGCCTTGGGTAGAATTTTGAATCGGCCAATGTTGTTGCTCAGCTTGGAAATAAAGAATTTCTTAAAACCAACTCTTCTTGAGGCAGAACCATACAGGTATTTTACCGGTTCCATCTCGACTTCTTCGGGACCGGAATTTTTATATTTAATTTGTCTTTCCTATAAATAATAAGCGGAACCTATGCCAACATTTAATAGTTTTCAATTGTGGTTATATTGCTCATCGAGCAAACCGGAAAGAACGGCCGGGTAACTCTTACCGTTGGCGGTTCCACCTTTTTTTACTCCTGTCCCATAGGTTATGGAGTCGCCAAAACAGACAATTTTCATTTCCTTATGGACCAATTGGTTTACTTTAAGAAAATCGAAGACTTTTTTTGCAATAAACCCATAACCCAAACTCGTTGGGTGCACTCCATCAGGCACCCCGTTATTTTTTTCATTCCTAAAGTACAGGTACTCATTATGTCGGGGAAGATTTTTATCCCTGAATATTTGAAAAAGGTCAAGAAATTCAACTTCCTCATTTTGGGCAAGCCTGGACACAATTCTTCTTGCTTTTTCCAGTTTTTCAACAGGAAGTTCTTGAAACGCATTCCTATTGTGTCTTTGGAGCAGATAGGTAGTATCAACCGGAGGGGGAGCCATCAAAAGCACCTTACTTTTCCTTTCCTTAATTCTGTTTACAATCTTAGTCAAATTACTTTCATATAATTCGTAAGAAATCATCTTGTTGGAATTAAGCATGTCATTAGTAACTACCATCACAATTACTAAATCAGGGTGATGTTCTAATACGTCAACATCCAGCCTCTTAGAAGATCCTTACTGGCCGCTAACCCCGGCATTTATAACCTGTGCGGCCGATGCCTGTACTACCATGAGTAATACCACAAATACTATTTTTCCTATCAGAGTAGGCAAACTATTCCACATTATACTCCAGAATCTGTCCGTTTTTAATTAGTTCCATGCTCAATTCTTTATAGGGCACTCCGTGAATATCATTGTCTGTTTCCAAAGCCAAACCTGCCAATGTCCCTGCACTTTGGCCCAAAATCATAAATACAGGCTCCATCCTAATAGAACCAAAAGCAATATGTGAACTTGAAACAGCTACAGGAACTATAAGATTGCTACATTCCTCTCTTTTAGGCAAAATGGAACTAAGATGTATCTGATAAGGTTGTTCAGGCTCCACACCTAGATCCCCTTCGTTCTGCACATATCCCTCTTTGGTGATGTACCTTTGCACATTATGGGAGTCCATGGTATACGATCCCATTCCTATAGGTTGGTCCACTTTATTACGTCCCATGATCTCGTTCTCGGTCATTACAAATTCACCGATCATACGCCGGGCTTCCCGCACATAAATTTGGTAGGGCCAATGATCATTATCACCGAACTCATCTTTGGCAAGTCCCCAGGAATTTATTTTTTTCCTGATATCTGCCGGTACACGTTCATCGGTACGCCAGAAATACAGCATTCCCTGGTGGTAGTTTTTATGTTCCTCCAAAATCTCTTTTCTTCTTTCGTAAGACGCTTCAGGATAATCGTAGTTCATACCTATATTATCAGAGCTGAAAGGGCCTGCATTGTTAACATCCCTTTTATTATTGGGTATCTTACCCCCACCGAACATCCCTCGCCAGCCACTTTCGAAGACCCTTGCCAGAAGTTCATACTGCCAGGGATCATAGCTCTCAGGTTTTCGGAAAGGTACCACATTGCCCTCTGCGTTGGTCGCGCATAATCTGTAATTGTAAGCCTGAACACGATGGTCTCCTTCCCCCTGTTCTCCAGGATCCTCTGTGGAGATACGGGGCAATACCCCACTGGTGGAGTCGCCGGCGATTACATAAGGGCTTATCTTTCTGTCCCCAAAATTATGTCCATGGTGAAAAACTTCTTTTTGTACACCATTCCACTGTTCGTTATACTTGCTATTGGCTTCGCGACCTACATGATAGCCAATACCTGCAGCAGCCATAAGGTCTCCCTCATAAGTGGCGTCGATAAAGATTTTACCCGTATATGTTTGGCCATCCAACATGGTGATCGAAACTATTTTACCATCCTTGATTTTAACACCATTTTCCCTATCAAGCCACTTATTCCGCAGTATTTTTATATGATTTTCCTTTACAAACTTTTCGAAAATTTGTTCCGCTACGTGTGGCTCAAAGGTCCACATAGTCTGCAACTGGTCATCTATAGCCGTGGTTCCCTGCCCAACATTACCATATTCATCTTTGGGCTGCCATTTCCAAACTTCTTCATTTTGATAGTGTTTATACACTTCCTGATAAAATTCTTTTGAAATTCCCCCGATCACTTTTTTGTTACCCAGATCGGTAAATCCAAGACCACTGGCAGACAAGCCTCCTATATGTTCTTCCGGGCATACAATTAATACTGATTTATCCATTCTGGCCAATTGTACGGCCGTAGCAATAGCTGCAGATGTGCCTCCATAAATGATGACATCGGCATTCTGTTTTCCATGGGGATTGTTTACTCCATATCCTAATTGAAAAACCAATATGTTTAAGATAAGTACTAGAATTTTAGGTTTTTTCTGCATCATTACTTTTATATTATTGATTTTTATAAGTAGCGTGGGTAAACTGAAAACCCCTAAAGTGTATATTTTTTACGGGAGCCTGGCTTGTACCTTTTAAGTGAATTAAGTCTTTTAAAACAGGTATTTCCACCACAGCTTCCGAAAGCTTTACTCCTGCCGGTGGATAGTAGTAAAGTAAATTAGATTGGGTATCCAGAAACCATTCTCTGGCAACATCTAATTCTTCAAATATATTTTCAATAAAATAAAATGACGATTTTGATCCTTTACCGCCAATACCATAACTCCTCTGTAACTGCCAACCGCCTTCATCAAGGTATATTTTATGTTCCTTGCGATTGATTTCTTTAATCCTATACTGCAAATTGCCCCAGTTATGGCTCTGAAAAGCATGTACGATTCCCGTTTCTGGATTGCTCCATTCCTTATCTGTGAAGCTTTTTGGTTCAAATGAGAACCATTTATCATAACGCTGATTTGTTCCGTCTGTAACCTGATGATATCCATTGCTATCCCGAAGCGGATTTTGATAATCGTAATTTGGAAAGCGTGCCCGGACTTGTTTGTTATTATTAATAAACAATTGATCGAATACCAGCCCTTCCGGCAGTTGAGTTACATATATGTCCTCTTTATAGGTGCTCCAATGCAAATTTTCGAAACGCCTAGAACCTTTTATACTTACTTTAGCTCCGGGTAAGGCTGAGAAAACTACCGGCTTTGTGGGAGTTCCCGAATAATCGCTGCTTAATTCAATGGTTTTATCAAGATAATAACTTCCTTCACTAAACCAGACCCTAACGGCTTCTTTACCGGCCAACTTTTTCACTTCTTCCAAAACCCTGGGAATCGTGGCATACGGACTTTCTTTAGTCCCTGCACCGGTATCATTCCCAATAGGGGAAATAAAAATTTCTTTGGAAAAAAGGGGATTTGCCAATATTAAAAAAAGTATTAAAACGCTATATTTCATTCTGTTTTAGGCTGATCCCATAAACGATACGGGTCCTCATTTGCTATCATTTGCTCCAATAAAAGTGCTTCCATCTCTGCTAATTTATCGGCATATTTTGGATTTTCGGCTAAATCGGTCTCCATTTCACCTGTTTTAGCGTGTTCAGGTAGATATTCATTGGGATTCTCGGCTAAGTTGAACAATTGAGTTTCTCTCACCGCACCATCCATCACATCATATTTAATTAATTTCCAATCTCCTTTCTTAACAGCACGCATCCCTGGTTTTGTACCTCCCGAATAAACGCCGTACATAACATCCCTTACCACTTCCTGCTCCCCTTCTAAAACAGAAACAACACTTTTACCTTCTACAGTGTTCGGGGGTTCAATTCCTGCTAATTCACATAAAGTAGGCAGCACATCTAGAAGGTACATATTCCCTTTAACACGCTTACCTGCCTCGAGCCCGGGACCTTTAATAATAAATGGTACCCGCCATGTATGTTCATAGAGGTTTTGTTTGCCTTGTAACCCATGCCTTCCAATTGCCATCCCGTGATCGGAGGTATAAATAATGTAAGTATTGTCCAATTCGCCGGTCTCTTCCAGTTTTTTCAATACTTTACCCAATTGGATATCAATATTCTCTGAACATGCATATTCGCGCCCCAGTTCATTTCTTATGGTATTTTCATCCCTATTTTTCCAAACACCACTTACGCGTTCCTCATCGCGCAATCCCGGATGCCCGTGAAAAAATGGGTGTTTTAACAGGTGATTATCTGGTAATTGGGGTTGTTTTTCATTTAAAGGCGGAACACTATTTTCATCTTTATGATTTATAGCACCGTATTTATCTAACAATTCAGGGGTGCCGTTACGCATATCATGTGGGTGTGAAAAGCCAAAATAGATAAAAAACGGATCTTTTTCTTTTCCCTGTTCTCTATCGTTTAAATAATTTAAAACTTGTTTCGAGTGCCAGGCACTACCGCTTTCTTCTGTCCCTCCTCGTTTTGTAGCATCGTGCACCACTGTAAATTGTTTATTGGCCCCCGGATAAGAATTGCCTTTTTTACAGGTACGCATGGTTTTATAACCAGCCCTGTTAAAAATAGCACCAATGGTTTGCTCATCTAATTCATTCGGAATGGTGTCTTGCTGAAATTCTGCGCTAGGTGGTAAATGCCATAAGCTACGCCCTGTCATGATCATATGTCTTGATGGTGTACACACAGCCCCATTCATAGACCCCATATGGCGTGCTTGCTCTACTACAATACCTTCTTTGGCAAGCTTACTAATAGTTGGGGTTTTTAAAATAGACTTCGAATCGTAGGTTTGTAAATCGAATGGTGACTGATCGTCTACCAATACGAATAGAAAATTCGGCTTTCTTTTTCTTTCCTGTTTTTTTTCGGCTTCTTTACAACTGCAAAGCATTACAAGAAAGGCTATCACTAAATATTTAATTAATTTCATAAACGTTGATTTTTATTGCCATGTAAGTTGAACATTCTTCAAATTCAAAGGATTCCATTTTTCAGAAACCGGCATAAGGGATAATTCGTAGTCTCCGGGTTTATCTATAGTGAATGTGCCTAAATCAATTGAATTAAAATCACCATATCTGCCGGAAGCCGGAATTTTTACTGGAACAGATTTCTCCTTAAGTGTTACTAATAATTCTGAATCATTTTCATTAGCTATTTCTGAGTGTATACTGAAGGTACCGGGCTTTTCTACCCTAAACTTCCAGTACACCCGGGCTTTATCGCTGGTCCAGTGATCTATATGGTCCTTAGATTTATTATACTCGGCTCCCGGGCCTTGCAAATTTTGAAATTGCGCGCGTTGTGCGACCAAAGCAATAGACCCTTTTTCATCCTGACTAATTGGTTTACGCGGGATAGCATTTGGAGCTCCTTTAATTTTTAAAACCACCACCGAAGCTATAGAATCTGGAGCCTGCCCCATTATATTAACTGTTATGCCATCTTCAGAAGTTGTGGTTTCAAAAACTCTGGAGGTATCTGTTAACAAATAACTGGAAACTACCTCATTCTTTAATTTTACGGGAAGTTTAGCTCCGGATTTCCAGTCAAATACGTGTAAATATAAGGTCGAATTTTCTCCCTCCTGTCTCATCGTTATTCTGCCCCATTCCGGTTCTTCTTCGCACGGATTTGCCTGAGTTTTATAAATGGATTCGCTATTTTTATCCATCCATGCTCCAATAGCTTTTAGCCTTGTGGTGGCCTCAGGTCTCAATATACCTTCATGTGTAGGGCTTACATTTAAAAGGTAATTTCCGCCTTTGCTACTTGCATCAATCAAATTACGAATAAGTGTTTCAATCGATTTAAAATTATCATCATCACTCCTATACCCCCAACTACCACTAATAGGCTGGCAAATTTCCCAATATCTATCTTCAGGTTTCTCACTAGGTAATTTTCGTTCAAATGTTTTATGATCGCCCGGATAGTCTTCCCCTAAACGGTCGTTGGTAATAATCCCCGGTTGTAAGGCGCTGGTTATATGGTATAAACTATCAACCACCTTTTTGGTCATTTTTCTTGGAGTATCCCACCAAAAAATTGAAATAGGCCCGTATTCGGTTAATAATTGTTCAACTTCCGGAAGCGCTTTTTCATAGACGTATTCATCACTGCTCACACGCTCTATACCCTCATCCCAATTATTACCCATGCCTCCCGGGTGATGCCAGTCCTGGGCTTGCGAATAATAAAACCCAAACCTTAATCCCTGTTCTTTACAGGCTTCTGCTAACTCTTTTAGCACATCCCGTTTAAACGGCGTGGCATCAACCACATTATAAGGATTTACTTTAGAGTCGAACATGGAAAACCCATCATGATGCTTGGCGGTAATCACCATATATTTCATACCTGCTTCCTTTGCTAAAGCCACAAATTTATTGGCATCAAACTTTGCTGGATTGAATTGATCGGCAAATTTTTCATATTCGGCAATAGGAATTTTGCCTTTATTCATGATCCACTCGGCACTATTGGTTTGTGCCTCGCCTTTGTAAAATCCCGCAGGAACTGAATAAATTCCCCAGTGAATAAACATTCCGAAACGCGCTTCTTCCCACCATTCCATGCGTTCCTCTTTTGAAAGCGGTTCCTTTTGTCCTGCTTTAGCCTGGCTTTTAGATTCAGAGCATCTCGTAAAAAGCAGGATTATCCCCATTATTAACATAAGCCATTTTTGTACATTTTTCATTTGATCCTTAATTTTCATTACCGAAATATTTTATTATAATCCTGAAATTCTAACGAACAACTTCCAAATAGATCTCCTCGGTAAGTTTACGCAAGTTTTTTAAAACATCAGAGTACTCCGTATTTCCTGCCAGATTATTTTGTTCCATCGGGTCATTCTCCAGATCATATAATTCCTCGATTTTCGGGTCATGTTCATAATAGACAAAATATTTATATCTCTCAGTACGTACTCCCCTGGCCCGGTAGGATTTATTAGCATCTATCAGGTTTTGATTGATTTCATCAACATTATTTTTATAGCGTTCCTGAAACATATCCACAAGAAACAGATCTTCCATAAAGACCGCATCTCGCCATTGAGACATATCCTGAGTTTTATTTAAAATCCCACTAATATCCCTGCCCTGCATACTCGCTGGCGGTTCTAAACCTGCCATGGAGACGATCGTGGGTGCCATATCTACTGAAGAAATTAAAGCATCCTCACGGCGCGGAAAAGTGGATGCTCGTTTGCGCCCATCATAAACGATCAAAGGCGCTTTTATCGATTCCTCATAGAGCAGGGCTTTATCGAAAAGTCCGTGGGAGCCATGGAAACGTCCATTATCACTCGTATAGATAATAACGGTATTCTCCAGTATTCCTTTTTCCTTTAGCTTCTCCACTAACAATCCTACCTGTTCATCTACCGTATAACCCTGGGTGGCAAAACGACGCACCAATCGCTGGTATAGTTCGGGGGTGGATGATCGTTGTTTGTGTAGATACACACCCCGTGCATTTTCTTTCACCACTACGGGTAAATCGGGATTACCGCCTTCCACCCAATTCTCCGGAACAGACATTTGAGCATCCTCAAATTGTTTGTAATGTGGCCAGTAAACATCCCTATCGTTATCATGCTTTACGGCATAGAAGCTAACGGACAGGCAAAAAGGCTGTTCTTTTGGCTGCGTATCCAGAAAATGGAGCATTGCTTCTCCCGTTCTCAGCGTTCTTCCCGAATTCTGCCTTCCCTCTTTATAAATCTCCTGTAATTTTTGATCATCTTTGGGCCACATTACAATTCCATTTCTATCGTGGGTTTCGCTTCCGGCAAAAAAATCGAACATCTCTCCCATTTGTTTCTTGTAATGATGTTCCTTAGGTGTACTTGGCCGTGTGGCTTCCTCTGTTACCGTGAAACCAACCTTACCTATAAAACCGGTACGATAACCGGCATTTTTAAGCATAGCGGGATAAGATTTGGCAAAATCTGCCTGTGATAATGTATAATCGTTGGGAGCTACAAACCCGACCCTGTGGCTGGAAATATGCCGTCCAGTCATCATGGTCACACGGCTGGGCATACAGATAGCCACCGCATAATATGCTTTATCAAAAGTAATACCTTCTTCAGACAGTTTATCGATATTGGGTGTATTAAACTCAGGTTTACCATAAGCCCCCATATTGTCCCAACGTTGATCATCTGTCATTAAAAAAATGATATTAGGAGGTCTTTCAGCAGTTTGTGCAGAAAGCCCGGCTGAATACAAAACCAGCAACAACAGAAATAAAAATTTGGAAATCCATTTCAGTAAACTTCTTTCAGAAGAACTGAAGACGCCTTGTATTAATATGATATATGTCCCAGGCATAAGTTCTATTTTTTATATTTAACAGGATTAAAAAAACTAGTTTTCAATTTTCTTCACTTCAGTAGACCCACTTCTATTTTCGATAATTTCACCATTGGTTTCAATCGTACTGTGGCTGACTTTAGCTCCTATTTCAATAGGCATTCCGGTTTCATTTCTTAAATTTAAGTTGCTAGTTTCTCCTTCACTGTAAGGGGACATCGCCTCTCCATGCTCAGGATGTGTATAACCCACAAGAATAGGAAGGTTTTTCTCCCTTTTTTTCCCGTTTTCAGATTTCAATAGGATTTTATTATTGCTTCCCTGAATGGTTACCAGGGCATGTACCAACCTGTCAGACTCAGCAGGAATTACCGTTAGATCTACCTCAACGTTACTGCCTTCAACAAACATAAGAGGTCCGTAATTCGCATCGCCTTTACAGTTTTTTACCACCGCATCATCCCCAATCCAGTAAGCCCGTTCAGTACCTATCGTAGTGCAATTTTCAAGTCTTACTCCCCCATTTGTTCTAAGTTCAAAACCAGCGCGGGTATTTTTAGCGGTACAATTCTTAAAATGTATATTCTTGATATTGCCGTATGTGCGAAAACCATCTTCTACCAGTGATTTCATATAACCAGGGGTGACAACGTATTTTTCTTCCCGGTTTTTAGTCCAGGTTTTAAAATTTACATCATAAGCAGGACCCGAAGTTTCGGCCAGTATTTCATCTGTTTCTCGTACTTCACCTTCTACATAACAGTCTTCAAAATAAATATTCTCGGCATTATTCTGAATAAAAAAACCGTGTCCAAAAGAACGCATATAAAGTTTGCATCCGTAGAGTTTAGTATTGCTCCCGGTTACCAGTAGACCACTATGTTTTTCGTGCCGAATCACATAATCCCTGCCTTTTCCGAAGAGATCGCCATAGCCGTAAGGACTGGAGCCTTTCACGTATAAAGTGAGATTTCTAAGCACATTTCCCTCGCCTGAAACTTCAAAAGCTGCCCCTCCGGAGGAAGTTCCGTTTCCAATATATTTTATTTGTAAACCTTCAAGGGTATTGTTTCCTCCTGAAAGCACAAATTCATTAGTATGGATGGGCGGATCAAGAGCTTCCCGCAATTTCGTATCTACAATAATCTCGACGCCCTCCAGTTTAAAAATATTGTTATTCCCGTTGAATTTCATGAAATAAAACTGCTTATTGTCATGCTTTGCTTTCATGGCTTCTTCAGATATATAATCTTTGAAATGATAAGTTCCGGGAGCCATACTTATCACATTCCCGCTTTTTGAAGCATAATTTGCTAATTCCCCAAGGCTGCTGATCTTTATATCTTTGGCAATCATAGCATTCCATAGAAAAAAGAAGGTGGTGATCAGGAAATATTTAATAGTTAATTTCATGTGTTTTGAATTGCTCTATAAGCAGTAATAAATTTCATTTTAATTTTTTACCGGTTCATATTGAAGCTTTATTGTTCCTTCGGTAACAGGCCTGGTAAAATCTATCCCAATTCTAAAAGCCGGGCCTCCTTCCCTCAAATGTTCCACGGGAACTTTTTCATCCTGGATCTTCAATTTGCCGCCACTTCCAGTAATTGACACTTTTAATTTTTGTCCGTTTTCATTTAAAATAATCGTATTAGGATCAACGATCTCATATTCTGATAATGTCATAATAGCCATCCCAAAGCTAACCGGAGCTGAAGCCTGTATATGATCTTCAATACTGATACTTCCATCGCCTGACTTCGTGTTTTCAACCGAACGGGTCAACTTTTTTATCTGCGGAACTTCATAAGCAGGTTCAATGTTCATAGTAAGTTTATCAGATGTTGCAGTGAAAGAAGTAGACAATATTTCTCCCCTGAATTCCTTTCCATTAGATTGCAGCTTACCATTAATTTTCGGCACGGGATGCCCCCATGAACTTCTGGCAGGATTATCTTCAGAAAAAGCGCCGGCTATATAAGAAGGAGCCCCAATATCCCCTGAAACAATATCATCTCCATAGGCAATTACGTAACTTCCCACATCGCTATGATTGTGATTCTCGGCATTATGACCTGCCTTAATAGCAATGGATAAAGGTATTCTTTGCTGGCCGCGGGAAATTACGATTCCATAATCATCAAAATAAGTAACGGGCGGTAATGGGCTATAATCCTGGTCTTGCTGAGTGTATTTTTCAATATCTGACCATACAATCAGGGATTGAACAGCCTCGTCTGATACGAAATTTTCCGGTTTTTTAGCGCCATAATATTTGGCAGCCATGATATAGGCAAAATTGTCACCCCCCTTTTTTACCCGGGTGACCCCATCTGAAAATGGTGCATACAGGCCGGGATGGATTTGATAATTTTCGGGGAAATTGGCTACTTTTTGCAATTTTTCGGGATTGTCAAAGGTAAAAAGATCAATGTTTCCATCGGTGTAATCATAGAGTATTTCCGCGAGGTAAAGATAATGCCCAAAGCCATAATTCCAGTAGCCCGTACCTTCAGAACAATAACCATCTTCGCCAAAACCGGAAAGGTAATAATCCATGCTATTGATAGCACTGCCTATCGCCGCGATCCTTTTTTCCCTGTCTTCTGAAGTTGTTAAAATCGTAAATAGCGTACCACTGGTACAAACAGAATTCCAGTTGCTGGTGCTACGGATCCATTTATTACTCTCAGGATCATCCTCTCTGGCAGATTTTAAATAGGAATCTGTGATACGCCATTGCAGTTGCTCAGAAATTTCCTTTCTGAGACCTGCAGAAAGTTTGTCCTCCAACAACTCATCTGCCAGCGCCAATACCAATCCGAATTTTCTCGCACCCAGATCTATGGTAACCCTTTTTCCTTCGAGCACAGTATTTTCACTATCGTCATGATTGGGATGCACCCATGATTTCATATCCATAATGGCGCGGATGTAGGTTTCAATTTGCGGAAGGAATTTGGCATTATTGGTAATACATTCGGCTAAAATAAAATGCTCCAGGCGATCCATCGTCCTGTAGTAACGCGGTTTATAGATCTTCCTATTCCCTTCTTTATTAGCTCTTCTGTAAATCTCATCTGAAATAGGTACTTCCGGCTCTGTCTCTACGGCATTTAAAGCTTCTTTTAAGTACTTTTTTCCAAGCTCACTCGCTCCAAATTTATCCCAGTAATTTCTATTTATTATGGATGGGGCGGGCTGAAATCTTTCAGCCGGAACAATAGATCTCAACATTTCAAGCTGTATTTTATTTGGATAAATTGCACCTTTATCACCCGCTTCCAGGTAGGCTCTGATATCCAATGATGTTTTTTCCTTTTCGGAAGGATTATCAGCTCCATAAGCGCTTATGAAGGCCAGCAGAAATAATGCGCCTAAAAAAAACATTCTAATCAGGCTCTTTCCACTTATATAACCAAAACCAGCTTTGTCTAAAGAAATTATTCTATTCATTTTAAACTATTTATATTCCAGAATCTGACCATCTTCAATCAACTTATCTTTTAACTGCTCGTAAGGAACTTCATGAATTCCCACTTCATCGTTAACGGCCAGAGCTGCCAGTGTTCCAGCGCTCTGTCCCAGGATCATAAATACGGGCTCCATTCGAATAGAACCAAATGCAATATGCGAACTGGATACAGCCACGGGAACAATAAGGTTTTTACATTCCTCTTGCTTCGGAAGAATTGTACCTAAATGAATTTGATAGGGTTGATCTGGATCTATACCTAAATCACCTTCATTTTGAACATAACCTTCTTTGGTAATATAACGCTGAACATTATGAGAATCCATGGCATAAGACCCCATCCCAATAGGTTGGGAAACTTCCTTTTTTCCAAGGATTTCGTTATCTGTCATTACAAATTCCCCTACCATTCTTCTAGCCTCTCTTACATAAATTTGATACGGCCAGTGATCGTTATCTACAAACTCATCTTTCGCTAATCCCCATTTATTGATATTATCCCTCAGGTTTTCTGGTACACTCTCATCGTGTCCCCAGAAGTATAAGAGGCCTTTATGATAATTGATATGTTCTTCCAGTATTTTTTCTCTTTCTTCGTAAGATGCTTCCGGATAGTCATAGTTCATCCCGATATTATCTGAACTAAAAGGCCCTACATTGTTAACATCCCTTTTCTTATTCGGAATTTTCCCGCCACCAAACATGGCATGTCTGCCGGCTTTAAATACCCTTCTCAACAATTCATATTCTGCCGGGTCATAATTTTCTGGTTTTTCAAAAGGAACCACATTCCCCTCTGCATTTGTGGTACATAATCTATAATTATAAGCCTGTACCCGCTTATCACCAGAACCTTGTTCTCCCGGGGGAGCGGTGGAAATACGCGGTAACACACCACTGGTGGAATCACCTGGAATTACATACGGACTTATGTTCAGGTCTCCAAAATTATGACTGTGATGAAATACTCCTTTCTGTACGCCATTCCATTGCTCATCATACACGCTGTTTGCCTCTCTTCCCACGTGATAATTGACCCCAGCCGCGGCCATTAGATCACCTTCATAGGTAGCATCAATAAAGACCTTCCCGGTATAGGTTTCCCCATCCAGCATAGTTATAGAAACGATGTTCCCATCTTCCATTTTAACTCCGTTCTCCCTGTCGAGCCATTTATCTCGTAAAATTTTAATATCATGTTCTTCGACCAGGTTTTCAAAAATATTTTCTGCCACATGAGGCTCAAAAGTCCACATGGTTTTAAGGCTATCGTCTATAGCTGTAGTTCCCTGTCCTACATTTCCATACTCATCCCTTGGCTGCCATTTCCAGGCATCTTTATCCCGATAATGATTATAAACCCTATGGTAAAACTCTTTCGAGATCCCTCCAATAACTTCCTTGTTACCAAGATCAGTAAAACCAAGTCCACTTGCAGATAAGCCGCCAATATGTTTTTCAGGGCAAACAATTAATACTGACTTATTCATTTTTTCTAATTGTACGGCGGTAGTTATCGCTGCTGATGTTCCGCCGTATATGATCACGTCTGCATCAAAATCCTCTTCCTTTTCATTGGAATCACATGCACACATAAGTAGAATGGGAAGCATTAGTAGAAGAAAACGTACTAAATTATTGGAAATCGCATTAAAGCTTGAGCTGCATTTCATCATTGATACTCTATTTATGATATAATAATTTCTAATTAGAACTGATCTTTGAATTATTGGAGACCACTTATAAAATGGACTTTTGAATTGAACATTTGGGTCCTCTCTACAATACTACTCATTGACCCAATGAAAAAATATAAACCATTACCCATAATCTATAAACTATGGGTATTAATTCAGAAAGTGAGTATCAACCCCGTTCAACTTATTACATATTTCAGACTCTCTATGTATAGAGTTCAGATTAAGAGAAAAATTAAATGACAGAAGGGTATGAACTTCTGAATTCGCTGGATTCACAAGTTTAACCGAAGTCTCTTAACGTATAATCAGTTCATTAAGATAAGCCGGATAATTTGCAGCTTTTGTGCTACCTTTTGTAATAGAATCACCAAAACATATAATTTTTTGATCCTTTTTTAGTAGATTATTTTCAACTAAAAATTGGTAGACATGTTGAGCAATAAACCGATAACCCAAGGCAGTTGGATGAACGCCATCTTTCTTCCTACTATTCTTTTCATTCTGAATTAATAAATCCTGATTGTGTTGTGGTATATGTAAGGCTTTAAACTCAGCATTTAAATCGTAAAAATAAAGCTTATTCTGTCTGGCTAACTCCTTTACTATCTTTCCTGCTTTATCTATTTTTTGGTTTGGGGTTTCTGGAAACAAGCTTTTATCATGTCTTAAAAACAAATAAGCACTGTCTGCCGGAATAGGATTCATTAACAACAACTCACTTCCACTATCCTTAATTTTATTAATTAGTGATTTTAAATTGGATGTATAGGTTGGATAGTCGATCATTTTTTTAGAATTCAACATATCATTGGTTCCCACCATTAAAATGACTAGATCGGGACTTTTAGCCAATACATCTTTATCAATTCTTTTTAACAAATCTTGGGTTGTGTTCCCTCCAATTCCTGCATTAATTACACTTTTTTCTTCTTCTGAATTGGTTATCGTACAATTAGCGGCCAAATCGTTCAGCTTCACAGGCATACCTGTGTAATTAAATAACTGAATATTTTTAGCCCCTGCATAAGTGCCACTTGGTTTATCGGGATTTCTATAACGATGTACATCATCCCAAAACGATTCTCCAAACACTATAGGCGATTCGATGTTTCGTTTTTTTCCTTGATAATTTCGAATAGTAATGCTATGTCCTGAACCATTAATTTCTGCCAATCGAGGCACGTCATACTCGCTAACGGTATCCACTAATTCTAAATCGACCTTACAATTTTTGATATTATTCCCAACAAAGGTGATAAGTGGTCCGTACATAGCATCACCTTTACTATTTTCAATAACGCCATGATCTCCAATAGAAAATCCTTTTTCCTGACAACCTATAGCGGTAGAACCCACAATTTTAGTTGGAGGTAAATTGGCACTTAAATCGAACCCCGAACGCATGTTTTTCACGGTACAGTTAATAACCGTAACCCCTTGCGTTCTCCTGCCGTTTAATCCTCCTTGGGGATACGTTCTAATACCATCTTCTGATAATGATTTTATTTCATCTGGTAGAATTTTCCCTGGTGGATAATCGCTTTTAAAGCCCACACTAAATGCTGGTCCCGAGGTCTCTGCCAACATCTCGTTAGTAGCTCTCATTTTTCCTTCTACATAGCAATCTTTTATTAAGGTATTCACAGCGCCTTGCAAAAAAATACCATGACCAAAAGCATGAGAAACCACTTTACAACCTAATAATTTTGTATTGGTTCCTTCTACCAATAACACTGAATGTTTATGGTTAGCCACTAAAGCTCCTCCTCCTTTACCTAATAAATGTCCGTAACCATACGGCGAAGATCCTTGTACAAATAAATTGGCATTTTTAATGGTATTATAATCGCCCATGATGCGTAACATTTGTACACGGTTTGACGGTATCACATCACCTATATCTTTTGTTTTTAAACCGTCAATATAATTATTATTCCCACTGACCAGGAATTCACTAAACTCACTATCTGCATAATGTTTATGCAGTTTTCCATCGAGATTTAAAGTAACTCCAGATAGATAGTATTGACTATTATTCCCTGAGAAATGAATGAGTGAACCTATACGAAAATCACCTTTCTTTTTACTGCTTTTCTCTCGTTTAAAAATACTTAACTTTCCGATTTCAATAGAGTTTATAGCATATTCGCCGGGTTTCATTTTAACCAGGACATTGCTTTTTTTGGCATATTCGGCCAACTTCTCTACTGAATTGATGAAAATGGTATCGCGTGAAGTAGTTTTGGCATTAACTGAACAAACCGCCATTATTAAAAATATCAGGCTAATTATTTTTTTCATTCTGTAGAAATTTTAAATTTTATTTTGATTCTTGTATGGAGGGGATTTTAGTGAAAAGAAACCAAATCAAAAACATGTTTTTTGAAATAATTTCCTAGGGTTATCTAAAAAAGTGCAGAATAAATTTTTCTGAATCTTCGGTTTTGATATCTCATCATTAACATGAATTTACTTTCCGCAGAAACAAAACCTTCTATTAGGGATTCCAATTATAAGCTTCACTTTCTAATTTTTTATTGAGTTCTTCCCGCAATCTATTGACAAGCTCGGGCATTTGCCCGGCTATATTTTTAGTTTCACCTGAATCATTGATATGGTCGTAGAGTTCTTCAGTTCCACTTTCGTGCTGCGTAAATCGATATTTTTCGGTTCTGATGGTGCTGGCACTAGACGTATAAGCTACGGCTGATAAATTCTCTATTGCTCGCCCCTGCATTAATGGAACCAGGGAATGACCACTTGCAAACTCCGGCCTGGGCAATTGGCACAACTCTGAAAGGGTAGGAAAAACATCCAGTGATTCTACAATCTCATCAATTTTTTGACTGTTTTTTGTCATTCCGGGATCATAAATAATAAGGGGTGACAAAAGGGATTCTTCAAACAAGCTGTGCTTTCCCCAGATAGCGTGTTCTCCTAAATGCCAACCATGGTCGCCCCACAACACAACAATGGTATTTTTATCGGCTCCTGTTTCTTTAAGTTTTTTCAATATATCGCCCACGTGCTTGTCCGCATAACTCACACAGGCCGCATAATAGCGTTTTAGTTGCATGGCATATTCCATATCTAACCTGGGGTCTTTTCCTTTATGATCGTAAGCCATAAACTCCCCGGAGCGGTGCCAGGTAGTTTCTCCTTCTGGTTTTTCTGGGTGCTGTATGGGAGGCATCTCTACACCTTCATACAAATCCAAATATTTTTTTGGCACACCAAAAGGCAAATGTGGCTTTATTAATCCTATGGCTAAAAAGAAAGGTTGATTGGATGATGCCAGCTCTTCTAACTGCTTTAGCCCTTCTTCAGCTATAAGTCCATCAGGATATGCTTTATCATTACCATCCACGGTTTCAATTGCATCTCTTTGATCAGGAGTTCGTATTTTCCCATAGGCAAGCCCATGCATGGCACCCCTGGGATGCTGCCAATCGCCAACGGGCATCAAATGCCTATCCCAGGTGTTCGGCATTTCTATAATGGTATCATTATCCCAATTATCGCCACCCCTGCCTCCGGGATGGTGCGAAATTTTTCCAACTGAAACCGTAGTATAACCATGGTTTTTAAACCACTCCGGCATACTGGGTGCTACCTTCCCCGGCTTACGTAGTTTTTCTTCAGCCCTGGAAAATAAAGGCCGGTTAGAATGCCGTCTATATTGAACACCATATTGACCTGTTAATAGGGTGTAACGGGAGGGGCCGCAACTGGGTGCATTGACATAATGTTTGCTGAAAGAAACTCCCTTAGCTGCCAATTGGTCTATATTTGGAGATTTGATATAGGTTGCCCCAAACGAGTTCAATTCAGGGCGCAAATCATCTATACAAATAAGCAGTACGTTTTTGGGCATTTCTGTTGCTTTCTGGCATGAAAACAACCCTAACAAGAACAACAATAAAATACTGTACTTCATTAATTTAAAGGATTAAATTAAACTCGTTTAAATTTTTCAATGGGTCAAAAAATTACCTTTTTTCGGCAATTTTCGCCCTTTTTTCTTTCGTCGCCCTGCCGGGCAAAACAAAAATGCCTTCAATTGTACACACAATGAAAAATTTTCACTTCAAATCAAAAAGTTTGATCCCGTTCATCTATACATAGTACGTCCCACACTGATTTCATAAATAAAAAGCAGGATGGGGCGTTTTCAATATTTTATGTGGCAACAATTAGTTTAAAGCTTTTTTAATAGCTTCTTTAACCAATGGTGCCATTACTTCATAGCCTTTTAAGCTTGGGTGTACCGTATCCCTACCATATTCCTTTTTTAAACCTTTTTCATCATTTACCATAGCAGAATAATAATCTAAATAAATTACATTATTCTTTTTTGCATAGTCTTTAATAAAATCATTTAGCTGGCCTATTTTTTCAATTGGATTGATTGAAGGACTCCAGGAGTAACTGCTCGCAGGCAATACCGAAGCCAATATTACTTTTATATCATGGGCTTGTGCCAGTTCTACCATAGAAAAAATATTAGCTGCTATTTCGGGAACTGTAATAGGCCCAGTGTTGCCGGCAATATCATTTGTACCTGCATGAATCACCACTACTTCGGGGTTTAGATCAATAACATCCTGCCTAAACCTCACCAACATTTGTGAGGTGGTTTGCCCACTAATACCCCTTCCTATATAATTATTTTTACTGAAGAACTCCGGATCAAACTGCACCCATTTTTCGGTTATGGAATTCCCCATAAACACTACGCTATTATTCTTTTTTGGTGAGCTCTCCAGTTTAGTATTCTCTAGTTGGTATTTTTTTTTTGAGCCCAGTCTTCCTTAGACAACAATTCTAACTTTATAACCGAGACATAGGCATTTGGAGCCTCTTCCGGTATGTTAACAACCAGCCCCTCAGAAGTCAATTCTCCTTTAATTTTAGACTGGTCACCCGTTAGTAAAGAGGCTTTTTTAAGTTTAATATCTTTATCAAGAAGTAATTTTCCATCTTCAGGCCAGTCAAAAACATGTGCGTACACCACACCATCTTTTTCGGTATAGCGTCCCCAAGCCGGTCTTTCGAACGGACTTGCTTTGGCTCCATAAATAGCTTCTGCATTTGCATCAGTCCACTCTCCTATCTCTTTAAGACGTTTTATACTTTCTGCCGGGAATCTTCCATATCCATCAGGACCAATATTCAATAAGAAATTACCTCCTTTTGAAACAATATCAACTAACTTCTCAATAAGATCTTCACTACTTTTCCAGTTTTCATCAGATGGTTTGTAGCCCCAAGACCCGTTCATGGTCATACAGGCTTCCCAATCTGAATCTATCCCGGTTGCAGGAATCTCCTGCTCCGGTGTACCAAAATCTCCCGCAAAATTACCTTCACGGTCCATCCCTTCCATACCATTTCGGCCTTTATCCACTCTGTTATTAATAATAGTATTTGGCTGAATCTCACGTATAAAACTGTACATATCTTTACCCATTTCGGTAGTATAATCGGCAATCCAATCTCCATCAAACCAAACGATATCTACATCTCCATAATTAGTCAATAACTCTTTTACCTGAGGTTTTAAATAATTTTCATAGTACTTTGGGAATTCCGGATTTACCACGGATTGATCTTTTTGACCGGCATTATAATTAGGAAATAAATTCCCCTGTGCCTGCGGGTGGTGCCAATCTACAATAGAATGATAAAGGCCAAATTTAATGTCTTGCTTTCTACAAGCTTCGGCCAATTCCTTAACAATATCACGTTTAAAAGGGGAGGCATCCATTATATCATAATCTGATACCTTCGAATCCCAAAGCGCAAAACCATCATGGTGTTTCGAGGTGAGAACAATATATTTCATCCCCGCATCTTTTGCCATGCTCACCCATTTATCAGCGTCAAACAATTGCGGATTGAACATAGCGGGGAATTTTTCATATTCTTCAATGGTATAGTCCAGCTTATCCATGGCCCATTCGGCACCACCCCCTGCTATCTGCTCTCCGCGTTCCCCTCCAATGATAGAATATGCCCCCCAGTGGATAAACATCCCGAATTTTGCGTCACGCCACCATTCCATTCGCTCGTCATCAGAGAGTTTTTCTACTTTTTCTCCTCCCTGCGGGTATCCCAGCTGTGCAGTAAACACTGCAACCAGAATGACTAATAATTTTTTTAAAGCTATCCTTTTCATATAAATACTTATTTCACGTTAATTGTTAATTTTTTTTCTGACTGATTTCTCATGACTAAAATATCCAGTTTATCCGTTTTATTTTCTGAATTTATCCTGAAAAAATCCTGAATATCCTTTACTTTTTTCCCGCCTGCCTGGAGAATTACATCCCCTTCTTTAATGCCTCCATTTTGTACGGCGGGACTGGGTTTCCAGGTACGTAATACGATGACCCCTTCGGCTGAATTTAAGCCGTATGCCGACTGCTCCTGCGAGGAGTCCACGCTTTTTAAGTTATTTCGCAACCAGGAAACTACCGGGCTGCCTTTACTTTCTGAAGGGTCTTTGATCTCCGGTACCTTCGGTGTTTTGGCAATCTTTTTTAATCCCGGTTTTTGCACACCGAATTTATCCATAGGGAAATTTTCAAATCCTATTTCTAATGCGGGAGAATCTTCAGCAACCGAAAAGTCCAGCGTTGAAGGATCATTAAACATGGGATCCCCATAGCTGCTATGCATATCCCTATCATAAATCCGGGACTTCAGCATAGCTTCTTCCGTAGGGAAAAAATTATAATCCAGCTCCTTTCCCCAACCTACCAGGCCAACATCCTGATAAGCATCGCCTACAATATTATGCCTGAACACATCCCGGCTGTTAGCAAACCAGACATGTGGATGCAAGGAATTATTTACCATAATATTATTTTCGGCTACACGATCAAAACCTTCGCGCAATTTGAGTCCGCTATTCAACAACAAGTTATTATAAATATGGTAATTGGAAGAGCCATCGTCCAGATCTATATCCCAACCATGATCACAACGAAAACGGTTATTTCTAATAATGGTTGTTTTAACCGCATCCCATTTATACATATCCGGCCTGGCTGTGGTTAGGCTATCCATTTTCCTGCGATTAGGAAGCCAGAAACGATCACGCCCCCAGGAATTGAATGAACCGTGATCACTGGTTTCTAATACGGTATTGAATACATCATTAAATTCGATAATATGACCACCCCAGGTACCATCCCCAATATTTATTCCGGCTCTGGGCACGTCATATATACTATTATGACGTACCGTAATATCCATAGCCATAGAAATTTGTACTCCAGCCGTTTGTTTTTCAATCCTTCCTATGCGATGAATAAGGTTATTTTCTACTAAACATTCGCGCGGGTATAACTCGTTCTTGGGACCGGGCAGGGTATCCATTTCGGCCATGGATACAAATTCAGCATAGTTAAAAGAGGGGGACCTAACCGCCGAAGGATCCCCGATAAAAGATACGGCGCTTGCCCCACAGTTGAATATATGATTCCCTTTTATTTCCAGGCCTTTATTGTATTTACTGGCCATAATCACATTTCCTCCCAAATTCGTGAACGAACTGTTTTTTACAGTACAATTTTCCGTTCCTTCAAAAAATAAAGCTGCCCCCCGGTAAATGGTCCAGTCGCTACGCAATAAGGGTTCATAATCTTCCATAAACGTGCGCCGGCTGTTTTCAAAAGAAATATCGCTTATACTTACATTTCGCACCGGATTCTCCAGAGTGCCTACCACCTGAATCAAATTTTTAAGTGCGGAAACTTCAATTTCAGACGTTGCAATATCTACATTTTCTGAGGGCCAGTAATATAAAGCATGTTGTTCTTTATCTAAAAACCACTCCCCCGGGCTATCCAGTTCTTCAAACACGTTTTCTACCATGCGGTATTCATCGTGAGGTTTGGAAGGGCGATTATTTTGGTGTCCGCCTTCTAAAATGGCCGTCCCGTCATCGTTTATTCCTGTAATTTTAAAATGGTAACCACCCCATCTTCCTTTATGTAAGGCATGAAAGAATGCTCCTTTAGGATTCTCCCATGAAGCTAAACGTTCTTTTGAAATCGCATCGGCAGCATGCCCCTGCCAGTAATGCCCATTTTCATCATAATTTGGATAACGTGCTAAAATTTGGGCTTTTCCGGCGATAATCAGCTGATCAAAATCAAGATTCCCATCTACCTCAGTTACATAAATATTCTTATTATGTTTTCGCCATTCCGGTTTTAAAGGAATCGAACCTTTTATGCTAACTTCTGAAGCATCAGACCCGCGGATGCTAATGCCACTTAGCTCAGCCGGTATAACTATGGGTTCAGCTAAATGATAATCGCCCGCTTGCAATTCAATATCAATTTCTATTTCAGGGTCATTTTTTCGTAGTTCCCTGGCCCTGGCAATAGCCGCTTCAAGTCGGTTAAATGTCGTATTATTTGTATCCTCAGAAATATCCTCTTTAGTCACCAGGAGATTTACAACTTCCTTCTGTCCACAACAGGTTGCCTCTCCTTCTAAATATCCCAGGGATTGCAAAAATTTATCTGCGGCAAGGGTAGTTTTTTTATAATGCTCAATACTTTTGAAATCGTTGAAAAAACCATGTGGCTGCCCCTCATAAATTATAACTTCACATTGGCTTCCAACAGCTTGCATTCTATCTTTAAATTCATAAGCTGTAGAAACCGGGATTAAAGCATCTTCACTACCCAATAAAAACAAGGTGGGAGGTGCTCCTTTTTCAATATTATGAATCGGTGAAATTTCTTTATATCGCTCTTTAACCCGCTCATATCCGTAACCATCCGGGCCATTATCTATAACGGGGTTATAAAGGATCAAGGCATTTGCTTTTGTGCTTATAGATAAATCTTCTCCCTCTTCGTTTAAGCCTGGTAATAATGTGGTAGCTGCAGCAAGATGTCCGCCTGCAGAACCGCCTGAGACCACGATTTTATTCGGATCTATATGATAGTCCTTAGTATGTATTCTCAGGAACCGGATGGCAGATTTCGCATCATTTACGGCCTCAAAAGGGGTTGTACCATGCCTGTTTTTAACCCTGTAATCCACCAGAACAGTTACCATCCCGCGGGAGGCAAAATATTCCGCCTGAGGTTTAAACTGGGTGATACTACCACCATTCCAACCACCACCAAAAAAGAATACAATCGCAGGGTAATTTTCATCATCCTTAAAATTTTGAGGCTGATACAATTGTAACTTCAGGGTATCCCCATCGATGATCTTATAAATGGCTTCCTGAGGCACCGGCCCAGGTTTTTCCTGTGAAATAGCCGTGGTAAAAACTATTAAAAATATTGCTGTTATGATATTATTTAGTTTCATATTAATTTTAATTAGGAAAAACAATAACCGCCTTATCATAAGCTTTTTCCAACTTGAACACCAATTGCTCAGCGTTATTTCTGTTCGTCGTTCCCTTTCGTTGGGAAACAAGTTTCCCATCCTGATACAACCTTAATTCTGCCGGTTCTTTTCCTTTTGAAAACGGCATGTTAATGGTTATTGGATGATCATTATGTAATAAATAGCCCGATTTTGTTTTTTCGATAGACAAGGTAAATGCTTCCCCGGAAGAGACAATATCCCAACCATTATTTTCATATTTATACATCCCTGAAAGAAATAGAAAATCAAATGTATCCCTTGCATTTAGTTGCCGGGTGATGGAGAGCAAACCTTTTTGATGGAAAGATTTTTCTGCCGCCACATCATTTTCAGAGGCATTTACCACTATTCTATCTGTTGTCTTTTTATCATGCAGTAAGACATTTATTATTTGGGTATGAGGATATTTTTCAAATGACGAAAAAGACACATTCTCAACAGGGTTTTCCCTCCCCTCGATATATGGATTAAATACTACCGAAAATGGATTTTCCCATGCTGCCTCATTTCTCTTCAATATCAAGGTAGGAAGCGGTTCGTTCACAACTTCTGCCGGGGCCGTTCCCTTACTAAGCGCATTTGATTTTGGTGATTTAACACTATAAATTGTTTGATTTGGGCTTCCTTTTATCCATAGTTTCATTAAGTTATCTGGATTACCCTCACTTTTTAAGGTGAATATTGCCCGTATATCTCGTGATGTTTCTGTTTTAAACTTATCTGAAAAATAATCGTAGCCTTTTAATTCTCCGTTTTTCGAAGAAAGTTCTTCGGTTGGCGCAAGCTCTAAGTGCTTATTCTTTTTATCATATAAATTAAGGGACTGGCCCAGGTTATGATAAATATACTCATGTTTCTGGTTGCCCGCCTGCTGCTTTTTTGACCTGAAAATATCTACCATATAACTTTTAGCGGTATGAGATTTTATAATGGCCGTAAAACGTTGCTGATCGGATACTGTTTCCGGTTCTACAAATGATACTTTGGAAAATGTGAGCGTTTTAAAATCTGGCGTTTCACCAGATTTGGGATAAGAATTATCTAATTTAAACGGATTATAGCTACGCATGGCACTATAATCTGATTTTCCGTCAACAATCACCGTATTATGCGCGGGAAACCTGGAGTAAAACTCTCTGTGGGTTGGATGCCAGTAGCTCGGTCCTTTACCCATATCCGCACCCAAAGCATAATTATTAGCAAATAGCTCTATAGAGATACCATTGGCATGCGCGTGGTTCCCAAAGGAGCCTACGGTAGATACCATAATAGCATCATCGCCCAATCCCATTCTCTGGTTAAACATACTTACATTAGAAGCATAAAATGTTGGCGAGGTGAGGCTTTTTAAGGAAGGAGTTTCTTTATTGTCATTAGTTTTTAAATCATCCACATAAAAAAACAACTGAAAAAAATCATCTGCTTCCCGGGTGTATAAATCCTCTAAAATAATTTTATTTAATAAAGAAGAAAGCAAGAGTTCTTTTTCATGTAAATCATACTTTCTATAATTGGCTATTAAAAGCTCAAAATTTTCCGGAGGTAATATTTTATGATTGGAATCTCCAAAACCCACGGTATACCCATTAGGGAATAAATATTGAAAAGATGCCAAAGCCGCCTTTTCTACAATAGGATAATTTAAAAATTCGTTTTTGTTGGTGGCATGGTCCAATAATGTAAATATTCTTAAAAGCGTGGTGATCACATGTACCGAATAAGATGCCGATTCTGGCCAAATACCATTTTCGTGATCATACACTAAAAGGGATTCTTTTATGGCTAACTGTCTATCGGTGGAGGTGTTGAAAGTATGATCTAAAAAGTACTCCCTGCCTTTTCCATTTTTATAGGTAGCATTTTCATCTAAAACCAGACCTATATAAGTCAGGAATCTAGCCTGAAATAAATTCCAGTTATTATCAGGAATACCATTTTTTATGATTTGGTCGCCCCATTTCTGAAACACCGCAACGGCATTATCCAGGCTTGTGTTATTGGCCTCAAAGTAATTATATAAAAAATCGTAAGTCGATACCAACGACACTACAATCCCTTCATGAATCACCTCAAAGCTTGCTAATCCCGAAATATGTTGCTGAACGGAGTTTTCCAAATCTATAGGGGCGTCCCTATAATGCATGCCATCCATATAGGTTAGAAATATAGGGGCGGCAAATTCCGCATATTTTTCATCATTGGTAAGCCAATACAGAAAAGCGGCATCTTCCGCTAAGCCCATAATTTGTTCGTTGATTGTTTCAATCGCAAAACCTGCCTGAGACGGGTGTATCCATTCTTTTTTACCCGTGTTTTTATTTTCTAAAAATAAACCCCTGGGGTCATCAAAATAGGGTTCCACGTCTTCAAGTTTTGGACGTTTATAATCTGAAGCCCAATCCCTTGTCCCTGAGTATCTAACCGTCGCTACTGGCGCTGTCCCCTCAGAATGGGAAAAATCACCGCCTTTTAGGTAGACCTTGTCGTGTTTTGTTTTCCAATTCATTTGTAACCTGGAAACCAGCCAGTTTGGATCTTTTTCCCAACTCTCAAGGTATTTCTCCAGGTTTTGTTGCTTCTTTTCGACCAGGTTCTTCTTCCATGCTACCTTTTCAATGCTTGTTACAAAATCATTTTTAGCTTCATTTGTTATATAAATTCTGGGGTGACCCGTTCCCTGACCAAAAGAGAAATTTGAACAAATTAAAAAACAAACTATTAGAATTACTTTTACACTTTTCATTTAATTATTTAATTTCAATGTTATAGCCCGCGGGATATTCTCTTGCTTTTCCTTTTTTTAATTTAAATTATAATTGGTTTGTCTGAAGAATAGCAATAGTACCTATCTAATAGAATAGTCCATAATCTTTAGCCCCATCTTCAGTTTCAATTTTTTTTTAATAATGCTTCCCTGTCATTATTTTTAATGCAAAGGCACTGTTTCGATATCGGGGTTATCTTTTGCTTCCAGATATTTTCTAAGTATTTCCTGATCCAGCTCTGAACTGTCACCATATTGTTTACGTAAATCGGCAAGTTGCTCTTTCAATTTCACAACCACTTCCGCATATTCCGGATCATCTATCACGTTATTCATTTCGTTAGGATCCTTTTTCCTATCATAGAGCTCCCATTCATCTACATCATAATAGAAGTGAATAAGTTTATAATCCTGGGTTACAATGGCGTAATGTCTTTTCACCATGTGAATTCCCGGGTATTCGTAATAATGATAGTACACGGCATCCCTGGTCCACTCTTCTTCATTCCCCAGCAAAAGAGGAATTAAACTTTCCCCCTGCATATCAGACGGTGCTTCAACATGGGCCGCCTCCAGGATGGTCTGGGCAAAATCAAGATTCTGGACCATTTCGGTATTTGTAGTACCCGCTGTAATAACGTTCGGCCATTTAATCAACAAAGGTGTTTTAAAAGATTCGTCATACACAAAGCGCTTATCAAACCAACCGTGCTCGCCTAAATAGAACCCCTGATCTGAAGTATAAACGATGATCGTATTTTCATCAAGTCCGGTTTCTTCCAGGTAATCTAGTAAACGTCCAACATTCTCATCAACCGAAGCGATGGAACCCAGATAATCCTGCATATAACGCTGGTATCTCCATTTCATCAATTCGGTTTCATTCATTTCAGGATACTTTTCCTTAAATTCTTCCATAATCGGCTTATATACCGAATCCCATACGGCACGCTGTTCAGGATTCATACGTCCTACTTCACGTTCAAAAGCATCAATATCCCATCCCGACTTATCTTCAATACCAAGTTCAGCCATCATTTCAGGATATAATTTTGAATCCCCGGCCCAGTTCATATGTTCTAAAAGATTCATTTCCGCAGTTTTAGCTGCAGTACCACGTCCTTCATAATCATCGAACAGGGTTTCCGGTTCTTTAAAGCTTTTCTTGGTGAATTCCTTAAAATGTCTGGGTGCAGGCAACCATTCTCTATGCGGTGCTTTCTGCATAGAGAATAACATGAATGGTTTATCTTCCTGCCTGCTATTTTCCAGCCAGTCCAGAGTCATATCCATAATAATATCTGTAACATAACCCTCCACGGTGATCTGACCTTCGTTGGTATTAAAATCGGGGTTATAATAGGCACCCTGCCCGGGAAGAATTTTAAATTCATCAATCCCTTTAGGGTTATTTCCAAAATGTAACTTTCCAAACATTGCTGTTTGATAACCGGCTTCCTGTAACAATTGCGGAAAGGTCAATTGCGATTCGTCAAACGGAAAAACATTATCCACTTTTCCATGTATATGCGCATGCTTCCCAGTTAGTATCGTAGCTCTTGAAGGAGCACAAATGGAATTGGTCACACTCGCATTGGTGAATTTGATCCCTCCATCTGCAATACGATCTATATTTGGCGTCTGGATTAATTTATCACTATAGGCACTAATTGCCTGATATGCATGATCATCAGACATTAAAAATATGATATTCGGTCGCTTTTCAGGGAGTGTTTTTTTTACAGATTCCTTTTCTGATTTACAGGATATGAATCCTGCAAACAGTAAAATAGCAAGTATATTAAAAGCTGTTATTTTTCTCATAATGATCTTATTATTTGATATTTAAGCGACTTTGTATTTAACATTAATAGTTATAGTTTATAATATCTCTCGGTGGCATTATAGACCAAATCCATTTTCATGGAATATATTGATTTTCCATATTATTCTTTACGTACCCAAATATGGCTTCCCTGCAGTAAATCATTATACTCCTGTTGAAACTCCTGCTTCATCTGTGCAAATACTACAGGTTTCTTCTCAGATAGGTCTTCAGATTCATCTATATCGTCTTTCAGGTTAAAAAGTACAAAATCTGTTAATTCGGCATTTTTAACTAGCTCTTCGTTTCCATCGTATAAATTATGAATACGAGGCAGCTCTTCATTATCTGCAACCAAACGTGCCATGATTTTCCAGTCACCCTTACGCATCGCTGCACGACGCTGATTTATAGCATCGTAAAAGACCCATATCAAAGGTTTGCTCCTATCGAATTCACCATTTTCCAAAAGGGCAGTAAAAGATTCCCCATCAATTGCGCTGTTAGGCAGATCGGCCCCGGCGAGTTCAGCAAATGTGGGAAGATAATCCAGGGCTGAAACCACTTTATCTGAAGTTCCTGTAAAAGTTTCTTTTCCTATCCAATTGATAATACCAGGCACCCTAAACCCAGCTTCATTGGTCCATAATTTCATTCCTTTTAATTCCCCCGGGGAGCCGTATGAATGTTTGGCCCTATCATATCGCATAAGTGTTTCCGGACCGTTATCGGAGCTAAATACCACCAAGGTATTATCAATATTATTAGCTTCAAAATAGGCTATCAAACGCCCTACAGCCAGATCTACATTTTCAACATTTGCAAAATATTCAGCTTCTTCCCTGTTTCTGGATTTCGGAAGATACTTCTGAACCAGATCTTCCGGGGAAGCTATGGGTTCATGAGGTTCGTGAAATGCTACTTCCAGGAAAAACGGCTTATTATCCTTTTTTTGATCGAGCCATGTGATTGCCTCATCCACAACGATCTGACTACTAAATCCTTCTATTTCCCCCACTTCTTTTCCGTTACGCACAAAATTTGCCGGATTTTTATGGCTTGGGGCGGCGTTGTTATGTGTGGCAAACCAGTGATCGAATCCGAAATCGTCTGGTTGCGGCTGGGCATCAGAATTAAACCTGGAGCTACAATGCCATTTTCCTACCAAACACGTGGCATATCCTACTGATTTTAATAATGCAGGAATAGTTTGTTCGTGCGCCTGCAGATGTACTAAATCGCGGTTATCCTCACTCTTCTTATAGCCGGGAATAAAATCATAAATACCAGCTTTATTGGGGCTTCTACCCGTAAGTAAGCCTGCTCGCGACGGAGAACATACCGGAGCCGTAGAATAAAAATTAGTCAGTTTAATCCCCGTTGCTGCCAACTTATCTAAATTGGGCGTTTTTATGATTGGGTGCCCGAAAGATGCTAAATCACCATAGCCTAAATCATCGCATAAAAGCACCACAATGTTGGGCTGTTTGACAATTTCTTCCTTATTTGATTCTTTAGGCCTGGCAGTTCCTTTTGTTTTGCAAGAAACATTTCCTAACATTAGAGCAAATAAAAAGAAACCAATTACTCTAAAATTCATATGTATTTATTGTTTAAAAAAATCATTAAAAAAAAGCATTTGATATTTTATTGAATTATTCCAATAGGCATTGGTATGGCCGCCTGGTCGCTCTATATAATCATGGGGAATATTTCGTTGTAATAATTTTTTATGAAGCCTTACATTAGCATCATAAAAAAAGTCGTCTACACCACAATCGAAAAGGATTTTTAACTGTTTTCCATCTAATAAATGCACTAAATTAATAACTGTATTTTTCTCCCAATTCTCAGGATGTGCAGCATATTCACCTAAGCGTTTAGAGAGGTCCCAACGTGTTGGAAAAGGCCTAATATCTACGCCACCACTCATGCTTGCCGCTGTACCCCAAATATCCTGATGCTTAAAGGCCAGGTACAATGCACCGTGACCGCCCATACTATAGCCCGAGATAGCCCTGCTTTTTTATCTGCTGAAGTGTTATAGGCTTTATCAACCTCTGTTACTAATTCTCTTGAAATGTATGTTTCATATTTCATTGAAGAATCCACCGGGCTATCGAAATACCAGCTGGTTTTACCCCCATCTGGACATACGTTAATAATATTGTATAAGTCGGCATAGGTCTTTATATCTGGCGCTTTTCCTAACCACGCTTTATAGTCTCCACCTGCACCATGGAGTAAATACACAACAGCATAAGCTTCTCCTTTTTCTGTATAGGAATTTGGTGTGATCACCACATTTTTCACCTGCTTATTCATGGCCTTGCTATACACCAAAAGCGTATCTACCTGCGATGCAAAAAGGTTACCGTAAAAAAAGAAAGCTGCTATAAAAACTATAGCTTTTGTCATGCTTATTTGTTTTCCTTTAAAATCATTTTCTTTGATTCCTCAAATGCTTTAACCTTTGGTTAAACCCGCTCAATTCATCACGTCCCAAAAATAATTTTAAAGCCTGTTTCCATTTATTTGCCCTTTTGATCTTCAACTATCACTTAAAGCCAATATCACCATTCCATAGATACCATTTTTTCAATTTTCAAAAACGATTAATTTAAAACAGTGATTTACATGCAATCTATAATTTGAAGTTGGAAAAATAGATAAATTATAATTCGAGCTCTTTAACTTAACAGCCATTTTACCCATAAAATAATTATAATAGCCTGAATATTACTAGTTAAAAGTAATATTCAGATTTTTCGTCATGCTGTCCCGATGCTATCGGGATTTTTCAGCATCCCACTAAGTCAGGAGGAGACATTGAAACAAGTTCAAGATGTCGAGATGATCTGATGCCTTGCAACTTTTTTAGTCACCGCTTTATTGATTTCCGATTTTTTCATCAAAAACCTATTAAACCTTTTACTTCAACGGAATGACCATATTCCATGTTTGAGTACCATTTCCAAACCCGCCGGGGCCATCCATAGTAGCAAAAAATAAGTGTGTTGGTTGGCCATTCTCAACAAGAACGAAAGGACGCTCCAACTGTCCTTGTTTGATGGTTTTTCCGTTATCCCATTTTACAGTTTTAGTATACGCCTGGGGATTATTATCAAGAACCCAATGAATACCATCTTCTGAATGAGCTAATAGCCCATCGCCTTCATGTCCTGTAATTAGACCCCTTTGATCTTTTGCAAGCATATGAAAACCATTTTTATCACTCCATAAAGCAGGATCTTCAATTTCCCCAAAACGATCCATAGAAAATAGAGGTGCATCTCCAAGTACGGTATACGGGCCCTCAAAAGAAGGGGCTGTGGCCACACCAACGCCCATATCTCCGTGTTTTATCCCATCTTCAAGATAACTGCGTCCTTTAAAAAGCATGACCACCGAACCATCTTCCTTGATCAAGGGCGAGGGATTGGAAGTAAGAAAACTGTAAAATGTATTGGGAGCTACATCCAAAATAGGTTCATCCAGTCTTTTCCACGGGCCATAAGGGGTTTTAGAGGTCGCTACCCCAATACGTTTCCTCCACCTCCCCGCAATGCACCATTTACTAGCCAGGGTGAACTCATCCACATTTTCAGTGGTTACTTCTTCGAAAGGATGGGTAGAGCCCATATAATAGAGGATATAAGTGTCTTTATATTTTACAATTTTTGGGTTATGAGAGGATCTCCCGTCCCAAAATTGGGTACCCCTTGCCCCTAGGGCTACATCTACGTATTTGTAAGGCCCCTCCGGTCTATTGGAAACCGCATGCACAATTTCTGAAGCAATCATCCAGCCTGGATGAAAAGGCAAATATTTAGGCCAGCGTGAGGCATACATATGATATTTGCCATCCTCCCCCTTTATAACAGCACTTCCCCAAACCCAATAGTCTTCCATTTCAAAGCCTCCGTTTACCGGAGCTTCTTGAAGGTTATTGCTAATTATATTTTGTGCATGGCACACAACAGGTAGTAAACACAGCAATAAATATATAACTTGCTTAGGTAGTAATTTCATATTGTAAATCCATAAAGTTGGTTTATAATAAATAATCTGTACTTACAAAATTGGAAGTTTTACTATCCGTAATTTGCTTAAGATTTGATTGTTATAAGTTTGGCCCCTACTGGCGACAAATGTCCGTATGAAAAATGAACGCAAGTCATCATGAATACTCAGGGCCCAATCACGGAATATTCATGATCCCCAATTTATTCGGTAGGCGCGTATAAAAGTTTATGCTATACTTTTCCTTATTGGATCCAACCCATCATGTTATCTTTAAATTTTCAATAATGACCTTGCGTATTACCTGCCCATCCAACCTCCATCTACGGTGAGGATCGCGCCACTCATATAGTCACTGGCATTAGAAGCCAGAAAAATAATGGGACCTTTAAAATCTTTGGGCTCACCCCACCGGTCCGCAGGGATCCTTGCAAGTATAGCCTCACTTCGCTCTTCATTGTCTCTTAAGGCCTGGGTATTATCGGTTGCTATATAGCCGGGTGCGATGGCATTTACCTGTACGCCTTTGGAAGCCCACTCGTTGGACAAAGCCATAGTTAATTGCCCAATGGCTCCTTTTGAAGCGGCATAGCCCGGCACCGTAATTCCTCCCTGAAAAGTTAAAAGAGAGGCGGTAAAGATCACTTTTCCACTCCCTCTTTTTATCATTTCCTTGCCGAGCTCCCTTGAAAGGATAAATTGGGCGTTTTGGTTTACTTCAATAACTTTGTCCCAGTATTCATCGGGATGTTCCGCGGCGGGTTTGCGCATAATCGTCCCGGCATTATTTACCAGGATATCAATCTGCGGATTCTCTGATTTCAGCTTGTCAATAAATGCATACAGGGACTTCCTATCTGAAAAATCACATTGATAGCCTTTGAAATTTCTTCCTTTAGCCTGAACGGCTTTTTCGATTTCCGAACCTTTGGTTTCCAGGCTGGCTGAAACGCCAAGGATATCGGCACCGGCTTCGGCCAAAGCTTCAGCCATGGCAAAACCAATTCCGCGTTTACAACCGGTTACTAAAGCTGTTTTTCCTTCTAATTTAAATAAGTCCATAATTTCTTTATTTCAATTCGTCAACTGCTACTTTATCCATATCACCATAATCC
>NZ_QEYO01000012.1 GCF_023718305.1 Gramella sp. AN32
ATACAGGCCCTCTCAATGAGGGTACTACTTTTTTTTCATAACTTTCAATCTTATGTTAATACCTACTTAAAGGTAGTGAATAGTGATCTAATGATTGCTTGAAGCTACCTTTAGGTTTAGTTCAACAACATATAACGAAAATGGCGGGTTTTATAGAAAAGAACTAAATTAGTTTCCATAACAAACAAAATCGTTAAGCCGTCAAGAACGCCTCGCTCTTAGAAGTGAACCCTAGCATAATCTGTTACAAGCTTAGGAGACTTATATCCATCCTTGGAGTAAAAAAGCTGAAGAACAGTACCAAAGAGCTTCGCCCTAAGATTTTGACCATTTTCCGTCCAATTCTGGCCAAGGTATGCCTACCTGCATACACCCCTAATCTTCAAGGCCCAAAATTGCAGTTCAACAAAACTTCCCCTAATTTACCTAAACTACACTGGAAGATGCTTTTTTTATAAAAAACGGGGTTGTTGCGCAGACTCCTGTTGTGCGCTATTTCCGAAATGCGCTAACTAACTAAGAAATTAGATTACATTGTCATAACAATGTAAACCTGGAAAATTCGAAGTCTTTGAAAAAACATTTAGCAATATTCTCCTTAGCTACATTACTTTTAATATATGCTTGTTTCATAACTAAGAGTGGCTACTTCAATCATCCCTACCCCAATATCGATGAATATATAGCTTCTTTTTTATTGCTGACTTATACTATTATCTTGTTGTTCTGGAAAAAGAATCGTAGAAAAAAAGCGATTTATGGATTTAGTTTTGTTGTTATTTTGATGATATCAGTAAATGTGTTGAATTATTATAATGAATGGCACCCTATACGCTTAAATTTACCTTTAAATTCTTCTCAATCATTTAGGGTTGGTCATGAGCCTTTTGAATGGCGCAAGGCAAAACCTGCAGCATATAATTATGATATCGTAACATTAGGTAACTATTATTCGAAACTGAAAAATTGGAAACGCCTAAGGGGTTTGTTAGTAGTGCAGGATGATAAACTTATTATAGAAAAATATTTTAAAGGGACAGATAAATACAATGCTTTTAATATACATTCCATAACTAAATCTATTACTTCTGCACTGGTTGGAATTGGAATTGACAAGGGAATGATTCCTTCAGAAGAAGAAAAAGTGATGAAGTATTTCCCTGAATATCAAAATCAGGTAGATAGTCCGAAAAATGATCTTACACTAAAACATTTGCTGACAATGAAAGGTGGATTTGCACATTGGGATGCCTATTCAACACCAAAAGAATGCTTGGTTGAGATTGGTATAAATAAAAAACCCGGCACTAATTTCAAATACTTTACTGGTTCTCAAGCGCTATTATCTGCAATTGTTACTAAATCTACTTCACAAAGTACCAAAGAGTTTGCGCAAGAGCATTTTTTTGAGCCTATTGGTATTAAGAATGGTTTTTGGAGATTGCAAGATGGCTATTACTGTGGAGGCGGAGAATCATATTATACAGCGAGGGATTTAGCAAGGATTGGACAGGTATATCTAAACAAAGGAAAGGTAGGTTCAAAACAAATAGTTAGCGAAAATTGGATAGATAAATCATTTACCAATTATACCGATTCCAGTTCTGAATTTAGAATACTAGATGACTATTATGAAGAGGGATACGGATACTGTTGGTGGATTCTAAACTACCAGGGACATAAAATTTACACAGCTAGAGGTAAAGGCGGACAATACTTAATGGTCATTCCGGAAATAAATGCGGTTGTAGTAGTCATTCAGGAATGGAATTTAATGAAAGAGTTTGAAATTGAGAATAATTTACTTTGTGATCTATTTTCTATTTTGTTTAATAATGAAAAAAATAGCTTGGAACAAAAAGATAAGCTTGGATTAAGTCTTGCTAAATTAGATAATGAATTGAAATAAACAGTGAACAACAAGTCAGTTCATCGCAAACCTGCCCAGCCTGCAGGTGGGTAACGGGAATTGTCGAAATAGTGTAATTTTAGAAACCAGGAAATAAAATGGTTAAGCCGGTAAGTATGAGTTCTTTCCTTTTTTGAACTCTGGCTTAAAAACTAATAGAGATTTCTTGATATGGACAAAGCACTACACTGGTTTTAATTCATTCGCATTGCATTCTAGATGTTGAATTGCTTTCATAAATTTTAGTTTTTCTTATTAATATTATCTTCTTTATTGAGGTTTAGAAACTTTAAACCAAGAGCTAGTAGAAGGATTGAAATAGGAAGTATCACAATTTCCCATTTAAGGTTATCGATATTCACAAAAACTACCTCCAGAAATTTTACAAAAAGGATAATGACAATAACTTCTGCAAGTACATTTTTTAAATGACCAATATTTGGTGTTCTTATCCATTTTAGAACGTTTTTTCCGTCATCATATTTTTTGTTTGAAATAAATAAACTGTAAACACCATGCGCAAAAATAAAAAGCACCAGGGCAATTAAAAACGTATCTAAAGATTTTATAAGATACGTAGTTGCTATATCTGCGGGATGTAGATGTGCCTTGTCTTCTGGAATGTAATTAAAGACAACCACTCTAAATGCATTAATGGTTTTTAAAGCCCCTACAATAAAAAGGAGCAGGGAGCCAAGTAGTGATCCTATGATGGCTGTCCAGCTTACATAACGAAATAAAAAGAATATTTTTTTCATGATATTTAATGTTGTTAGTGTTGTAATTAAGGCCTTGAACAATAAAACCCCGGCATAACCGGGGTTTCTATTATAAACTTATTTTATTAAGTTTCAATTAAAAGAATCCCATTGGTTTCTTGTCGTAAGAGATCAACATGTTTTTTGCAACACGGTAATGATCTAAAGCCATTTTATGGTTTTCACGACCAAATCCAGATTCTTTAACGCCACCAAAGGGAGCGTGAGCAGGATAGGTATTGTATTGGTTTACCCAAACTCTACCAGCGCGAATAGCACGAGGAACCTGGAATAATTCGTGAGCATCACGAGACCAAACCCCGGCACCTAAACCGTAAGGTGTATCGTTTGCGATTGCGATAGCTTCTTCAGTAGAACTGAAAGTTGTTAAAGCGACAACAGGACCAAAAATTTCTTCCTGGAATACACGCATATTATTATCGCCTTTTAATACCGTAGGTTGAACGTAATACCCTTCAGAAAGTTCACCCTCGTAGTTTCCAGCCTCACCACCAGCTAATACAGTTGCACCTTCTTCTTTACCAATATTGATATAGTTAAGGATTTTTTCGTATTGTGGTTTAGATACTTGAGAACCGATCATCGTTTCAGGATCTAATGGGTTTCCTGTTTTAACTTCTTTTAAACGCTCTTGCATTTTCTCGATAAAAAGATCAGCAATATCCTCGTGCACTAAAATACGTGTTGGTGCCGTACAAATTTCTCCCTGGTTTAATGCGAACATTAAGGCGCCTTCAATAGATTTACTAAAGAATTCGTCATCGTGGTCTGCTACAGATGGGAAAAAAATATTTGGAGACTTTCCTCCTAATTCCATAGTTACAGGAATAATATTTTCAGCTGCATTGTGCAGTACTTTACGACCTGTTTCCGTAGAACCAGTGAATGAAAGTTTTGCGATACGAGTAGATGTAGCTAATGCTGCACCAGCTTCTGCACCAAAACCAGTTACGATGTTTAATACACCTGCAGGTAAAATGTCACCTATAAGTTCCATTAATGCGATAACACTAGTAGGAGTTTGTTCTGCTGGTTTTACAACCGCCGTACAACCTGCTGCTAAAGCCGGAGCTATTTTCCAAGCTAGCATTAACATTGGGAAGTTCCAAGGGATAATTTCACCAACAACACCAATAGGCTCGTTTAATACAATACTAACTGTGTCTTTGTCGTGTTCTGAAATACTTCCTTCGTCTGCACGAATCACACCTGCGAAATAACGGAAGTGATCTATACAGTAAGGGATATCTGCTGCACGGGATTCCCGAATTGGTTTTCCATTATCGATGGTCTCTAAAGTTGCTAAGTATTCGAAGTTGTCTTCCATTACTTGTGCGATCTTTAATAACGCATTACTACGCTCTGTTGCTGAAGACGTGCTCCAAACTGGGAACGCTTCGTGTGCTGCGTCTAGTGCAAGATCGATGTCTTCTTGTGTTGATCGTGCAGCTTGTGTAAAAACTTTACCGTCTACTGGCGATACGTTATCAAAATACTGACCTTTAACAGGTGCCACGAATTTACCGCCAATAAAGTTCCCGTATCTCTCCTTGAATACAGGTTTTGTTACATTTGCCATAATTATATATTTAATTTTGATTCTTAATTACAGTGCAAATATATATTGGGATGTTTCTTTTTTATTTATTGATATGGTTCAATAACTTATGAAAACAGTTCAAAGTGGGTAGGTGATGTGAATTAAGAACTTCTAATTGGTTTTAAATAACTGTTAAACAATAACTTGTATGATTTGTTTTTTAATTCGTAATTTCTGTTGGACTAATTCCGAATTTGTTCTTAAAGGCTACGCTAAAGTTGGACAGGTTGTTATAGCCAATATCTAAATAAATATCAGATGCTTTTAATTCGCCACCTTGTAGTAGTTCCCTGGCCTTTTGAAGACGCTTGTCCTGTAGCCATTTTCCGGGTGGTTCGTTGTATTCAGAAGTAAAACGACGCTTAAATGTCGAAAGACTCATATTACAGAGGAAAGCAATTTCTTCCAATTTTAAATTAGAATGAACATTACTTTCTACAATATTTTTGAATGGAGAAACTTCATTAGAAATTAGTGAGTGTAAATAAAATTCGAATTTATTACCATACTTGTTTAGGAGATACAGCAAGATCTCTTCAAATTTCAAAGTTATTAGAACATCACTATAATTACGATTTGTATAGGAGTTAGACGATAAAGAGTTAATAAAAGATGCAATATAGTCGTCGTTTTCAATAACGAAATAGGGGACTTTCTCCTTATATGGCTTTACATCATTAGTATACTTGCCTAAAAATTCGATGAGTTTTTTTTCTGAAAAAAAGAAAAGTTTACAATAGTAAATGGCTTCAGTATCGAGTAATTCTGTCCATAGCCAATTCCCTTTTTTTAGTAATAATGATTGTTGATTGTTTACAGCCATAGAGGTATTTGCAAAATGAACCTGTTTTTTCCCCACTTGTAGAAAGCTAAACATATTCATGCTTAGATTGACCTTACTTTTAACAACATCACTGGTCATTCTAAAGTCATACACAAATATATCTGGACTTTTGTTATTGTTTTGAATGTAAATTTCAGGTATATTTTCTGTTGGCATCTGTATTTTTTTATCAGCGTGCAGGTAGCGGTGGTAATTACCTCAAGTATGAGTAAGGTCTCGTATTTGTCGGCTTTTTAGTTTTATTAAATGCTCTCTAAAATATCACTTTCCTCTCGAAATCCCGCTATTTGCTGGTGCCGATATTGACGGTTATTATTATTCCTTATATCCATTGCCTGGTATTAAGGAAACCATAGATAAATCAAAAACTACCAATAGTAACATGACCAAAAATCGAATTTTCTCACATAAACAATAAGATATGGCAAGACGGTTAGCAGACTTCAGCCTATTGTTGCTCAGTTCATCAATTTTAATTGGTTGTAAAAGGTTTTATCCCATGCAGCATAATATGCTCCGGTGAATAAATTTTTGTAATTAGAATCATGGTATTCTATTATTACATTTTCAGATTTGAAAAATGGACAATATAAATTTAATCCACTTGAAATACCATTAGATAAAAAGTCTTTAGCGCGATAGATATCGCTGATAAGCATTATTTTTTCTGGGGCAATTAATTGGATTAATACAGATATTGCTTTCCCCAGGTTGAAACCTATGTTATGAAAGATTTTGATAGAAAGTTGATCTCCCGCTATTGCCGCATTTAATATAGAATCTATTGAAATATTTCCTACTTTTAGTACGGAATTTTGCCCATCTAAAAGTGCCTTATTTACTTTATTTATAATCGCCGAGTACGATACTTCGTTCTCTAAACAATTCTTTTTTCCGCAGGAACATAGTTTGTCATTAAAGGAGAGGGGAGAATGACCAAATTCAGAACCTGGAAAATGCCGTCTATCTGCCATTTTTCCGTTTGATACAATGCTTAATCCAATTTCCTTATGTATGGTAAGTATGAGAGCATTTTCTCTTTTTTCTTTTTTTAATTCAAAGAATGCTCGTTGTGCACTGTAAGAAGGATTTAAAATACATATATTTTTCCTTAATTTCTTTTCCAAATTTTCTTCGATTTCCTGAAACGTGGAAGGAGAAGGAAAGGAGCCTTGGAATTCTGCATACATGGGCAATATGAAGGATATACTTAGGATATTTTGAAATTTAGCATTTAATAGGTCTGAAAGTTTTAGGACAATTGATGTTAAGCTATTTATTAAATTTTCAGTGTCCAGGCCACAATCCTTTAAAGGAATTTCTTCGATAACATTGCCCAATTGATCAAAAAGGAGAGCGTATGATTTATCAAAATTTAAGTGAATTGTTAAAATTAGCAAATTATGCTGATTGGTTAATACAAAATGTCTGTCTCTTTTTTGTTTGGTTTTTTTTATAAATCCTTCGTGGGTCAATTGGTTAACTAAAGTCATGGTAGATGGATAGCTCAAATTTAGAGATTTGGACAAATTATCAATTGTTGAATTCCCGCCTAATAGTAACTGTTTTACCAGTTCTATTTTTTGAAGAGTTTTTTTCTTTTCCTGAGCTGATAAACTTTTTTGAAATTTTTCTTCTCGAAAACTAAACAGTCTCTTGTGCATAAAAATAAAAAATAGATTAATTGTATTATGTATGACAAAAGTAATAATTTTGAGGAATATATAATTTAATTTTCCTGCACTTGAATCCCAGGAAGATTTAGGAATATCAATGGTAAATAAAAAATAATTATAATGGTTATAATAGCTGATAGCGGATCAACTAAATGTGATTGGATAATTACAGATTATAAGGGATCCCGGCAATGTGATTTTAGTACAGAAGGTATAAATCCCACAATCAGTTCCAAAATGGAAATTGAAAAATTGATAGAAAGCAGCCAGGAACTAATGCTTCACAAAGATATCATTTCAAAAGTTTACTTTTATAGTGCAGGTTGTGGTACTGTTAAAGCCGATATGAAAATGAAGGATGTCTTTGAATCATTTTTCAAATCTGTCAAAAGTATAAATATCCATGGTGATATTGCTGCAGCAGTTCATGCAACCACTCAAAACCCGGGGATTGTTTGTATTTTAGGAACCGGGTCTAATTGTTGCTTTTATGATGGGGAACACATCTATTTAAAAAATCCATCATTAGGCTATCTGTTAGGAGATGAGGGAAGCGGTAATGCTTTAGGTCGGGAGGTCTTGAAAAGTTACTATTTAAAAACAATGCCCGAAAACCTAAGGGTGCAATTTGAAAGGGAATATCAAACGGATTTAGATTTGGTGCTAGAACAATTATATCAGCGACCAAATCCAAATCGATATCTGGCTACTTTTGCCAAATTCGTTTTTCAGCACAGAAATGAATCCTTCGTTGAAAATTTATTACATGAAAATATATCTAAATTTATAAGTTCTTGTTTATATGCTTATAAAAAAGAGCTTGATAGATATCCGGTTCATTTTGTAGGATCGATTGCATATTATTCTCAAGATATAATTAAAAAAATATTATTAGAGCATGGTTATATACCTGGCCATTTTATTAAGAAACCCATTGAAAATATTATAAATTTTATTAAGGATAATTAAATGTAGAACCCCAAATAATCGTAGTTCCATGGTTTTATAGGATATTAATTTATGGGTCATTATAATTGAAAAAAAAGCAGGAGAAAAAAAAGCTTTTATGATACCGGCTTGGGAGAACAAAATGTTGATTATTATGTACGTATTTATTTATTACGGAATCATTTTAAGCCTGAAAGCCGACTAAAATTGACCCTCGTTGAATAATACTGCTTTCCAATTTATTATCTATGGATTGTCTCCATATTCTTTTCTATACGATCTGTTATCATCTCTAACTAAAGTTATACTTGTAAATTTGGTTTGTTGGCTCACATCTATGAGAGGGAATAAGATTTCATCCATATAACCAATAACCGAAATATTTTTAACCCTGTTTTTAAAATAGATTACATCGCTAAAACACCAGAGAACTCATCGCTAATACCTCATTGATTTTTTAATCATAGCCTTTAATAAAGAAACGTGGCAATAATGAAAAAAACTTTTGTTTACTTTAGAATTTAAAGAACTAATTTAGAATCGTTGCCCTTGTTTTCTCCAGGTAATTTCTGCCAATAGTATATTTTGTTCCATTTATTTCCACACGATTCCCTTCTAAGGCAGTTACTTTATCAATTGAAATTGTATGGGACCTGTGTATTCTAATAAATTGGGATTTTGGAAGATTTTCTGTAAACCCAGCCAAAGTTTGATGAACCACAAAATTTTTAGAGGGTGTGATTATCTTTACATAATCTTTTAAACTCTCCACTATAAAGATTTCATCCAGGTAGATTTTTTTCATCTTCTTTGTGTCCACCTTTACGAAAATATAATCTTTGCTGATTTTTATATCATTAAAATTGTTTCGTATTTTATTAACGGCCTTTAAAAACCTTGGAAAGGAAATAGGTTTTACCATATAATCCAGCACATCCATTTCGAAACCTTTCAGGGCGTATTCAGAATGAGCAGATGTAATGATAACTTTAGGTTTTTTAGAGAGACTTTCCAATAAACTAAACCCGTCTATGAGGGGCATATTAATATCCAGAAATAATAGATCCACCTCGTTTTCCTGTAGAAATTTTAAACTTTGCAGGGCATTGGTAAAAGTTCCAGTTACTTCTAATTGTTCCACTTGGGAGGCATAATTCAACAATACCTTAATCGCTAAGGGTTCGTCATCGATAATTACGCAGTTTAACTTCATCCTATTATTTTTTGAGTAACTGAAAAATACAATACATTGTGCTCATCCTTCATTGGGTATTGCAGGTGATCTTTAAAAATTTGAAGCATGATTTTTTTAAAGGAATAAACGGTCACGAGACTATCCCACTTTTAGTTTGAAATATACACAATACCTGTCGTTTTGTTTACCATATTCCAGTTTATAATCATTCTCATTATAACTTAATCTTAAGCGTTTTTCTACATTCGCTATACCAATACCGCCGGTCTCTGAACTGATTTTGGAGATTGTTGGTTGAGCAAGGTCATTGGTGATCTCAAAATGCAAAAAATCATTTTTAATTGACATATCTATATCGATAAGTACCTGCCCGTTGTTTTTTTTGGCACCATGTTTAAACGCGTTTTCTACGAAAGGAATAAGTAACATAGGTGGTATTTTTTTGTGCTGAATTTCTCCTGAGATGTTCAATCTGACTTTAAGGTGATCATCATGCCTTAATTTTTCCAAATCCAGGTAATTAATTACACACATAATTTCTTTTTCCAGATCCTGTAATCTCTTTGAAGTATCATAGAGGAGATAGCGCATGAGTTCGGATAATTTTAAGATGATACCGGGTGTTTTTTCCGATTTTTCTAAACTCAGTGCATAAATATTATTTAAGGTATTAAGGAAAAAATGAGGTGATATCTGTGAACGTAAAAAGCGTAGCTCCGTTTCCAGTTGTTCTTTTTTAAGCCTTGATGCACGCTTGGTTTCCCGTAACCAGTCTATAGTTATTTTAATGGCCGTCACAAATGTGATCACATAAAATTCCCCTAACATCATAACAATAGCATAATCCAGGGTAAAATTTGAGGTTTCCGGCCCCTCCCGCCATACGTTATGACTTATAAGCTGGAAAGTAAGTTCAAACTTAAGCAGTACCATTATAAAAATCGCCAACAACAGCAAGAAGCCGAATTTTAGAAATTTCCGGGGATAAACAAAACGGGGAATTAAGTAGTATATAGTAAAATAACTTAATATGATGTGGATGGGAAATCCCAGAAGATTGCCTTTAAGGGAAAATAAAAAATCATTGTAATAACTGCCCCATCTTAAAGTATTAAATAAAAAATATACAACCCAAAAAACAATATGATGTATAGGTTTTATTTTATAATCACTTTCTGAGTTTGGATAGAAAGGTTTGTTAAGCTTAAAATATCCTAAAAATGACATTGGTATCGAAAATGTTTATTTAAGTCGTTGGGCTATCCAAAATTGTTGTTGGTCTAATAAACTTTTATTAGAGTTCCAATTTATAAATATTTAATATTTAGAAAAAAGATCATTTAAAATCGCACTGCTGTACCAAATATGATAAAAAAATATAGCTTTTATCCTTGTTTATGTACTTTGTTTTTCACTTCCCGTAAAAAGAATAGTGAAAATAATGCTAAGTCCAAGATCCCCAACCATTCGGTAAAAGGTATTGTTGATCCATTTATAAATACTGGAGGACATGCTCGTACATATCAATGCGCTGGTATTTGCCTTGGAATGGTTCAGTTAATTCCTGATAACGGGCGTAATGGCTGGAATTGGAGTTCCGATTATTATTCCGATTCAATACCCTATCGAACCCAGTATTGGTTGCATGAAATATTGAAAACACCATACAATACCACCCCAAATGGTCTGAGTGGAAACGAAGATGCCGGCCAAATGTCTGCCTGGTATGTGTTAAGTTCCATGGGGCTTAATCCTTTTAATCCGGTAAGTGGCGAATATCAAATAGGATCCCCACTCTTTGAAAAATCTACTATTTCTTTAAAAAATGGAAAGATGTTTAGCATCGAAGTCAAAAATGTTTCTTCCGAAAACTTTTATATTCAATCGGCCAGCTTCAATGGCGAAGTTTATGAGCGTTCTTATATAAACCATGGGCAACTTGAGAATGGGGGGACATTGCAACTGGAAATGGGTAATGCTCCTAACAAAGAATGGGCCACCGGAAAATTTAACAAAAACTGATGCATATAATTGATGTATTAATAATATTCCTTTATATCGTCGTTACTTTAGGTGTGGGAATCTGGGTATCAAAGAAGGCTTCCAAAGGACTCGATTCTTATTTTTTAGGGGGGAAATCTATAAAATGGTACTACCTGGGTTTAAGTAATGGCTCAGGAATGTTTGATGTTTCCGGTACGGCATGGATGGTGGGGATATTATTTCTTTATGGGGTAAATAGTTTTATGTTTATGTGGATGTGGCCTATTTGGAACCAGATTTTTGTCATGATGTTCCTGGCTGTCTGGATACGGCGCTCCGGGGTGATGACTGGCTCTGAATGGATCTTAACTCGTTTTGGTGATAACAGGGCAGGGCGGGCATCCCACCTTATTGTGGCCATCTTTGCAGTGGTTGCTTCTATAGGTTTTATCGCATATTTTTTTGAAGGCGTAGGCAAATTTATGACTGTGATTTTGCCCTGGGACCTGGGATTAGAACTGTTCGACTTTAATATCCTTACATCAGAACAAACTTACGCTTTGCTCATTATTTTCTTCACTACCATTTATACCATTAAAGGTGGAATGTTCTCGGTAGTTAGTACCGAAGTGTTGCAGTATGCCATCATGGTGCTGGCCGGTGTCCTGGTAGCGGGCTACACTTTTATAGCATTTACCGATACCGAGGTAAGTGCCGCAATACCCGAAAAGTGGAAACTTCTTTCTTTTGAATCTCAACTTAGCGGGTTCTGGGAAGGGAAAAAGGAACCTTTTAATGACCTTATCAATTCGCAGGGTTATAAAATGTTTGGGGCTTTTATAGGAATGACCCTGTTTAAAGGTTTTTTTGCCAGTATAGCTGGTCCCACTCCAAGTTATGATATGCAACGTATTTTATCGACAAGGACTATAAAAGATGCTGCCTATATGAGTGGTTTTACCAACCTTGTCCTTTTTATTCCGAGATATCTTTTAATTGCTGCAATTGTATTGATAGGTTTGGTTTTTATCGCTCCACAAATGGCCGCTGAAGGGAGCATTAACGGTAACGATTTGGAGGTAATCCTCCCAAAAGTTATTAATACCCATGTGCCCGTAGGGATTAAAGGCCTTTTGCTTGCAGGACTTTTGGCCGCATTTATGTCAACATTTTCTGCCTTTGTGAACGCAGGCCCGGCTTATATCGTAAATGATATTTATAAAAAATATTTCAAACCCAAAGGAACAGACCGGCATTATATAAAAGCAAGCCACCTGGCCTCCTTAATTGTGGTGATTCTAGGTGTGGTAATGGGCTTTTTTGCTGATTCTATAAATTCTATTACCCTTTGGATTACGAGTGCCTTGTATGGAGGCTATGTAGCGTCCAATTTTTTAAAATGGATTTGGTGGCGATTTAATGGGTGGGGGTATTTCTGGGGAATGCTGGCCGGACTTATTATAGCCAGCCTTCAATTTCTTCTGGATCAGAATAAAGGAAATTTTCTACCGGATTCTTTATTATATGAATTTGCACATATCCCAGCTATATATTTATTTCCTATTATATTTTTATTTTCCCTGTTGGGATCGTTCCTGGGCACATTTTTAACGCCTCCCACCAATATAAAAACCTTGCAGTCATTTTATCAAAATGTGCGCCCCTGGGGATGGTGGAAACCGGTACGTGAAAATATGAAAGCTGAAGGAATTATGATAAAGAAAAACACCAATTTTGGAAGGGATATGCTTAATTGCTTTATAGGAATAATATGGCAATCGAGTATGATCTTATTACCAATCTACTTGGTAGTGAGGGATTATGAAAAAACAGCGCTATCCTTTTTAATATTTGGGATAACCACGATAATTCTCAAATTCACCTGGTTGGATAAAATGAAAAAGATTGAAGAACCTAAAAAAGTAATAAAAAATGAAAAACAAGCTTATTCCATGGCAGGAGAAGCCTGAAAATAGCAAGGAAGTACTTTGGCGTTATAGCGAGAATCCCATCATTGACCGCTATGCAATTCCTACTTCCAACAGTATTTTTAATTCTGCCGTGGTGCCATTTAAAGATGGCTATGCGGGGGTTTTTCGTTGTGATAACAAAGCCGTGCAAATGAATATTTTTGCTGGCTTTAGCGAAAACGGTATTGACTGGGATATTGAGCATCAACCCATCAGCTTTGCTCCGGGAAACACCCAAATGATTGACTCAGATTATAAATATGATCCCAGGGTCACTTTTATTGAAGATCGGTATTGGATTACGTGGTGCAATGGTTATCATGGTCCAACGATCGGGATTGGATATACCTTCGACTTTAAAGAATTCTATCAATGTGAAAATGCTTTTCTTCCTTTTAACAGGAATGGGGTGTTGTTTCCCAAGAAGATAAACGGGAAATACGCCATGCTTAGCAGACCTAGTGATAACGGTCATACACCCTTTGGAGATATTTATATCAGCTATAGTCCGGATATGAAATACTGGGGGGAACATCGTTGCGTAATGAAAGTTGCCCCATTTGAAAAAAGTGCCTGGCAATGTACTAAAATAGGGGCGGGGCCGGTGCCTATTTTGACCAATGAGGGCTGGTTGCTATTTTATCATGGTGTCATTGCTACATGTAACGGGTTTAGATATTCTATTGGGGCTGCTTTATTGGATGAAAATGAACCCGAAAAAGTGAAATTTCGGTCCCAGCCCTACTTAATGGCTCCTGCAGAAATCTACGAATTAACCGGGGATGTTCCCAATGTTATTTTTCCCTGTGCCAGCCTACATTCAATGGAAGAGGATAAACTGGCACTGTATTACGGTGCGGCCGATACGGTTACCGGATTGGCATTTGGAAAAATTAGCGAAATTATCGCCTTTACAAAGAAAAACTCTTTTTAAAATGAAACAGGTAATCCTAATATTTTGGTGTTTCTTCAGCTTGCTTTTGTACGCTCAAAAACAGGCTCCATTATCCTATGTGGCTTTTAAAACTTCGGAAGAAATTAATATAGATGGAAAAGCATCCGAAGAAGCTTGGAAATTGGCAAAATGGAGTGAAAATTTCATTGACATTGAAGGCGTTGAAACTCCGGCGTACAAGACCAATGTGAAAATGCTATGGGATGAGGAATATTTGTATTTCTACACTAAAATGGAGGAACCGCATATATGGGCTACGCTGAAGCAGCGCGATACGGTTATTTTTTACAACAACGATTTTGAAATTTTTATCGATCCCGACGGGGATGCCCAAAATTATATGGAATTTGAAATAAATGCCCTAAACACCGTGTGGGATTTATTGTTGGTAAAAGCCTATCGCGAAGGGGGGCACGCCATAGATAGCTGGGATATCGCGGGAGTGAAGTCTGCTGTTTATATCGAAGGCAGTCTAAACGATCCTGGCGATCAGGACAAATTTTGGAATGTTGAAATTGCCATGCCCTGGGAGGTTTTAACGGAGACAAGTCCAAATGGCAGTATTCCCGCAAATGACTTCTGGCGTATCAATTTTTCACGGGTCAATTGGGATTTCCAATTAAAGGATGGTAAATATTCCCGTAAACAAGATAACAATGGAAATTACTTACCTGAATATAATTGGGTTTGGTCCCCGCAAGGTGTAATAAATATGCATGAGCCGGAGCACTGGGGCTACGTTTATTTTTCAGATAAAAAACCGGGGGGAAAGGAAGCTTTTACGATTCCCAAAGACGAAAAGATCAAGTGGTTTTTATATGAACTGTACCGGAAGCAAAAGTCTTATCATCAAAAACACAAAAAATGGGCTTTGCCAATAAACAAACTAGTAAAAGGGGAGATGAAAATTGACGGCGAGAAAGTCCGTCCAAAACTTGAAATTCACGAAACCGGTTGGAATATTTCTGTACTAAGTCCCTTCACCGGAAACAAACTGATCATAAAAGAAAATGGGGATTTTATAAAAGAAAATTCCGATTAGATATATTCTATAAACCATGATTAACAAACCATCAATAAATGAATCATTATGATGAAAAATTTAATTTTAATTTTGCTTCTATCGTTTTCTCTCACCTCTTGCCTGGACAATCTGCAAGCACATAAAGGAGGAAAAACACTTTCAGAAACTACCACAAAAGCTGAAAAAGATTTTAAATATTGGACCTGGATTACTGCAGATTCCAAAAGAGCTGATTCTTCGTATGTTTCAGAATTTAAGAAATATAAAGAGAATGGGCTTGATGCGGTACTCATCAATACAGAGACCGATGCTGCTTTACTTTCCCGTTTAACACCTCTTGCAAAAGCCGAAGGCCTCGAAGTACATGCGTGGATGTTTACCATGAACCGGCCCGGGGACAGTATTGCATTGGAACATCCCGACTGGTATGCGGTCAACCGCAAGGGGGAGTCAACATTTGACAAACGTCCATATGTGGAGTATTATCAGTGGATGTGTCCAACTCGGGAAGAATCCACGGGCCATGTGCTGGACCTGGTAGAAGGTCTGGCCAAAGTAGAAGGAGTGGCCAGTGTTCACCTCGATTACATCCGCCTTCCCGATATTTTTCTGCCAATAGGTTTATTGCCAAAATATGATTTAGAGCAGGAGGAGGAATTACCACAATTTGATTATTGCTATTGCGATGTGTGTGTGGCTGAATTTGAAAAGATACACCATAAAAACCCAAAGGAAATGGAAAACCCTGCCATCGATATTGAATGGAAACAATTTAGGCTAAACAAAATAAAGCAGGTCGTGGATCAGGCTTACAAAATAGCCCATAAAAACGGAAAAGATTTAACCGCTGCGGTTTTTCCATATCCTGAAATGGCAGATCATATGGTACGCCAGCGCTGGGATAAATGGGAGATAGATGCGGTGTTGCCCATGATCTACAATAATTTTTATAATGAAGAACTGGACTGGATAGGTTGGGCAACCCAACAAGGCGTAGAAGATTTAAAGCATAAAAATGTAGCCCTACATACCGGCATCTATGTACCCCCAATGAGTCCGCAAGATATTTCTGAAGCTATAAAATTAGCAAAGGAGAATGGTGCAAAGGGTGTTTCTTTTTTTGATGGAAACGCGCTCACCCCGGAAATGCTAAGGGCTATCAAAGATTCGAAATAGTTGAAAGCCCATAATAGGCATTTATTAAAAAATCCAATACGACCGACATAAATAAGGAAAAATGCGATAGTCGGTTAAAATTTTATTCTGATAAGATGAGACTAGGTGGTCTCTATATAATTTTATGGATGAGCCTTTCTTTAGTTGCACAGGAAAATAAATTGGTTGATTATGTAAATCTTTTTATAAGAACGGAGGGGACAAGGAATATCCCGGTGTTACCCTTCCTTATAGAATGGTAAAATGAGGCCCAGAAAATGGAATTCCTGGTTGGGACTGGATCGCGGGCTTTTATTATAAGGATTCCATTATTACGGGGTTCTCGCACGCACCCCTATATATAAGAAACTATACAAATGATTTCTATCAAAATCGAATTAAGGCTGAAAATGAGATAAGTTTGTCTATTTTTGAAACACCTTATTATGTCATACATATTATATTTTTTGTTATGCGCAAATCACCTATGAAACTTTTATTTTTCCTATTCACTTTTATCATCCTTTGCCCCGCTGTCTTATGGGCACAAAAGGAGAGACCTTATTATCAAAACCAGTTAGTAAATCAGGAAAACCGGGAGCCTATGCGGGCTTCATATCATGTATACGAAAATGAAGCTTTGGCAGAAAGTAACAGCTGGCGCGATTCTAATAACTATTTGGACTTAAATGATCAGTGGCAGTTTAAATTCGTTGAAAAACCTGCTGATGTACCTTCGGGGTTTTATAAGGAAAATTTTGATATCGCTGCCTGGGATCAATTAAAGGTTCCATCTAACTGGGAAATGCATGGTTATGGTTATCCAATTTATACCAACGAGAAATACGATTGGCACAACCTTATAGAGATTGACCCTCCAAACGTACCGGAAAGTTACAACCCCACGGGATTGTACCGCAAAACGGTAAATGTTCCTCAGGATTGGAAAGAAAAAAAGATCATCCTGCACATCGGTGCGGCAAAATCCAATCTCAAAGTTTGGGTTAACGGAGAGTATGTTGGCTATGGTGAAGATAGCAAGCTTTTTCAGGAATTTGATATCACTAAGTATGTTCAATCAGGTGAAAACTTAATTGCACTTAGAGTAATGCGATGGAGTGATGGTTCTTTTCTGGAAGATCAGGATTTTTGGCGAATGAGTGGAATTACCCGGGAGACTTATTTAATTGCCCGTGAAAAAGTTCACCTGGAGGATTTCTATGTAGTCCCAAACCTGGATGATAATTATAGGGACGCTACTTTAAAAGTAACCACTAAATTACCTGAGCTGCCTGAAGGAGATAAGCATTCCTTAAAAGTAGAATTAAAAGATGGACAAACCCTCCTGGCAACCGAAGAGCGTCTGGCCCGCCAATGGAAGAAAAACAACCGTCTGATTTTTTCGGTCAAAAATCCCCGAAAATGGTCTGCCGAGGCGCCTAACCTATACAATCTGGTCTTCACTTTAAAGGATAAAAAAGGAGCTGTTAAAGAAGTGATCCATCAAAAGGTAGGCTTTAGGGAAATCGAGATAAAAGATGGGCAACTCCTGGTAAACGGGCGGCCGGTTTTATTAAAGGGCGTAAACCGCCACGATACCGATCCCTCTACCGGTCAAACCATGTCCAGGGAACGTATGGAACAGGACGTAAAGGTGCTAAAGGAATTCAACTTCAATGCCGTACGTACCTCGCATTACCCCAATGACAGCTATTTCTATGAGTTAGCAGACGAATATGGTCTTTATGTGGTGGATGAAGCCAATATAGAATCACATGGAATGGGATATTCACTTACCCGAACTTTGGCCAACGATCCTAGTTGGGAGACTGCTCACCTGGAACGCTTGTCCAGGATGGTAGAGCGTGATAAAAACCATCCCTCTATAATAATATGGAGTATGGGGAACGAAGCGGGGAATGGCTATAATTTTTATAGAGGCTATAAATTGATAAAAGAGATGGACCCCACAAGGCCCGTTCAGCATGAAAGAGCCATTCTGCCCTGGCAGGATAAGGGAAAGATGCAGGTAGAGTGGAATACCGATATTATCCCACCTATGTACCCTTCCCCCTCAGATATGCGAGAATATGCTGAGAATAATCCCAATATGGAACGGCCTTATATTATGTGTGAGTATGCTCATGCCATGGGTAACAGTATTGGAAACTTTGTAGAATATTGGGATATTATTAGAGGGCATAAGAATTTCCAGGGTGGTTTTATCTGGGATATGGTAGATCAATCCATATATAAGACCCTGGAAGACGGCACAAGGATCCTTGCTTATGGTGGCGATTTTGGCCCGGAAGATGTACCCAGTGCCAATAATTTTTTAAACAACGGTGTTTTTAGCCCGGAGCGGGAGCCTAATCCTCATGCGTTTCAGGTTAAAAAAGTTCAACAGGATATCCATACCAAATTGCTGCAGCCCAAAACTGGTGAAATCAGTATTTACAATGAAAGGTTTTTTAAAGACCTTAGTGATGTGGAATTGAATTGGGAACTGGCCCTGGACGGAAAGGTGGTTGAAAACGGGAAGTTTTCAAATTTGAATATTGCCCCACAGGAAACCAGCACCATCACGCTACCCATAGATTTAAATGGAAAAGAATACCGGGAAGCTTTTCTGAATATTTCCTATAATTTAACTGAAAGCACTGCCTTTTTGAAAAAAGGCTATGCCATAGCAGAGGAGCAGCTGTTATTGGATGGTAAATGGACTTCCGATCTTAACATACAAGGGACTGCTGAATTAAGTTTTGAAAAGGGTCAAAATGAGGTTACATTTTCTTCTGAAAAAGCAAGTTTTACTTTCAATAAAAAATCCGGTTTCTTAAAAGCTTATCTATTTGAAGGGACAAAAATCATCAACGAAGGTTATGAATTAAGGCCTAATTTCTGGCGTGCACCCACAGATAATGATTACGGGGCAGGACTTCAGAATAAATTGAAGCCCTGGAAAGAGGCCATGGAAAATCCGGAGTTGAAAAGCTGGGATTTTAGTAAAAAAAATGGATTGGCGGTTGTTTCAGCGAAATATCGTTTAAATGAAGTTTCCGCCAACCTCGATCTTACTTATACACTTAATGCCAGCGGAGAGATCACGGTGGAACAAGATCTTAAAATAGACGAAAACAGTGAAGCTCCCATGATTTTTAGGGTAGGGATGATGATCGCCCTGCCAAAAAACTTTAAGCAGGTGGAATATTATGGTCGAGGTCCGCACGAAAATTATGCTGACAGAAAAGAAGCCGCGCTGATCAAAAATTATGATCAGAGTGTGGATGAACAGTTTTACCCCTATATCCGTCCGCAGGAAACCGGGAACAAAAGCGATGTGAGATGGTTGAGAATAAAGAACGATGATATAGTACTACAGGTAACCGCCAGTACTCCATTTAATTTCACCGCTTTACACTATTTAATGGAAGACCTTGACGATGGTGAACAACGCAACCAACGCCATGCTGCCGAAGTAAAAGAGCGTGACCTCACCAACCTGTTTATAGATACCGCCCAAATGGGCTTGGGTAGCATCAACAGTTGGGGGCACATCCCACTTGAAGAATACCGATTGCTGGACAAGGAATACAGCTGTAGTTTCAAAATAAGTCCCGAAAAAAGTAAATAGCATAAAAAAATTAAAAATGAAGACAATATTAAAAGCTTTCCTGATTTTAAACGTAGCTTTTTTTTCCTCCTGTGGCGATAGTGAAAAAAAAACTTTTTCTGAAGAAGAAGTGATGCTCATTCCAAGGCCTGCAAAAATGGAGCTAAAAGAAGGTTCTTTCCGCTTTGATAAAAACACTGTTTTTGTGGCAAATGATGAGGAGCAGGAAAAACTTTCCGCTTTGCTTATAGATAAATTTAAATCGGCTGCGGGTTTTTCACTTAAAACCGTCTCCGAAAAACCGAAAGCCAACTTTGTTCAGTATAAAGAAAACAAGGAATTAGGAGAAGAAGGCTATACTTTAAAAGTTGATAATAATTCAATATTCATTGAGGCTGGTGGCTTTGCCGGATATCTATATGCCTTGGAAAGCATTAGGCAGTTGCTTCCACCTGAAATAGAAAACGATCAAATTCAGGATGGTACAATTTGGCTTATTCCTAATTTAGAAATTAATGATAAGCCTCGATATAAATGGCGCGGACTGATGCTGGATGTTTCCAGGCATTTTTTTGAAAAGGAATATATCCTAAAAACCATAGACCGGTTGGCCATGCTCAAACTAAATACCCTACACCTGCATTTGGTGGATGATCAGGGCTGGCGTATCGAAATCAAAAAATACCCGAAACTCACAGAGGTGGGTGCCTGGAGGGTAGATCAGGAAAGCAAGCATTGGAATGCCCGTTCCCAGAATGAACCGGGAGTTGAAGCCACCTATGGCGGTTTTTATACCCAGGAAGATATAAAGGAAATTGTGGCCTATGCTAAAGACCGAGCTATAAGTGTGGTGCCTGAAATCGAAATGCCTGCGCACGTAATGAGCGCCATTGCAGCTTATCCCGAGCTTTCCTGTACCGGTGAACCCATTGCGATACCCTCTGGAGGCGTATGGCCCATTACCGATATTTACTGCCCGGGAAAAGAAACAACTTTTGAGTTCCTGGAAGATGTGTTACTGGAAGTTATGGAGCTTTTTCCTTCAAAATACATTCACGTGGGTGGGGATGAAGCCACCAAGACCGAATGGGAAAAATGCCCGGATTGCCAGCGTAGGATGAAAGAAGAAGGCCTGGCGAATGTAGAAGAGTTGCAGAGTTATTTCATAAAAAGAATGGAACGCTTTATCAGTTCCCATGATCGTATATTGATAGGTTGGGACGAGATCCTGGAAGGAGGTTTGGCACCGGGTGCTACGGTAATGAGTTGGAGGGGGATTGACGGGGGCTGGGAAGCGTCTAAGCAGGGTCATGATGTGATAATGAGCCCGGGGACACCCTTATATTTTAATCATTATCAGGGTGATCCCGATAAGGAACCTATTGCCCAGGGAGGTTATAATCCCTTGCACCTGGTATATGAATTCGATCCGGTGGTAGATAGTATGAGTATTGAACAAAAAGAGCATGTTCTTGGAGCTCAGGCCAACCTTTGGAGTGAATATATTCCAACAGAATCCCATTCGGAATATATGTTGTTCCCAAGGCTGGCAGCGCTATCTGAAATACTGTGGACGCCCGAAGAAAAGAAGGATTGGAATAATTTTACCCGCCGATTGGAAAATTTGAAAAAACGCTTCGATTATTTAGACATCAATTATAGCACTACCATGTACGATGTAACTGCTGATGCTACAGTAGATAGTGCTACCGGGAAGATCAGTATCCGTTTGAAAAGTGAACTTCCTGATGCTAAGATTCGTTATACCCTTGACGGCAAAAAACCAAATCCATCTTCAGAAGTTTACGAGGATCCAGTTTTGCTGGATTCCAGCAGTAATTTAAAAGCTGCTGTATTTGAGGATGGTAAGCTGAAAGGAGATGTGCTCGAAAAAGAATTCAGGTTCCATAAAGCTGTAGGTTCAAATGTAAACTATGAACCTAAGTATAGTGATCGCTATACCGGTATAGGTGAAAAAACCACAGTCAATGTGTTACGGGGAAGCAAGAACTTCCATGACGGGCAGTGGCTGGGCTGGATGGGCAAAGATGTTAGCATTAGCGTAGATCTCGGGGAACCAAAGTCAATCTCAAAGATATCAGTAGGCAGTATGGCCGATCAGGGCTCGGGAATTTATTTCCCGGTAAAACTTGAATATTATATAAGTACCGAAAAAGATGACCTTAAATTGGTTGGAGAGATTAACAGGGAGTTCGAAAATAAAGGATTTATAGTTTTAAAGGATTTTACGGCAGAATTTGAACAAGAAACTGCACGTTTTGTAAAAGTGAAGATTACCAATTTCAAAAAATCAACCTATGGAGGTTCATGGACCTTTATTGATGAAATTATAGTCGAATAAAATTACAGCTTATGCGTTTTACCCATTTCATTTTGATAGTCGTATTCGGACAATTGTTCCTACCTGAGGTCCATGGCCAGGAAACTTCTTATGTTAATTTGGTGAACCCGTTAATGGGAACCGATTCTTCTTACGAGCTTTCTTCGGGGAACACATATCCCGCGATAGCTATGCCCTGGGGGATGAATTTCTGGACACCACAAACCGAAAAAATGGGCGATGGGTGGGCTTATAAATATGACGATCATAAGATTCGGGGAATCAAACAAACCCATCAACCGAGCCCCTGGATCAATGATTATGCTGCTTTTTCCCTCATGGCAGTTACCGGAGAGCTGAAATTTAAGGAGGATGATCGCGCTTCCTGGTTTTCGCATAAGGCAGAGATCGCAAAGCCTCATTATTATAGTGTTTACCTGGCTGATTACGATGTTAAAGCAGAAGTAGCCCCTACGGAAAGGGCGGCGATTTTTAAATTTACTTTCCCCAAAACCGATAGTGCTTTTATTTTACTGGACGCTTTCTTTAAAGGCTCTATGGTAAAAATATTGCCGGAAGAAAGAAAAATTATCGGTTACGTGAGGAATAACAGCGGCGGGGTACCGGAGAATTTCCATAATTATTTTGTGGCCGAATTTGATAAAGATTTTGAGCTCACTCATACCTGGGAAGATGAATGGAAATTGAATAAGAATTCTACAGGGGCTGAAAAGGAACACGTGGGAGCGATTGTTGGTTTTAAGACCACAAAAGGGGAAGAGGTAACGGTAAAGCTTGCTTCCTCGTTCATTAGCCCGGAACAGGCACAGCTAAACCTTAACCGGGAAATTGGGGATAACAATTTTATCGAGATCACAAAAAGGGCAGAGGCAGCTTGGAATAGAGAACTGGGGAAAATTCATATAGAAGATAAGAATATAGACCACATCAGGACATTTTATTCCAGCCTTTACCGGGTATTGCTTTTTCCGCGTAAGTTTTACGAACTAAACGAAGCCAATGAAATAGTGCATTACAGCCCATATAATGGCAAAGTACTGTCCGGATATATGTTTACTGATAATGGTTTTTGGGACACCTTTAGGGCGGTTTTCCCGTTTTTCAACCTAATGTATCCTGAGATGAACAAGCAAATTATGGAAGGCCTGGCCAATACCTATAAGGAATCGGGATGGTTACCGGAATGGGCCAGTCCCGGTCACCGCGGCAGTATGATTGGTTCTAACTCGGCTTCTATTGTCGCCGATGCCTATTTAAAAGGAAATATGCATGAAAAGGATATCGAGGTACTTTTTGAAGCTGTTTTGAAAAATGCGAATATTGAAGAAGGAAGGCCGGAAAGCTCGGTGGGAAGGGAAGGAATTGATTATTATAACAAATTAGGTTATGTGCCCTATGATGTGGGTATCCATGAAAATGCCGCACGGACCCTGGAATATGCATATGCCGATTGGGCTATTGCCAAATTTGCTGAAAAGCTCGGAAAGGATAAGATCGCTAAACGTTTTTATAAACAGGCTCATAACTATACCCATTTGTTTGATCCTTCTTCCAATCTCATGAGGGGGAAGAACGAAGATGGTACATTTCAAAAACCATTTAATCCGTTGAAATGGGGTGATGCCTTTACTGAAGGAAACAGTTTACATTATACCTGGAGCGTGTTTCAGGATGTAGATGGATTGATCGACCTGATGGGCGGGAGGGATCAGTTCACCCAAATGCTGGATACTGTTTTTGAACTGCCACCTCATTTCGATGCTTCCTATTACGGGTTTCCAATTCACGAAATAAGGGAAATGCAAATTGTAAATATGGGGAATTATGCCCATGGCAATCAGCCGGTTCAGCATATGATTTATCTCTATAATTATGCAGGTGTACCCTGGAAGGCTCAAAAACATGTCAGGGAAGTCCTTACTAAACTTTATTCGGCCACTCCGGATGGATATAGTGGAGATGAAGATAACGGCCAAACTTCAGCCTGGTATGTTTTCAGCTCCCTTGGATTTTATCCGGTGACCCCCGGGACCAATCAATATGTGATTGGTAGCCCGTTGTTCGACCAGGCCATCCTTAAACTGAAAAATGGAAATAAATACGAGATTCTTGCCGAAAACAATTCCGAAGAAAATTTCTATTTAAGTTCGGTGTTGCAAAACGGAGAAAAATGGAAGAAAACATACCTGAACTATGAGGATATTATGAAAGGGGGGATCCTGAAATTTGAAATGACCGATGAACCCAATAAAAATTGGGGCAGTGAAAAAGATGCAGTGCCTTACTCTCTTAGTTTGGAGAAAAAATAATGTACAACTTCGTCCTGATTTCTTCAGAATAAAGGATTCTAACTAAATAAAAAAATGCTAAAGACAATTCTAAAGCCGTTTTTGTTTGTACTCGGCTTCTTGATCGGCGGGTTAGTAATGGCCCAAAGTGCCCAAAAAATCAAGATCTTTGATGAGATCCCAATGAATTTTACGGGAGAAAAAAAAGTGGTTCCAGGCGTGGAATATTTACAGGATGGTAGAATAATTCTCAAACAAATTCAAGCGCCTGTTTTTCCGGAAGGCACTGATGTAAAAGTTAAAGTAACCTTAAAGTCGGCCGGCGACCGCTGGGACAAATCGGGTTCCCTTTTTGTGATTCCCAATCCCGAAAAGCTGAGTTTTATAGACATTGCCAAAAATACCGCCAGTTATCCTGAAGCGGCGGGCGTAGAAGGTTATCCAGGTATAAAAATTGGCGGCAATTATGAACCTGCTTTGGAAGTTCTTAGGTTTATGACCCCTTTCGGTGTTGGTTATTACAGTGATGAGGAAAAAAATCCGAACATACGGTATAACCGCCCGGTATATGTTCCCAAATGGGAAGATGAAGTAGTATGGGAAATGGATGTTTCCCAACTGGCCGATGAACTTACCGGGGATCTGCTTATTGGCGTCTGGGTGGATACCTGGACCGCCGAAGGTTATGAAATAAGTGTGGAATTCGAATATTCCGGTCGTGCACTAACACTTAAAAAGGTGCAACCTATAGTAAACACAGTATATTATGCAGGTCAAAAACATCCCGACCTTTTCGCTTTTAATCCTTTGAAAGCGACTTTCAACTTGCCGGAAAATGCCAAAAACGCCAAACTTTATTATATCACTACCGGCCATGGTGGTCACAGCGGAGGCGACGAGTTTATTAAATTAAATAATACGCTCAAGTTTGATAAAAAAACTGTTGTAGATACTATTCCCTGGCGGGACGATTGTGCTTCTTTCAGGAGGTTCAATCCTTCTTCAGGGGTTTGGACCCGGAAAGATACGGCCCGGGCCTACAATGAAAATCACGAAAAAATGTTTAAGGAGGTAGAGGAGCGTTTGGCATCTTCAGATTTATCACGTTCCAATTGGTGCCCGGGATCGCTGGTCAAGCCATATGTACTGGATTTGGGAAATTTAGAAGCGGGAAAGCACGAATTGATAATCGATATTGATGCTACTCCTATAGATGGTGATAAATTAAACCATTGGTTGGTATCGGCATATCTTACCTACGAAAAATAAAATATTAGAATTTCTTAAAAATGGGTAAACTAAAATCAAGTTATTTGGCTTTACTGTTCTGTAGTGTAGTGTTCGGACAAGAGCAACCTGTGGATTATGTGAACCCTTTTATAGGCACTTCCAATTATGGAGCTACCCATCCCGGTGCTATTGCGCCCCGGGGAATGGCCAGTGTATCTCCTTTTAATGTGGCGGGGAAAATCAAATTAAACCCGTTGGAGAAAGACAGCCAGTGGCTGTCTAACCCCTATGTTCATGAAAATTCGTATTTGACGGGCTTTTCCCATGTAAACCTCAGTGGCGTAGGTTGCCCCGATCTTGGGGTTATCATAAGCATGCCAACCACAGGGAAGCTTAAAACAAATCATCTTGAATATGGTTCCACTTACTCTGAAGAGGTTGCAAAAGCTGGATATTACTCGGTTACTTTAGATGGATACAATATTAAAACCGAAGCTACGGCTTCAACAAGGGTTGGTGTAAGCCGCTATACTTTTCCTGCCGGGGAATCAAATATTTTACTAAACCTTGGATTGGGACTTACCAATGAACAGGGAGGCATGTTGAAAATCAATTCGGCTTCAGAAGTTGAAGGTTTAAGGATGGTGGGTTCTTTTTGCTATAACAGTCCCGAAGCGGCTTACCCCGTTTACTTTGTGGCAAAATTATCGAAGCCTGCCGATAATTTTGGAATCTGGAACACTCCCTATAAAAATACGGGGAAAGAAGCCCAATGGATGGGATACAATGCCAGGACAAGAATAAAGGAAAGCTTTACCCGGGAAGTGGTGGGTGACAGTATTGGGGCGTATTTCAGTTATAATTTTAAGGAACCTACAAAAGTAGAGGTGAAAATTGGTATTTCTTATGTGAGCATTGAAAACGCCAGGGAAAACTTGGAAAAGGAAGTGGGTAAAAAATCTTTTGATGAGGTTTATAAAGATACCAAAGAAGCATGGAACAAGAAATTATCCAGAATCGAAGTAGAGGGAGGGACAGAAGATAAAAAATCGATCTTTTATACGGCTCTATATCACACCCAGATCCACCCCAATATCCTAAACGATATAAATGGCGAATATCCTGAAGTTGCCACTGGAAAGATAGGAACCACAAATGGAACCCGTTACACAGTTTTTTCCCTTTGGGACACGTATCGCAATTACCATCAATTAATGAGTTTGGTATATCCCGAAGAGCAGCTGCAAATGGTCAATTCCATGCTGGATATGTATGATGAAAATGGCTGGCTTCCAAAATGGGAGCTGAATTCCACCGAAACCTTTACCATGGTGGGGGACCCTGCATCGGTGGTGATCGCCGATACGTATTTAAGGGGATTGACCGGTTTTGATGTGGAAAAAGCCTATAAGGCGATGCTGAAAAGCGCTACCCAAACTGAGAATAACCCACTTAGGCCAGGGCTGGGAGAATATATAAAAAATGGTTATTTAAGTGTTGACAGCAGAATTGCAGGGCCTGTTTCAACTACGTTGGAATATAATATTTCAGATTACGCAATAGCACAGATGGCCAAAGCTTTAGGGAAAAAAGATGATTATCTCGAATTTTCCAAAAGGTCTTTATCCTATAAAAAGCTTTATAATCCCGAAACAGGTTTCCTTCAGCCTAAATACAGGAACGGGGAATGGTATAAACCATTCGATCCTGAAGCCGGTGCCAATTTCACTAAAAATGTGGGGTATATAGAAGGAAATGCCTGGCAATATTTATTTATGGTCCCACACGATATCCCCGAAATGATAAAATTAACTGGGGATACAAAGAATTTTGTAAAGCGTTTGGATTATATTTTTGATAAAAGTCATTACGATATGGCCAATGAGCCGGATATTGCCTACCCATTTTTGTACAATTACAGTAGGGGTGATGAATGGAAGACCCAAAAAAGAGTAGATGACCTTCTCCGTACCTATTATAAAAATGGTCCATACGGCCTGCCTGGCAATGATGATACTGGTACTATGAGTGCCTGGGCGGTATTTGCTATGATGGGAATTTATCCTATTACACCTGCTGCTCCCGTATATGCCCTTTCAGCACCAAAATTCAGTAAGATAAGCATTCACTTGAACAACAATTATTATAAACAAGAAACGTTGGTATTTACTTCGAATGCATCTGAAGGAAATATTTATATAGATAGTATAGAAATCGATGGTAAAGGCAACAAAAGTTATTTTATTGACCATGATAAATTGCTTAAGGACGGCCATATAGAATTTAAATTAAAGGCTACTGAAAACTTTAGATAGGCAGTAAACTCTTTGGTTTAAGAGTAAATTACTTCTAGTATTAATTTTATAATATCAATTCCGGCCAAGGCATGGCAAGCGACTTTCTTCCCCATAAAAAATATCTGGCTAATTTTATAAAGTAGATAACCCTTTCATTTTGGTTATCCACACTGGAAGCAAAAATAAATTTGACTTTATGCATGTAATTTAGCTTGGTTAAACACCAGGCTTATTAAGATAGAATATTTCCTCTTAGTTAGTTATTAAATAAGCTGTAATTAGATTATAGGCAATCCTTTCTCAAAAAATTGACAAAAAACTTAAACGTTTTCGTGAATTTTGTTGTTCAGCTTTTCTGTGTGGTTGTTAGTCGAAATTTTTTTGAAATATTTAAGGGATACTGGAAATTCATTCACAATTAATTAACTGACTAACATCTAAATATGTTTTAACAAAAACACAAAAAACTTATGAGTAAAAAAATCTTCTTTTTTCTTGTGATTGGACTTTTTCTAAATATTGAAAATGTTCTATCTCAACAAAAATCCGTAAGCGGTGTCGTTACTGATGCACAGAATGGAATGCCTTTGCCAGGGGTTACCGTTTTAGAAAAAGGTACAAATAATGGAGTGGCTACCAATTTTAATGGTGAATATTCTATTGAAATTTCTGAAGAGGCTATACTGGTTTTCTCAATGATAGGATATGAAGAAAAAGAAATTTCTCCGGGAGCGGAAAATGTGATAAATATAACTTTAGGAACCAATATGGAAGCCTTAGACGAAGTTGTACTTACAGCACTGGGCATAAAGCGTGAACGTAAATCCCTGGGATATGCTCTACAGGAAGTAAGCGGTGATGCCTTAGTAGAGAGCCGGGAAAACAATCTGGCGAATGCTTTCAGTGGAAAGGTAGCTGGATTACAGGTAATTCGAGGTGGAAATGGCCCGGCTAGTTCTTCAAAAATTGTACTTAGAGGAAATAACTCCCTAACCGGGGATAATCAGCCTTTGATTGTGGTCGATGGAATTCCAATGGATAACTTTACTGGGGCAGCAAATAACGATTACTGGAATCCGTCACCTGATATGGGTAATGGATTAGGTGATCTAAATCCTGAAAATATAGAAAGTATGTCTGTATTAAAAGGGGCTTCGGCTGCAGCATTATATGGATCACGTGCTGGGAACGGTGTGATTCTTATAACTACTAAATCAGGGAAGAAAACCGATGGATTAGGAATCAGCTATTCAACCTCAATTGGTTTTGAATCCATTTTTACTTCTCCTGATCTTCAGGATTCATTTGCCCAGGGCGCGGATGGAGTTTATGATAATCAGTCTGGATCAAGTTGGGGTCCAAAGATTGAAGGTCAAACCGTAGAAAATGCCCAGGGTGAACAAGTTCAGCTTCAGGCGTATGATAATCTTGATAATTATTTTGATACTGGTTTGAGTCAAACCCACACTTTATCATTTCAACAACAGGTTAGTAATGGAACCTCGATGTATTCTTCAGCTACCTACCTTGATGATGATAGTATGATCCCAGGCTCAGAACTGCAACGTTTAAACCTGATGACCCGTGCCACCTCAATTTTTGGAAAGTCTGATAACTGGACAACCGATGTTAAGGTTCAATATATTAGTGCGACAGCTAAAAACAGGCCCCTAAATGGAGCCAATATTTCGAACTCATTTGCAACTATGTATTTATTGCCACGTAGTATCGATGTCACCGACTATGAAGCGGGAAGTGATGAATTTGGTAATATGATATGGTATGTGCCAAGTAATTCAATTAATCCTTACTGGGCTTATCGAAATAACCTGAATATGGACAATAGGGATCGTTTTCTTTTAAATGGTTCTTTGAAACATCAATTTACAGATTGGTTAAGTGGGGAGATCAAGGCTGGTGCAGATTTATATACTACCAATACGGAATCTAAGCTCTTTTCAGGAAGTCCATTGTCCGCTACAGGACGTTACAGTTTAGGCAAAAATACTTTTTCAGAAACTAATTATAGCTTTCTGTTAAGTGCATCTAAAGATAATATTATTGGTGACTTTGGTGCTGCTATGAATTTAGGAGGTAACCTTATGGAAAGAGAATCCAGTTCTATTAGTGGAAGTTCTGGAGAATTGGAAGTTCCCGACTTATTTTCTCTGAACAATGGTGTGGGTAATCCTGGAGTAGGAGAATCATACAGTCATAAAAAGATCAACTCATTATATGGAACTGTTCAATTTAATTATGATGGATATTTATTTGTAGATATAACGGGGCGTAATGATTGGTCTTCGACTTTAAGCAAAGAGAACCGGTCGTTCTTTTATCCTTCTATAAGCACATCCATTGTATTTACCGATATGATCACCGAGAATGGTGGAAGCCTTCCTGACTGGATTACCTATGGTAAAATTAGAGGTTCATATGCCGAAGTAGGAAACGACCTTCCGGCGTATCAGCTAGTTAATTTTTATTCTATTGGAAAGGATCCCAACGGAAATACAACCGCCGGGCGTAATGGTACTCTTTTCAATCCAGATGTAAAAAGTGAGTTAATTAAATCTAAAGAACTCGGGTTTGAAGCGAGATTTTTAGATGGACGTTTGGCATTTGACTTTTCTTATTATAAAACCAATGCTACCAGACAGTTAATCAACTTACCATTGAACCCATTGAGTGGATATAGCTCTATAAAAGCAAATGCGGGAGATATACAAAATGAAGGAGTTGAATTGATGGTAAATGGTCGAGTCCTTGATAATCCACAGGGCCTTAGCTGGGATATGAATCTGAACTATTCACGTAATAAAAACACGGTAAACAGATTGACAGAGAGCGTTACCCAATATGGTTTAGGTGGTTTTGATAATGTGAGCATACTAGCAGTTTCCGGTGAGCCCTACGGAGAAATTTATGGTACTCAGTACCAGAGGGTCGAGGATGAAAATAGTCCGTTTTTTGGTGAAATTGTAGTAGATGCAAATGGAATTCCTTTGGCAAACAATGAAAGAGTGCGATTAGGAAATCAGCAACCAGATGCGCTTATTGGTTTTTCCAATACCTTTATGTTTAAAAATTTCACTTTTGGCTTTCTAATTGACGCACGATTAGGTGGCGAGATTTATTCAGGTACCAATAGAGCCCTCCAAAGCGCAGGTACTGGCTCGGCCACAGTAGTGAACGGTCAGCGTGAAGATTTAGTGGTGCCAGGGGTGGTAGCAGATGAAGAAGGTAACTTCTCTCAAAATACCACAGTAGTTTCACCTCAATTATACTGGCAGGGAATTACAGCGCGGTCCGGAAACCTGGGGATTACGGAAGCTAATATTTATGATGCTACCAATGTTAGGTTAAGGACTGTTAATTTAAGATACGATTTTCCATCTCAATTGATTGATAATACTTTCTTTCAAAAAGCATATATAGGTCTTTCGGCGAATAATGTATGGATGATTGATAGTGAATTAAATGGTGTAGATCCAGAGTCGGTTTACGCTACTGCCACCAATGCAGTTGGTTTTGAAAATCTTGCATCTCCGACGTCACGTACTTTTTTTATCAATCTTGGTGTTAATTTCTAAAAATAACAAATTATGTTTTTAATGAATAAAATTTTAAGAAAAGGACTTTTCCTTATGGGCACAAGTATTCTGATTAGTTCTTGTTCTGATTTTGAAGAGATCAATGAAAACCCTACGGCTGCTACGGCAGAGCAGGTACAGGTAGAGTATTTTATAAATAATTCTATTATAGGCGCCCAACAGGATCCACATATAGCCGAACGTGCTTTTGTTTTATATTGGAAAGCGGCTGGACGTATGGATCGTATCAATTCCCTGCCCGTTGGATATGTAAGTGATGGATGGTCAAGTGATTATTTTAACTATATTTCTGGTTGGCTCAATCATGCCAATACCGCTGTACAAATAGCAGATGAGAAAATTGAGAAAGGTAATATTCAACCGTATACCAATAACTTAAAGCAGGTTGCGCGTATTTGGAGGGCTTATTTAATGAGTGAAATGTCCGATAACTTCGGTCCCATTGCCATTAATGGATTTCAGGGTGTAAATCCGGATTTTAACAGTGTCCAGGAAGTTTATTACTATATGCTGGAAGAGTTAAAAATTGCGGTTGCAGATATGGAGCCGGATGTGATGGTTCCATCCAATGTTGAAAATCTGGATCCTGCTTATTCCTACGATTTTGATAAATGGACTGCCTATGCAAATTCCCTGCGTATGCGTTTGGCCATGAGACTTTCTGAAGTTGATGCTTCTAAAGCACAAGCAGAATTTGAAGATGCGGTTTCAGGAAGTAATTTTATTTCCAGTCTTGATATGAACTTTAAAGTTGCCGAAAAACCAGGATGGGATGCATTAACCGGAGTAATGAGCCGGGAGTGGAATAATCAATATCTCTCTCCAACCCTTAATAACCTGATGGTTGGATTAGGCGGTATTTCTTCTGAGGAACTATTAAATGCGGATTTACATCAATATATTAAACCAGAAAATTATTTAGGTTTAAAACTTGAGGATCATTTTACCACCTTAACTACTAATCCTGTTTCAGAATATTGGTTTGATGGTTTGCCTAAAGAAATAGATCCCCGTGCTTATGAGGCCTATGTGATTCCTGGTGATTTTAATGACCCTGATATGAACCGTTATCCTTCCTGGGCACCGGATGCAACTGGAGTAACGACAAGAAACCTTGTTGATGCTGAAGGGAATGTTGTAAAAGAAATTGATGCGGCATTTACCTGGAATGCACCTAGTATTGGCAGCTGGGGGGAAAAAGGTTCTAAAAATCAGGTTTACAGTTGGCCTGGAGCAATCCCTCGTTTAGCACATCGTTTTAGAAATAGTACCTCCGAAAGGATATTCTTTGGTTCATGGGAATCCTATTTTTTAATAGCCGAAGCTGCAGTTCGTGGATGGGGAGTTCCTATAGATGGGAAATTGGCTTATGAAGAAGGAGTTAAGCAAAGTTTTGAATACTGGAATGTTTCTTCCTATGCAAATGATTATTTGACATCAGAGGAATATAACAGGGTGGGAACTTCGGTTAACTGGGATCATACAGCCGAACCGCCTTCGAGTGTAAGCATGGAATTTGTGAATGGTTACACCGGGGAGTCTGGTACTACATCTTATGAATATCCTGAAAATGATTTATATATGAATGGAAGTGTTAAGAATGATCATTTGACTAAGATTATTACTCAAAAATTCATTGCTCAGGTTCCATGGTTACCTCTTGAGACCTGGAGTGATCATAGACGATTAGGCTTACCATTTTTTGATACTCCGGCTGTGGAAAATCCACTTTCTGATATGCCACAATTAACCAGTGGGAATTTTATGGATGTTCAACAGAATTTCTTTCCGCAACGATTGCGATACCCAAGTAATTTAGCGAATAATGTTCCTGAAGGTTATCAACAAGCTTTAAATCATTTAGGTGGTGAAGATAGTGTGTTTACCCCATTATGGTGGGCCCAGGATTAATTTATAGAGGAGGTGAAAATCTCCTCTTTTTATATTAATTTAATATGTTATACATAAAACAATTTTTGTAATTTTACCGAACTTATTGAAATTTATTATAGTTATGAAAATCGTTCAGGAAGATCAGAAAAATATTGTCTACAAAGCTCCCGGTAAATTTGAAGAAACCCGATTTGAAAAAATCCATAATATGGTTTTTTCAAGCTCAGATCATGCCTCCCAATTGGTTGCCGGGGAAATTGCAGATCTCATAAAGAATAAAAAAGATAAAGGTGAAAATTGTGTATTAGGTTTAGCTACAGGCTCTTCCCCAATAAATGTATATGCTGAATTAGTGAGGTTACATAAAGAAGAGGGCTTGAGTTTTGAAAATGTGATAAGCTTTAATTTGGATGAATATTGGCCTATGGATGAAGACAATGTTCAGAGTTATCACTATTTTATGCACGAACATCTTTTTAATCATATTAATATCAAGCCTGAGAATATCAATATTCCTAATGGAAAAATCCCACAAGAAAAAATAATTGAATATTGTCTGGCATATGAAGCTAAGATAAAAGATGTAGGAGGATTAGATTTCCAATTGTTAGGGATAGGTCGCACCGGGCATATTGGTTTTAATGAACCGGGATCCCATTATAATTCAGGAACAAGGATGATTACTCTTGATCATTTAACAAGAGCTGACGCAGCCCCCTCTTTTCATGGTATTTCGAACGTTCCTAAAAAAGCTATCACCATGGGGATTAGTACGGTTAGAAGCGCTAGGAGAATTGTTTTGCTTGCCTGGGGGCAAAATAAAGCTGAAGTAATTAAAGAGACGATTGAAGGGGAGGTTTCCCCCTCAGTTCCCGCTACTTATTTACAAAAACATAAAAACACCAGCTTTATTTTAGATACAGGGGCAGCCTCTGAATTAACCCGGATAAAAACGCCCTGGCTAGTAGGATCTTGTAATTGGACAACGGAATTAAGAGGTAGAGGGATTATCTGGCTATGTCAAAAGGTAAACAAATCAATATTAAATCTTACCGACAAAGATTATAATGATAATGGGATGGCAGATCTATTGGCTCAGGAGGGTTCCGCATACAATTTAAATATAGAGATGTTCAATAGAATGCAGCATACCATTACTGGTTGGCCAGGAGGGAAATTTAATGCTGATGATACAAACAGGCCGGAAAGAGCTTTGCCTCAAACTAAACGTGTGTTGATTTTTAGCCCTCATCCAGATGATGATGTTATTTCCATGGGTGGCACATTTGATAGGTTGGTAGAACAGGGGCATGAAGTGCATGTGGCCTATCAAACATCAGGTAATATAGCAGTGCCAGATTATGAAGCCTTAAAATTTGCTGAAGTAGCCAGAGATTTAACTTGTGGCGATGATGCCAGGAAAATAGATTCTATTATCCACCAAATTAAATCCAGAAGAGAGAATGAGGTTAATAGTCCTGAAGTAAGAAAGCTAAAGGCTAGGATAAGAAAGGGGGAATCTTTGGGCGCAACACGTTTTGAAGGATTGGATGATAAACAGGTCCATTTTTTAAATCTTCCGTTTTATGAAACGGGCACCATTAAAAAGAGTCCTATGTCCACTGAGGATATCAAAATTGTTAGAGATCTAATTGAAGAAATTAAGCCGCATCAGGTATATGCTGCGGGAGATTTAGCAGATCCACATGGGACCCATAAGGTATGCTTAGATATAATTCTGAAGGTTCTGGGAGAGATTAAGCATAAAGATTTTATGAAAGATTGTTGGTTGTGGTTATATAGAGGAGCCTGGCATGAGTTTGAATTACATGAGATAGATATGGCTGTTCCATTAAGTCCAGATCAGGTTTTAAAAAAGAGGCAGGCAATATTTTTTCATCAATCTCAAAAAGATGGAGTAATGTTTCAGGGAGAGGATATTAGAGAGTTTTGGGTACGGGCTGAAGATAGGAATAAAGAAACAGCGGTAAAATACCGTGAACTTGGTTTGGCGCAATACGCTGCTATGGAGGCGTTTAGGCGTCATTATTACTAATTCAATCCGTAAGCCATTGTTTATTAAGATTATATAGCCTCAGAGGAAATAATTAAATTTTCTGAATATCAAAAAAACTTATCCAGGTTGGAATATATCAGATTCCAATTATTCAGGTGTGTTGATGTATGCTAGGATATGATTTAACAAATAATACCCGATTAAATTTGGCCTCAATAAAGAGTATTAGTAATAATTGTTTAGTTTTTTGAGTTTAGCCAAAGAGCCGGTTATTTGATGCCGGCTCTTTACTATATTATTGCCTTTCTCATTTTTTTGTGAGGGGTATTTTGAGAATTGTGATTATTTCAAAGACAGATTTAAAATAAATTAAAAATGAGAATTAAAATAAGTTGTTTTATTTATCTACTCATCTTTTCCTCTTTTTTATATTCTCAGAATAAAGAAGGAAATATTGTTCAATATTTCGGCAAAGAAAAAGTTGAAAATATCGACGAAGGAAAGGTTGTGCACCTTTTTAAGGAAGGTTTGATATTGAAAAAAAGAAACTTAAGCTTCACTCCGCATTCAGTTGATAAAGATCCATTTTTTGCCAGAATAATAGCCGCCGGGGAAAGCAATATTTATGAGGGAAAGACAGAAATTGATGAATTTTCCGATAAAATATTGGAGTGGGAGAAAATAGAGGCAGGAGAAAATAGTCAATTTGAGGACCCCTTGCTTCGTTCAGGTTACTTGTATCTGGAATATGAATCTGAGTCTAAAAAAACAGTGCTTTTTGAAGCTTCGGGTCATACATTGGCTCTTATCAATGGACTACCCCATGAAGGGGATCATTATGACTTTGGATGGAGTCTCATACCCATACAGCTTAAAAAAGGGAAAAATGAGTTTGTCTTATCCGGAGGTAGGTTTTCAAATATGCGTGCAAGGCTTCTAAAGGCCAACAGCCCCGTCCAGTTTACAGAAAGGGATATGACTCTGCCCGATTTACTAAGGGAAAATCAGGAACCTATAATGGGTGGCATTCGAGTAATGAATACTAATAATAACTGGCTCAAAGGGGCAAAAATATTCGCCAGGATTGGAGATGCTGAGATTGAAACCCCAATCCCTCCAGTTTCACCATTAAACATTCGAAAAGTAACTTTTCAAATTCCCGTACCAGAGGAGTTGACAAATAATGATGTGACCAATGTCATACTTCAGTTAAAAAACAAGGCTGGGAAAGTTGTGGATATAGATACTATTGAGCTGGCGGTAAAATCAAAATTTAAACATCATAAAAAAACATTTATTAGCGATATAGATGGAAGTGTTCAATATTACAGTATGGCCCCTTCTTTAGATCAGAATACCGAAAATCAAGCGATGTTCTTGTCTGTTCATGGAGCATCTGTAGAAGCGGTGAACCAGGCGAATGCGTATAAACAGAAAGACTGGGGGCATATAGTAGCACCTACCAACCGAAGGCCTTTTGGGTTTGCCTGGGAAGACTGGGGGCGTTTGGATGCCCTGGAGGTCTTGACACATGCTGAAGAACTTTTGAAAACCGACCCTCAACATACCTACCTCACGGGACATTCCATGGGAGGACATGGTACCTGGTATTTAGGCGCAACCTATCCAGATAGATTTGCAGCTATCGCACCGGCTGCCGGTTATCCTGATTTATTAGAATATCGCCAAAATTTCATTCGTAGGATGCTGGGTGCTTCGGAAGAAGAGTTTGCCAAAATGGGGACGACTAAAGCAGATTTCTTGCGCATGACCACTTCAACATTGGAAAATGAAACCGATATTGATTTGGATTCGATTATAAGACGGGCGGGAAACCCAAGCAGGACCCTCAAAATGCTAAATAATTATTTGCACTTTGGGGTTTATGTGTTACATGGGGAAGTAGATTCAGTGGTCCCTACCTCTATCGCCAGGAATATGCGGGAACGCCTTGGGAAGTTCCATAATGATTTCGCCTATTTTGAGTACCCAAATGGAACGCATTGGTATGGAAATGAAAGCGTGGACTGGCCTCCAATTTTCGAATTTTTTAAAGCCAGACATATAAAAAGTCCGGGAAGCATAGATGAAATCGAATTTGCTACAGCTTCGCCGGGAGTTTCTGCCGGTTCACATTTTGTAAGTATCCTTCAACAAGAAAAACCCTTTGAAATAAGCTCTTTTAGATTTAACAGAAATGAGCAAAATATTAGTGTGGGCACCCATAATGTGGCAACCTTGAAAGTTGATGCTCAGAAAATGGGGCTCTCTACTTTAGATACTATTTTTATTGATGACCAGGATATTGCTCTTCCCTCCAATGTGGGCGATAATATTTATTTCAGAAAAGAAAACGACTCATGGAAGCTTTCAAAAGCTCCATCAGCCTGGGAAAAAGGGCCACATCGAAATGGTGGATTTAAGGATGCTTTTAGAAATAATGTGATGTTTGTATATGCCTCAAATGGTACCGCGGAAGAAAATGAGTGGTACTATAACAGGGCCAGGTTTGATGCTGAAAAATTTTGGTATAGGGCTAATGGGAATATCGAATTGGTAAAAGATACAGATTTTAATCCCTCTAATTATTCCAATCAAAATGTTATTATCTATGGGAACAAAGATAATAACAGTGCCTGGAATGGGTTACTTAAAGATTCACCAATCCAGGTTTCCAACAATAAAATAATGTTTGGAGATAAAAGCCTGCAGGGGGATCAGTGGGGTGCTTATTTTATTTATCCTCGAAAAGATAGTGAAAGCGCTAGCATAGGAGTGGTTACTGCTACAGGAAATAATGGTATGAGAGGTGCTTATGCCAACGATTACCTAGTGAACGGAACAAGTTTTCCTGATCTGTTAATCTTTGATAACAAAATGATGAAAGAAGGAGTTTCAGGTGTTAAGGCAAGTGGATTCTTCGGGAATTCCTGGTCAATAAAAAATGGTGATTTTATCTGGAGGGAATAGTAGAAGAGTAAGAATTTCCAAGTAATCATTCTTCAAGCAGATTTTGAAATTAAGACTGTGAAACGAAGAAAATTTTTAATAACCGCAGGTTTAACCGGAATAGGAGAAGCTATGATGAAAAGTGTAAATAGTTTTTTAGTAGTAGAGTTAATGCGTAATGGGAAGTCTCCCCAGGAAGCCTGTGAAATAGCTATTGGGAGAATAATTAAAAACATTTCAAATTATAAAGATTTCCAGGTGGGGTTACCGGCTCGCAATAAAGCAGGGGAAGTAGGTTTTTATGGTATCCATTCCGGATTTTCGTATGCTCAGTATAAAAGTGGTGTGAGCTCAAACAATTCAAGTACTTCTTTTGCTTAAATAGACAATATCCACTTAATTATGGTTTTAGAAAAAAGAATTTTCAATATTTCATCTAAAAAAACGAACGGTGTTAATACTTTGGAATTGAGATACCCCATAGCAGAGTCAGATGTGTTTTATCAATTCCTTAATTGGCTGGAGGGGGAGTTTGATTTGTATCAACAAGACAAGCAATCCAATGAATTAGTAATTTATTATCCGCAGATAAAGTGTGTTATTCAAAAAGGGGATCTTAAGAATAAAACAGATGCACGAGTAATTATCGTTAGTAAAACTCGAATTTTATGCGATAGATTCGCTAAAAAAATTAGTGAAGTATATCATCTATTGGATAGTTGTTATTGTATTTCAAAGTAATTTCTTAATTAAATTTGGATAATTAAATAATTCATATATATTTGTTATGTATAACATAATACAATCAATATGCAAATTTTTGCTGCTACTTATACCCCATTAAAAGAAGACCTAAGTCTCAAACTAGATATAATTGGGCAATATGCAAATTACTTAACCCATAACAAAATAAATGGCGTTTTTATTAATGGCTCTACAGGGGATTTTGCTTCCTTAACCATATCCGAAAGAAAGGAACATTTAGAAGCTTGGGTCCCGGAGAAGACCGGTTTAACCTTGATCAACCATGTAGGCGATATTGGTTTAAAAAACGCAATGGATCTGGCCGCCCACTCTGCAGGAAAAGCCGATGCCATTGCCGCAATTGCCCCATTCTATTTTAGGCCATCTAATATAGATCAATTAATAGAATATTGCTCTAAAATAGCAGCAAGCGCCCCCAACCTGCCTTTTTATTATTATCATTTACCTGCATTGACCAATGTTAATTTTGATATCACCGATTTTCTAAAAAAAGCAGTGGATCAAATTCCAAGTTTTGAAGGTATAAAATTTACCCAGAATGATTTAGTGGCTTACCAGGAAGTTAACGCCATGGCAGGCGATAAGGATATTTTCTTCGGGGTAGATGAAGCTTTCCTGCCAAGTTTGGCAACCGGGGCGAAAGGCTGGGTGGGAAGTACATTTAATCATTTAACCCCATTATATAGAGCAATTGCCGATCATTTCTATGAGTGTGATTTTTATGAGGCTCGGAAATTACAAGCCCTTGCTTTAAAATTTGTTCAAACCCTGGCGAGCTACGGTGGTTTTAACGGAGGAGGAAAATCCTTCATGAAAGAAATGGGTGTGGATTGTGGTCCTTCCCGATTCCCTCATAGGACTTTAAATTCAGAGGAGATTAAGGAAGTTCTTAGTGTTTTTACACAATATGGTTTGAATGAATATTTAAACCGAAAAGTTGAAAATCAAATCTAAAATTTTTTTCAATTTTATTATGTAGAACATAAAACATTATTTAAATTGCACAACGTTAACTAATTGTTAAACAAAAAACTTTAAAATTTATGGATGCATTTCACCTAATACAAGGTTTTGACTCATTTTTCTTGGGTTGTTTACCTTGCAAGAAAATAGACAAACGAAAAATTAAGCTGTTCTTATTTATATTTATGCTAGGTTTTTCAACTTCATTTTTTGGACAGGAAAAGGAAATTTTAGGGGTGGTAGTAGATGCCAATGGGGTACCATTAGGTGGAGTAAATGTGCTAGTTCAAAATTCGACAAAGGGTACACAAACTGATTTTGACGGAAAATATTCTTTAAATGCGAACCCGGGAGATGTCTTGGTGTTTAGCTTTCTTGGATTTGAAACGCAAGAGCGGGTAGTTGGTATAGAAAGTACTATCGATGTGACAATGCAGGAAGATCTGGCCAGTCTTGATGAGGTGGTCATAACAGGGTATGGGAAACAATCCCGTGCAAAACTCACTACCTCGATTTCAAAATTGGACACGAGGATCTTGGAAACCTCTACAAGATCTAATGCCGCTACAGCTTTACAGGGAACAATACCTGGGTTAAGGGTGACCAATAACACTGGTCAACCTGGTGCAACTCCTCAAATAATTCTTCGTGGAGGTACAAATTTCGATGGTTCCGGTTCGCCTTTAATCCTTATCGATGGGGTGCCAGGTAGTTTTTATGCCCTTAATGCAGATGATATTGAATCTATTGAAGTTTTAAAAGATGCTGCCGCAACTGCAATATACGGTGCAAGGGCGGCGAATGGAGTAGTGCTGGTAACTACTAAAACCGGGGTGGCAGGAAAAGCGAGTATTACCTATAACCAAAAATATAGTTTTAATTATAGAAGGGAAACCCCGGAATATTTGGATGCTGCAGATTTCATTAGGTATAATAGACAAGCTGTCTTATATTATAATGAAGCAACCGGAAGAACCAACTTCAACGCTGGATTTTTAAATGGAGCAACCGCATTTGGTACAGGTGGCAATACGACAAATTCACCTTTTACTACACAGTATTTAACAGACGAGAATAGGTATTTATTACAGTACCAGGGTTGGAATACAATTACAGATCCTGTGGATCCTAGCCAGGAAATATTATTTAGGGAAAATGACGTTAGTGGAAATATTTACCAACCCAGTAATTCCATAGATCACTACCTGGCTTTTCAGGGAGGGAACGAAAAAGGTTCCTACTATGCCAGTTTAGGTTATCTGGACAATGAAGGTTTGATCCTGGGATCTGGTTTTAAAAGGTATTCAAGTAAATTTACCGGATCTTATGATATTTCAGAAAAATTCAGTGTGAATTCAAATATCTTATATTCCCATTCCAACTTAAATTTAAGTCCATTAGGTAATAATAATACTGTTTTTAGAAGGTTTGCAGGCCAGCCCCCTACCGCCAGGACATATAATAATAATCCCGACGGGAGCATATCTGAAGACCTGAATCCAGGTACAAATGCTGGTTTTGGAAATCCACTATACTATCAGGACAAATTTATTCGTGATAACCTGGAGCAGCGATTAACTGCCTCCGTAGGGATAAATTGGGATATTTTATCAGATTTGACTTTCTCATTAACTGGAAGCCATTTTGCTATTAATAATCAAGATGAGTCATTTAATAAGGCGTACTTAAACGGAAGTTCATTAATAGAGACGAGAAATGCTTCGGCAAGTGTTGATAAAACACTCAGAAATCAGTTAACTGGAACACTTAATTATACTAAGACTTTTGGGGAACATTACTTTAATGTGCTTTTAGGATCAGAATATTTCAAAGATGAATATTATACTTTTAGTGCGGGTACCCAAAATTCCCCTACAGATTTGATCCCAACCTTAAATGCCGGGGCTGAAGCCAGCGGGGTGCCCTATAGTTTCAGAACGCTTCATAAGATAATTTCCGGTTTTGGCCGATTAAATTACGATTTTGATGAAAAATATTTGTTAGGACTTACCTTCAGATATGACGGCTCGTCAAGATTAGGGAATAACAAATATGGCTTTTTTCCCGGGGCATCTTTAGGTTGGAATGTACATAATGAAGATTTCTTCGCAGGGTCGGCCCTTAAAAATATAATTACTAAACTTAAACCTCGGTTGAGCTATGGGGTTAATGGAAATGTGGAAGTCTTAGGTAATTTCTCTTCCTTTGGTGCTTATGGACCTCAAGGGGTGTATGATGGACAAACAGGTTATGCTAATACCTCTTTGCCTACACCAGATCTTCGTTGGGAAAGATCAACAACCCTCAACTTTGGGCTGGATCTATCGTTATTTGATAATAGGATTAATCTAATAGGAGATTACTTTATACGGGACGTTGAAGACAAATTGGCAAATTTAACGCTGCCATATTGGACTGGTTTCAGTGGGATAACCACTAATAATGGAACCTTAAGAAATAAAGGCTTGGAACTTCAATTAGGAGCAGATATTATTAGAGGAGAGGATTTTCAATGGAACTTAAGTGGGACAATAGCCAAAATAAAAAGTTTTGTAATTGAGTTGCCAGAGAATGACAATGATTTAAACCGTCAGGGGGGTACACAAATCTATAACCCAAATACAGGGGAATTGGAGTGGGTTGGAGGCTTACAGGAAGGACAACGTGTTGGAAATGATTTGGTGGTAACTTATGTGCAGGATTATATTTATGCCAATCAGGCGGAAGTAGACTCCGATGCGAATGTTCAGGATGATCTATTGCCAAACCCTTTTCAAAGGTTTCCGGGCGATGTTGCCTGGATGGATGTAAACGGGGATGATGTGATCAACAGTTTTGATCGTAAGGTTATTGGAAGGACCACACCAGATTTTTATGGAGGTGTATCTACCAATTTAAATTATAAAAACTTCGGACTATATGTAAAAACCGATTTTGCGGCCGGTCATATTATTTATAACCATATTCGCGGAAAAGGCCTGGCGCAAACCCAGGGGAATTTGAATCAGGATGCATTAGTGCTTCAATCATGGACTCCGGAAAACACTGATACCGATGTACCAAGGTTCGTTTTTGTCGATGCACAAAAAAATATTTTCAGGGGGAATGAAGGTACCGTAAACAGTCGTTTCTGGGAAAAAGGGGATTACCTGGCTTTACGGGAAATAACTCTTAGCTATGATCTTCCGGTAGGGACTTTTACCGATAAGATCACGAAATTTAGTCTCTACGCAACAGGTTCTAATTTACATTATTTTAAAAGTTATAGTGGGGATACCCCAGAGTTGGGAGGTTATCAGGCAGGTGAATTTCCTTTACCCAGGACCTTTACATTAGGACTTAATTTAACCCTTTAAAAAAATAAACTATGAAATATATATATTTAATAATGGGTTTACTGCTGCTAAACTCATGTGAAAGCGAATTAGAGATTGAAGCACCAAGTGAACTAACCTTTAATGGTTTTTGGGATAGCGAAAATGGGGCTAGGGCCGCACACTCCGGACTTTATGGATCGTTTCGGGCTGAAGCCAGTACTTTTTGGGCTTTGGGAGGTATAAGAAGTGATGTTTGGGGAGGCCCAACCTTTGAGTCTCCTTTCAGTATTGATCTCATAGAATCCAATATTACTGTTTCTACAGCTCCGTATGGAGGTTGGGCAGGATTTTACCAAAGGATTCACCAACTCAATGATTTTATAGCCAATGTGCCTATGATTGAATTTAACAATGAAGCAGATAAGGATCATATGATGGGACAGGCCTATGGCCTAAGGGCGTATTTTTATTATACCCTTCTAAAAACTTGGGGAGGGGTGCCTTTAACTACTGAAATATTAAACACTACATCTCCGGAAGGTTTAAGTAAAGCAAGATCTTCCGAAGAAGAAGTTATGCAACTTATCAAGGAAGATATAGCACGTTCCCTGGAATCTTTCGGGGATGATGATTCTTTTTGGAATGGAAATAGAAATTTTTGGTCTAAAGCAGCCTCACTTACCTTAAAAGGAGATGCTTATATCTGGTCTGGAAATTTACTGGGCGGGGGTAATGCCGATTTTTCTGAAGCAAAAAATGCATTACAGGAAGTGGTGGAGATGGGGAACATAGATCTTGTTTCTAATTATGGGGATCTATGGGGACCAGAAAATGAAAATAACAGCGAATTTATTTTTGCCATACAATATGAACAGAATGAAGCTGAAAATTTTTACAATTCGTTTACAGGAAGAACCACAGAAATATGGCCTCAGTTTAATGAAGAAGGAGAGTCTATGGAAGGTTTTGTTATAAATGGTTCTAACCGTTACGGCCCAAGTATAAAAACCCTCTTAATTTCAGATGATAATTTGGATGCCCGAAAGGACGCTACTTTTATCAGGTTATATAGCGATTCTAATGATGGAGCAGGTTACCCTACTTTTAATGAGGAAAAGTATTTTGGATCAATCCTTAAGAAGTTCCTGGGACGGGTAGATGGAAGTGTAAGAATTTTTGATAACGATATTCCTGTTTACAGGTATGCTGATGTTTTATTACTGTTGGCCGAAGCTAAAAACCATTTGGGAGAAGATCCTTCAGAGGAAATAAATTTAATTAGGCAAAGAGCGTACGGAGAGGATTATGATCCTGCAGTGCATGCCTATTCTAATGCATCTATGCAAGAAAATACCGAAGCTATCCTGGAGGAACGATATGTTGAGTTTATTGCGGAAGGAAAAAGATGGTGGGACCTTAGAAGGGCAGGTGACGAATATGTCATAGAAAATGTACCCTTTTTAGAACCTGGTGAAGAGTATAAATTATTGTTGCCAATCACATTGGATATGATCGGGCGAAATCCACTTCTGGTACAAACCCCGGGATATAATTAATTCAGAATATAGTTTAGTTGGAATCTTTCTATTGAATTAATTTTAAAAAGGTCACATCTGTGGCCTTTTTTTTATATTAGGAAGGTAAACATGAAGAAAAATATACTGCATAATGGAATAGAATTACCTGATAACTGGCCACCGTTTCTTGAGGTTCCAAATCAAAGGAAAGCTTATCCTGTTCCCTATTTAGAAAATAAGCCTGAAGTCATTTTAATAGACCTGGGGAGGCAATTGTTTGTCGATGATTTTTTAATATTGGAAACTGATTTAAAAAAGGTATTTCATTCTCCTATATATTATGATAAGAACCCAGTTTTAGAACCTTCTGAAGCATGGGAAAAAACGAACAAGGGGGCAGTGTATGCTGCCCCATTTAGTGATGGTGTTTGGTATGACGAAAGAGAAGAAAAATTTAAGATGTGGTATATGGCGGGAGGCGGACAAAAGTACCCGCATATTGATAATGCCTATTACACTTGCTATGCAGAATCGAAGGATGGAAAACATTGGGAAAAAGCCATTCAGGATATAGTAAAGGGAACCAATGTTGTCGATACTACTTTAAGGGATGCCGCTACTGTATGGTTTGATAAAAAAGGAATCAATCCTCAGGAGCGCTATAAACTTTTTGTAATTGATAGAATAAAGCGGGATGGTAAGTCTAGGTTGATTTTAAAGTATTCTTCTGATGGCATACATTGGTCGGAACCAAAAGCCATCTCAGGTGAAATGCGTGATCGATTCTCATCATTCTTCAATCCTTTTACCAACAAATGGGTATTGAGTATGCGTTGTGAAACTGAGATTTCTGAAAGATCTAGAAGTTATTCAGAAAATTCTGATCCTCAAGCACTAGTTAAAAATATAGATAAGAAAAATAACAAAGATTTATTTTGGTTTGCACCTGATGGAAAGGAACCCAGGCATCCTAAATTCCCTGAAATAGATCCGGGTATTTATAATTTCGATGTAATTGCTTATGAAAGTATATTCATAGGATTTTATTCTGTTTGGCAGGGACCATCAAATCAAAAAGCCGGTGAATTGGGGATTCAAAAACGAAATGAAGTTTTATTAGGCTATAGTAGAGATGGTTTTCATTTTGATCGTCCTCATCATAAACCCTTTTTTAAGGTTGAGGAAGAAGAAGGAGCGTGGAATTGGGGGAACGTACAATCCACAAATGGTTCCCCATTGATTATTGGTGATTGGTTGTATTTTTATTTAAGTGGAAGGAGATTGAATCATATATTGTGGGATAGCTATATGTCCACAGGTTTAGCGAAACTGCGAAGGGATGGTTTCGTTTCAATGCGGGCAGGTAACAATGAAGGGACAATAATTACTAGGTCTCTACGCTTCAAAGGAACATATTTATTTGTGAATGCAAATGTTGCTCATGGCCAATTAAAAGCAGAGATAATCGATGGAAATTTTAAACCAATCCCTGGATTTACTAAACAAGAAAGTTCAGGAATGCTCTTAGAGGATAAAACAAAATACGGATTGAGCTGGAAGAATCGCACGAATCTTTCCGAACTAATGGATAAAAAGATTCAGATAAAATTTTATATGAGGAAGGGTGATTTTTACTCATTTTGGATTTCTAAATATTCATCAGGAGAAAGTTCTGGATATACTGCAGGTGGTGGGCCAGGGCTTCATCCCGAGGGAGTCGATCTTCCACTGAGATTTTAAGATCAATGGATAACTTTATTTCTTATGAAAAATTGAATCAAAATGAGGCTCTAAATGCTGTCTCATAGCATTTCGAAAGGTTTCCGGAGTTCCTATTTTTATATTGTCGACCAGCATTTTATGGGTAACGAATTTCCCGCTGGAGTATCGATATTCAAAATCTTCAGGTTTATTTTTGAGATGTACATATTCAAAAACGGGAAGTAGTAATTTCTGAAAACGTAAAAGGGTTTTATTTTGTGAAATTTCATAAAGTTTCCCGTGAAAATCGATTTCCCTTTCTAATCCAAAACTAATTTGCTTGGCTTCTTCTTCCTCTTCAGCATTGACTATCTCTTCCAGATCCTCCAGGTCTTTTTGGGTTTTCCGCTCAAATAAAAAATCGGCCATACCCATTTCTAAAATCAATCTAAGTTCAAAAAGGTTTTTTAAAACATCCATGCCCAATAAACTTGGATCTAGGATCCTTTCAAAATTGGCAATGATATCCGGCTCGGTTAATATCATACCCCGGTGTTTCTTGGATTCTATAAGGCCTAAGGTTCTTAATCTTAATATCGCTTCCCGTATTACCGTTCGGCTTACCCCTAAAGTCTCGGCAAATTCTAATTCTTTGGGAATAGCATCTCCTGGTTTAAGATCATTATCTTTAAAAAATTCAAGTAATCTAAGTTCAACTTTATCTACTAGCGAAAGGGTTTCTACAGGTTTAAGGGCTTTAAACTTTTTCATTATTTTCTAAATTATCTTATTAATTGTTAGATCAGCTAAGATTTCCAAATTGATGGATTTGTATAGTTGATAAAATTACATTTTTAATATGAGACATTATGTAATACATATTAAAAATATATTATATTGAAACTTTAATCAGGCGCAATATATTTAAACCTAATTAGAGTTTATGAAGCTTTACTTATTAAACCGTAATAGGAGGGAAAATTCTTCATTTACCATAACTGTTCATTGCTATTCTCATTTTTTGAAAATGTGGCATTATCATCCGGAATTGAAATTAATGCTAATTATAAAAAGTATCGGAACACTTTTTATAGGTGATAGTTTAGAAAAAAAGGGCGAAATAGGTCTCTCGGGAGAGTTACCCTTGTATAAGGATATTAAAAAGCTATCAAATGAAGGATTTATTACAGAAAATGATTACTCCATAGATGGCGGATTTATAAAATTACAGGGATAAGATGATGAAATTAGATATTTTAAAGCAAAGTTTAGGTAAGTGGATTTTAATACTCTTAGCGTTAATCTTTTTTATACCCACACGAGCACAGGATTCAGAAGAACAACGCATAAATCGTCTGAATGAACGGGATTACCCGCAATGGTTCAGCGATGCGAAATTGGGCATTTTTATTCACTGGGGATTATATTCGGTTCCGGCTTATGGTGGCAAAGAATCTTATGCTGAATGGTACCTGCGTGGCCTACAAACCGGTGATTCCTTGCGTACTACTTTTATGAAAAAGAATTATGGTCCCAACTTCGACTATAAAGATTTTGCCGGTTTGTTGAAGGCTGAACTTTTTGATGCCGAAGAATGGGCAAAATTGTTCAAAAAGGCAGGGGCCAAATATGTGGTACTGGTAACCAAGCACCACGACGGTTATGCTTTATGGCCAAGTAAATTCAACCGTAACTGGAACAGTGTGGATATTGGGCCCAAAAAGGACATTGTTGGTGAAGTTACCGAAGCAGTACGAGAAGAAGGCCTTAAAATGGGATTGTATTATTCGCTGGCCGAATGGAACAATCCTTTGCACCGTTGGTACACAGATCCGCATGATAGTATTGGTAACTATGTAGAAGAGTATATGATCCCACAGTTTAAAGAGTTGGTGGGCACTTATAAACCTACATTGATCTTTACCGATGGTGAGTGGTACAATACTGCCAAACAATGGCATGCCGCCGAGCTCATCAACTGGTATTATGACCTCGTTGGTCCCGACGCCATTGTAAACAACCGCTGGGGGCATGGCCTTGATACGGGCTTTTTAACGCCTGAATATAGTGCCGGTATCACTGAGACCGACCGACCCTGGGCTGAAGTAAGAGGGATTGGCCGTTCTTTTGGACTAAACAGAAATGAAGATTTAGCGGCTTACGGGACTTCCAAAGAACTCATCACACGTTTTGTGCAAACCGTGGCCAATGGCGGCGGCATGATTTTAAATGTTGGTCCAAAGGCTGATGGGCAAATCCCCATGATCCAGCAGGAAAGGCTGGTTCAACTTGGGAATTGGCTGGACATTAACGGCGAGGCAATATATGGCTCAGAGCCTTACGAGGTGCATAGTGAAGAGAAGCAGGTTGAATTAGAACGGGTAGATCCAACGATCGATTTTAATTGGGTTCGTAATTCTCCAATGAAAGAAATCAAAGAAGACGATTTTACGGTACACTGGGAAGGCTATTTGGTGACACCCAAAACCGGGACTTATACTTTTGAAGTCCGGGCCGATGATGAAGCGCGCGTAAAGCTGGACGGGAAATTCCTGCTGAATCAGGATTACACCGCTCCAGATAATGAAGCAGAAGTTATGGGAGCGCAAACTGCGGCTTCTACCCAGGCAAAGCTGAAATTGAAAAAAAATGAAGTTTATCCTATCAGTATTGATTACAGGGAAAAAAAGCAAAATGCCTCAATCAGATTATTATGGAAAACCGATGGACAAGAGCAGGAAATAGTTCCGGCATCGGCATTTTTTCAGGATAAAAACAAAAACCAATCCGGGCTCAAGGGAACCTATTCTTCTTTAAAAACCCATTTGGCCTATACCCAAAACAATGGTAACATCTACGCGATCAGTTTTGATTGGCCTGGCGAAGAACTGGTGTTGCACATCTCCGATCCCGGCAAAATTGCCAAAGTAACAATGCTCGGACTGGACCGTAAACTGGACTATATGTACGAAAATGGGAAACTATACATCGATACCTCAAAAATAGGTTTCAATGACCTGCCTTCATATGATGCGTGGACATTTAAGATTGAAGAGTAGTAAAAAGTTCAAAAAGACGAAGAACAAAGAATAGATAAAATAGTAGAGGTATTTTAAAATTTTGAAATCAATAATGAAAAACATCCTTAGAATACTCATAAGTTTTATGCTGCTGCCGGTAACAGCACAGGATGGGCTTAAAATGCCCGTTGCCAATACCATAAAAATACTGGAGGACGATTCCCAAAAAGAAATCATCTTAAAAGCTGCCCACGTAGTGCCCAATCCTGCCCAGTTGGAGGCACTCAAAGACGGATATATCGCTTTTGTGCATTTTGGCCCCAATACCTTTACCAAAAAAGAATGGGGCACCGGTATGGAAGATCCAAAGGTTTTCAATCTGCAAAACCTGGATACCGATCAATGGTGCCTAGCCATGAAAAAGGCGGGCATGAAAAAAGTGATTTTTACGGCCAAACACCACGACGGATTTGTGCTGTGGCAAAGCCGTTATACCGATCACGGAATAATGTCTTCCCCATTTAAAGGTGGAAAAGGGGATGTTTTGAAAGAACTTTCAGAATCCTGTCGAAAATATGGTTTGAAGCTGGGCGTTTACCTTTCCCCGGCAGATTTATACCAAATTGAGAACCCCGATGGTCTCTATGGAAACCTCAGCGAATATACCGAAAGGACTATACCACGACCCATTGATGGAAGACCTTTTAAAAATAAAACGACATTTAAATTCAAGGTTGACGATTACAATGAATACTTCCTCAATCAATTGTTTGAACTGCTCACTGAATATGGGCCCATACACGAAGTCTGGTTTGACGGTGCTCACCCCAAACGAAAAGGGGGCCAAATTTATAACTATACGGCCTGGAAAGAATTAATCCATAGTCTTGCCCCGGAGGCGGTGATCTTTGGGAAAGAAGATATTAGATGGGGTGGAAATGAGTCGGGGAATACCCGCAAAACCGAATGGAACGTAATTCCCTACGAAGGGGACCCAGACACCATGAGCGTTTTTGGTGATATTACCGGAGATAGCATTGGGATGAGGAGTCAGCTTTATAATGCCAAATATTTGCATTATCAACCGGCAGAAATAAATACCTCTATACGAGAAGGTTGGTTTTATCGCGATGATGAAACCCAGCAAACCAGAAATGCAGATGATGTTTTCGATATCTATGAACGTGCCGTGGGCGGGAATGCTATTTTTCTACTGAATATCCCCCCGAATCGTGAAGGGCTGTTTCCAGCTGAAGATGTGGCCGTTTTAGAAGAAGTGGGGGAGCGTATCGAAGAAACTTATAGCAATGACCTTTTTAAAAATGCCACATATGATCAAGCTTTTTTTGACGATAATCTGGAAACCTTTATGCTGCTGAAGGACGATGAGACCGCGGTAACAATGGAAACCGGGGAACCTGTGACGATCAACCGATTGCTGGTCCAGGAAGCTGTGGCCACCCATGGGGAGCGGGTAGAAGGACACGCACTGGATGCCTGGCTTAATGGTTCCTGGCAGGAGGTGGCAAAAAGTACCAATATTGGCTTCAAACGAATTTTAAGGTTTCCGGAGGTAACTTCAGATAAGTTTAGACTAAGAATTTTAAGTTCCCGTTACTGGCCTGCAATTGCAAAAATATCGGCTCATTATTATAAAGAACGTCCGCCACAACTCGAAATCATCCGCGATTCGGAAGGGATGGTTAAAATTTCAGCTAAAAAAGATGAGTTTACCTGGAAAAGGGATCCGGAACAAATTCCTTCCGAAGAAAATGTAAAAATTACTTACTGCATTGGCGATGGGACACCGGTAAAAACCTATAAAAAGCCTTTTCTTCTCAAGGAAGGAACGGTGAAAGCGGTAGCAGTCCAGGATGATGTAAAAGGAAGTACCACCGTTGAAACCTTCGGGTTACTGAAAAATACCTGGAAAATCCATGCCGATAGTTTTGCAGGGGAAAATCGTGCAGAATTGGCCATTGATGCAAATCCACATACTTTCTGGCTTTCCCAAGCCAAACCTACCCCGCATTATCTGGAGATCGATTTGGGTCAGAAACGAACTTTAAGCGGTTTTAGCTATACCCCAAAAGCTTCGGAGAACAACTCCATGATCGAGAAAGGGGTCATTAAAATAAGTGAAAATGGCAAAAAATGGAAGCAGTTGGAAAGCTTTGAATTTGGTAATTTGATAAATGATCCCACTACCAGGGAACATCATTTCAAACAAAAGGTCAATACGCGGTTTGTAAGGTTGGAAGTGACAAGGATTGCCGGGGATGGCGAAACCGCTTCCGCAGCTGAAATCGATTTGTACTCAGATTAAAAAGAAATATTTGAATTATGAAATATGCATAACGAAAATCTATAAAATCACGGATGGTCATATGCAATTCGCATATGACCATTGAAAAACAATGAACCTCTCCAAATGAAATTAATACGATTTGGAGAGGTGGGCAGCAAAAAGCCCGGATTGATTGTCACCATAAATAATACGATGTTTCGACTTTTGGCGAAGATCATATAGAAGATTTTTTCGAGAAAGACGGATTCAAACGATTGGCTACCTGGCTCGAAGAGCATAAGAATGAATGTGAAATCATAGGTAGTGAAATTCGCTTGGGATCTCCAATTAAACGACCCTCAAAAATTGTATGTGTTGGTTTGAACTATGTGAAACACGCTGAAGAAACCGGTGGAGTTAATCCTAAATACAAAATTTTAGAGAACACAAATTAGGAACTTCCACACATAAAAAACTATGTACAAAATCTTTTTAAGCATATTATTTACCTGTTATACAATTTCCGGGGTGTTTGCCCAGGGAGATCTTGCTTCTTCTAAAAGCTTATGGTATCGCCAACCGGCTTTCAACTGGATGGAAGCTTTACCTGTTGGTAATGGTCGTCTAGGGGCTATGATTTTTGGCGTACCATCTAAAGAACGTATCCAGCTTAATGAAGATTCCCTCTGGCCGGGCGGGCCAGAATGGGAGGACAGCAAAGGGAACAAAGAAGACCTTGAAGAAATAAGGGAATTATTAAAACAAGGGAAAAAACAAAAGGCAGATAGTTTGATAGTCGAGCGGTTTTCCTATAAAGGAATTGTACGTTCCCATCAAACTATGGGCGACCTTTGGATCGATTTCGGTGACGACAGAAAAGTAGATAATTACACCCGAAGTCTCGATCTGCAAAAAGCTATTGTAAAAACCAAATATTCCATAGAAGGGGAGACTTATACGGAAGAAGTCTTTGCGTCAGCAAAGGATGATGTCCTCGTTATCAGATTAACCACAACAGCAAGTGAAGGAATGGACTTTCGTTTATCGCTATCAAGACCGGAAGATCACGGGCATCCTACAGTTTCAGTTTCCAACCCTTCAGATACAGAGATCAGTATGAAAGGAATGGTGACACAGTATGGGGGGAAAGTGATGTCTAAAGCTTTTCCAATTAAAGAAGGTGTAAAATTTGAGACGCTCCTGAAAGTTGAAATTGAAGATGGCGAAGTCATGGCTGAAAATGGTCAATTAGCGCTTCGGGGAGTAAAGACTGCCGTTATATTTTTATCGGGAAATACCAGTTTTTACCATGGAGATTTCAAAGAGGAAAACAGGAAACTAATAGGTGCTGCTTCAGCTTTAGGTTTTGAAAAATTAGAAAAACATCACATCGCTGATTACCAGGAATTATATGGTCGTATGAGCCTGGATTTGGAAGGTGATGAACTGGACTCTATACCTACCGATTTGAGGATAGACCGGATCCGAGAAGGTAAACCGGACCTGGATCTGGTAAATACCCTTTTTCAGTTTGGTCGTTATTTATTGATCAGCTCTTCCCGGCCGGGATCCAACCCCGCTAATTTACAGGGGATCTGGAACGAGCATATTGAAGCTCCCTGGAATGCAGATTACCACCTGAACGTTAACCTCCAAATGAATTACTGGCCGGCCGAGCTAACAAATTTAAGCGAACTCCATAAACCCCTCTTTGATTTTGGGGACAGGCTGATCGTGCGGGGAAGGAAAACGGCGCGGGAGCAGTACGGGATAAAGCGGGGAGCTGTCGTCCACCACGCCACAGATATTTGGGCACCTGCTTTTATGCGTGCCGAACAGCCTTATTGGGGAAGCTGGATCCACGGGGGAGGTTGGCTTTCCCAACATTACTGGGAACACTATTTGTTTACAAAGGATACAGAATTTTTGAAAACCAGGGCTTATCCGGCTTTAAAGGCTTTTTCAGAATTTTACCTCGATTGGCTAGTATGGGATGAAAGGTCTGAAACATGGGTTTCGGCACCCGAAACTTCTCCTGAAAATACTTATATCTCAAAAAATAGTAAACCTGCTGCCACCTCTTTCGGAAATGCAATGGGGCACCAGATAATCGCCGAAGTTTTCGACAATACCTTATCGGCCGCAAAAGAATTGGGTATAGAAGACGGTTTTACCCGGGAACTGAAAGCTAAAAGGGAAAAATTACATCCGGGTGTTGTAATAGGGAACGACGGCCGTATACTTGAGTGGGATGAAGATTATAAAGAAGCTGAAAAAGGTCACCGCCATATGTCGCACCTCTTTGCGCTCCATCCCGGGAAGACAATTACACCGCAGGATTCTATTGCTTTTGAAGCTGCCCAAAAGACCATTGCCCATCGTTTGGAGCATGGTGGGGCCGGTACGGGATGGAGCCGTGCATGGATGATCAATATCAATGGAAGATTACTCCAACCCGAAAAGGCTGCTGAGAATATCCAAAAATTTATGGAGATTTCTGTAGCCGATAACTTGTTCGATATGCACCCACCATTTCAGATCGATGGCAATTTTGGTTTTACCGCCGGTGTTGCCGAAATGCTTTTGCAATCCCATCAGGGTTTTTTACATATCCTTCCGGCTTTGCCCGATGCCTGGAAAAATGGAAAAGTAACCGGTCTAAAAGCTCGTGGAAATATTGAAGTGTCAATGCAGTGGGAAAAGGGAGAAATTCAGGAGCTTATTCTTTTTTCTAATGAGTTGAAAGACATTCTTGTAATTTATAAAGATATAACAAGAATAATATTATTACCTGCAGGTCAGAAAATCAGGTTAAATAAAGAGCTACAAAACCTTCCCTCCAATGACTAATTTTTTACATGGTCTAAAAGCGGGAGAATCCAAAATTGGTGTGGCCGGCCTGGTCATGGCCATTGTGGGCGGAGCGCTAATGCCGCAATTGCAGGGGTTTCTCATAGATATAGGTAGGGTAGAAGTGGATAATGTGAAAATTATTGAGGTACCGGAAATCAATTTTTCGTTTATCCTGTCTTTTATTTGTTTCCTGATCATAACCCATTCCTGGCAGCGTGTACATAGCAAATATGAATTCAACCTGGAAAGAAAAGTAAACCCGGATAAACCAAATCCCAGAGTACAGGAATGGGAACGCCTGATGTTGAAATATCAAAATGCTTTACCAGGAGGAGTTAAGCCAGGGTAGAAATGGGTGTTAATGGACAAAATATATGATTTTAAAAGCTAATGTTTAAAGTCAGCCTTTTTATTCCTTGTTTTATTGATCAGCTTTATCCTGAAGCGAGCAAAGCAAGTTTAAACCTGCTTGAAAAAGTTGGTTGTGACGTGGTGTTTTTGGAAAACGTTTTATGTGCGGGGCAAAGGTTGCGAAAGAATTAACAGTATTAATAATTTGAAAAATATCATTTAATTATGAGTAATTATCACATTAAAAACCTGGAGGAATATTTTCAGGTATATAGAAAGTCTGTAAGAGAACCGGAGAATTTCTGGCAGGAAGTGGCCGAAGAGCATTTTGTATGGAGAAAAAAATGGGATAAGGTTCTGAAATGGGACTTTACCAAACCCGAAATAAAATGGTTTGAAAATGCAAAACTTAATATTACAGAGAATTGTATAGACAGACATTTACTAACCAAAGCTGAGAAAACAGCTATTATCTGGGAGCCAAACGATCCTAAAGAAAAGCCTCTCCATATTACCTATAATGAGCTTCATAAAAAGATCAATAATGTTGCTAATGTTTTAAAAGATAAGGGGATCAAAAAAGGGGACAGGGTTTGTATCTATCTGCCTATGATTCCTGAATTGGCTTATGCCGTTCTGGCTTGTGCACGGATAGGCGCGATACATTCGGTAGTGTTCGCTGGTTTTTCTTTTTCAGCATTAGCTGCGAGGACCCTTGATGCCGACTGTAAAATGCTCATAACTGCAGACGGTTCTTTCCGCGGAAATAAAACAATAGACCTTAAAGGAATTGTTGATAAAGCTTTGGAGGATTGCCCCGATGTAGAAACTGTTCTAGTAGCGAAAAGAACCGGAGCCGAAATTAATATGAAAGAAGGCCGTGATCAATGGCTGGAACCTTTGATGGAAAAGGCTTCAGACGAATGTAAACCAGAAGTGATGGATTCTGAAGATCCCTTATTTATTCTCTATACGTCGGGCTCTACAGGAAAACCTAAAGGTATGGTCCATACCACTGCAGGTTATATGGTATATTCAGCATATACCTTTAAGAATATTTTCAATTACCAAAATGATGATGTTTACTGGTGTACGGCCGATATTGGTTGGATTACCGGGCATTCTTATATCCTTTACGGACCTTTGCTAAATGGTGCAACCACAGTAATGTTTGAAGGAGTTCCTTCATATCCGGATTTTGGCCGATTCTGGGAAATAGTTGAAAAACATAAGGTAAATCAATTTTATACAGCACCAACCGCAATTAGGGCATTGGCCAAGAAGAACCTTGAGTTTGTCGACAAATATGATCTCTCTTCGCTGAAAGTATTGGGAAGTGTTGGGGAACCTATCAATGAAGAAGCATGGCACTGGTACGATAATAATATTGGAAAAAGCAAGAGCCCTATTGTAGATACCTGGTGGCAGACAGAAACCGGGGGGATCATGATTTCTTCAATTCCTTTTGTTACACCTACCAAACCAACTTTTGCAACCTTACCATTTCCGGGAATCCAGCTCGTTTTGATGGATGAAGAAGGCATAGAGATAAAAGGAAATCAGGTAGATGGACGCCTATGTATCAAATTTCCATGGCCTTCCATGGCCAGAACTATCTGGAGAAATCATGATCGATACAGGGATACTTATTTCTCAACATTTAAAAATAAATATTTTACCGGTGATGGTGCACTTAGGGATGAGGTTGGTTACTACAGGATTACCGGTAGGGTAGATGATGTGATTATTGTTTCCGGTCATAATTTAGGTACTGCGCCAATTGAAGATGCCATCAATGAACATCCGGCGGTAGCAGAGTCAGCGGTGGTTGGGTTTCCAAACGAAGTAAAAGGGAATGCGCTTTATGGTTTTGTGATTCTTAAAGAAACCGGGGAAAAGCGCGACAGGGATAATTTAAGGAAGGAAATAAACCAGACAATCGCAGATAAAATTGGGCCTATTGCCAAACCAGATAAGATTCAGTTTGTAGAAGGTTTGCCTAAAACAAGAAGTGGAAAGATTATGCGAAGAATTCTTCGGAAAATTGCTTCGGGAGATACTTCCGATCTTGGGGATACCTCTACCTTATTAAATCCTGAAGTGGTAGAAGAAATAATTAAAAACCGATAGAGAATAAGTTTTGTTACGATATTTACCAATGAATTTCTATAAATAGAAAAAGAACATCTATTTACAAATACACAATCATGCGTAATTATAATATTTCCATATTCTGCTTACTTTTATTATTGGGTTTTTTCTCGGGTTGTCAAAACAGAGAACAAAACCCAGATAAGGATTCCTTCATAGTACGACCTCAAGTTCCAATTATGGGATGGGCCAGTTGGAACAATTTCAGGATAGACATCAGTGAAGATATTATAAAAGCACAGGCTGATGCGATGGTCGAAACAGGTCTGATAAAAGCTGGGTACACCTATATCAATATCGATGATGGTTTTTTTGGAGGCAGGGATTCAGAAGGAAATTTAATAGTTCATCAACAACGCTTTCCTGGAGGTATGAAATCCTTAGCTGAATATATTCATAACAAAGGATTAAAAGCAGGGATTTATTCAGATGCCGGGATCAATACCTGTGCTTCTTATTGGGACAAGGATACCATTGGGGTAGGAATGGGGCTGTACAACAATGAAAGAAAAGACCTTCAGCTTATGCTCAAAGAATGGGATTATGATTTTATAAAAGTAGATTGGTGTGGTGCCGATTGGATGGGACTGGATGAAGAGGTTCGCTACACAAAAATAGCGAACATCATACAGGAGATTAAGCCCGAGGTGGTTTATAATATCTGTAGGTGGGAATTTCCGGGAAAGTGGGCAGTTAATATTGCTGATTCATGGCGTATTTCTGGAGACGTTGCCAATACTTTTGAATCTGTTATGCATATAGTAGATCAAAATGCAGAACTCTGGCGGTATGCCGGTCCTGGTCACGTTAATGATATGGACATGCTACAGGTAGGGCGGGGAATGAGTTATGAAGAAGATAAAACCCATTTTAGTATGTGGTGCATGTTGAGTTCCCCACTTATTGCCGGTAATGATCTTACCACAATGTCCGATCAAACATTGGGCATTCTAACAAATAAAGAAATGATAGCTATCAACCGGGATCCACTTGTTTACCAGGCCCGAAGGTTAAAAGATGAAGGGGATATTGAAGTGTGGGCAAAGCCTTTAAAAAGTACCCTAAGCGGAGAAGTAGCCGTAGCATTTTTAAATAGGTCCGAGAGCCAGGCATCCATTTCGGTTGAATTGAGCGATATAGGTATTGATCCATCCAAAAATTATACGGTCAGGGATGTTTGGGAACATAAGGATTTAGAACCCAATAAAAACCAATTGACAAGAAAGGTACCCGCCCACGGAATCGTGGTACTTAAAATCCAGGGCGAATCTTTAGCTTACAATGTTTTTCAATATGAATGAGAGATGAGAGGCCCAAAGCGAACAAACTTATCCTCATGATTCTTCGGAAGGTATCAAGATAAATCTCCTACGATACGTTTACCGTGATATGCTCTGGCACCAAAATACTCATGCAACTCGTGTAAGTTTTTGTTGGTTATTTTGCCGGCCGGAACTATTTCTATTCTGTCCCCACAAAGTTGGAGCATCTCCTTAATAGTTTCCTTTCCCTCCATAGCGGTTTGGCCCCCACCGGAAGTCAATACACTGGTAATACCTTTTATTTTTATTAGTTTCGCTAAGCCTTCAATAAGATTGATGCTGTGGTCTATAGCTTTATGAAAGACAACCTTCAAAGGAGCGGCCATATCGGTCAATTGCCTGATTGCCCCGAGCTCCAATTTACCATCAGAGTTCAATATTCCAAAAACGACGCCTTCTACCCCAATTTTCTTGCAAAATTCAATGGAAGCTATCATTTCCTTTAGCTCTTCAGCAGAATATATAAAGTCACCTCCACGCGGTCTTATCATTATTCTTAAAGGGATGTTCAACTGCCGGCTTGCTTCCACGATAAGCTTTCTTGAAGGTGTTAGACCATCAAGCTCTAAATTTGCACATAGCTCAATCCTATCCGCTCTTAAGGCCTGTTAAGTTAAAATCATTTTGACCGGATTCCTCACCAGACCCCTGAAAAGAGGCTTGGGAACCAACCTGATACCGCTACCTGGTTATAATCCATTTTCCATGGTCATATCGTCCTGCTAAAAACTTGTAATTTCCTTCTTTCTTGTACTGAAAAGTTATTTTATTGCACTTGAAAATGTTTTGGGATGTAAGCCTCGGATGAAGGTATCAATTTTGCTTTTAGATCGGGGTCTTTCATGTTTTCATCAAGTGGGAACATTGGCCTGTTGATCCTACTGTATTCAAGGCTTTTCAGGTCTTGATCTACCCCGCCAGGGGTAAGCGCCATGATCCAGTCTGCCTGCATATTGTATAGTTGCGGTACCAAATAGCCCATTTTCACGACTATTATGTCCGTGGCCATAGGATCGAGACCTAAGCTGTCGAAGTTAATATTTCGATTGCGATCTTTCGTGACAATAACCTGGATACTGCCCACCTTCACTACCACAGCCTTGTCATCAATAGATTCCACTGTCCCTACCAGCTGTACAGGAGGTGCAAAACGCGAATCTACTGTGGCTCCTACATAACCCTCAACTTTTCCTCCCACACCTGCTGCGGTGGCTTTTTTCGCCAACTCTAGTCCCGGTATAGATGCATAGATCATAGAAGGGCCGTTTGCGGATTTGAATTCAGGACGGGCCAGGATTTCTCTTAGCGTCCAGGTCACGTCACCAGCTCCTCCAGCAGTAGGGTTGTCCCCAACATCACTAATGAAAAACGGATGTATTTTGCTTGCCAAAGCCTTGTCCAGGCTACCATGTAAATCGTCTGTGGGGGCAACAAAATCGAATTTTGACCTTACTTCCCATAAGCTTTGCGCCAATTGCTCTGCTGTGCCAGATACTTTTTCTTTATCATCTCCCGTGACCATCACCACTGCATGATTTCGAGGTTCGTCTGCCCAGGCATAGCCAATCCATATAGCGGCATCAATGACCCCCTCTTGTGCCGTGGCCGATGGCAATTTTCCATACAGGCTTTTCGCGGGTTCTACCCGGGTACTGGTCTTTTCCCCGGGCAACAAAATTGGTACGGGAATCCAGGCTTTATAAGCAGGTTTTCCCTTTCCGCTTTCTATCCTGGACAATAGATTGTCTATGGCACGTTTCTTTGTTTCATATCGATCTTCATGGGGTGCCATACGGAAACATGTGATCAAATCGCTGTTTTGGGCCAGGCCCCAAGACACGTTGCCATGTAAATCCATTGAAGTAGATATAATGGCTTCCTTACCAATTACTTCACGAATCCGGGCGATAAAATTCCCCTCAGGATCATCCATGCCAACCACGCTCATGGCACCATGCAAGTCCAGGTACAGACCATCATAAGGTGTGTTTTTCTTAAGAAGATCCAAGGTTCGTTCCACAAGGGATTCAAAGGTTTCTCTGGTAACGGCACCTCCAGGTGACGCACTGGCTACCATTGCGGGAAACCAATTTGCCCTAGTTCGATTGAGGGAATCTTTGGACATAAAAGGATAGGAGGAGAACACAGCTTCACCTTGCAGCACACGAAAAGCATCTTCTCGGGCTAGTGCCGGTGAAAAAGTGCTCGATTCTGTTCCCATTCCCGCAATGGCAATACGAGGTTGTACTTTTTGCTTGGCATTGTCTGCCAACTCCCGGTCAGTACTATCTTTGATCAAGGTTTGTTTTTCTAAAATAAAAAAAAGAGAGGTGGATACGACCAATGTAACGAAGATGGTTAGAAGAAATAATTGTTTCATATTTTTAATGTTTTTCCCTAAATAATAATGCCTGCGGTAGGTTAGTTCGCCGAGGCATGCCTGAAAATTAACCTGCCTCCCGGTAGGTTTATACAGTCGGACTTGACCGAGCTTCGTGATTTCAAATCCCGGTAGCTCACAGGTAGAAAAACCACAAAAGCAGGGTATTTTCCAAAGTCCCGAGCTACCCAAAAAGATCCCTCCAACTGGAGCGACATCTACAATTCCTTGATGCGTATGTTCCTGAACCATACCGTGTATCCATGGCAAAGAAATCCTATGTGTCCTTTCTCACGTTTCAATCCGGGATAATCTTTACCATCCAAAGTTCCGTTTTTTCGGACATCGGAGATATTCCCATCAAGTATGGTAGTTCAATTCAATATCACCTTTATCTTTGGGCCATTCACGATCACCTCCTGATAGTTCCACTCGGCTTTAGAGAACCGCACTTTCGCGGTAATCTATTCAAGCCTGCTCTGTCCAAAATATTTTTTATTTAAAAGAATTTTAGATGTTACCCAAATAAAATAAAAATTTATTTTTATGATATTGTAAATATTAATGTGATAATATGAAAGAACGGTACTTTCAATATTTAATTTAATTAAAAAATTTGATCCCAAATAAAATTTTCTTCATTTTTCCATTTTCTTCACTTTCCATAGGTATCTCATTAAAATTTTAAAAAATTGTTTGATGTTTGAATATCCTGAAGCACAAGAAATATATGACTGAGCAGCGTTTATTCCACCACAATCTCATCAAGAAAGATAAAGCTAGATCTTCCGGCGCCGGTATGCCATTCTGGTAATGGTCCCATAGATTTCACCACAACTTTAATATATCGCGCTTTTTCTTTTAATTCTCCCGAAGAAAAATTCTCAATGATCAAGCCTGGATTTTGTGGATCTATGGGATTTTCAGCAACAGCTACTTTTTTAAAATTTTTCGCATCTTCTGAAACATAGAACTCCACGCTTTCCGGTAACATAATCCAGGATATTAAACGCTGGTAGAAATCTGCCGAAATTTCATTTATTTCGGTTTTTGTTTTTAAATCTAAAACCACTTCAATATCCTGTCCGGCATAACCCTGCCATCTGCCATCGCCAAAATCTTCAGAACCTTTTAGTCCGTCGGTAAGTCCGCCAGTACCTCCTGCGGAATAAGCAGGATTTGCAGTACTTACCCGGCCCTTAATTTCTGGCTTTGCACCCAGGGCTTTATGCACATTAAAGTATTTAGCTGAAATTTCGCCTTTTTTGGTGTTTTGAAACGCCCTTGCCTTAATCTGTGCATTTTCTGTAACACTTAACGATCCTTTATATAATTTGCTATCCCTCGTTGGTTCCCCGCCATTGGTGGTATATCTAATTTCAGTATCCGGATACAGCGTACTTAAATTCATCTCCATTTCCCCGGGTTTTATAGCCTCCCCGGCATTTATAAATACGTACGTTTCAAGGTCTAATAATTCACGAGCTGCCTTGTCATATTTATTTAGATTTTCGGTAAGCCAATACTCCCGGTTTTCAGCTTTCCACAAATGGATGTAATCTATTTTAAGTTGATGTAATTCCTTAAATAATTCATCACGGGTTTGTTTAATTTCTTCCTCAGAAACTGCCTCAGGATTCTCGTGAACTTTTTGTAATTTTAGAATGAACAAGTTCTTCTTTGCAGCAAAAGCAGCTCTTTTTGCAGCATTTTCAGCCACTTGCATAGTTATCTTTTCTGCACCTGCTTTATCGGCTTTAGCCTCAAGTTCTTTAGCCAAGGCACTTGCTTGTTTCAGCATCGTTTTATTGGCCTGCTCAACTTTTTGTGCTTCTTCTTTAGGATAGAAATCGAAAATACTACTCCAAACCGATGCGTTACTCATACTTCCAAAAACAGGAATATCTCTCAATTCCCTAAATTTATTCAGGGATTGCATTATACTTTCCCCGTTTTTCATATCAAAGAACAACAAATCCATTCCTTTATTGAAGGTACTTAATCTACTCTCTCTTTCTTTTTTAGCCTCTGCTTCTTCCTGACTTTCGATTGGATTCCAGGCCATTTCTGCACCCCAAATAATTCCGTGCCAGTTAGCATTGAATAAAGTTTCTCCATCATCATCCCAGGCAGTATTTATCATTCCCATAGCGCCGTATTCTTTTCCGTCCCTCACGTAGTTCGCAATGTTTTTTACGGCAACATCTAAATTGGGATAGATCTCACTCCAGCTTCTCACCCCGGGAGCGACCATAAAATCAAAGCCCGATTCTTTAAAAGGTAAAATAGTTTTGTCAAAACTGTCCCTGGGATCGTATCCCCAGGAAAGGATGATAAGATCTTTTGGCAGCTGATCTATAATTTCCTGGTGGTTAACAGCAATATCTCCCCACATCATAGTTCGTTTACCGTGTTTTTTAAGAATCTCATCCAGCTTATTTATATGCATCGCATACACGGCTTCCATTCCCAAAGAATCAACCAGGGCTTTGGCCTTTCCAGATCCCAGGCCGTCGGTTTCATCGGCCCCAATATTGAAAAAAGGATGGTCATAGGCGTCGGCGGCATCCCCAAGATAACCTTCCAGGAACCCATAAGTTGCGGGACTTCCTGGATTCAAATTCCATTTATTATCGGCAATATCATCATAGAAAGGAATTTTTAAAATTTCTTCCATGTGCCCAAAAGCCTGTTGGTTACCAATTAATACTAAATGATACTGCGCTGCAAATTCTTCTAACTCGTTAATTTCTTCGGGAGTAAAAGAATCTAAAGGCGCGATATCGGCAAATTTTTCATTGCGAAGTGTGTGCTCGGTATAAAGGTTTAAAAAATTAAGCTTGTATTGCGAAAGTTTACGAATGGCGTCTTTTACAAAAGCTACTGTTGGAATGGGACCCCGACTAATATCGTCCATCCAGCCCCGGTATTCCAGTGCTGGCCAGTCAGTAATTTCCAGCACGGGAAGGTTTCCATTTTCAGCTGTTTTTATAAGCTGTCTTAACGTTTGCACGCCATAAAACAAACCTTTTTCAGTATTGGCGATAAGCCTAATTTGATTTTTGTCGATTTTAAGCCAATATCCCTGTTCTCCAATTTTCTGAAGTTTTTCTGAATCGGGGAGGTGTTTTTTTATTTCTGATTCCGGATTTTTTTCTATGGAATATAAAATAATATTAGCTTTTTTCGGAGATATTACCAGTTCTGAAGCAACTCCCATTTCTTCAGATAATTCATCTTTTAACTGTTGAAGCGCAAAGTCATTATGCTTAGAGCTGTTAACCCAAAGTCGTTGATTATTATTCAGGCTAAATTCAGCTTCCGAAGTAATAATCTCTTGCGGTTTTGGAATAAGCGTAAAATCCTGCGCCTGCATTCTTAGAAATGAAAACCCAAAGAACAGTAGCATAGTTATAATGCTCAATCTACTGCTGGGACTAGTTCTTATTGTGGCATTTACCGCCTTTTGTTTATTCATATGCTAGATATTATTTAAGATTTGCTTGAATGTCCGTATTCATTCATAAGCTCAGAAAGCTGTAACCTGCACCAGACCTCACAGTCCCGATAGCAATGCAGGATCAAAAACCTGTGAGGTCTCTCGTAGAATGGCTGCTGCATACTTATTCATATTCGTGAACTTGTGACTATTATCTTTTAATTATTTATTTCTTTGCCACCAAAATCCTCTTGCTGCTGTTCCACTTCCTTGAGTTTTATCGTATTCAATTCCTGTTGCAATTTCTCAACTTTTTCTTCCAGCTCTTCCTGATTTTTGCTACTTTGCTGCAGCGTAGAATTTCTGTTTAACTTATAAGCCGCTAGTTCTTCGGTGTCATATACCATTTCCTTTTTAGCCGAAACACTGTTAAAAGTGATTTCTCCGCTTACTGGTCGTTGTGATCCTTCCAATCTTAAAGTCGCTTTTACAGTAATTTTTCCCGGGGTATTTGTGGTTTTAACTAGAACCGGAGCGGTTCCCCACCTTAATTGCTGCGGATTGGCAATAAAATTTTGATTGCCCAAAATCTCCCCTTCTCCCGAAATCTCAAATTCCAGGGTACTATTATTCAATCGCTTTATATTTCGGTTCTTATCGGTTACTGCAGCAACCACGGTCACAAAATCGGAGCCATTGGCATGCAAGTCCAGGTTCTCGTCATCTAACCAAAGCATAATTTTTTCTGGTCTAAGTGCCGGCCTTACCGTATCGGTTGCGACCAATTTTCCATCAATAAAACCTTCGGCTTTTAAAAATACTTCGTTTGCTTTTTTTGCTCTATGCTTTTCTTTGATATCCATAAAATTATAGACATCTTTAAACACAATAGGAGGGAAGGGCATGCCTTCTCTATTTTTATCTATTTTGTGCGTAAAGGTTTCCCCATTTTCAAATTTTGTCAATTTTACTTCGTCGCAATTAGAGAAAACAGTTACATCATTTGGGGAAAACGGGGTCATCTCGTTAGCGATATAAATCATGGGTCCGGTTTCGGCAATAAGATTAGATTTCTCCGGGTTTCGTTGTGCTTTAAACATATAATAGGAATATTTTGGCTGTCTATAAGCATCCATTATTCCGCCGTAAAAAGGATCGGGATGATAGCCTCTCTGGTGATCGAAAGGATGCCAAAGTGCACCACCAATATGCTGCCGACTGGTTTTATAGAAAATATCATAACTTATATAGGAGTAAGGCGGAATTGAATAATGCTGCGCCTGTACCAACATAGGATTTTCGCCCCAGGCACGGGAAACACGGCTGGGAGAATTATGCGAATTCCAATCATCTACATTGTCACCCCACTCGCGGGTGAAATAAGTTTTTGAGGGATCTGCCTCTTCTTCGGGCAACATTTCAAAAGGATAGGTATATAAAATGTCGAAATGTTCGCTTCCTTTGGCTTCCAGGTCAGAAGCCGAATGGGAATTGGGATAGGGAAATTCCTCTTCCACGATCTCCTTGGCATTCTTGGCAAAAGCATCTGGATACCAGGTTTCGTTTAAAATAGGTTCCCACAAAAATAGACTGGCCCTATCGCGGTCGCGACGCACCATATTCCGAATATCCTGGTAAACAAATTGCTCAAACTGCGGATCTTTGTTCCAGAACTGCCATCCAGGGGTGTTCACGATCACAAATAATCCCAACTCATCGGCAGCATCCATAAAAGCAGGATCCTGTGGATAATGTGCATTTCGAATTAAAATCATTCCAGCATCCCTTAGTTTTTTGGCATCTTTCCAGTGAATGTTATTGGGCACGGCATTGCCCACCACCGCAAAATCCTGGTGCCGGTTTCCACCTATAATGGGCTTGTTATAAGGTTTTCCATTAAGCCAAAACCCATCTTCACCTTTAAATTCGAGGCTGCGAATACCAATGCGTTTTCTATATCCGTCAACTACCTTTCCTTTGTTATTTTTAACTTCAATCTCTAGATCGTATAAATGAGGATGTTCCGGTGCCCATAACCGCGGATTTTTGATGTTTTCTTCGGAATTAAAATGAGCTGCGGAATTGGCCTTTAAATTGAAATTTTTAGAACCCTTGTGTATTATTTCTCCCGAAGCATCCTTGAACAGATATTCTATTTTTCCGCTGAAATCATCTGGAGTTTCATTTTTAAGCTGCGTTTTCAGCAATATTCGAGCGTTTTTTCCCGAAACTTTAGGATAGGCTACCAATACGCCACCGCCTGCGGTTTCGTCTTCATAATTTTGGTTGGTAATATGTACTTTGTTATGGGAGATCAACCAGGCATCGCGATAAATTCCACCAAAATAAGCAAAGTCTAAAACTTCCTGATCTTTTCCCGGGGGATAGGAAGGATCATTACTATTATCTGTCCAAACGGCGATCACGTTGTCCTCGTCCCAATTTAAGGCATCGGAGACATCAACAATAGCCGGTAAGTACCCGCCAAAATGCTCTTTTAGGAGCTTTCCATTTACATAAATCTTAGATTTTCCCATAATGGCTTCAAAGTGTAGAAATAACTTTTTACCTTTTAAGTTGGCACCTGGGGTAAAATGTTTCCGATACCATACTTCTCCCTGGTAATTGATGCCGCCACTTGCTTCTTGTGGCAGGTATTCAATGCCGTTGGGAAGATTTACTACAGGCCATTCTTTATCATTAAAATTTTTCTTTTCGGCTCCTACTACTGCTCCTTTGTGAAATCTCCAAGCAGGATTCATGGAAAAGGATTTTCTGCCGGTTTCTTCCAGTTCATAAAACCCCGCGGTAGAAAACTCCGGCTGGTGTTGGGCCCCTGCAGTAAATCCAATGGTAAATAATAATAGAAATAAAGTCTTTTTTATAAACATCGCCTTAATCGTATTCAGGTTAGTAATAGAATCTAAATAAAAGATGCTGCATAGGTTTTCTACAAATATTCAGTAATAATCCGACTTCGAATCCATAAACCCCGAATTAACGAATCCCCACATAATCTCATTAACCAATTATTTTTCTTGATAAACCCTTACCCAATCTACCAGCATTTCTACCGGTAGGTCTTCATCATTAATGCTGCCTACCCAGCTTCCGCCGAGCGCCTGATCTAGAATAATAAAAAATTCCTGGTCAAAAGGCCATTGTTTGGAGTCGGCATTTTCAATCTTAGGATAAGTAAAGGTTTCCTCGCCATTTAAGTAAAACTCCAACCTGTCTGGGTACCATTCCAGGCCATACACGTTATAATCATCTACCTTAAAAGCCACTGTTTTAAAATATTTTGGTTCTTCTTTTTTCTCCTGAATATCTATATAATTACTATGAATAGTTTGATAAGCTAGAGTATCAGAATTTAATTGCTCCATAATATCAATTTCCCCACTATGTGGCCACCCACCATATTCCGGGTCTTGTGGCATCATCCAGATGGCCGGCCAGGAACCTTTTCCTTTATCCAGTTTTGCCCTCACCTCAATTTTCCCATATTTAAACGAGAATTTATCGGTGGTCCTAATACAACCGGTATTGTATTTTACTGTGTCGCCTGGCCTGGTATTTAAAACTCCCCTAAGATGCAAATTGCCATTTTCCACATATCGTGTTGCATCATTATCGGCACAATAGCAAGCCCAATCTACCGGTTTCCTGGGAGCAAAAGACCATTTTTTGGCATCTGGTTTCCCTTCGTAATTAAATTCGTCCTGCCAAATAAGATCCCATTTTTCTGTGGTTTTTTCCCGGACTTTTCCTGTACCACATCCGGCAACAAGAACGATAAAAAGTAAAATGATTATTTGTTTCATCTGATTTTTTGAATATTTGAAGATATTTTTCATTTGTATTTGGTCAATATTCCGATTTTTCAAAATAATTGGGGTGGAATCGGATGCCATTATTTTTCCATCTCCTATAATGCCCCTGATTAAGGCGTTTTGTGAAATCTTCAAAGTCTTTATTATCCTTTGAGCTCCAAACTGCTTCGCTAAAGGCAGTCATTCTAGGGAGTAACATATATTCCAAATGTTCTACCGAAGAAATAAACTCAGTCCAAATTGCGAATTGAGATCCTAAAACGTATCTCGCTTCTTCAGTATTTAAAGATTCGGGTATAGGCTCATAATTATACACTTTTTTTAGAGTGTTGATAGAGTATGGGCCTGCCTGTGGCTCTCCCTCGGGATCGGCTTGATATCTGTTAAAATACAACGGATCACTTGGGGACATAACTACATCGTGCCCAGATTTTGCCGCAGCAATGCCGCCTTTTTCGCCCCGCCAGCTCATTACTGTGGCTTGTGGTGCCAAGCCGCCTTCCAAAATTTCGTCCCAGCCTAAAAGTTTGCGGTTATGCGCATCCAGAAATTTCTCCATACGTTTTATAAAATAACTTTGCAGCCCTTCTTCATTTTTAAGGTTCTCTTCCTGAATCCTGGCCTGGCAGGAAGCGCATTTTTCCCAATAAGATTTATCTACTTCGTCCCCGCCTACGTGAATATATTCTGAAGGGAATATTTCCATCACCTCGAGCAGCACATCTTGTAAAAATTGAAAAGGGGCTTCTTCCCCGGCGCAATAATTAAATGCCATATTTTCGGTATCTGTCACATCGTTCCAAAGGTTTGATCCAGGAGGATCCTGTTTTGGCTGTGCACAGGAAAACTCGGGATAAGCGGCAAGGGCTGCGGCAGAATGTCCCGGCATTTCTATCTCGGGAATTACCGTGATGTTTCTTTTTGTGGCATAAGCGACAACCTCCCGAGCTTGCTCCTGGGTGTAAAACCCGCCATAACGGTAAGGCTCCCCGGTTAGGGGTTCAGCATAAGTAGAATCTTTTTTATAAAAAACACTACCCGGAATTTCCTGCCGCCAGGCCCCAACGGAGGTCAGTTTCGGGTATTTTTTAATTTCTAACCGCCATCCTTCGTTGTCGGTGAGATGCCAATGAAAAGTATTTAGTTTGTAAAATGCCATTAAATCCAATACTTCTTTGATGGTTTCTACGGAATAAAAATGCCTACTTACATCCAGCATCATGCCTCGCCAGCCAAATGCAGGCTCATCGGTAATTTCCATCACTGGAAGAGTAATTTTTTCGTTGGTACGTATGTCCGGGAAATATTGCAAAACACTCTGCATTCCATAAAATACTCCCGCTGTTGTGGACGCAGAAATTTCAATATTGTCTTCGGAAATTTCCAGTTTATAGCCTTCTTCAACTAAACCTGATTTTTCATCTATCTGAAACCGGATTTTCTTCCCGGATTTTTCGTTGATAGGAAGCCCAATTCCGCTTAAACGCTTTACTTGCTTCTGAAAATAGATAGTCATTTCTTCCAGACCATCGTTTTTTGAAGAAAACTGAAGAGAAGTATTTTCATCCACTTCAAAAACCCCAGAACCTTTATCCATTTTAGAAGGAGCTGGAATAAGCTGAGCTTGAACCGTGCTTGTTATTCCAAAAAGTACAAGGAAAAGCATTAGGCTGTTCGAGAAGTTTCTTTTTTTCAGTAGCAACTTATTATGATGCCGCATTAAATTCACCGGGTATAAATCTCGGATTATAGTTTGAAGAAACTCCGAAGATAAAATTCCTGAGTTTCTGTGGAAATTGAATATGTGCATACTTAAAACTTAAACTTATTTATCTTCATAAACCTTTATAAACTGCTTATCCAGTTTTTCAGAATCCTTATATTTTTTACGTACTTCTTTAAGTTTTTGTACCATCTCTTCCCTTACTTCCGAGTAATCTGGATCGTAAAAAATATTGTGCAATTCTTGTGGATCGTTCTTTCGGTCGTAAAGCTCCCATTCATCTATATCATAGTAAAAATGGATTATTTTATATTCTTTGGTGGCAATTCCGTAGTGCCTTTTAACGGCATGTTCCGCCGGGTATTCATAATAATGGTAATAAACGGCATCCCGGTCCCAGGCCTTCTGTTCTCCTTTTAAAAGTGGCACCAGGCTTTTGCCTTGCATTTCGTCTGGAGCTTCAACCCCGGCAACATCTAAAAATGTTTGTGCGAAATCCAGATTTTGCACCATTTCTTCCTCTGTAATACCCGCTTTTATTTTGTTTGGCCAACGGATGAGTAATGGGGTTTTAAAAGACTCTTCATACATAAAGCGCTTATCGAACCAGCCGTGTTCGCCTAAATAAAAACCTTGATCTGAAGTGTAAACCACAATCGTATTGTCAGATAAATTATTGTCATCTAAATAATCCAGAACCCGACCCACGTTTTCATCTACGGCCGCAATGGTTCCAAGGTAATCCTGCATATAACGCTGGTATTTCCATTTCATAAGGTCTCTATCGTCCATTTCATGATAATTCTCAGCAAATTCCTTATTAATTGGGCTGTAAACTTTATCCCAGGCAGCTTTTTGTTCCTCGTTCATCCTACTGGTAGGATCGCCTAAATAAGGCTCCTTAATCCCCAATTTTTTAACCACACTGTCCGTCAACTTATTGTCGTTGGTAAGGATCATATGGGTTAGAATGTTCATTTCAGCAGTTTTGGCCGCTGTACTTTTACGGTTTTTTGGCTGCTCCAAATTTTTTTTTTGAGAAGTAAATTCGGGAGAATTTGCTTTAAGATGAATACGGGTGTAATCATCAAAAAGTGTTTCCGGTAATGGAAATTCTTTTTTTGTAAATTCTTTATAATGCCTCTCTGCTGGTAACCAGGCACGGTGTGGCGCTTTGTGCAGATACATTAATAGAAAAGGTTTTTCGGGATCCCGCTTTTTTTCCAACCAGTTCAGGGTAAGATCGGTGATAATATCGGTTACATAACCATCTATTACGGTGTCACCATCTTTAGTCATAAACTTAGGGTTATAGTAACTTCCCTGGCCGGGTAAGATTTTAAACTCATCGAAACCTTTTGGGTTATTTCCAAAATGTAATTTTCCGAACATGGCTGTTTGGTAACCGGCATCTTGCAAGAGTTGCGGAAAAGTGACATTCGTGGTGTCAAATTTACTGAGGTTATCTATTTTGCCATTCATATGGCTGTGCTTTCCTGTTAGAATTACCGCTCTGGAAGGGGCACAGATGGAATTGGTGACCGAGGCATTATTAAAGAGCATACCTTCTTTGGCAAGCCTATCGATATTTGGAGTATTAATAAGCTTATCGTTGTAGGCGCTTATAGCCTGATAAGCGTGATCGTCAGACATCATAAAGACTATGTTGGGACGTTTGTTTTCTTCTGTTTCCTTTTTTTTTTCTTCATTTTTACAGGAAAACAAAGTTGCCGCTAAACCTAGCGAACAAAGGAAAACTCTGTAATTGGCCATTGGATTAAATTTGAATTCTCGTTAATGTTTATTCTTAGTACTTGTATTTAACTCTTTAAAATCCCTAACTTTTTTCAGTGCTACTTTCATTTCTTTCATTTCTTTCATTTTTTTTGGGATTTTAGAAGCCAAATTTTCCGTTTCTCCGGGATCTTTTTTTAGGTTATAAAGTTGTGGTTTTTCTTTAAACCCGGTTTCTATGTTTACTCCCCAGGGCACCATTGATGGGCCGGGGTAAGGTTCGATATATTTATAATCTCCCTCAACGTAAGACAATACATTTCTAATGGCTTGCTGTACCAGAGATTTTCTACCTTTCGCTTGTTGTCCGGTAAGAGCTTTCCACTGGTTTTGACTGTCTATAGCTTTATCTTTGGGTACATTTTGCCCGGTGGCCGCCGCAAAAGACCTTAGGAAATCTACCTGACTTATTAAAGCCGAAGATTTACTTCCAGGACTTATTTTTCCTTTCCATTGTACGATAAGAGGCACTCGGGTGCCGGCCTCGTAAGCACTATATTTTCCACCGCGAAAACCTCCAAAAGGATTGTGTTCCCCCAATCTTTCGGTAGCGCCATCAACATAACCATCATCTAACACGGGACCGTTATCACTGGTGAAAATTATTAGGGTATTTTCTTCTAAGCCTAATTCTTTCAGCTTTTTTTGAACTGCGCCTATTGTATAATCTAATTGTACAATTACATCGCCACGTGGGCCTTTTCCTGTGGTGCCGGCAAAACGTTGATGCGGTACACGAGGTACGTGAATATCATGGGTGGCGAGATATAGAAAAAATGCTGTGTCTTTGTTTTCTTGTATAAACCCAATCGATTTGTTTACCAAAACATCGGCGATATCTTCATCTCGCCATAAGGCTTTTTTTCCTCCGCTCATATAACCTATTCGGCTTATCCCGTTGGTGATGCTTTGGTTGTGCCCGTGGGAATACATCATTTTTAATTGTTCGGGATTTTTGCTTCCAGTAGGCTTGTCATTGAAGTTTTTGCGGTAGCTTACGCTTATTGGGTCTTCAGGCTCCAGGTTTACCACCCGGTGATTTTCTACAAAAACCGTTGGCACCCTATCGCCGGTAGCGGGTAGGAGGTAGGCATAATCAAATCCTATCTCCAGGGGACCGGGTTTAATATCTTTATTCCAATTAATGGGAGCCTCTTTCCCCAGGCCAAGATGCCATTTGCCGACTACCGCGGTTTTATAGCCGGCTTTTTGCAAAACTCCCGGTAAAGTAGTGCGTCCAGGTAAAATGAGACTGGTAGCATCTCCCGGCGCCACTCCTGTACCTTTTTTTCTCCAGGCATACTCTCCCGTGAGCAGGGCATAGCGAGAAGGGGTACAGGTAGCTGCAGTTACATAGGCGTTGGTGAATTTCAAACCATTTTTGGCTAAATTGTCTATATGTGGTGTAGGAATTTGTCCTCCATAACTACTGATGTCGCCATAACCCAGATCGTCGGTATAAATAAGGATGATGTTGGGAGTTTGATTTGTTTGCTGTGCGGAAGCAGTAGTTGATGAAAGATCAATACAAATTGGGATAAATACCCCAATGATAATTTTTAAGTAAGCTTTCATAAGAAAAAGTTGTGAAGTAAATCTCAATATACCTAAAGCTGCATAAAAAAGGCAGGTCCCTTGTTAGAAGAACCTGCCTGTTTCTGGCTAATTCAAAATTTTACCAACCTGGGTTTTGAGTCACGTTGCCTTCACTTAGAACAATTTGTTCTGTTGGAATTGGAGACAAATAGTCTCTACCTAAATTAAAACCAAAACCTGATGGTATCGTGTTAATGTAAGGATCTATATAACCCTCTTGATCCACTAAAATAGATTCGTTGATTAAATCTGAAAATTCTGATTCTATATCACTACCAACAATTTTAAAACCTTTTAATCTTTTTCCAACAATTAGCTCGTCAGCAGCAGCCCAACGCATTAAATCATCAAAACGCTTTCCTTCTAGAGCCAATTCCACCCTACGTTCTCTTCTAACCTCATTGATAATATCACTCAATGCCGGAAACGCTTTATTTGGATCAGTAGTAGGGTTAATATTTAAAGATGGCATATCTACTCGAGACCTAAGTAGGTTGATGGATTTATCTAAATCTGCTTGTGTCAAGGTACCCAACTCGGCCTTTGCTTCAGCAAAATTAAGCAGTACTTCGGCATATCTAAAAATTATAGCACCTGTCCAACTATCATATCGTTGGGCATTATCTGTAATACCTCCTTTATAAATTTGAAACCCAGTGGTATTGGTTATTTCGTTATTGCCCCTAAAGGTCGGATATTCAAATATTTCGTTTGGTATCCCCGAATTTAAGGTAAGCAAATCTCCTGGAGTACCGATGGTTTGAGCAAGTCTGGGATCTCTATCTTTCACAATGTCCGTAAGACTGCTTTCCTGACTGGAGCTGTACAAAGGACTCACTCCAATTGGTTGCCCGTCAATAGCCAAATAGGAATCCACCAAAGATTTGGTCACCCCAGTTCCAGCACCTGTATGGGGAAGATAATGTCCCACACGGTGGATTAAACCTTCTGAAGGATCGTATTTTTTCCAGAACATAACCTCAGAGATTCCTGAATAATCTACTTTATTAAATAAATCCCAATAGGTTTTTTCAGTGCCATTATCATATAAGGAATAACTTTCTTGGTCCATTAAAGTTTCAGCGGCATTTACAGCCCACTGCAAAAATTTAGCACTTTCATTAACAGGTGCGGCAAATACAGTACCATCATGATATTTCTCCCAAGTGCCCTCATAAAGGGATACCGAGGACTTTAAGGACAAGGCTATACCTTGATGCACTCTAAAAGCCTCAGCAGAACCTTGTGGCTTTAATCCGGCTATCGCTTTGTCTAAGTCTTCAACTATTTTTGTCGCTAATTCGTTTCTTGGCATTCTAGCCGATAGCAATTCTGGCGAATCTGTATTAAGTGTTTTCTCAATATATGGTACTCCGCCATATCGTTTAAGAAGGTTATAATAAAACATAGCTCTAAAGAAATAGGCCTCTCCATCATAATGTGCAATCAAAGCAGCATCCCCTTTGGCGGTGCCACTATTTTCAAGATAAAAATTCACACTTCTAATAGAACTATAATTCCAAGAATTATCTGAAATGGGTGCAAGAGCGTTATTTCCTACAAACCGGTCGTTGACAAATATTTCTGCCAGATTATCACTGTTGTTGTCAAACTCAAAAATACCCCCGTTAAATCCAGAATGTACTGGAAACGATGTATAAAATTGATTTAAGAAAAGTGCCAGGTCATTGGGTGTTTTCCAATATTGCTCCGGAGATATTTCATCTTGGGGCAGTTGATCAAGTAAATCATTAGAACAGCCGACAAATGTGGCCATAAAAAAGATTAAAGTAAAAAATTTTATATGTTTCATAATGTTGTTTTATTAAAATTGAACATTTAAGCCTATAGAATAAGATTTTTGAAGCGGATATATTTTTCCATTACCCCAACGCCCCCCAGTAGCTTCTGGATCGTATATTCCAGAGATCTCAGAAATAGTTAAAAGATTTTCACCTGTAATAAATAATCTAAGCTTGCTAAGAGATAGTTCTTCTATTATGGATTCTGAGAAATTATAGCCAAGAGTTGCATTCTTTAATCTTATGTAAGATGCATTTTGTAAATATCTGGTTTGTGTTTCTTGATTTCTCCAAGCGCTTCTAAATGTTGGTCTTGGCAAAAATGCTCCAGGATTATCTGTAGACCAATAATCAGCATGCTCTGCAAGTGCAGCAGATTGCCATTGGTTTCCTACGGCCCCAAAAGTATATGGACCGCCCGCCCAAACGTCTCTTTTTGCAACACCTTGCCAAAACATTGAAAAGTCAAAACCTTTATAATCGAAACCACCATTTAAAGAATATTGATATCTAGGTGTTGAATTACCTATGACCCTTCTATCTCCTGGATCATCGGTCGTATTATCTCCCCAATCGATTTGGCCATCACCGTTAAGATCTGCATACTTCACATCACCAGGAAACCATACGCCACCATACATTGTGGATTGATCTATACCATTATCTATTTCTTCTTGATTTTGATATAAACCAAGCGTTTCAAAACCCCATATTTCTCCCAACTTTTGCCCTTCACGGTAATTGTCCAGCAAATTATTTGGGTTGCGGTACTTTTTTACTGTTGTTACAGCATCAGATAAAATAACACCAACATTGTATTTAAAATCGCCTAAATTATCCTTCCATTGTGCGCTAAAATCAAAACCTTTGGTTTCTAAAGATGCGTTATTAGCTTGTGGTGCAGATGTTCCTAATAATGCAGGGTATCGTTCTGCCGGTCCAAACATATCGTCTGTCTTTCTAATGAAGTATTCAACAGTTGTTTGTAAACGGTTGTTAAATGCACCCACATCTAAACCAATATTTTGGGTGCTCACCGTTTCCCAAGTTATATCTGGGCTAACAAGTCCAGGTGTTAAGGTATAATTTGGTCTGCCTCCACTACCTAACCACCACAGGTTAGTCCTAATTGGCATACGTGGTACATATAAGTAATTAGCTACATTTTGATTTCCAATAGAACCCGTAGAAAAACGGAACTTAAACATATTTACTTTATCTATATTCCAGAAATTTTCTTTGGCGAGGTTATATCCAACAGATAATGATGGGAAAAAATCCCAACGGCTGTTTTCAGCAAATCTTGATGATGCATCATAACGTCCGTTAAGTTCAAAAAGATATTTTTCTTTGTAATTATAGGTAAACCTTCCAAAATAACCTTGTGTGGTGTAAGTTCCTTGTGAATCATCAATATTATCCTCTCCCACAGCCGTAGAGATTGAAGGCACGCCATCTGTTATTAAATCATTTCTAGAACCACCTATAGAACTGTAGCTAGATTCCTCTTGTTGAAAACCGGCCAATGCTGAGAAATTATGCACCTCGTTTATTTTTTTCTCATATGAGACAACCAAGTTGGGGGAGATATATGAGTTTTCAGAAGCATATCTATAAAAACTATTATTGCTTCTAATTAAACGTTCCTCTTCGTTAGGCTCTATAACACCTACCTTTGCATTGTGGCTGGAGTAGTTGTAATTCGCTTGGCGATAGTACAGACTAGTTTTAATTTTTAAGTCTTCAATCGGTTCAAATACTAAATCGAGACCTATATTAGTATTTAAATCTCTCGTCTTCGTACGGCCCCCGTCTAAAAGGAATGGAATTTCGGAGCCATCACTGTATGAGCCATTTGGCATAACCACCCCGTTTGTTGGCCAACGTCTTGCAATATTGTGAAGGTACAAGCCCATGTCGTAGCTTGGTCTATCTATATCTCCTCTCGACAGTCTAAGATTAGCATTAATAGTAAACCAATCAGTCATTTTGCTTGAAACTTTAGTGTTAAGAGTATATCGTTGAAAACCATCATCTCCAAAATTCATGATTCCAGGTCCATCATAAAACGAACCTGACACATTGTAGCTTAATTTTTTTTCGTTTCCAGCGAAACTTAGGTTATGCTGTTGCCGAAGTACCAAATCTTTGTACATCACATCAAACCAATCTGTATTGGCATTTGAGCCTGTATATTGCTGCCATCTCGTACCAGCTTCATTTGCAACAGTCACCGGGGTATTCACTGGATCAGCAAGATAGTCTCTTATACGATTTAAAACTTCATCACTAAAAATAGGAGCACCACCACCGTTGGTTGCAGATAAATTAAAATAATTTGCGAAATCTAAAGAATTCATCATTTCAGGTCGGTTTAAAGGCGTAGAGTAGATGAAATTATTAGAATAAATAACTTCATGTCCAGATACGCCTTCACCACTCTTAGTCTTAACCAAAATAACACCAAACGCTGCACGCGAACCATAGATAGCCGATGATGCAGCATCCTTTAATACAGAAATACTTTCAATGTCATCTGGATTGATATCATTTAAACCAGAAGGGTCATTCAAAGGAATATCATCAACTACCACTAAAGGGGCACCGGTTCCCTGAAGGTTGCCCACGCCCCGAATACTAATGTTCATATTAGATCCTGGTTCTCCGCCACTATTTCCGACACTTAAAAGCAAACCTGGTGCAGCACCTTGAAGTGCCTGCATGACATTATTGACCGGCCTGTTTTCTAATTGTTCCGCATCAATGGTACTAATCGCTCCGGTAAGATTGCCTTTCTTTTGCGTACCATATCCAACTATGATCACTTCTTCTAGTGCTGCTGATTCTGTTTGTAATTGGATATTTAGATTAGTTCTCCCATTTACAGGAACTTCTTTAGTCGTATAACCCATGTATGATATGGTAAGAATTGCATCTGTAGGTACTTCAATATTAAACTCACCATCAAAGTTGGTCATTACACCATTGGAGGTGCCTTTTTGTACCACATTAGCGCCGGGCACAGGAACGCCAGTATCGGTTTCAGAAATTTTCCCATGTACGGTAATTTTTTCTTGAGCAGATACAATAGTATTCATAAAAAGAATGCTTAAGAAAAATAAATAAAAATGTTTCATATGATTGATTGGTTTTAATTTGAATTCAATTTTTTTCTTAATCGAAATAAAAAACTTTCGTTAACTGATTATTTCTCCTGCCAAATTAGTATAATTTGTAAATTCTCGTTAAACTTGCACTACTACATTTAGGTTACATTAACATTACTTTTAGGTTAATAATGTTATGAGAAAAGACCATAATTGCATATGTGTTATGTTTTTATCAGGACATAGGGTTAAAATAGTTAAGGTATTATCGAGTTACATTTTACTTTTCATTAAGTATTTTAATATGACCTTTTTGGTATTTTTTAGTGGAGGTCTTCTTAATGCCCAAAAGCCTGTTTTACAGTTTAAACATTTAGATATAAGAGATGGTTTTTCCGACAATAGGATAAGCCAAGTGGTTCAAGATAAAAATGGAATCATTTGGGCTGCTACCAGACTGGGTATTAATAGATATGACGGCGAAAAAGTAAGTGCTTATCCCTTAAATAATAGTGCCGAAATTTATGATTTGAAGATTATTGGAGTAGATAATATATTGATTGCTACCAGTAAAGGATTATATACGTATCATAAAAAAAGAGACCGGTTTGAACTTTTTAGTGTTGAAACAGATGATAATACCAGGAATATTTTTAATAAGGGGGTTTTTAGCATTTCCAGTTCCAATTCTTACGATTTTTGGATGGCGGGGGGAAAGGGGAAATTCTATTCTGTTCGGGAGGATCAAAAGATTTATAGCTACAGTGCTCCCCAGTTAAATAAAAGCTTTTCAAACACGAATATTATTTCCCTTTCAGAAGATACGCGTGGGAGGTTATGGCTGGGAACAAACAACGGAGAAGTTTGGGTTTTTAATCCACAAACAAAAAAACTTATTCCTTTAGAGGAAATAAATAATTCTTATCCCATAAATGATATTGTAGTTGATAATCTAAATCAATTATGGGTAGCTACCAACGGAAATGGAGTTTATAAATATAATCTAGAATCTAAATCGCTAATTCATTATACAGCTACGGCGAAGAGAGGAGAAAGTATCAATAACAATGTAGTTTTGTGTATATATGAGGGAAATAATCAACGGATTTATATAGGAACGGATGGAGGTGGTATTAATTTGTTTGAGCCAGAAAAAGACCATTTCACTTATTTTAAACAAGAAGTTGGAGAGTGGGGATTATCAGATAATTCAATTTTGTGTTTGGCCAGAGGAATGCATAATGTGATTTTTGGGGGCACCGTACATGGAGGAATCAGTTATTTCGAAGATCGTATTAATGTGTATAATATTTCTCCACAACAATTAGAGTTTGACACGGATAAGCAGGGATCCAAAATTCTGGAAGATGCTGAAGCTAACCTCTGGATTACGGCAGGGAGAAACGGTTTACGGAGATATAATCCAGAAACTGGAGAGGTCACAGTTTTTATAGATAATAAGAATAATAGTAGTGACCTCGCAGGAGATATTGTTCTGTCTATGAAAGAAGATAATAAGGGACGTATTTGGATAGGTACGCTTAGGGGCGGTTTAAATATATATGATACAAATCTGAAAAAATTACTACAATTTTCAGAGCAGGAAAACTTACGATCTATTTACGCTATTGAAGAAGCATCAGGTGAAAATATGTGGGTGGGAACCGCAAATGGAGTTGTGGTATTCAACGACCAACTTCATATTATAAAACGAATTAACACTGATAAAGGTTTAAGCAACAATGGAATTACCAGCATTTATAAGGATGTAAAGGGAGTAATGTGGGTAGGTACAGAAAAAGGACTTAATATTCTATCTAAGGAAGGTGAACAACTGCAAAGTTTTTATACTTCTAAAAAAGATACTACAAGTTTAAGTGGAAACCATATACTTTGCATTAATGAAGGTCCAGACTTGTCGGTCTATGTAGGAACCTATGGATTTGGGTTAAACAGGTATTCTCGAAGGTATAAAAATTTTGAAAGAATAGGAGAACAGGAGGGATTACATGGTAAAATTGTTCGGGGTATCCTTGTAGATAATGAGAGGAGTTTGTGGCTTAGCACAAACCTTGGGTTAAGCCGAATAAAAAGTGATACTATTAACAGTTTTGGAATTCAAGAGGGGATTCCACCTTTTCATGGTGGAAATGCCAGTTTGAGTAAAACAGGTCGTATTTATTTTGCAGGCAATGATGGCCTCTCCTATTTTGAGCCAGAAACTTTGCAGAGGGATGCATCACAACCACGTGTTTTTTTTACGAGTTTTAAGGTGGTAGAAGAAAAAGGGGCAAGAGACCTAGATCCTACAGCCGTTTTTAATAATGAACAAGCTTATAAGCTAAAGCTTCAACCCGGCTATAATCTTTTAACCGCAAACTTTTCCAGTTCCAATTACTTCGATTTAGATGACACTGAATATTTTTACAAATTAGAGGGCTTAAATAATCAATGGCATGCTTTAAATAAGCGTAAATCACTTACTTTTTCTAACCTTGCTCCAGGAGAATATAGGCTACATATATCAGCAAAAAATGGCACGGGACAACTATCTCTTCAGGAGGCAAACATTCAATTTCAAGTATTGCCTTCTTTCTGGCAACGTTGGGAAATACAAGCTTTCTTGTTGCTCTTAACGGGACTGTTGATACTTTTTCTTGCTAACTGGCGTAATAGAAATATTAGAAAACAACGAGACAACTTTAAAAAGATAGTCGCTATTAGAACAAAGGAGGTAGAAAAGGAAAAAGATAGGGCTTATAAAAATGAACTGGAATTATTGGAAACCGAAAGACAAAATGAACAGCTTAAACAGAAAAGACTGAGTGATGAACTGCGCTTTAAAACAGAAGAGCTTACCAATAGTACCCTGAGAACGGTGCATAAAAATAATTTACTAGTAGAGATAAAAGAAGATTTTATCTTGGAAGCGAAAAAAAATGTTGTACATAAACAGTTATTCGAAAACATTGTAGAAAAAATAGATGATAGTCTGACCATAGATACTGAATGGGAGCAGTTTTATACATTATTTAATCAGGTAAATCCCGGATTTATACCTGGTTTAAAAGAAGAAACTTCTTCTCTTACCGATAGGGAATTACGACTTTGCGCCCTTATAAAATTAAATTTTCCATCTCAGCAAATAGCAACTTTGTTCGGGATTTCTTTAAGCTCCATCAAAGTAGCCCGTCACCGTTTAAGAAAAAAATTGAAGATAGAAGAAGGTACTTCTTTTGAAATTTTTTTTAAGAGTAAAGGGTTTTAGGTGACTTTGAAGTTCACGAAGTATTATCCGAAAATTTTGGAATTAACGACACTACCATAATTAGTAAGTTTAGAAATATTAAATAGCGAAAATTAACTTACTAAAAAATTATGATTTCTAAGAAAGTAAGAGTTAAAAATTTTTAGTAGTCTTTCGGAATAAGTCATTATATTTGTTTTATGTATAACATATTGTAATGAATTATTCCCTACTTTATAAAGAAAGTCTCTTCTATAATGTCATCCCTTTTTGGGAAAAAAACTCTCTTGACACAAAATTTGGTGGTTATTTTTCCTGTCTCGATCAAAAGGGGGAGATCTATGACACCGATAAATTTATCTGGCTCCAGGGCCGGCAGGCTTGGATGTTCTCCTATTTGTACAACAATGTGGAACAAAAAAAAGATTGGCTGGAAATTGCCAAACTGGGCATTGATTTTTTAATTGACCATGGGCGGGATGACACGGGCAATTTTTACTTTTCCACTACACGCGAAGGAAAACCGCTGGTTCAGCCCTATAATATTTTTTCAGATTGTTTTGCGGCAATGGCTTTTGGCCAATATGCTAAGGCAACAGGGGATAAAGAAATACAGGATCTGGCAAAAAATACCTATTTCAATATCCTTGACAGAAGGGAAAATCCCAAAGGCCAATATGAAAAAAGCACGGGCAACCGACCGTTAAAGAGCTTTTCCCTCCCTATGATCCTTTCGAACCTGGTATTGGAACTGGAGGCGGTTTTGCCTGCAGAAGAAGTTGAAAAAACCATTGATTTTAGTGTAAATGAAGTAATGAAGGTTTTTCTTCAAAAAGACAACGGACTGATTTATGAGTTCTTGAATCCGGATGGAACTCCCAACGATAGCTTTGAAGGCCGACTTATAAATCCCGGGCACGGATTGGAGGCCATGTGGTTTATGATAGATATTGCGGTGAGAAGTAATGATAAGGATTTAATAAAAAAAGCTTCAGAAACGATTTTGAAGATTTTGAATTTTGGTTGGGATAAAAAGTATGGCGGGATTTTTTATTTTCTGGATGTTAAAGGATATCCTCCGCAGCAATTAGAATGGGATCAGAAATTATGGTGGGTGCACCTCGAAGCCCTGGTGGCTTTGTCTAAAGCATACTTACATACTAAAAACCCTAAAATTTGGGAATGGTATGAAAAAGTCCATCAATACACGTTAAACCGCTTCCCCGATAAAGAAAACGGGGAGTGGTTTGGATATTTAAACCGCCAGGGGGAGCCATATTTAACTTTAAAGGGAGGAAAGTGGAAAGGTTGTTTTCATGTTCCCAGAGGCTTATACCAGTGCTGGAAAAATTTTGAAAAAATTGAACAAGAAAACTTATTGAAATAGTATTTCATTGGATTTGGAAGGCATAAACTATGGAGTATTTAGAGGCAACAAAGGCATTTTGGTAATTTATTTTTAAACCGGGGAAGGCATTAGAAAGACTTCGGTTTTCAGATATTTATTGTTTTCTTATGGATAAATTAATACTTTTCTTTTTATCAATTATGGCTGCCGGGCTTGGCCAGGCCCAAACAATCAGTTTAGAGGAAAAATATCCTATAATCCCAATACCTCAGGAAATTAAATATGGGGAAAGTGAGTTGGAATTTAATTCAATTCAAATTCTTACCTCTGAATTTGTACCCGAATCCAAGCAGCTGATTACATTTTTTGAAAACAACGGCATTAATGAAGCAGTAAACGGTGTAAAAATCGAAATTATAAAAGAACATATTTCTGTCCATAATGCCGAAGAAGCTTATAAATTGAAAATTGGTTTTGAAATTAAAATTTGGGCCAGCACTTCAAAAGGAGCATTTTACGCCATAAAAACCCTACAGCAAATTTTTAGGCAGCATTCTGAAATTGGGATTTTGCCCCAAGTAGAAATCACAGATTGGCCCGCATTTAAAATTAGGGGGTTTATGCACGATACGGGCCGGAATTTCCAATCGGTCGCCCAGTTAAAAGAACAACTTGAAGTGCTGTCACAATACAAATTCAATGTATTTCATTGGCATCTAACCGATGATCCTGGGTGGCGTTTGGAAAGCAAACTATACCCACAACTTCAAAATGAAGCCGCCACGTCGCGGGGAAAAGGTAAATTTTATAACCAGGAAGATTTTAAAGATATTTTGACGTTTTGCAAAGCGCGGCATATAACCGTGATTCCTGAATTTGATATCCCGGGACATTCGCGGGCCTTTAGAACAGCTATGGGTTTTGAATCGATGCAAGATGAAAAGGCGCTCCCTGTTTTGTTGGATTTGTTTGATGAATTAGCTGGTTTGGCGAGTGCTGAAGAAATGCCCTATATTCATATTGGCACCGATGAGGTGCGCAATAAAGAAGAGTATGTTCCCGATGATTTTATTCAAAAAATTATGGATAGAGTTAAATCAAATAATCGGGAAATCATTGTTTGGAAAGAAGGTATTGAAATAGAAAAAGACTCCACCTCGATCAATCAACTCTGGGCACAACACAGCCCACGAGAAGGTCATCGGTTTATAGATTCCCGTGCCAATTATATTAATCATTTGGATCCGTTTGCAGGGATGGCACGCTTGTTTTTTCAACAACCTGCAAGACAACCCCAGGGGGATTCTTTGGCTTTGGGCGGAATTTTAGCAGTATGGCCAGATAATAACGTTGCCCATGAACGTGATATTTTAAAGCAAAACCCCATCTATCCTTCGATGGTTTTTTATGCTGATCCCATCTGGAAAGGAAGGGCTGAAAATAAACTGGAATATTGGGCTAAATTGCCCCCTGCGGGGTCAAAGGAGTATCAGGAGTTCAAAGCCTTTGAAGATAAAGTTATTACCCACAGAAACCTCTTTTTTGAAGGAAAAGAGTTTCCCTACGTTCGACAGACTGATATAAAATGGAATATTGTAGGACCTTTTAAAAATGATGGTGATGTTGATTTGCGTTTTCCGGTTGAAGATACTTTGAAGGCTTCATATAATGTGAATGGAAAAGATTACGAATGGTCTCCACCTATAGTGGGCGGTACCATTCATTTTCGGCATTTTTTTAATTTTCCGGCCTTGACGAATGAAAGAACGGGTACTTTTTATGCCTATTCTGAAATTTATTCCCCAGATGATCGCGTCCAGGATTTTTGGGTAGGATTTCAAGGCTGGTCACGATCTGGCGGTAGGCGGGTAGGGCCTTTTCCAGGTCAGGGAGATTGGCATACTACCCACCCTAAGATTTGGGTCAATGGGATGGAGATAGAACCACCTAATTGGAAGCAACCAAATTTGGGCACAAACACGGCTGAGATCCCATTTGTTGACGAGGATTATTTTTATAGGCCCCCTACAAAAATTAAGCTAAAAAAAGGATGGAATAAAATGCTGTTGAAAATCCCCCAGGACACCAACTCATGGAAATGGATGTTTACCTGCGTACCTGTAAAAATGACAAATGATGGGATTCAGGAGGAAAAGGATTTGAAGTTTAGGACGGGTTTTTAAGAAATGCCAAAGCCCTTAAATTAATATGTAATACATAATGCAATACGTTTTAATTGATTACCTTCGCTAAATTAGAAATAAATATACTAGCCGGTTCTTCTAAAATAAAGGAATATAATGAGAGTTAATTTGAATCCAAAATCTGACCCACAATAAGAAAGTCATAGTTTAAATGAAAAAAATCCTGCCTTTTATTTTGTATAAGACGAATTATAAAGAGGTAAAAGCTACCAGTTGCAGCTTTTCGGTCTTGCCGTGGGGAGCTACTGACGTCCATAATTACAATCTTCCTTAAGGCACCGATACAATCCTGGCGGAAGAAATTGTGGTAAGATCAGCAGGAATTGCCTGGGAAAAGGGAGCGGGTTCCATTGTCATTCCACCACTGGCTTATGGTGGAAAACGGTAATAATTGCATCGACGACCACATTGTGAAAGTTTCTCGTTTTTTGTATGAACTGGAATCTACCGATATAGATGAGCTTTATTAAGAATAAATACACGTAAAAATATAAAAATTCAAAGATGAAAAAGATTTCAATTTTATTAATCAGTTTTGTTTTTTTAAGTTGTGGCACCCAAAAAGTAATCCAAGATCCAGAACCTAAAAATAATAATCTCGATTTTATAAATTTATTTGATGCGCGGGAGACTGAAGGAGTGGAATGTTATAGGATACCTGCCATTGTCACTGCTCCCAATGGTGACCTCCTAGCCAGCATAGATGAACGGGTGCCGGGTTGCGCTGATCTGCGGGGCAGTAGGGACATAAACATCGTGCAACGCCGAAGCAGCGATAACGGTAAAACCTGGAGCGATATTGAAATGGTAATAGATTTTCCGGACGGGCAATCTGCTTCAGATCCTTCCATGATCGTAGATGAAGAAACCGGGGATATTTTCCTGTTTTATAATTATATGGACCTGGACAAGGAAAAAGATGTGTATTATTTACATGTCATGAAAAGCACCGATAATGGAAAAACCTGGGAAGAGCCCCAGGATATCACTTCTCAAATTTCAAAACCCGAATGGCATGATGATTTTAAGTTCATAACCTCTGGCAGGGGGATCCAAACTAAAGACGGGAGGTTGCTGCATACCCTGGTGAATTTGGAGAATGGTTTACATTTATTTGGAAGTGATGACCACGGAAAATCTTGGTTTTTGATAGATTCCCCGATTAAGCCTGCAAATGAATCCAAGGTAATTCAATTGGCCAATGGGGATTATATGATCAACTCCCGGGTCAATACGAGGGAAGGCCATCGTTATGTTCATATCTCAAATGACAAAGGAAAAACCTGGGCTACAAAACCCGAACCCCAGCTGGTAGATCCGGGCAACAACGCCAGCATCCTGCGTTATACTTCGGTTGAAGATGGATATGATAAAAATCGCCTTTTGTTTTCAAATTCCAATGACGCTAAAGACCGTAAGAATCTAACTGTAAGGATAAGTTATGATGAAGGGAAGACCTGGAGTGATGGCAAAACTGTCTATGCCGGTGGTTCAGCTTATTCATCCATGACTATTCTTGAAAACGGGGAAATAGGAGTGTTTTTTGAAAAAGACGATTATAAAGAGAATGCCTTTGTAAGCTTCTCATTAGAATGGTTAACAGACGGGGAAGATAAATATAAGCAAGCTAAAAATAAACCATATTGATTTTCATTTTAAGAATGTCTGTCTTATACATAAAGCGTAACTAAAATTTGTACAAAAGCATCTTCATAGCATTCCAAATGGGGAATGCCACATTACTTTTAAAATTTGATAATTTGCCGGACTGCATTTTTTAAAACTGAATCGAAACTAATATGATAACAAAACGAAAAAATAGATAAATAAACCTTTCATATTGAAAATTTTTAGGTTTATTTTTATCAATTATTTATAAATTCTAATTGAAATGAAAAAATTTTTAGGTTTCCTATTTCTAACCATTGCTCTAACCTCCTGTGACAATAGCAAGTCCTATGAGCAATATAAAATTATTGAGAATTCCGACATCAACTACCCAATTATTCCACTTCCAGCAAAAATGGAAATGGCAAACGGCCGGTTCCTGATAGACGAAAATACCAGAATTTATGCAGCAGCTTCTTTGCAAAGTGAAGCTGATTTTTTGGCTGAAATACTTAGTACGGCATCTGGCGCAAGTATTTCCAACATTACTGAAGAAGATAGCGCTACTCATGGCATTTACCTGAAGATTGATGCAAATATCCAAAATGAGGAAGGTTACAAACTTGATGTTGCCTACGATAAAATTGAGATTTCCGGCAAAAACCCAAAAGGGGTTTTTTATGGTATTCAGTCCTTAAGGATGTTAATGCCCCCCAAATCTGAAAATGAAGCAGTTGCAGATTTGTCCATTCCTGCAGTGGTAATAGAAGATGCTCCACGGTATCCTTATAGGGGAATGCACCTGGATGTGGGAAGACATATGTTCCCGGTAGAATTCATTAAGAAATACATCAATCTTATCGCGTTGCATAAAATGAACCGTTTTCACTGGCATCTTACTGAAGATCAGGGATGGAGGATCGAAATCAAAAAATATCCAAAACTTACCGAAGTAGGCTCCGTGCGTAAGGGAACTATGGTAGAGAAAAATTGGGATGAAAACGATGGTGAAGAATATGGAGGTTTTTATACCCAGGAAGAAGTAAAGGAAATTGTGGCTTATGCCCAAAGTAAACATATTGTGGTTATTCCTGAAATAGAAATGCCCGGCCATGCCCTTGCCGCTCTTGCTGCTTATCCGGAACTCGGCAACGATACCGGCCCTTATGAGGTGGCAACTAAATGGGGTGTTTTTAATCAAATTTATGCACCTAAAGAAGAAACTTTTAAATTTCTCGAAGATGTACTTACTGAAGTGATGGAACTTTTCCCCAGTAAATATATTCATATAGGAGGGGATGAAGCCCCTAAAAAAGAATGGAAAGAAAGTGCTCAGGCTCAGGAAGTCATCAAGCGCGAGGGGCTTAAAGATGAACACGAGCTTCAGAGTTATTTTATCCAGCGTATTGAAAAATTTTTAAATAAAAATGGACGTCAAATAATTGGATGGGATGAGATCCTGGAGGGTGGTTTGGCCCCCAATGCTACAGTGATGTCCTGGCGCGGTATGGATGGCGGTATAGACGCGGCCAAACAGGGACATGATGTAATCATGACCCCGGGCTCGCACCTCTATTTAGACCATTATCAGGCTGATCCCGAAACAGAGCCCCTTGCAATAGGTGGTCTCACTACCGTAAAGAAAACCTATTCTTTTGAACCCACCCCAGAGGAATTGTCCGAAGAAGAAGCCAAACATATTTTAGGTGCTCAGGGGAATGTATGGACCGAGTATATGAAAACTTCAGATTATGTGGAATATATGGTACTACCCAGAATGAGTGCCTTGGCTGAAGTAGTATGGACACCTCGCGAAAAGAGAGACTGGGCAGACTTTAAATCCAGGTTGAAAAAACTTTCAGAAAGATACGATACGTTGGATTATAATTACGCCAAACACGTTTTTGAAGAAGATGAAACTTTGGTGGAAAAGGACACCATCACCAGCGGTGCGGGGGAATAATTTCAATCTCTTCATAGGGATATCCGTTTTAAAAATAAATCCACAGCCTGTCCTATTTGGTCAGGCTGTGGCATTTTAAAACCACACATTAAGCTTCGGAATATAGAACAATGAGAAAACTGAATTAAAAAATGAAAATAACCTTGTTTCCCTTGCTGTTACTTTTAAGCTTTTCAGGCTTAGCCCAAATTTCTTTACCCAATAGATTTACCGATAATATGGTTTTGCAGCGGGAAGCTCCTATAAAAATCTGGGGAAAATCGGCTCCCGGGACTTTGGTGAAAGTTGAATTTTCTTCGGAAAAAAGGGAAGTCAGGGCAAAAACCGATTCTACCTGGCAAGTAGAATTTCCTTCACAACCAGCAAATACTGTGGCGCAGGAACTTAGTATTATTTCGGAGGAAGAAAAGATTGTATTGAATAATATTTTGATTGGTGATGTTTGGTTATTATCTGGTCAATCTAATATGGAGTGGCCGCTGAAATCTGAAATGCATTTTGATGAAGAAAAAAAGGAGCTAGCGGGGGATAAGCTTCGGTTCTATAATGCCAATTTTACGGGCAAAGGGATATATGCTGAAAAATATTCAGAAGAAAATTTAAAGAAATTGACCCCAAAACAGTTCTATTCCGGGAAATGGGAAGAGAGTGGGGTACCGCAAATCCATGAATTAAGCGCAGTGGGTTATTATTTTGGTAAAAAAATACTTAGGGAAGAAAAAATCCCCGTCGGTTTAATCAATATGGCCATTGGCGGGGCACCCATAGAAACATTTATTTCAGTACAAACATTACGGGAACATCCGGCATTTGACGAAAAAGTGATTGGGAATTGGCTGGAAAATGATGCTTTGCCCATCTGGATAAGGGAGCGTGGGAAACAAAATGTAGAAGGCGTGGCAATTCATACTGATAGTTTGGGAGCGAACCATGCTTATAAACCCGGCTTTGCTTATAAATCTGGAATGGAACCTGTTACCAAAATGGCCATAAAAGGGATTCTGTGGTACCAGGGGGAAAGTAATGCTCAGGAAAAATCTCGGGTAGAAGAATATCCCAAACTACAAAAATTGATGATTGAAGATTATCGTAAAAAATGGCAACAGCCTAAAATGCCTTTCTTCTGGGTACAGCTTTCATCTATTGATACTATCAACTATAAGGGGGGATATTGGCCGGAATTCAGGAATAATCAACGCCTTCTTTTGGATGAAATGGAAAATGTGGGAATGGTCGTAAGCAGTGATATAGGCGCAAAAAATGATGTTCATCCCAGGAACAAGAAAGATGTTGGGAACAGGCTTGCTCGATGGGCGCTTAATCGGGTTTATAAGAAAAATATATTGGTATCCGGGCCACTGCCCATCATGGCTGAATACGATGATGGAAAGATTACTATTTCTTTTAAATATACTGGTAAGGGTCTTTACATAAGGGAGCATGCAGTATTAAAAGGATTTTCCTTGGATGGGAAAAAACCCATTTCAGCACAGATAATGGGAGATAAAGTTTTGATATATGCTGCTGAGAAACCTAATATGGTTTATTATGGATGGCAGCCTTATTCATTGGGAAATTTGATAAACAGTGAGGGTTTACCGGCGTCCACATTCAAAATGAAATTATAAGATATTAATTGGACTTTATTGGTCTGAGGTTTGGGTTTAAAGTCTATTCTTTGAGAAGACTTTTGATAGATAACATTATAAATTTCATATTGGTTTTTTTTCAATTCGCGTTGTTAGGCTAGGGATAATATTTAGCTGTTTTAAAGTCAGAGGACTTCATTCTAGAATATAAGTAAGATCTTATGTTTCGAATATTTCAATAAAGTAATTACCTGATATGTTATACATAATACTTTTAAATTTATATATTTAGCAAAATTAAAGTATCAAGATGATCACGTTTTTTAAAGAAAACTATTAAAATAGAATTCATGTTTACAGGTGTACGTTTATTCCTTACTATCTTTCTCTGTTTCCTCTTCATTGGTCTGGGAAATTCCCAGGAGAAGGAAAAAATTGAGTTCAGTTGGGATTCAATCGCAAATTTACCCTTAAAAAAGGGCCTTAATGGCTCTTTTGTTGGGGTTCATAATGATGTATTGATCGTAGCGGGGGGGGCTAATTTTCCTGAAAATGAAGTTTGGGAAGGTGGTAGCAAGCGATGGTACAATACTATTTATGTGCTGAAAAAATCGGGGGATACTTATGATTGGCATGATGTAAAAATCGAATTGCCTAAACCTTTAGCTTACGGAGCCTCGGTGAGTACTACGGAAGGACTCTGGTGCATAGGCGGGAATAATGAGGACGGGGTCTATAAAGATGTGTTTTTGTTAAAGTGGAATCCGATTTCCGAAAAAATTGAAATAGAACAAAAACCTGAGCTCCCTGTTCCCCTGGCAAATATGGAAGCTACGACGATTGGCAATGAAATATATGTGGCAGGGGGGCAGGAAACCAACGGGGGCAAAGCCACAAAGAATTTTTTAGTTTTTTCACCTGGCAAAGGTTGGAGGCAATTGCAGGACATCCCGGGAAAAGGCAGGATACAACCGGTTGTTATATCTCAAAATAATGGTAAAACCAATGTGGTTTATGTATTTAGTGGTACCCATTACGATCCTGATGCCAAAAATCCGAATCAGTTTTTAAGCGATGTTTGGCAGTATAACCCATTATCCCGAAAATGGATACAAAAAAACTCCATACCGGATAATGGCACTCCAGGGTTAAAAGGAGGATATATTGGGGCGGCACCAGCCATTAAAATGGGGGATGCCCATATATTAATTTTTGGAGGGGCAGGAGGGGAGCAGCAAAAATGGGCTGTACGACTGGAGCTTCAACAGGAAATCGAAAAACAGAAGTCCTTACCTTCAGATACCTTAAGAGTGGCAACGAAAATTGATTCATTGCAACAAGAAGTAAAAGAGAATTTAAAAACCACATCTTTTTCTAAGACCATTTGGGCTTACCACACCATTACCGATACCTGGACCAAACATGGGACGATTGCAGGGGCATCCCCGGTGGTCACCAAAGCCTTGCAGTGGGGAGGCGATATAATCGTTCCGCTTGGAGAGATAAATCCCGGGGTACGTACCCCGCTTATTAACAAAATAAATATTACACCACGTGAAACCAGTTTTGGATGGCTTAATTACTTAACCTTAATAGTGTATTTGGCTCTAATGATAGGCATAGGCTGGTATTTTTCACGAAGGAATAAAAGTACCGATGATTACTTTTTGGCCGGTGGACGTATTCCATGGTGGGCAGCAGGTTTAAGTATTTATGCAACCATGCTCAGTGCTATAACCTATCTTTCACAGCCTGCCCTGGCCTTTAGTTATGATTGGCAGGCATATTTGGGATATTTTACTATCCTTATGATAGTACCCATTATTATTACCTATTACCTTCCTTTCTTTCGGAATTTAAATATCACTACAGCCTACGAATACCTGGAAAAACGTTTTAACGTGGTAGTGCGTATGTTCGGTAGCGGTTCCTTTGTATTGTTCCAGTTGGCGCGTATGGGGATTGTGGTTTACCTGCCAGCATTGGCACTTTCTACCGTAGTAGGGATAGATATTTACGTGGCAATTATTATTATGGGCGTCCTGGCTATAATTTATACGGTAATGGGTGGGATAGAAGCGGTGATCTGGACAGATGTAATTCAGGTAATTGTGCTTATAGGAGGCCTTATTTTAGGTCTTGTTTATATTGCAATTGATATTGGCGATGTGGGATATATTTTTAATACCGCCTACCAGGATGGGAAGCTACAACTGTTCGATTTTAGATGGAGCCTAACCGAGGTAGTTACCTGGTCCCTATTTCTGGGTACCTTTGCGCTTAATTTCGCCCCCTATACTACAGACCAGGCTGTGGTACAACGTTATTTAACCACCGCCAATGAAAAAGAAGCAAGGAAAAGTATTTGGATGAACGGGATTATTTCAATCCCTGCCGGTCTACTTATTTTCATGATGGGTACATTTTTATATGTTTATTTTAAAGACAACCCACAGTTCCTGCAGGTAGGAATGCAAAACGATGGTATTTTTCCTTTATTTATCGCAGACCATCTTCCGCCTGGGGTGGCGGGTTTGGTAATAGCCGGTGTGTATTCAGCAGCAATGTCGAGCCTGGATAGCAGTATGCACAGTGTTTCAACCGTAATTACAGTAGATTTTTATAAACGCTTTAACCGTGGCTATTCAGATGTAATGGCCATGAAAGTTGCCAGGAGGGTGACCGTAACCGTTGGTATTTTGGGTACTGCGGTTGCCTGTGTAATGGCAGCTTTTCCTATTGCCTCGCTGTTCTTCTTTTTTCAGGAGATAGTTGGTTTATTTGGGAGTGCGCTCGCAGGAATTTTTATGCTGGGTATTTTCTTTAGAAAAGCGAATTGGATAGGTACACTCATAGGTGCGGTATTAAGTGTTATTTCCTTAATTTTTGTAAAATACTTTACTCCCTTGAATTTTTATATCTACCCGCTTATTGCTATTCCCGTTTGTGTAATTACAGGTTATCTTGCTAGTTTGGCTATACCAGTAAATAAACCCGTGGCGGCAAACCTGGTGTATAGTAAAAAGGAATTCGAAAACAAGAAACGTCTATCCAATGAGTAGATTTAGTATTTTCTTTTGCTTCTTGATCGTGTTGCAGGTATCAGCCCAGGAAAATAGCGATATAAAATGGCAGGATGTTTCAAAGCTGAGCCTCCATGGAAGGCTTTCTGAAAACACCGAAAACCCCTTTCAACGTTTTCCGGAAAGCATGAAAACGAAAGTCCGGAAAGCGGTATGGAAGCTTTCTCAAAACCCAGCCGGGGTAAATTTACGTTTTACTACAACCGCAGATAAAATTATAGTAAAATATGAAGTGGAAGGAGAGCGGGAGTTCCCTCATATGCCTGCTACCGGGGTTAGTGGGATAGATCTATATGTTAAGAATAAGGAGGAGGCCTGGAAGTGGGTAAAAGGAAATTTCCATTTCGCTGATACCATTAATTATACTTTCCAACTTTCCAAAGTGGAAGCAAAAACTGAAAGGGAATTTATGCTTTATCTGCCTCTCTATGCGAGTTTAAAATGGATGAAAATTGGCTTGGACGGTTCTAATGATTTTAAGGTTAATTCCCAAACTGAAATCAAACCCATTGCTGTGTATGGTACTTCCATTACCCAGGGTGCCTGTGCCAGTAGGCCGGGCAATGCCTGGACGAGTAAATTAAGTCGAAATACAAGTCTTCCCATATTGAATTTTGGTTTTTCAGGTAACGGAAGGTTAGAGCCCGAAATAGTAAATTATCTGGCACACCTCCCTGTCCAGGCCTATATTTTGGATTGTTTGGCCAATTTCACTTCTGGACAGGGACTGGATGATTCTACAGCTTATAATCGGTTAATGGCCTCTGTGAAAACACTTCGGAAAAACAATCCTAATACCCCTATAATTTTAACCGATCACGCCGGATATCCGGGCGGAGAAATATATTTACCAAAAAAGAAAATATATGAAAGTTTGAATACGGCTAACAAGAAAGCTTTAAATGATTTGAAGGCCCAGGGAATAAAGAAAATATATCTACTTTCTTATCATCAATTAAACCTAACTGCTGAAGATTTTGTGGATGGGGTGCATCCAACAGATGGAGGCATGGAAAAATATGCCAAGGCTTATGAAAAGTTGCTGGGTTCCGTACTAAGGGAAGATTGATGGGCTATGATCTAAATTAGTGTTGTTAATCTTGATTTTTTCTCATAGTAACTAAATGGAAAAAAGCCGAAACTTCAGGTAATAATTATTGACATTCTAAATGGGAATCTTTTTATTTTTGGCTGGGGTAACAAATAATTTTTTCAATCAAAGAGCAAGCATCTACTATGTATCCCCAGGTTTAAAAAGAAAAGCTTGTTTTGGATCAAACTTAAATACCCTGCTCAAAAAGGCGATTAAATATGAAACATCTTAAGGATTCAAAGTTTTCTCAACTTAATATTTCTCCAATAGACTTTAATTCCGCCACCGTCGTGTATTTGTAAGGCTATCTTACCGTTAGCTGCTCCAATTTTTTCATCAGAAAAATCGACCATTTGCACACCATTTAACCAGCTGGTTACGTGGTTGTCTTTTACTTTTATTTTTAATTTATTCCATTCTCCATATTTAAGGACATCTTCCTTTTCTGGAGTAGGCTTAATCAACCAACCACGACCATAGGATTCATAAATACCCCCGGTGTGAAGATTTGGTGGTGCTACTTCTACCTGCCAGCCAGTTATTTTAGTTCCATCAATTTCAGACCGGATGAATACCCCGCTGTTACCTTCGGCTTCTTGCTTAAATTCTAAATTTATTTCAAAGTCCTTGTAGTAATCTTCGGTGGCAAGATATCCATATTTTTTATCTGGTCCACTCTCAGAGATTAATAAACCATCTTCTACATACCATTTTTCAGTGCCATGTACTTTCCAACCGTCCAGATTTTTCCCATTAAAAAGTTCTTTTCCAGATTGACAACTGGTCAATGTGATACAGAATAGAATGGCAACCAAATTAATTTTTTTCATTATTCTTAAATTTAAGGGGTCAATTTTTTGGTTTTTGAAACTGTTTTCTAAAATATTATAGGCTCTCTTGTTTAGTAGGCGAATAAAATTTATAATTTCTTAATTTTTATATTTCTGAACCAGAGGGGACTGGCATGATCCTGCAAACCAATAAAACCGCTCTTAAACTTACCATAATCCGGACTGTCATTCCATTTGCCCGAATTCTTTTTCTTGTTCCATTCCTGAGACCAGGGTTCAAATGAAAGGACTTTTTCTCCATTAAGCCAATGTTCTACTTTCCCAGGTGTAAAAACGATCCTACTGGTATTCCATTCCCCTACGGGATTTAATTTTTTCTTATCTGGATCGGGGGCATGCATGGAGTAATCTGCGGCTGTTTTATTTAGCGGTTTTAATTCCGAAAGATCTTCGGTATGGCCAAGGCTTTTATTATAACCCACAAGGTCATGGATTTGTGCGTAATTCTCATCGTCAATTAGTTGGTATTCGGGAGCCACTTTATAAGGAGCTGAATAGCCTTCTTTAATATGATAAAAAATTCCGCTGTTCCCACCCTTGGGAAGTTTCCACTCTACGTATAATTCAAAGTTGTCGAATTCTTCGGCTCCATAAATGATATCCCGGCCTCCTTGATAGTCTTCTTCCAAGCCGAGTTTTGTATCATAAGTAAGTTCTTTATTTTTTATAATCCAACCCGGAGGCAATGTATCTTCGTTATAGCCCCTCCAACCTTCAAGGCTGGTGCCATCAAATAAATACTGCCATTCCCCTTTATTTTTTAGGGTGTCACTTTGACTATAATCCTGTGCTACTTTTTCTTCTTCGGCATGCTCCCTGTTGTCATTTGAATTTTTACATGCAATGGTGGAAATTGCCAAGAATACATATAGTATTGTTTTATTCATAGTGATATTTTTAAGTTTAAACCTCTTTCATATTTTTAGGATCCCAGCCTATAAATCCATTTTTCTTATAGCTTTCGTTACAGAGCAGTGCCGGGGCCGCCGCACGAAAACCAAAAACAGGGTCTTCTGCTACTGATCCGTTATCCCGTATAGCATTGAAAAAATTCGCGAAATGGTCATAATGCGCTCCTTTATAACCCTCTTGGGCGGTATAGACCGTTTCTAGAGGAGAAACCATTTTTTTACGATCTGGCCGGCTTGATCCTTCTTTGGCTTTTTCAGCAAAAAACGGATCATCACTCTCACCTCCTGCGTTGCGTTTCAAAGTGACCCGTTCCCATTCAACATCCATAGAGCCTTTACTGCCCACTAGTTTCAAATAAGTACTACCACTGGTGCCATCTACAAAATTACAGCGTAGAGAAAGGTTAAAGGGCGGATGTTGTTCACTGTCCGGGTAATCAAACATCCCTAAAAGTACATCGGGTACTTCCCGTCCATCTTCCCAATAACGCAAACCGCCAGTGGCAGCAATTTTGTTCGGCCCTATAGAATTAGTAATAAAATGTAAACTGGAGAAAAGGTGGACAAAAAGATCACCTGCCATGCCCGTTCCATAATCCAGGTAATTTCGCCATCGAAAGAATCGTAGGGGATCAAAGGGACGATCTTTACTTATGGAAATATATTCCTGCCAATCTACCGTTTCCCTGGAGGCATCTTGGGGAATAGGATATTGCCAGGCACCAATTGGGGAGTTTCGTGCCCAAAAACCCTCGGCATAATTAAGTTCGCCAATAGCACCCTCCGCCAATAGTTCTTTTGCTTTTTCGTTTCCCAGGGAGGACATACCCTGGCTGCCCACCATAAAAATTTTCCCCGATTTCTTCCAGGCTTTAATGATATCCTGCCCTTCATCAATACTATGGATCATAGGTTTCTCACAATACACATGCTTTCCAGCATTTAAGGCTTCTACGCTAATTTTTTTGTGCCAGAAATCAGGGGTCCCAATGATTACTGCGTCAATATCACTTCGTTTTAAAACCTCTTTATAATTTTTGGTAAGGTACAAATCGCTTCCCCACCTTTTCTTGGCATCATCTAACCTTCCATCGTAAAGATCGCAAACGGCAACCAATTCTATATTTTTATGTTCTAATGCGGTATTGGTATCGGCACTGCCCATGCCACCGGCACCAATCAGTGCGATTTTTAGGGTTTTAAGATTGATGGATGCAGAATACTGCCTTTCCAGATAACTTATCTGTTCTGGTGCTTTGGCAAAGACAGAAGGCATCAAAGTTGTGGCAGCACCAGCCAATCCAAGGTTTTTTAAAAATAAACGTCTTTTGTTTTCCATATTAGAATTTATAAGGTTAATGTCATTGACCAGTTGGCCGTTCTGGGCCTCTAATTTAGCTATTATGGGAAAGGCCCCGCTAACATCTATATGCAGTTTTAATAGGATTGGTTACAGAACCTATCAAAAAAAATTTTTTAATTCTCTCGTTTCTTTCCTTAATATTTTTTATTCTGATATCACCCCGAGGCACATTTACACAGTTTTCCGTACAATAATTGTCTAATTTATTAAAATCCCCTAAAATAAGGCAAATTATTATGTTTTTTTAAAATAAGTATATAAAAGAAAATAATATTAAAATAATAGATATAAAAACAAAAAAAATACTTACGAAAGGTTATGTTAAATTATTTAATTAAATTTGAGAATTAAATTCGAAATAATTTCTCAGAAATTATTATTAAAAAGCATATCTAAAATAACAACTATGAGTTCAGATCGGAGATCGTTTTTACGAAATATGGCCTTAGGTTCAGGGGCAATAGCAGCAGGATCAATATTAACATCTTGTGGCAGTGAAGAAAGACTGGCGCAAATAAAATCAGCAGCAAAACGCAAGCCGACTATGCGCTTTAATATGAGTGGCTATGCAGCACCTCCATTGGATATCGTTAGAATTGGTATTGTGGGCATAGGTGACAGGGGATCTGGAGCAGTAGAGCGAATGACCTATATTGAAGGGGTTGAAATTACTGCCCTATGTGATACACGGCAGGCAGCGGTGGATGGTGCGCAGGGGATCCTGAAAAATGCAGGTTTGCCCAAAGCAGCTGAATTCGTAAATGGGGATACCGGTTATAAAGAAATGTGTCAGAGCGATCTGGTAGATTTAGTGTACGTGGTAACTTCCTGGGAATGGCATATTCCTATAGCATTGGAAGCCATGGAAAATGATAAGCATACCGCTGTGGAAGTTTCTACTGCACGTACCTTAGATGAATGCTGGCAGATCGTTGAAACTTCTGAGCGTACCCGTAAACATTGCGTGATCCTTGAGAACTGTTGCTATGATTTTTTCGAGTTATTAACTTTGAATATGGTACGACAAGGTGTTTTTGGAGATTTGATCCATGGAGAAGGGGCTTATATTCATAATCTGGATTACTGGATGTTCAATATTCCTGAAGATGATAAAATGGTAGATGGTGCCTATACCGATTTCTGGAGAATGAAGGAAAACCGGCGCCATGCCAATGTTTACCCCACCCATGGCCTTGGACCTATTTGTCAGGCCATGAATATCAACCGCGGGGATAAGATGGATTATCTTACGGCTATGATGTCTGATGACTTTAATTTTGCCAAAAACATTAAAAAACACGCTGCAGAAAATCCAATTTTTGAACAGTTTGTAGGCTGGGATATGCGTGGAAATATGGATATTCAGCTTATAAAGACCAATAAGGGAAGAACCATTATGATTCAACATGATGTTACTTCCCCCAGGCCTTATTCCCGTATCCATATGCTAAGTGGTACCGAATGTTTCGCCCAGAAATGGCCTTTGACGCACATTGCTTTTGGACACGAGGTAGCCGATGCCGCTAAAATGAAAGAGCTGGAAGAAAAATATACGCCCGAGATTGTAAGACGGGTTGGAGAGATGGCCAAGAAGGTTGGCGGACATGGAGGGATGGACTTTATTATGGACTGGAGGTTGATAGACTGTCTTAGAAACGGACTTCCTATGGATATGGATGTATATGATGCTGCTTCATGGAGCTCTATAACATCTCTTAGTGAATGGTCTATTGCCAATAAATCAAATTCTATTGAAGTACCCGATTTTACCAGAGGTGCATGGAAAATGAACAAACCTGTAAACCTGAGCCTTGATGGGGGTGGCACAACAGGGGTGAGGAATTTAGAAAATGCGGGGGCTAAGCAACTTTCCGTAGAATAATAAAAATTTTCAAGAACACTCCTCTTTGAAAATTGTTGTTCAGGCTATAGGATATTTTCTTATAGTCTGAATATTTATATTTCAAATTCATGAAATACCTTAATTACTTAACTCTTATTGTTTTTTTGGGTACCCATAATCTAGTTACGGCACAAGATAAAGGCGATGTAAGAAATAGTGCACCGAATATTATCTTTATTCTGGTGGACGATATGGGTTACGGGGATGTGGGGGTGTTTTTTCAAAACCAGCGAAAAGCAGGGAATGATTTATCACAACCCTGGATTACCACTCCAAACCTCGATAAAATGGCTGCTGAAGGAGCTATGTTAACCCAACATTATACCCCGGCACCAGTGTGCGCGCCTTCCCGGGCGTCCTTGCTTACAGGCTTGAGCCAGGGGCATACCCAGGTTCGTGACAATCAGTTTGACAAGGCTTTGGCAGATAATTATACGCTCGGGAATGTAATGCAAAAGGCAGGATATAAAACGGCAACCATTGGTAAATGGGGCTTGCAAGGCCTGGTATCTGAAGAAAATGAAAATCCTGAAAATTGGACTGCTTACCCCACGAAAAGAGGTTTTGACTATTTTTATGGATATGTTAGGCATAGAGATGGCCATGAACATTACCCGGTAGAAGGGATCTATAGAGGTAAAAAGGAAGTTTGGGAGAATGATAAGGAGGTAAGTGCCGGATTGGATAAATCATACACTACCGATCTTTGGACGGCTGTAGCCAAAAAATGGATAACTAGCCAGGTTAGTCCTAAAGAAAAACCATTTTTCCTTTATCTGGCCTACGACACCCCGCATGCGGTACTGGAACTTCCTACCATGGCTTATCCAAAAGGAGGTGGGAAAACTGGCGGAATTCAGTGGACAGGCAAACCGGGACATATCATTAATACTGCCAGTGGTACACCAGATAGCTGGATACATCCGGATTATTCCCAAGCCGTTTACGATCATGATAATAATATCAAAACCTCATTAATTCCCTGGCCAGATACTTACAAGCGATATGCTACAAGCATCAGGCGTATTGATAATGCTGTAGGCGATCTCCTGGAACTGCTGAAAGATCTGAATATAGATTCCAATACCATGGTAGTATTTGCTTCGGATAACGGACCTTCAACAGAATCGTATTTACCCGGAGGTTATACAGCCAATCAGGCTAATTTCTTTGATAGTTTTGGGCCATATGACGGGATTAAAAGGGATGTACTGGAAGGAGGTCTAAGATCACCGGTGATTGCCCGTTGGCCTGGAACGATCCCGAAAGCTAAAACGGTAGATACCCCAGGTATTTTTTATGATTGGTTACCCACCTTCACCAATGCAGCAGGTCTTCCGGCACCGGTAAATACCAATGGGGTTTCACTACTCCCGGAGCTTACTGGTAATGGGAAGCAGCAAGAGCCTAGTGTATATGTGGAATATTTTCAGGAGGGTTCAAGTCCAGATTATTCCGAATTTGCCTCTCAAAACCAGGGTCGATATAGAGGACAAATGCAAATGATCCGGTTTGGTGATACTGTTGCCCTACGTTATAATATTAAATCTCCTGACGAGAATTTTGGAATCTTTAACGTGGTAGAAGATACCCATCAAGCCCAAGATTTGGCTGCTGATGGTAAAATGACGGCCCTTCAGAATAAATTGAAAGCTAAGGTACTTCAGCTGAGAAGGCCCAATTCCACCGCGCCCAGGCCATACGATTCTATTAGCATACCAGGTATTAACAAATTAAACCTTAAAGAAGGGGTGGTTTGGAAAGCTTACAAAGGTAATTTCCCCTGGTTGCCCCAGGTAAAAGGCTTGACACCGGTTGTTCAACGAAACCTGAAAAAATCAGATTTTGAGAAATTGAAAAAAGCGGACTATGATATTTCTGTATTTGAAGCTTATTTGGAAGTTCCCCAAACGGGAAAATATACATTTTACCTAAATGCTAATAATAGAATATTCTTAAAATTTCATGAAATTAATCTTATAGATGGTGATTACAACTATAAGCCGGGAGAAACCTTAAAGGCTGATATTTTGCTTGAAAAAGGTCTTCATCCCTTCAAATTATATTATAAGACCAACAAAGAAGTACCTCCTGAAATTAATCTGGAATGGAAAGGACCAGATTTTATGAGAAGGGAAATTTCAACAACCAGGTTTTTTAGAGAATAAATAGATGATCCTTAAACACTGTTCCACCGTCTGTTTATCAACCTATTGTTTAGCGTTTAAAAGAAAAAATAAATTTGTTTTATCATCTATTAAATTAATACGTACATGCATTTATTAAATACTTCGTCTCAGAAGTTAAAAGAAATTATAGCGGTTTTATTATGTGTTTTAGCAACTACAATTGTTGCAGCGCAAGATAATGAACCGGATCCTATTTTTGAGAATCCCAATGTGCAAGCCGAAAACCGGCTTCCTATGCGAGCCTCTTATTTTCCCTACGGAAATAAAGACCTGGCCAAAAAAGATGCTCGTCAGCAATCTGAAAGGTTCTTGGATTTAAATGGAACCTGGAAATTTTTCTGGACAGAAAACTATAAAAACCTTCCTGATAATTTTGAGGCGGTAGATTTTAATGATTCTGAATGGGATGATTTTAAAGTCCCGGCAAATTGGGAATTTAATGGTTATGGTACGCCTATTTATGTGAACCACCCATTTGAGTTTGCCGTGGAAAATCCTAATCCGCCGTTTATAGAAAACGAAATGAATTCGGCAGGAATTTATAGAAGGACCATAGATTTACCGGCAGGCTGGAAAGATAAACAGGTGTTTATCCATCTTGGGGCAGTAAAATCAGCATTTAGGCTTTATGTCAACGGGAACTATGTTGGACTGGGGGAAGACAGTAAGCTGGAATCAGAATATGAGTTGACTGATTTTGTAAAACCTGGAAAAAACTTAATTACTATTGAGGTTCGTCGTTGGAGCGACGGTAGTTATCTTGAAGCTCAGGATTTTTGGCGTATTAGCGGGATAGAACGTGATGTGTATCTCTATGCAAGGCCAAAAATCCACTTTTATGATGTATTTGTAAAAAGCGAACTGATAAACAATTATACAGATGGCGATTTTTCATTTAACATCGAGTTGTGGAACCGTACCGATACCGAGCAAGGAGAAAATACAGTCGTGGCTAAACTTTTTGATGCTTCAGAGAATCAAATTTATAAAGTAGAACAAAAAACAACTGGTCTTAAGCGTAAACTTGGGAAAACCATGCTTCATTTTAAGAAGTTGGTTCCTAACGTAAAATCATGGTCTGCAGAAACCCCATATTTATACGATCTGGAGGTGAGTCTATTGGATCCCCAGGGCAACCTGCTGGAGGTGATCAATATTGATGTAGGTTTTAAAAGTTACGAAATCGATGGCTATCAATTTTTGGTAAACGGCAAAACGGTGCTTTTTAAAGGAGTAAATCGTCACGAGTCGCATCCGGAAACCGCGCATGTGGTTACCAGGGAGCAAATGCTGGAGGATATCCGTATAATGAAAGAACTCAACCTGAATGCCGTACGACTCTCGCATTATCCAAATGCCCCGCTTTGGTATAAACTCTGCGATAAATATGGATTTTACGTAATAGATGAAGCCAATATAGAATCCCACGGGATGTATTATAACCCCGAAAAAACACTGGGCAATGATCCCAACTGGGAACATGCACACATGTTGCGTATCAAAAGAATGGTAGAGCGGGATAAAAACCATCCATCGGTCGTGGCCTGGAGTTTGGGTAACGAGGCCGGGAATGGCTGGAATTTTTATAAAGCTTATCTATGGTTGAAGGGTTATGACTCCACCCGTCCGGTGCAATATGAACGCTCCACGACCGAGTGGAATACCGATATGATTGTACCCCAGTACCCTTATCCTTCATCTATGGAGCGCTGGGCAGAGAGTAGCCCGGACCGGCCATACATCATGAGTGAATACGCCCACGCAATGGGCAACAGTATGGGGAATTTCAAGGAATATTGGGAAGTGATCGAAAAACATCCCCAGTTACAGGGTGGCTATATCTGGGATTGGGTAGATCAGGGCATCTATAAAGAAGTAGATGGTAAAAAAATATTTGGTTATGGGGGCGACTGGGGACCGGAAGGTACTCCAAGTGACAATAATTTCCTTATAAATGGAGTGATTATGCCGGATCGCAGTTGGAATCCACATGCTTATGAAGTTCGGAAAGTACTTCAGGAAGTTGGGTTCAAACTGGATGAAAATCAAGATGAAATTGAAATTTTCAATAAGTATTTCTTCCGTGATCTTTCAAATTATAAGTTCAAAATAGCATTGCTGAAAAATGGGGAGGTGATAAAATCTGAAGATTTAGGTGAGTTTTCTTTGGCACCAAGGAATTCAACTACAGTGGAAATCCCTTTCAACATTCCTTCAGATACTTTAGCAGAATACCGTTTGCATATCACGGGGAAGAATATCAAAGAAGAAGGCTTGATGACACCCGGAACACTATTGGCCGAAGCCGAATTTGCTATTACTCCTCCTGTGGCAAGCAAACCGGAACTGCAAGCAGTAACATTTAAGGTAGAAGAAGATGGTAATATTATTGAATTTTCAAAAGGTTCATTTTCAATCAAATTTGATAAAACCACCGGACGGTTTTCAGATTATAAATACAAAAGGGATATTTTAATTGAAAAAGGTCCGCAATTAAGTCTTTTTCGACCCTTAGTAGATAATGATTTCGGAGCCGGACTAAATCGTAAACTGGATTATCTAAAAGAACCAGATCTCAAACTAAAAGATTTTAGCTATGGCAAAAATTCAGAAGGTGTTACCGAGGTTAAAGCAATTTATGATGTGCTGGACGGGGATGCACAATTTACCCAAACCACTAGCCTTTATGATAACGGAAAAATTAAAATTAGCAATGATTTTGACGCGATTAAAGGCGAACACGAGATGGTGCTTAGATTTGGGAACGATCTGTTACTTCCCAAGAACGTGGATATCTTTAAATGGTATGGTCGCGGACCCTGGGAAAGTTATCAGGACAGAAAGTATAGCGCAATGGTTGGTATTTATGAAGGTGCCATTAAGGACCAATATCATCCCTATGTAAGACCGCAGGAATCCGGTAACAAGACCGATGTTCGCTGGGCTGAAGTATCTAACGGCCGAAAAAATGGAATCAAAATTATGTTTATTGACGAGTTGCTGAATGTTTCAGCTTTGCCCTATAGTTGGGAGCAACTATATCCTTCCGCCCAAAAAGGACAGGAACATTCCAGGTTGTTAAAAGATGGGCCTAACACTTATTTAAACATTGATTTAAAACAGATGGGCGTGGCCGGTGTAAACAGCTGGGGCACCTTGCCACTGGAGAAATATCGCATGCCGTTTCAGGATTACAATTATAGTTATATTATTGAACCGATGTAGGAGATAATATTATTTTTTGATAAAAGAACCTGCCAGTTTTCGAAATCTAATTGAAATCTGGCAGGTTTTTTATTTTTTGGCGGGAAGTAACTGCAACACGCTTAAAAAGGCACTGTGGTCTGAAGCTATGGAATCCTGGATAACTTTAGTTTCCAGTACTTTCCATCTATTTTTCGGGTAAAATAGAATGTAATCTATTTTCACCTCCGGCTTGTTGGAGGGAAAGGTGGGTCGGGGTGAGTTTTCATCATAAGAAGACCCCCATTTTTCTTTCAATAATTGGATGGTTTTACTGGTGGGTACATCATTTAAGTCGCCCGCGAGAATGGTCGGGTAATTGTCCGTGGGAAACAGTGCGTTTAAGCTTTTGGCCTGTTCATATCTATCTATTCCATCGTTGAGGTGATCAAGGTGCGTTCCTATAAACTGTATAGTATCGCCAGATTCTAAGACCAAGCTTGCCGTTGCGGCGGCTTTGGGCTCATTTCCCTGAGAATAGGGAAGGGGGATATTCTGCGTTTTTACAAAACTTTGTTTAGATAATATAGCTTCTCCATACTCCCCGCCGTCGTAACCCATGGCTTTAGCGAAAATGGAGGTCATTTTGGTGCGCAGAGCCAATTCGGTGGTCAAATCCATCTTGTGCGCCCGGCTTGTTTTAAAATCCACTTCCTGCAGGGCCACCAGATCCGGGTTGGCATCGTTGATCACTTTTGCGATTGCATCCAGATCAAAACTGCCATTTGTGTTTGCACCATGAAGTATGTTGAAGGTCAGGACACGGAGCGTGTTATTTTTCGCTGAATTTTTCTCCTGGCCATAAGCTTCTACTGTGAAGGCCAGGATCATGATCCAAAGGAAGTGGATAGGAGGTTTAAATGTCATCCTTTGATTTTTTTAGAAGGAATTGATTGTCATATTCGCTTTTTTTACCACTTCAGAAGCAGGGATGTCGTTGAGGTTTTTTCGGTCGAAAAGTTGTAAGCTTTCCTCTAATTTGTCCAGGGCCTTTTGATTGTTGCTGCTTCTGAATTCTTCTCTTAAAATTTGGATCTTTTCATAAGCCTGGATACCGGCTAACAATTTTTCGAACCTTATCGAAGTTCTTCCACCGGGATATACAAAATAGGTATCACCAGCTGCCCAGGTCGTAAATCGACTGTCCAAAAGAGGTTCCAGTACCCAGCTGGCATAAGCCCAACGCAGGTAACCATCCATGTTTTGAGCTGCGGCATACCAGCCGTACCACTCTGTTTCTGCAGGCGGACTGAAAGTGAAACTATTTGGGGAGGCCTGGGAACAACTGGTGTAAAAGGTGCTGATCTTGCCTTCTTGTTGCCTTTTTTCTTTAACCTCCTCTGGAAAAGATTCATTCAGAGAGAGACAATAATCATCTATCTCATTAAATATTTCGGGATGCTTTCCCCCGGCAAAGGAAATTTTAAAATCCTTATCGGCAGCTTTGATCACTTTTATGGTTTTCTGCATTACTTCCATAGGGCGTTCATCCATGGAGATATAGGTTTTTTTAAACCAGCCTTTTTTCTTTAAATGTTCGGAAAAAGCTGTGAGCATCGCTCCCCACATTTCGGCATAAGCTTCTTCCCCCGGCTGGGTTTCTATGGTTTTCATTTCATTGGAAGCCTCGTCAAAATATTCGAAAGACAAGCGCCAGGGCACCATAGAGTAGCAGTTGATTTGTTTAGTCACCCCCATTTCCATCATAAATTCCACCCATTTATCAAAAGCATCAAAACCAAATTCCCAACTGCCATTTATCTTACGTTTCCAGGTGATCATGGATTGAAATGGATCCTGGGTTTGACCATTCCAGGGTTTGTTCATTATAGAAGCCGTGATAGATTTTCCGCCGGCATTTACATAATGCTGAATATCGTGTTCCATGGTTTTAAAATGGGCGTCGCTCCAGAGTTCAGTTTGATAATAGCGTGCGGCAGCATACGGGTTTTGCCAAAGATCGAGGTGAAAATTCCAATTTTCGGGAGCGGGTAAAATCCGATCCGATACAGAAACAGATAATTTCAATTTTTCAATGACATTGTTACCATCTTTTATTTTTACAGTACCGGTATATTTTCCCGCCTTCGTATTTTGAGGAACCCATATCCGTATCCATCCTGGGCGACTAGTATTTTGAGGTACAGCTAATACTTTCGTAAGATGATCAATAGGATCAGCAACCAGCGTTGAATCAAATTCTGTCAAATTTCGTTGCCCACAACCCCCTTTACCATCCTTGTTAAGCTCATCGGTCATTACGTAACGTACAAAACCACTAAAAATATTAGACTTATCGATTTTTTGGGAGCTATTTTTATGGTGAACTAAATCAGATACCTCAAAAGAAAGCTGAATTGGTTTCTTGTAAGCCGAGACTATAAATTGCGCAGAAACCCGTTCCCCTTTCCAGGCAGAAAGGTTTATTAGACTTTTTGTTTTATCAACCGGGGCTGGTTCTTCTTTTTTATAGCGTGTATAAGTGTTCCCCCAGCTAACTTTATTTCGCTTTTTCTGCTCCCATAATGCTGAGGGTGTAGCGGTAGGGTTTGGTAACTCCATATAGGTTTCCATCGGAAATTGGGGCTGCCCGGTTTTTAGTCCAGAATGGGTAATGCCTTCAGGGAGTTGGGCGGTCCCTTTTTCCGTTACACATAATAGTGAAATAACAAATAAGGCGAATTGAATATTTTTTGAATGCATAAAATAAATCTTGAATTGTTTAGGTAGGTTATCAAAATCCATTTTGGTGTCTTACCCGGATTTTTTTAGAATGCAGAATTCATTGGAGTAAAGTTATCAAAAAAGCCACAATTCTTTCGTTAGTAATCATCTTTTGTCTGCCCCTCGAATGATTTCATCATCGATTAATATTATTGGCTGTTGCATCGGCTATGAAAATTATTTTTTTTAGTTTTACCTTACGTTTTTTGTTATTATATACCCACTGGTTTTTATACTGGTCTTGAATTCCATCTTAAACGACATGTAGTTATATAAATTTACTTATCGTTTGATGAGCATTTTCCATTTTTTGATCTTTTTGTTGCGTTTCTGTATTTTGTGATGAGTTCAATTGTGCTTTAAGATTGTATTTCCTAATCAATGATTCTTCTTTTCTCGTTCTTATAGTGCTTTTTTAAAATAAAAAGAAGCATGAAAGTTCGTTCTCTATAAAGAGAAAAATTACATATAAACCATAAAATAAATATAAATATTTGCGAAATAGTAAAAATAGAAAATGAAACCTATAAAAGTTTCGAAATATTTGTTTTTTCTTGTTTTTTTGAATTTTTAGTAGTTTATTTGTTATTATATAAGTTGAAGAATTGTAATTTTCTCATTAGTATTAAGTCAATCCAAATTGAACATGCAGAAAAAAAATATATATACCCAAAAGGAAATCCAGGGCCAGCCATTATTATGGAAGTCGGTCTTTGATTTGCTTATTTCAAAACAACAGGATATAACCAAATTTTTATCGCCCATTTTAGAAATTCCAGATCTTCAAATAGTGCTTTCCGGGGCTGGGTCTTCGGCTTTTATTGGTGATGCCTCGCAAGGGTTGGTACAACAGGCTACGGGCCATTCTACCAGAGCAATAGCTACTACAGATATTGTAACTCATCCGCAATTGTTTTTACAAAAAGATAAACCTGTACTTTTCGTTTCCTTTGCCCGATCGGGTAATAGTCCGGAAAGTGTAGAGTCGGTAAAACTTGTGGATGATTTTTGTCAAGAAGCCTTCCATTTAATAATTACCTGCAACGAAGTTGGTAAATTGGTTAAATACGCCAGGCAGCATTCGAAAAAGGCTTATGCCCTCTTATTGCCTGAAGAAGCCCACGATAAAAGCTTGGCAATGACAGGTAGTTTTACTTCTATGCTTTTAAGTGTTTTACTAATCTTTCGAAAAAATAAATTAGAATCAGATAGAGAGGAAATAGAAAAAATAAGTTGGCAAGGAATTAAAATATTAGAAACACAAGAACTGTTTAAGAAAATTGCCGCAAAAAATTTTAATAGAGTAGTGTTTTTGGGGTCTGGACCCATGTTAGGAATTGCCAGGGAATGTCATTTAAAATTACAGGAATTAACTGACGGACAAGTGATTTGTAAACATGATTCTTTTCTTGGGTTCAGGCATGGTCCCAGAGCCGTAATTGACGAAAATACCTTAATGGTGTATTTGTTTTCTCCAGTTGATCACGTGTATAAATATGAACTTGATCTTGCAAAATCTATCTCGGAAGGTCCGCACAACACTAAATGCATTAGTATAGGTAGGGGAAAAGAAGAAGGACTTAATTCATGTTTGAATATTGATTTAAAACTGGAACAGAATGAAGAGTTGGCCATTATTCCTTATACCTTGATAGGACAGCTTTTAGGTATGTACAAATCCCTTGCTCTTAATCTTGACCCTGATAATCCTTCCACATCAGGAGCGATAAGCCGGGTGGTAGAAGGCGTAATTATATATGATTATCCAAAAACCTTGCAGGAATGATACTAAGCCTTTGTCCTAATCCATCGATAGATTCTTATGCCTGGCTCGAAAAATTTGAGACAGGAGGGGTGAACCGTATAGATAGAATAATTGAATACCCCGGAGGTAAAGGTGTGCATGTGGCAATAGCTCTTGCAACACTCGGTGAAAATTCACAACTAATGGGTACATGGGCTGGAGGTGCAGGGCAATGGATAAAACAAAAATGTGGAAAGTTGGAAGTGGAATGTAGCGGTATAGAATTAGCCGGTAATAATCGTAAATGTTACACTTTTAGATCGGAAAGGCCTGATTTTGATAATTCTGAATTATTAGAACCCGGTCCTTCCTTTACCACTAATAAATGGATAGCTTTTATTAAGCTTTTTGAACTGCACATTCCAAATGCGAAATTAATTTGTATGTCTGGCTCATGGCCTAAGAATGCTCCATTAGATGCATATGCACAACTTATTTTAGTCGCGAAAGAGAAAAAGGTTAAAACGATACTAGACTGTAGTGGAGCTCAATTGACCGAAGCCCTTGAAGTTGGTTTTTTCGGACTTCATTTGAACGAATTTGAAGCTGAGAAGCTTTGTGGTAGCCAGGACATTTATCGATTGCTTAAAAAATTAGAGGATAAAGTGGAATTGGTGGCACTTACCCATGGTAAAAAAGGACTTCTCCTGGCCTACCAGGGTCAAATAATTTCGGCCAATGTAAAGATAGATAAAGTGATAAGCAGTGTTGGGAGTGGTGATTGTCTTACCGCAGGGATTGCCTATGCAGTCTCAAATGGACTATCTGTTGAAGAAATAGCTGCATACGGTGTGGCATGTGGTGCCGCAAATTGCTTAACGGAAGATCTTGGAATGATAGATAAAGAAATTGTGGAGAAATTACTTCCACAGGTGAGTATAAAAACACTTACAAATGAAAGATAAAAAACTACTGATTGTAGGTGAGCTTAATGTTGACCTTATTTTAAATGATATAGGGGGATTTCCTAAAATTGGAACTGAAATTGTCGCCAATCAAATGGATTTTACTTTAGGGAGCTCTTCGGCAATTATGGCCTCCAATATTTCAGTAATGGGTACTAAAACTGCATTTTGTGGGAAAATAGGACTGGATAGGTTTGGTGAATTTGTGCAGGGAGAACTTAAGAAAAAGAATGTGGACACCCGGTTTATTTCCAATTCCCAGAACCATAAAACAGGGATTACTGTGGTGATGAACTATGATCAGGATCGTGCAAACGTCACCTATTGCGGTGCCATGGAAGATTTAACAATAAAAGATATACCATGGGATACACTAGGCCAGTATGATCATCTACATCTTTCCAATTACTTTCTGCAAAAAGGAATTCAAAAAGATATCATTCAGGTATTTAAGCAGGCAAAAGAAGCTGGACTCACAACTTCCCTCGACTTACAAGTGGATCCCGAAAATAAATGGAATTTTGATTATAAAAACGTATTGCCTTTTGTAGATATTTTTCTTCCGAATCAATCTGAATTATTAGGATTAACAGGCATGAAAAATTTAGAATCAGCTATTGCAGAAATTAAACCTTATGTCAATACTATTGTTGTAAAAATGGGATATGAAGGGGCAATGCTTATTTCAGAAGATAAAAAATATACGTTGAAGCCTTTTTTGAATAAGAAATTTAGAGATGCTATTGGAGCGGGCGATTCATTTAACGCTGGGTTTATCCATGAGTATTTAAAAGAGGCATCCTGGGAAGAATGTTTAGAAAATGCCAATCTCATGGGCTCCCTTAGTACAACTTTCGCCGGAGGTACTGCAGCATTTACTTCTACTGACGAAATACAGGAAAAGAAACAACAAATCCAGAAAAAAGAACTATAACATGAAACTAAAAGATCAACTGCAGGAATTTACAAGTCTGAAAAGAGGCCTGTTAGCTACAAATTTTTATAATTTGGAAACCTTGCATGGGGTCCTTCAGGCCGCATCAGATCAAAATGAACCCATAATCCTTCAGCTTACGCAGAGTTCCATTGATTATATGGGACTTAAAACTGCAGTTAATTTGGGGAGATCTGGACTGGAACAGTTCGGGGTAGAAGGTTGGATACATCTAGACCATGGGGGTTCTGTGGAATTGGCACAACGCTGTTTGGATGCCGGATTTGATTCGGTCATGATAGACGGAAGTGAGCTTAGCTTTGAAGAAAATATTAAGATCACCAGTGAGGTGGTAAAACGTGCTAAAAATTACGGAGCTCATGTAGAAGCTGAATTGGGATTTGTTGCAAAATTAGGGCAATCCCACGGGCAGCAAGGGTTTACCCAACCGGAAGAAGCTAGAGAGTTCGTAGAAGCAACAGGAGTAGATGCCCTTGCAGTTGCCATTGGAACGGCACACGGTTTCTATAAGGAAGAACCCAAACTTGATATTAACCTACTTTCAAAAATTGCTGAAAATACACCGGCTACTTTGGTATTACACGGTAGTTCTGGTGTTCCTCATGAACAGGTCCAAAACGCGATTTCCAATGGAATATGTAAAATAAATTTAGCAACCGAAATCAAGAATATTTTTATGAAGACCTTGAAAAGTCAGCTCAGCAATAATGAAGAAATTGATTTAAGAAAGGTGTTTCCTGTAGCAACTTCTGCAATTACGGGATTGGTAAAAGAAAAACTTAGAATGGTGAGGAATGACTAAAAGAATGGTTTAATTTTTTAACAGAACGATTATTATGATAGACAATTTTATTGATGCCCACGTTCATTTGAATACACGTTCTACTGCTAAAATTGAATTGGCTAAAGAATGGAACGCTGGCTTTTTATCCATAAATACCAATATTCCTTTTTTTGAGAGTCTGGAGAAACAGGAGGAAGTAGTACACGATCTTCAGAAGAAATATCCAGATCGAATTAAATTTATCACCAGTTTTGATACCCAATATTGGAATACTGAAAAGTGGCTACCCCATGCTTTAGAGCAAATTAAAAAAGGAATAGCTCATGGCGCGACTGGAGTGAAAATCTGGAAAAATATAGGAATGGATAAATCTGTTAAAGATGCTAACGGAGACTTTGTAATGGTGGATGACTCCAGATTTGATACTATCTACGCTTATTTGGCTGAAAATGATATTTTGCTGATTGGTCACCAGGGTGAACCCCGAAATTGCTGGCTGCCATTAGAAGAAATGACCGTTAACAGTGATAGGGAATACTTTTCTTCACATCCTGAATATCATATGTACAAGAACCCTGAATATCCTTCCTATGAGAAGCAAATGTTAGCTCGGGATAATATGTTGAGAAAACATCCCAATTTAAAATATGTGGGATTACACCTCTTTAGTATGGAATATAGTCTTGATGAGGTAGCGAAACGTTTGGATAAATTCCCGAATACAAAAACTGACCTCGCTGAACGGATTTGCCACGTGCAATTACAGGCAATGAAAGACCGGGAAAAGGTAAGAGAATTCTTTATTAAATATCAAGATAGGATTATATATGGTACCGATGTGATTGATGATGGTTCCATGGATGAAAAAGATCTTACAGAAAAATTTAAAACACTTTGGCAAAACCACTGGAGCTTTTTTGCTACATCAAAAGAACTTTCTGCACCAGAATTTAAAGGTGTTTTCCATGGTCTGGAATTACCTCAAGACGTATTAGGAAAAATCTTTAGAGAAAATGCTAAAGAAACATATGGGTTTAAATCCTGTAAGTAAAAATAACAAAAATTGATTAGATCTTCTTTGGATAGAAAAATTCTAGTCTTATGAAAAAGACAAAAATACACAAAGAGCACACCTTCACATGGAATTTATTTGAGATAGTCTAAAAATGCGAAACTTTACTAACTTGCGAAGTCTTATGTTAAAGGATTAATTAATTTTTGTATCTATGAAAAAAACAGCATATCGCAGATCTCTAATTTTAGAAAAATTGGATGAAACTGGTCAAGTAAATGTGAATGAACTCAGTGAATTATTGGGGGTGAGTGAAGTTACTATCCGTAACGATTTAGATAAACTTGAAGAAAATAAACTACTCATTCGTGCCCATGGTGGTGCTTTTAAAGCCAATAATATTGCTTTAAATGTTTCAGAAAAGAAAAAAATAAATCTTGACTTGAAGCGTCTAATCGGGAAGAAGGCAGCAAGCTTAATTAAAGAAGATGAGAGTATAATTCTGGATTCTGGAACAACTACTTTTGAGTTATCTAATAATCTCAAAGATTTTGCAAACTTAACAGTAATTAGTAATGCTCTGGATATAGTTAATAATTTGTCCCAATATAAAAACCTGGAAATATTTATGCCTGGTGGGTATTTGAAAGAATTTAGTATGTCTCTAGTGGGACCTATGGCCGACAGGAACTTCAGGCAATTATACTGCAATAAGTTATTTCTTGGAGTAGATGGGATTAAGGAGAATTCAGGTATTTTCACTCACTATATGGAAGAAGCTTACCTTAATCAGGTTATGATAGAGGTTGCTGAAGAGGTGATAGTGGTTGCAGACTCTTCAAAATTTAAAAAATCAGGATTGGCATTTATTTGTGGATTTGATAAAATCCATAAAATTGTGACAGATAGTAATGTTGAACCTGAGATGTTGGAAATAATGAAAAAAAATAATATTGAGGTTCTCCTTGCGGATAAATGATCCTAAAAAAAAACTTTAATATATCTTAATCAAAAATAAATCAATTTTAATTTATGGTTTCATTAAGTACTTTAGATTATTCTATTATAATTGCATTTTTTGCTATTACAATAATTATTGGACTTATTGTTTCCAGAAAATCAGGTAAAAGTTCTTCTGAATATTTTTTATCTGGCCGGACGATGCCTTGGTGGCTACTAGGAATCTCTATGGTAGCAACAACTTTTTCCACAGATACTCCTAATTTGGTTACTGATATAGTGAGAAAGAATGGTGTTTCTGGAAATTGGGTCTGGTGGGCATTTTTGATAACCGGTCTCTTAACTGTTTTTGTATATGCCAAACTATGGAGAAGATCCAACGTAAATACCGATATCGAGTTTTATGAATTAAGATATGGAGGAAAACCTGCTAAGTTCTTAAGGGGGTTCAGAGCTATCTATTTGGGGGTTGTTTTTAATATTATGGCCATGGCGGCAGTTACACTAGCTGCAATCAAAATAGGGCAGATTATGCTTGGTCTTAGTCCGTTAGAAACCATTGCCTGGGCAGGCTTGGTAACCGTAATATTTAGTACGATTGGTGGATTTAAAGGAGTGGTTTATACCGATTTTATATTGTTCTTTGCAGCAATGGCCGGTGGTATTGGAGCGGCTTATTATTGCGTGAACCTTCCAGAAGTGGGAGGAATGGAAGGTTTGTTGACGCATAAGGAAGTGTTGGATAAAATACATATTTTGCCAGATCTTGACAATACTGAATTAGTAGTTACCTTGCTTGTAATACCATTAGCAGTTCAATGGTGGAGTGCCTGGTATCCCGGTGCTGAACCCGGTGGGGGAGGATATATTGCTCAACGGATGTTAGCTGCCAAAAATGAGAACCACGCCATTGGCGCAACCTTCTTTTTTAATGCTTTACACTATGCTCTTAGACCCTGGCCATGGATACTTGTAGCCTTATCGTCTCTAATAGTTTTTCCTGATATAGCCAGTATACAAGAGGCATTTCCACATATTGTAGAAAGTAAATTAGGAGATGATTTGGCATATTCAGCTATGTTGACTAAATTACCCAGTGGATTATTAGGCCTTGTAATGGCTTCTCTGGTTGCAGCTTATATGTCTACTATCTCAACCCATCTGAATTGGGGATCGTCTTACGTGGTTTTTGACTTTTATTCTCGATATATTAACAGAGATGCTTCCCAAAAAAGATTGGTAAATGTTGGTCGTATTTCCACGGTACTATTGATGTTAATTAGTGCCTCTCTTGCTCTTGTACTTACGAATGCCTTGCAGTTATTTAATATAATTCTGATGTTCGGTGCTGGAACAGGTCTCATTTTTATCCTGAGATGGTTCTGGTGGCGTATAAATGCGTGGAGTGAAATAGCAGCGATGGTTTCATCCGGGATAATATCTCTACTCTTTAACTTCACGCCTCTTGGAGGATTGGCATTTGGTTTTGAAAATGAAGCAGGTAGGTTTACAGAAGGTATTTTGCCATCTTGGTCAACTTATCCAGTGGTTGTATTGTTCACTACTATAATATGGGTAAGCGTTACATTCTTGACAAAGCCTGAAGATGAAAAAACTTTAAGGAGTTTTTATAAAAAGACCCAACCCGGTGGTCCTGGCTGGAAAAAGGTTATCAATAGTGCAAAAGCGGAAGGAAAAGATATAGATAATGACGAGAAATGGAGTGTTCCTTCCGGAATTTTAGCTACTCTGGTTGGATGTTTTGTAATTTATGCCCTGTTGTTTGGCACTGGCTACTGGATTTATGGAAATTATACCTACGCAATTATTGCTTCTGTCCTTGTCATATTTGGTTCCATTGTACTAATTAAACTTTGGCTCAAAATAAAGTCAAATATTTTATAAGTCTTAAATTGGTATAACCATTAAATGGATTTTCTTATCCAGACTTATAGAGCTAAGAAATGGGTTCCGGGTACTAAAAAATCTTTAGAAGTATTTCTGAAAAGAACAATTATTGATTAGTTATGGCAACATCAAAGTACAGGGTTAGACATCTTCCCCAGAATGTAATAGATTATTCAAAGAAATTCGGAGAATTTCCCTGGATTCAAGCAAATGTTTTAGTTGATTTTAAAAATCCTTGGAGTTCAAAAAAAGTTCCAAATACAGAATTTCGTGCCCTTTGGGATTCTAAAAATTTATACTTCCGATTTGATGCTAAGGATAGTTCAATTTATATCAATGAGAATGATAATAGTGTTGAAAGTATAGGGTCATCAGATAGGGTTGAGATATTTTTCAGAAAAAATAAGGACCTTGATCCTTATTACTGCATGGAAATAGATCCAAAAGCAAGAATCATGGATTTTAAGGCCCGGCCCAATAGAAATTTTAACTTTCAGTGGAGTTATACAAAAGAGCATTTAAAAGTCACATCCCAAATGACAGAAAAAGGATATTCAGTAGAGGGAACGGTGAGTATAAAATTTTTAGAAAACTTTGACCTTTTACATAATGGAATTATAGAAACCGGAATATATAGGGCAAAATATATAAAACAGAAAGGAACAGGTTATCAACCCACCTGGATTACCTGGATAGATCCTCAAGTGAAAGAACCTGATTTTCATATTCCTTCTTCCTTTGGAATATTTGAGCTGGAAAAAGGGGAGCTATAGGCTGTTATTAATCTGTTGATATTAAAAAGAATGCATTATACATTTTATTCCATGCAACCTGGCTCTTAATTATAATACAAGACCAGTTTTGATCAACCTTTTTATTTTTTTATTTCAATAATGCCAAAGATATCTTCCTGAGGTAAAAGTAAGAAAATACGTTTACATATTAATCAATAGACAAGGTAGGGCGCTTATGAGGTCCCGGTTTTATATACACAGCCGGATAAAAAGTTCTTTTTTAATTATTAGAAACGATAAACCAATAAAAATCACCTACTTGTTTTTAGCTATTTACTTCCTAGATCACTTTATTATTTCCATAGTTTTAACTTATCTTCAAAATCATTTTGTTGATTTTCAAGAAGATTGAAGGCCGCTTGAATTTCAGAAACCGGATATTTACACGTTTTATTTTGGCAAATGTAGATCAAGGTTTCTCCTTCGACAAGTTTACTTTTTAGGAGGGGCAAATTCTCGCTTTCCCCACCCAAAAATATAGCGGTTGGCAAATATTTGTTTTGAAGGAGGTTATTTTTTACAGCAGCTTCTTCTCCTACCACCGCGATCTCATAAGTTCCAAACGCCTTTCTACCCAATAAATTCACCCAGTTTGCATAATAAGAGGGATTGGTAATAATTTCACTGTAAACCCTTTCCAGCATGTTTTTACTCATTTCCAGGTATTCCTTATTTTCGAGTAAATTCCCTAAAACATACAGGTTATGAGCCATAACGGAATTGGAAGACGGTAAAACATTATCATCAATTTCAACATTTCTCACTATTAGTTCACTTTGATTATGGTTTGTATAGTAAAACAAAGTTTGAGTGTTATCTCTAAAATTTTTAATAGTATAATTAGTTAGGTCTTCGGCACTTTCTAACCATTCTGGATCAAAAGTTATCTGGTATAAATCAATATAAGCTTCAATTAAAAAAGCATAATCATCTAAAAATCCGGACACTTGTTTTCCGCTATGTTTATAGCTCCTCCATAGGCCGCCATCCGCCTTTAAAGTATTTTTTCTTAAAAAGTTACCTGTTTTAATTGCTTTTTTCAAAAATTTGGGATTGCCCAGAGCTGTATATGCATCAATATAAGCCTGTATCATGAGTGCATTCCACGAGGTAAGGATTTTATAATCAATGGTTGGTTTTATCCTCTTTTTTCTTGCCATCAATAGCTTATTTTTTGCAGCATTCAAAGTAGATAGAAATTCTGGATACGAAAGTTTCCTTTTTCTGCTAAAATCATTTGCGGAATATCGTCTGTAAAGAATATTCTTTTGTTTTTCCCAATTACCATTAAGCTCTATATTGTAATAATCTGAAATCAAATCTACTTCACTAGGTTTCAGTAGCTCATTGATTTCTTTAAAAGACCATACATAGAATTTTCCTTCCTCACCATCGCTATCGGCATTGATAGAAGAAAAATAACCTCCTTCATCATTAGAGAGCTCCCTTTCCACGAATGCAAGACTCTGCTCAATGGTTTGTTGATATTCTTCATAACCTGAAACTTTGTATGCCTTTGAATATAGGCTTATCAATTGTGCATTATCATAAAGCATTTTCTCGAAATGCGGAATCATCCATTTCTCATCAGTTGTATATCTGGCAAATCCTCCTCCCAACTGGTCATACAAACCTCCTCTGACCATCTTATTCAGAGTGGTATTCACCATATCTAAAGCTTCCTCATTGCCTGATAGATAATAATATTGCAAAAGTGCGCTCCAGGAAACAGGCATTGGAAATTTTTGAGCCTCTCTATATCCACCATTTTGCTTGTCCCAACGTTTTTTCCAATTATCGAGCAGAGTGATATAATTTTCTTTGGAAGAAGAGTAATCTGCAGTATCAACATTCTCTATGCCATTTGTTCTTCTAATATCATTAGTTAAATCTTCAGCGATTTCAGTTATTTTTGATTTATCGTTGCGGTAAGTCTGGCTAATCTGTCGTAAAATTTTCTTCCACTGGGGTTTAGTGAAATAAGTGCCCGCAAAGAAAGGCTTTCCATTTGGCAAGCTTATAGCATTTAGAGGCCAGCCACCACTTCCATTTAATAACTGAGCTGCATGCATATAAATTTTATCTATATCTGGTCGCTCCTCCCTATCTATTTTTATAGAAACAAAATTTTTATTCATAATTTCCGCAACAGTAGAATCCATGAAACTCTCTTCTTCCATTACGTGGCACCAATGGCAGGCCGCATAACCAATACTGATAATTATAGGCTTATCTTCTTTTTTTGCTTTTTCCAGTGCTTCGGGACTCCATTCGTACCAGTTAACAGGATTATCTGCATGCTCCAACAGATAAGGACTACTTGCCTCGGCAAGCCTATTTTGTATTGTTTTATTTTCTTTTTCAACATTACATGAAAAAAGAACGGAGAAGAGGATAATACCCAAAATTGAATTAAGAAAAACTTTCATTGTCTCGAATCTTTTTTATTTTCTTTCCGTTATTTTAAACATACTTTATTCCTTCAAACACTATATTCAATTGAAAAAAGCCATAGCTTTCCAACTACTGGAATAAGAAAAAATTATCTCTCTACCTTTCTTTGAAGATTGATGATTCTATATCTTCACTTCTATTAAAGGAACTTTAACCATAAATTTAGTCAATGAAAATACAATGATGAACATTTCCTATATCAATTCTGAACTTGGATTCAGAGGGCAAAGTATTCAAGTTCTTATTAATATAAAAGATTTAAAATAATACAGATATTATTTTATTGTCTGAGATTAGTCGGTAGATTTATCGGCGTAAAATGTAAACCATTTGAAATTGCTATTGTTGTTGACAACGAGTACCGACTGAAACTTTTGATGTTGTAATAATTTTAAGGCTCTAACGTCTTGATCGGCATAAAAACCAGTCTGTGTATTGGGGAGATACTCAAATTCGCCCTTTCCTTTACCTTTTAGAAAGGTACCGGTCCCCGCATCCGATCGAGTTGTTTCTACCTCGGCCTGATAATTGTTTCCGGCCAGTAACAAGTCTTTAATCTGGTCACCATCAAAATCCTCGTAAATAATACTATTGATGGGAGACTGTTGCACCGATATATGAAAAGGCTCAAATTGGAAACCCTTACCTTGTTTATTCCAGAAAATTCCGGATCTGAACTCGTTTACCTCGTAATGCAGTGCATTTTCTAAGGTAGTTCCTAAAATTCCAGCTAAATCCTTTGAGGCAAAATCCTTATATGTGGGAATCGAGTTTCTTAGACCAGGGATTTGTTGGGACGAACATCCTTTTCCACGAACGGGTACTTGACGATCTTTGTAATACTTAGCCAACATAATATCGGTCGTACCATTGGAATCAAAATCGGAGGTGTAGACGTGAAAAGGTTTTTCGGAGGATGCGTGAAATTTGGAGTTCAACCCTAAATTGCCGGCAATTATATCCTCATAGCCATCACCATTTACATCGGTTACCTTAATTGCGTTCCACCAACCGGTAGTATTTGCCAAAGTAGGATAGGCCTTGGATTGGTTCAACCTGCCGGATTCGTTTTCAAATACCTTGATGCCGATCCATTCGCCCGTTACTATTAGCTCTAAATCGCCATCCTTGTCCAAATCTTTCCATTGAGCTGCAGTTACCATCCCCGGTTTCTCTAGGTCAGGTGCCAGGGGAGGTGTTCCAATATGAAATTTGCCTTGATCGTTAATTAAAAGATAGCTCAAAGGGGCGTAAGGATAAAGGCCTGGAATGACTCTTCCCCCAACAAAAAGATCCATATCCCCATCACCGTCAAAGTCGGCAGGGCAGACTATAGAGCCTGAAGAATGAATTTCAGGTAGAGTACCGGGTTCTTTCTTGAATTTTCCTTTTCCATTATTTATGTACAGCCTGTCCTGAAGTAACGGCGAATCCGCATTAAATTCATAACTGCCACTTACTACATAGAGATCCTGATCGCCGTCATTATCGGCATCGAAAAAAGCCGCATTTACATCTTCGTACTCCCTATCCAGATCGAAGTCCGGCTGCGAGCTTGCCTGAAAATTTCCGGAAGGATCTCCTTTCCATAAGGTTGCGGGCATTCCTTGGCCTCCCCCCACGTACACATCATCTATACCATCCTGGTCCAGATCAGAAACTGCCACTGCGGGCCCGGTTTGAGATAGTTTGTGCGGTAATAGCAATTGTTTTGAAAAGTCGTCAAAGGGAATATCCACGTGAGCCATTTCAACTTTTTTTTCGGTGAAAATAGCATCCTCTTCTTCGGTTTCTACTAGATTGCTTCCTTTAGGTGGGAGAATGGCATCGGTATATCGTACTTCTACCAATTGGTTGGTGGAGACATCGACTAATTTCTGCTGTTTGCCATCTGGCCACAAAATTAAAAGGGAGTGGATTGTTTCCATTTGGCCTAATCCGAAATGTAAACGATTGGAAACCGAGGACAAAAAACCTCTACTATTGGTCAGTTGGCGTATCTGCACCATACCTTCTTTTGACATTAATCTTGCGTTTGTCCCAACCCCAAACGGATTTTTATCCGGTCCCTTAAATTGGATTTCCAGATAGTTTCCCAGTTCCATTTCTCTGGAATTGTTTTTTAGTATGGATGCCTTTTCCTGTATATTATTGGTCACAAGATCAAGATCCCCATCATTGTCCAAATCGGCATATACAGCTCCATTAGAGAAGCTAACCTCTTGATCTGCCCATTTATCGGAAGTATCTTCAAAAGTTCTATCCCCCTGGTTCCTATAAAAATAATTCTGTAGTTTTTGTTGGGGAAGCATTTGGGTGTACTTTAGGAACTCACTATCCGTAGGACGCTTTCCTTTAGCTCTTATCTGCCGCAAGATTTCGTTGGTCATGTCTTGATCAATGACATCCCGGAAAACTCCATTAGTAATATAAATATCATTATATCCATCAAGATCATAATCGGCCAGCAAGGCTGACCAACTCCAATCGGTATGGGCGATGTTGCCCATGAGACCGATCTCGCTATAGGTGTTGTTGCCATTGTTCAATTGCAATACGTTGTGCATATACTGGTAATGATATTCATTGGCTACCATTTTTTGGAACTTGTCTATCGAAGTCATGGCCATGGTGGTCTTAGATCGTACGTAATCTTCGGGACTCATATCGAGCACGATTATATCATTTAGGCCATCGTTGTTGATATCCCCGATATCTGAGCCCATGCTATAATAGGAAGTGTGTTTGGCAATGTCTTTTACACGCTCCGAAAAAGTTCCATCGCCATTGTTGATGTATGCAAAATCAGGTATTTCAAAATCGTTGCTCACATAAATATCCGGCCAACCGTCTTGGTTAAGATCGCCCACCAAGGCATTAAGCCCAAAGCCAATGTCTGGCATGATACCCGCTTGAATTGATATGTCTTCAAATTTACCTGAGCCGTTATTTCTGTAGAGTTTATCGCTTCCCTTTAATGCAATGGTCTTTGGATCTGTTTGAACAGCTTTTAGATCTTTAATTTCTCTGTAATCTCTTGTAATTACAGGACTATTGGCGATATATACATCCAGGTCGCCATCCTTGTCAAAATCAAAAAAAGCGGCTTGAATGGACCGGTTACTGTCGTTTAGGCCGTATTCTTCTGCCTTTTCGGTAAAGGTAAGATCGCCATTGTTGATATAGAGCAGGTTGGTCAAATGGGCATCCTTGTATTTTCCTGCTCTGCAAATATAGATGTCCAAATTACCGTCTGCATTGATGTCCACCACTGAAATACCTGCATCAAAACCTTCGATGTCCTTTAAACCAGATGATGCTGTAATATCCTCAAATTTAAGATCACCTAGATTACGATAGAGTTTTTCAGGGCCTTGATTGGAGGTAAAAAGAAGATCGATGTTGCCATCGTTGTCAAAGTCTGCGGCGGCCACACCACCACCTATATAAGAGTAAATATACTTATAATAATGAAAGTCTTCAGATTCTTGTAGTTCGTTCTTAAAGCTAATCCCGGAATAATTTGCCGGAAGAATCTCGAACAATTTCTTCTCTATATTCTTGGGGGAATCGTCTGTGCATCCCAAAAAGACAAAACTCACAAAACCGAATACGAACCGGAGATGCAATAGCTGTTTTATCTGTCTAAAAATATCTACGTTTCTAATACTGATTTTCAGCATTACACTTTTATTTATTAAATAGGAAATTCTTAACCTTATAGATAAAAATAACAAAAACGAGTCTAATCCACTCTAGTTACATATCTTCAGAATGAAATCGACGGTATAAGTTCCCTCTTTATTTCTTTTGCCTAATATCATCTTTTAAAAAAAGCTAGGATTAATATAGTATTGATATGAAACCACCCCGTTTTTTGAAGGGGGTGGTTAAACCTGGATATTATAAGAACCATTAAATCTATTGCTTTAGAGTTCACTATGCCAGAACTTAATTTGTTACTTTTTGATGAACAATTTAGATCGGGTATTCCCTGCATCGTCTGTAACCTCAAGAATATAGACACCTTCATTTAGACTCTCAACTTGAATAACCAATTCCTTGGACTTTAAATTAAACTCTGAGAGTTTAACATTTCCAAAATAATCATAAATTACATAACTGGTAATTATATTTTCCAAATGGGCTGTAAAAACTGAAGTTGTAGGATTGGGGGATATTATTAATCCAATACCTTGTTTACTCAATTTGTCGTCTTCTTCTGAAAAATCTACTATTATTTCAACAGTATCAAATTTTTCACTTCCTTCATCGGTCAAGGTTATAACGGTGTTGCCCGCAGATTTACCTGTAACCTTTCCTTCCTGATCTACTGTTGCCACTGCCTCATTATTAGAGCTCCAAACCAGGGAAACTTCAGTGGCATTATTAGGTGTTACAAAACCTCTAAAACCATAGGTTTCACCAACCTCTAAATACTGAGTAGCAGAAGGAGTAATATGGACTTTTTTAGCTTCCTTGGTTTTTATCAAATCAACTTCTACCGGCATAGCCTGCTTCACCGTAAACTGGAATGTGGTGGTGCTGTCTGTAGAGTTCACTTTCGTCACCTGTGAATTCGATTTTGAAAGGGACCATTCATCGCGCAAAGTTAATTGAATATTCGTTGTTTGAGCCGGTTGATCGGACCGGGATTCAAATCCCAGGTCGGGATTTGTCATTGACAGTAAAATATGTTTATTGTCAATTTCTTCATACATGACCAAACAAGGCGTATCGTTGGCTCTTATTGCTCCATAGTCCAGTTCTGACGATGCACCAAACAAAGCATATCCCCACATATTCTTCTCATTATGCTTTACCACGTGCCTTTCCGAAGATTTCTCCAAAACGGTATAAGGTTTTTCGGCAGCAATTGCTTGCATTTCGTTCGCTGTCGCATTGGGCTTTATAACGTATTCATATCCGGTATCGGTAGGATTGGTACCATGGTCAATGTACCCAAGAGTATAGGTGCCTATTTCATTGTCATGATAAGCATTTGGATCGGTCTCATTTTCGTTAGGTGTTTGTTGATCGCCCTTCCATATTTTTAGGTCCCCGCTGCCCGATACCACATAAAAACCGGTATTGTAGTCACTAATTACCCAGTTATCCTGTGTGCCCGGGAAACTGTTTTCCCCTGTTCCGTAAAAGTCCGAATTTACCGTTGCACCGCTCTGAACGTCTGCCAGGCGTTGGTATAATGTGGTCACAGTAGGGTTGCCGGTATCATTGTTGGCAATACCAGATCCCAGACTAACGATCAGGTCATCAAAGGCAAAGTTTGATTTTTTGAAGGAAAAGCTGGCATTATGGGTATTTGGACCAAAAGTGGTGCCAAATCCTTGGTTTTCTTTTTCCTGAAAATCCATCGCAAATAGACCGTAGGTGCCAAAATTTTCCTTAAGAGCCCCTATAGTTTTCCCTTTGTTCTTGAATGCCAGGACTCCTACGAATCGTTTTTGTTGCAATTCGTCTATCCGTGAACGCTCGCCGTGGAGTTCCTCCCAGGGCAGTACTATGGTTGTGGCCCCTGGATTGTAGTTCCAGTTCCAGGTTTCTGCATCAAAACCATTTTCGCCCAGTTCCGTACCTCCAGGATACATGATTTCCAATGCACCATAACTTTGATAGCGCCCATAGCGGTTATTGGCGGGATAAAGTTCAGCACCCCACATATTGTTGCTAAAACCGTTCATAACTGCAACCCAGTTGTCTTTTCTATAAACCCCCGCGTGAGCGTGGTTAAACTGAATAAATCCTTCTTCAAAGGGAGTGACCGTAGTATAATTGAATTCGAGATTATTTCCCCAAACCCGGTTGTAATATCCTGCCAAAAGTGGATCGGCGGTAGGGAGGCCCAATATTTTTCCCCCGCTAATTGCCAATTTTGAAACTTCATTTTTTCCGGTGCTTACTTTTCTTAGAAAAGGTTTTCTGCCGGCCATGGACAATGCCCTGGTCTGCGCATCGTTTGAAAACATTTTCTGCGCATAAATAGCATCTCTTATTATGTAATAATACTCTTGATCTATCTGGAACTCTGTATCGTCAAATGCCTCAATAATATTAATCGCTGATCTAAAAGCATACATATAACTGTCATAGGCCGTCCAATGGTGAAATCCTGTTCCATCGGGTTTTACCCCATCACCAGTACCATGGGAATAGGTGAAGAAGCGTTCTAAATAACGTTTTCCGGCTTTCATATAACGTACTTTTTCTTCCTCGTTATCGGGATATCTAAAGCTTCCGTATAAGACCATTTGTTCACTCATATTGTACATCCAATCGGTATTATATTCTTCTCCTTCTGAATAATCACCCCAAAAATTTTCAAAATTCCTCGTGTGGGCATCGAGAACATATCCAAACTGATCTTTTAACTCATCTGAAAGATAATCTTTCAAATACATGGTAGGTCGGGAAAAATTCACGAAATCATAAGCGTTTCCATCCAATAAAATAGTCCCTCTACAAAATTGTTGCGATACCAGGGCGACCACATTGGATGCCTTTTCGGCTATAGCATTATCGGTAGGATCTACAAATTTGAGATGTTTGGCAAAGGCAGAAATAATACTTCCGGAAGCGCCAAAGTTGGTATCTTTTCCGTTCACCTCGTTGCCATTTTTGCTAATGTTTAGATTATCATAGTCTTCCAGTGCCTGGTCAAACTGATTTTGAAAATTGTTGTTGGGAGCAGTACCCAGATAAGTATCTGAAAGCGTATTGTAAACCTTTTCGGCTTCCACGACCTGTTGTGCCGTAACTGGCGACAACGGAATATCCGGTTCAACATCAACACCTTGGGCACAGGCGGAGTCTAATGGTGCCGGAGCGATTTTCATGTTCAGCGTAGCCCCGTTGATAGTGGCCCAGTCAATGCTGAAACTACGCACGGGGTTGCCATCATCCGATCTTAAATATCGTAGTTGCAGTTCGTCCCCGTCATCGGAAGCTTGTGTTACATATGATAACGACATCGGTGCAGTTCCGTTTGCCGGAACCACTGTCCTTCCCGTGGAGGCCAGGACTACATCGTCGGTGCTGTTGTAAAGCTGCATGTCGGTTGCTACGTAGGAATTTCTGGTATTGAAAAGAACTGATTCTATCTGTAAGGGTTCATCTGCCACCATCGGGCAGTCAAAGGTATAGAACGCCCCTTGTTCCTCATTTGTGCCAGACGACAATGAAACCACGGCCAAGGCACCATCATTCGCACCATCGCCATTATCGCCATCATCGGTCACTTCATTGATGGTTACATCTCCTATCCTTTCCCAACCTTCTTCATTACCTGTATTATCAAAGCAGGAAGAGTTTTCAGGTGTTGTTATAGTGATATCATCCACATGGAAATTACGGCTGGCATTTGAGGTACCATCAGAGGTGGCTTTGAACGCAATCCTTACATCTGCATCCCTATAAGGATCAAGGTTTATAGCTCCGGAAGAATATCTTTGATAATCAGCTGTTTCAGGTTTAGTGTAGTCCAGTTGTGTCCATTTGGTAGTGGATACGTCGCCTGTATAGGAAGTTGTTATCCACAAGCTCATTTCATTGGAATTTGAGGTACCATATCTGTATGCAGATAGGAATGATAATTCTACATTCTCCGTCGTTTGCAAATTGAGCGCCGGGGAAACCAGCCAGTTTTCGGTTTCACTGCCGTAATCTTTATTACTTCTAATCCTCGCATAGCTGCCCAGGGCATCACTTCTATATTCCCAAACGCTTGTTCCGCCGCTTACCTGGATGGAAGTCCAGTCCGCCAGACTGCCTCCTTCAAAATCTTGTGAATAGGGAAGACTGGTTTGCTCATTTGCTTGTTCGCTAATTTGAATATTGTCAATCCGCCAATTTCTGGTGGCGTTAGACGTGCCATCTGCAGCGGCTTTAAAGGCTATTGTAACCTGTTGGTTTTTGTAAGCGTTCAAAACCAAAACGATGGATGTACTGGGATCATCCCAGGAGGACGAGGCAGGAGGCACGTCAAAAGGCAATTCTGTCCAGGTTGCTAAGGAAATATCCCCATTATAATCTGTAGAGATCAATACCTGTAATTGGTTTGAATTTGCGGTGCCATACCTGTGCTGAAGGTCGAAGGTCATTTGAACAGCATTGGTAGCTGTCAGATCAACTTTTGGAGAAATTAGCCAGTCCTCATTAATTTCTTTTTGCCCCTTGAATTCGGCATACCCATTGCCATTGTAAATTTGCTGGGACCACACACTGTTGCCAGAAACACTTACCGGAGTCCAATCATCAAGCCCGGTTTCAAAATCCTGTTGATATGGTAAGTTGTTGGTGCTTGTGCTACTGGGCTCAATGCCAATTACGGTTTTGCCATACGTATGGCCTACCGTGATCAGTAATAGTAATAGGAAATAGTTTTTCATAATATTTGGTTTTTATTTTCCGCCAATTATAGACGGCGGCTCGGGTCTTTTTTTGATTTTTGATTATTAGAAGGAATCATTCATTTTTAACAGGTAAACGACTATTGGTTTTTATTATATTTTCTTTCAATTCTTGTTTTAGGGTCTCCACTTTATCAGGATATTGGTGAGAGAGTTCTTCGTCTTCGCCTATATCGTCCTTCACATTGTACAATTCATAGCTATCGTTTTCGTAGAAATGAATTAGTTTCCAATCCCCTTCGAGTATTGCGCTACCGGGGGTCCATCCGCTGCCATGATAATGGGGATAATGAAAGAATAAAGCTTTTTGGTCCGGTTCTTTCCCTTTTTCTATCAGGTCATACAAACTGGTACCATCCTTATGCTGTTCGGGTATCTTCGGGATATGTAAATAATCCAGGATAGTAGGGTAGAGGTCCATACTGATAACAGGTGTCTCCAACATCTGTCGCTGTGGGTTTTCTTTAGGGGGTTTTATGATAAGGGGTACCCGTATTCCGCCTTCATAAGCCCATCCTTTCCCGGCTCTTAAAGGTTTAACTGCAGTAGGAGCAGTGCCCCAATCCTGTTCCAGCGTTGTAAGGCCTCCATTGTCCGAGGTAAATATAATGAGGGTGTTTTCTGTAAGATGGAGGGAGTCAAGTTTATTCAGCAATCTTCCCACATTCTTATCTAAAGCATATACCATTGAGGCATACGCAGCATTAACCTGGTTTTGTACTGTATATCCAAGTCCTTCTTTTTGCATTTGAGGTTCACTTTCCCCTAATCTTTCTTTCTTTTTTTGAAACTTTTCAATATATTCTTTGTTTGCCTGAATGGGGGTATGTACAGTATAGAAGGATAAATGAACATAAAACGGTTCATTTTTATTCCTTTCCATAAAATTAATAGCCTCACTGGTGAGCCTGTCGGTAAGGTATTCCCCTTCGGGCCCATCCTCCAGCTTTTCATTTTGATATGGGGAATAATATCCCCCTGGCGGCTGTCCGTAATGAGAGCCGCCCAGGTTGATATCGAAGCCTTGATCTGTGGGTAAATAGGCATTACCTCCCAAGTGCCATTTGCCCGAAAAAAAGGTTTTATAGCCATTGTCTTTTAATGTTTCGGCTATGGTTATTTCTTCTATTGGCAAATGGTTGAGGTCATCTGGCCCTAAGAGTTTTTCGTTTTTTGGGTCGTCCCCGGGGATCCAATCTGTTATTCCTACGCGGGAGGGGTACTTCCCTGTAAGGATTGCCGCCCTGGTGGGGGAACAAACAGGGTTTGGGGTATAAGCACTGGTGAACCTGGTTCCCATTTGGGCAAGCCGGTCAATATTAGGCGTTTCATAAAAGTTACTACCATATATTGATAAATCTTTCCAGCCAAGATCATCAACCAGAAGAAAAACGACATTTGGTTTTATATTCTGGTTCTTTTTCGTTACAGCGGATTTATTTTGTCCGTTTAAAGAAACAAAGAAGAATGAAACCACTAAAAAAAGATATATTTTACTCATTTTTTTCGAGATATTTTTTCAGGTCTCACATTATCCTGAGATGCCGTTTTTTTTCTTTAGAGTCTTATTTTAAGGCTTTAGGACTATGACTTTTCTAGTATTATCATTAATTTCAACCAGCACCACTTTTCCCAGTAATGCTTCTCCTTCCACATAGAAGAAATGTGTAAGCTCATCAGATGCATCATGTGCCACCAATAGGGTGTATTCCTTATCTGGAAAACTCAATTTTAAGGCTTCCGCTTCTTCATCCAGGAGCAATTTGTCCTGCCTGTTATAGACCGGGATTTTTTTAAAGCTTACTATGGAACGTTCAGGGAAATACAGTAGGGAAATAAAAGAGCCGAAACCTTCTTTTTCAATGGAAAATTCGGCTTTTAGGCTTTCTTTTTTTAGATTATATTCCGAAGAAAACCATGCATCCTGTAAGCTGATGTTTACCGGTTTCAAAGATTGTATTACAAGGTTTTTTTCTTCGTAAGAGGTAGTGACCGAGTTGTTACCAACTATCACTTTTTTGTTCGGAAAATTAAAGAACTGAGAATAGGTATGATTTTTACCTGCTTCAAAACTATCCACAAGCAGCCAAACATCCGGTTTCAGGTATAGCATTCTTCTTTGAATTATCACCGGATCTTCCAACCGCATATATGCGGTATTAATCGCTTCGGCATAATCAAAATCTTTTTCTGTTCTTGTGAAAACACCCTCTTCTTTAGCATCAAAAACATTGCTCCAGGCAGTAGCATACATACTGTTTGGTTTTCCGTCCACAGCCAGGGTGTTATGAGAGCGACTATCTTTAAAATATTGTCGCCATTTATTATCGAGATAAGTGAACCTTCCCGGATCTATAAGATAGTCCCTTCCGAAGGCAAAGAGGGAAAAATGCAGTAAGTCATCGTGAGCGTGGCCTCCTCCCAACCTTTTAAGGTGTAAACTGCTATAAAAAGCATCTTCTTCCCAGGATGACCTGGAATATAGATCCCCTGAATTTTCGTGAAAAACCGAAAGGAAATCTGGTACCTGACCCTCTAAATTTTTAGAGGCTGTTTTTATTTGTTTATCGAAAAGGAATTCATTTTCATAATCTGCTTCGGGAAAAGCACGGCTTTTTATAGTGGGATTCATAAATACTATGCCGGCGGTGGTAAGCAGGTCTCGTAAATCGGTGTCGTCGCTATCGCCCAGAAGCGGTTGGTGATAATTAGGTTTTTGCCATGCTATATTGGCAAAAGCCATAGCCCTTGTTTTTTTAGTTATAATTTTAGGTAATTCAATAGCTTTGCGCTGTGAAAGCAGCACTACATTTAAAAAACTGTGAAAGACCTCGTTGTGGTACATTGGGGATTGCTCCCATTGAGTGCCATCTTCTAATATTTGGTATTTGGCCGTGCGCGCAAGGTTTTTTATGGCGTTTTTCCTCCAGGTTTCAGCTTGCTTAAATTCGGGTATAAAAAGAGCAATTTGAAATAAACCCTGAAACTCCAGAACTCCCCAGTTACTGGTTTGGGAAAATTTACTAAAATCTTCATTGAGATATTCGGCATGTTGAGCCAAAGAGTTTAAAAACATTTGAAGAAATTCTGGCGTAATATGTTTTGATCCTTTAAAATATTCGTAACTTTTTATCCAATTCTCGGTCCTAATCCCGGCTTCAATGCGGCGCCAGGAGCTTTGTTTGGTTTTTTCGGAAATGGGGTTGTTGGTTATCCAATGCGTTACTTGTTTAATAAAAGTTTTGGCATATTTTTCTTTACCGGTAAGTAGATAAGCTTTCCCTAAATCCTGCCAATAACGATGCCTATTGAGCATAAAGGTCCATTCGGGGTCTCCAAAGGGATTGGCTTCCCAATCTATTTCCTTTTTAAACTGAAAGGGAATATTGGTCTTCTCCATATCCCAGGGATAACGGAACAGGAAATACCGATTGCTTATTTCGTCTGCGGTTGCAAGAGAGCGTTCCGCATCCTGTAGGAATTCCTTTTTTAGTTTTTGTGTGTCTTCTGCGGAAACTTTAATGTATAGATTTTCTTTTTGCTGAAAGTAATTCAGAAAAGCTGTTTTTGCCGATTTCTGATCTTTTTCATCAAGTGCTCTCTGTACTTTTTCTAGACCGGGATAGTTTGAGTGAATGTTTCTAAGAATTGAAGTTTCTTCCTGCCCTACTATGTAATAGGGAAATGAATACATTACGACTAAACAAAAAAACAAGGTAATCTTCATGTTTATAAGCTAAGGTTATAATCATTGAATTTATTTGTGACCATTCTTCAGTCTCTATAGAAAGTTCATTTACTCCCGAAGCACTAGAATGATATATTTATTTTAAATTCAATAAAATAATTGTGTGTAGTCATCTGATTTATAAAGAACAACATATCATAAATCTAATTTTAATATGTTGTTCTCTTTTGATTGCTTTCAGAAAGGTTTCAATACACCATGGAAATATGAATTATTTAAATATATTCCCTTAAATGTCTACTTTAGATTTGAATTCAATTTTAAATTAAAAAGAGGTAGGAGCGCGATCTAAATTATTCCCTCAATTGCGGGGATGTGATTAGTTCTTCCTCTGGAATCTCTGCAAAATAATTGGACGGACTAGTATCTCCGGTAATTGGGCCTACCAATTCCTCAGAGGAGCGATTTGCCAAAGCTTGAGCTACACGTTCCATACGCGTAAGATCGTCCCAGCGTTTAAATTCGCCTGCCAATTCCCATTTCCTTTCCATATAAGCTAGTTCAGCCAAATCTCCACTCGTCAAATCTACGGAAGCATCTGGCGTATTGACAGGTAATCCGTGAGCCCTTCTTCGTACCTTGTTCAGGGCCTCCCAAGCATCTGGACTGGTACCACCAGATCTTCCTATCGCTTCTGCGTAATACAGTAACAAATCAGCATAACGCATATTATAGGTGGTCATAGAGGTGACCGAATTGGTAGTTGATATTTCATTCTGATATCCAGTGACCTTTAGGAACAATGGATGGCTTTCGTTCTCAAAATCTTTCCAATTAATAGTTTCTCCTCTGAATTCTACCTCCGTACGATAAGTGTCCTCTTTTCTTTTTCCTTCCGGGAAGTCCTCAAAAAAGGCGATTTCGGCAAAATTTTCAGACCAACCCTGTACATCACCTGGGTAACCCAACCTGCCAGTATGTCTATTAGCAAATTGATTGCCCAGTGGTTGCGCATGCCCTAGGCCGAAGACGATTTCAGAATTAAATCTATTTTCATCGGCTATGGACCAGAGAGTCCCCATATCGGGCACCAACGCAAACCCATGGGCTGTTGCGTTGTCGATAACAGTCTTGGCACTACTGGCCGCCATAGCGTATTTTGAATTATCCTTTAATGGCCAACCCGCCCAATGCATATAGAGTTTGGCCAGATATGCACGTGCTGAACCGTTATTGGGACGTATGGCAGCAGGCACCCCAGGATATTTGTCTGGGAGTAAACTTTCGGCCTTTAATAAATCACTTTCGATCTGTGTATATATTTCAATCAATTCGGCCCTTTCCAGGTTTACATTATCTAAAATGTCGGTAGACAAAATTAAAGGCACCTTACCAAAAACCCTGGTTAGGTGAAAATAATTATAAGCCCTAAGAAAATAGGCCTCTCCCAACAATGCATTGATATTTTCATCATCCCCGGTTGAAAAATTATCTTCGTTAGCAATTATATTATTGGCTTCCTTGATTACTCCATAGGGAGGGCCATAAGATAAACCAATCCCGGCGGTCAAAGAAGTCATCACCATTTTGTCTGAATCCCTAAATCCTTGTTTGTTCAAACCGCTATGGGTGGTTACATCGTCACCTCCGTAAGACCGGATCCAACATTGATTCCATTTATTGACCTCCTCAAACTGGCGATACATACCAGCAACTGCCGCTTCTAATGCCTCTGGTGAGTTTAAAGCTGAAGGATCCAATTTTGCGTCGGAAAGATCTTCCTCCAAATTACAACTCATAGCTATTAGAGTTGTGAGCAAGATCAGAAAAATATTTTTTATTCGTAATGTTTTCATTTTTTTTGCTTTTTTATTTTTTTATTAAAATCCTAGCTTAACACCTATGGTAAATGTTCTGGAATTAGGATAGGCGCCATAATCTATTGATGATGCTGTACCTTCACCAGTCGAAACCGAACTAGCTTCTGGATCGTAACCTTGATAATCGGTTATGGTGAAAAGGTTTTGCGCACTGGCATATACTCTTAGAGATTTAATATAGGTTATGTCTTTTAGATTATACCCTATGGCTAAATTACTTAATCTTATAAAATCCCCTTTTTCAACAAATCGTGTAGAATTAATGAAATGATCTCCGCCAATTGGTACATCGGTCTGGTTTTCTGGGGTCCAACGATTTCTATTTTCACCAAAAGTAGGTAAAGATTGCACTCCACCAGATTGTGAAATAGCACCACGGGTAACATTCAATACGTCAAAATCATGTACGCCTCGCAAAAGGAAGTTGAGATCAAAATCACCCCATGAAAAGGTATTGTTTAAAGCCCAGGTATGCTTGGGCACTCCGTTTCCTATAATACTAAGAGCGACGGAACCGTCCTCATTCCTAAGATATTTTGCCTCTCCCGGGGTTCCCTCTGGATCACCTGTTTTATAAGTACCTAAAAAGGTGGCTCCGTAAAAATCACCCAGGGGCTGTCCCTCCGCTACGCGAACATAAGGCCCCGCTGAATTAGTAAGCCCCCCTGCAGGTTCGAAAAAAATCTCGTTCTGGTCATCAGATAAACTTTTTACCTCACTCTGGTTGTATGAGTAATTCAAGTTGAAATCCCAAACGAACCTTTCCTTGTCCATTGCAATTACATCCAGACTTGCTTCCCAACCTCCGTTAAAAACCTCTCCTACATTTCGCGTAATACTTCCACCACCTGTAAAAGTTGGAAGTGGTACGTTCAATAATAAATCTGTGGTGTTTTTCCAATATTTGTTTAGTGAAAGGTTCAATCTTCCATTCCAAAAAGTAGCATCAGCTCCTATATTGGTTTGTTTGCTTGTTTCCCAGGTAAGATCTGGATTACCCAAATTTCCTAGTATAAAGCCCCTGCTCAGTGAGGTACCATTCAATGGGTAGTCCTGACCTGTAGCTAGATCGCTAAAGGTTGTATAGGGCGGGATGTTCTGATTGCCTGTTTCACCATATCCACCCCTTAATTTAAAACGCTCCACAGTCCCGTTGAATAAGTCTTTAAACTGGTATGCTATACTACCCGATGGGAAATAACCTACTTGATTGCCTGGTCTAAAACGAGAAGATTTATCTGATCGAATTGTAGCGGTAAGATACAACTTACGATCAAAGTTATACTCGCCCCGTCCCATCCAAGATTCTATTCCACTGGGTCGTAAGCTTGCGTTTACTGATGGATTTGTACCCAGATCCAACGAATAAAAATTGGCTGGAATAGAATAAGGCCCTCCGTTCGCATTCAAACTTTTAATTGTCGTGCTTTGGATCTCATATAGCCCCGTAAGCTTTAAATTGTGATTTTCGAAATTCTTGTTCCAGGTCAAAATATTACTATTTTGAAGAGTGGTGGCATTTCTGCTACCTCCCCCGCCCACTGGGGGACCTAGTACAGATCCAGCTGGAATTCCGAAATAACTTTCACTTAAAATATTGTCATACAATATACCTCCAATTACGGTAAAATTCAGATCGTCGGTTATATTATAAGAAAGATTAATATTGGCATTGACACTATTAGTTGTCTGGAATGCTTCTGATTCTTGGCGCTGTGCAACAGGATTGATCAATCCGTTACCGTTTACAGAGCTAAGGTTATAATTTCCGTTCGAATCCCTAATTGGTAAGGTTGGATCCCAGCCCAAGATGGATGTAATACCAGCCCTAACATCGGGACTGGTGCGTGTTCCATTTGCTACAAGGTTCAAGGTTTTTTCGTTACTTCCATATAAGTTTACTTGTGCCGATAATTTATCTGTAAGATCTATATCTAAATTGCTTCTTAGGGAATATCTTCTATATTCGGAGTTAATAGCAGTACCTGTTTGGTCTAAAATATTACCGGATACGAAATATCCTATTTTTTCACCCTTACCTCTCGCGGAAACCTGGAGATTTTCAGTTACACCGGTCCTAAAATAGGCGTCCTGGTAATCGGTGCCTCCATCCACTACGGGGATATCAAAGAGAGATCCAAATTCTGTTGGAGACAGGATATCCACTTCGTTACTAATGGCTGAAAATGAGCTAAACATATCGATGTTAATTACCGACTCCCCACTACCACGTTTAGTTGTAACCAATATAACTCCGTTAGCCCCTCTTGAACCATAGATGGCGGTGGCTGATGCGTCTTTAAGGATCTCCATCGATGCGATATCGTTAGTATTAATCGAACGCAGGTCTGCGCCAATAACCCCATCGAGTACAACCAGAGGTTGGTTGTTTCCATTTATGGAGTTGCTCCCACGTACTCGAATGCGTATGTCTGAGCCCGGTGCGCCTGAGTTCTTGGTCACCTGCACCCCGGCAGCACGCCCCTGCAAGGCTTCTTCAACTCTGGATACTGGTTGTTTTTCGAAATCATCAGCAGATACTGAAGATATAGCTCCTGTAAGATCACTTTTTCGTTGGGTACCATAACCTACTACCACAACTTCATCCAGGGCAGCCACATCTTCCTGAAGGCTAACATTAATTTGTTGACGTTCATTCACCTCAATTTCCTGTCGGAGAAAGCCTATATAGGTAAAAACCAATACAGCATCTGGAGAATTAACTAAAATTTCATAATTACCATCAAAATCGGTCACCACCCCATTGTTGGTATTTTTTACCATTACCGTTACTCCCAGCAGTGGCATGCCTGATTCATCAGTTACTATACCTGAAACATTATTTTGTGTTTGCGCAAATATAGTTTGATTTCCTGCTGAAAATATTAGAAGAAAAAGATATATCCAAATGGATAGAGGAATTCTCCTCCCGATAATTGAACTAAAACTATTTTTAATCATAATAGCATATTAATTTTATAGTTGACTTGTTAAGATATTTAATAAAAGTAAATAATTTTTTTTTATTACTTGTTAAAATGGTTATTTTTATTTTATAGTACACAAAAAGAAATGATATGAAAGATAATATTTTCTTTTAAAATTATATTTATATTGAATAATTAGGCCATTCTGAAAAATACTAACAAAACATTATGTATATTATCTTCTTTTCTAGGTGTTTATTTAAAGAAGATAAGTTCAATTATTAAATCTTATGTGCTACGTGTAAATGGAAAATAAAACAAAAGTAAAATGTTTCGTTTAACATTGTTAAATGATATCTGAAGGCATGAAGAAATAAAAAGTTCTTGAAATTTACTATCCTTGAGGTGGCCGCCGGGAATATTCTTAGAGTAATTATTTTTAATCGTGGTAGTTAAATTATATGTTCCGAATTTTTTGATTCTATACTTCAAGAATATTATTCTTGCGCAGGACAATATTTAGAAATCTAATGCGAATAATTACCTATGGATAGGATCAGGGGAAATCACGAATCTAACATTGATAAATGGTCGGGAAAGAATTTATATCAATATTATACCCCTAGGTTCTATCCTTTTTTTAGGTAGCCTAATATTTTTGAAATTCTGGGATGAGTATGTCGACCGGTGGGAGTATGCTTGGTGGTAATGGTCTACATATATGAAGTTGACGGAGACCTCATTTAGTTGAGAAAAATTCAAAAAAAACCGGAGACCATAAAAAGACTTTTCAAAATATTCAAATCCCTCTTGATCTCCGGTTTGTGATAATATCACTGAAAAACTCTAAACAGTGAAATTAAAGTCATTTAGCTTATAAATCCATTATTCTGTAACTTCAAGGGTAAACTCCTGAATTTTTGTTTTATCCCCGTAAATGGTAGTGTTGTTCCCCACAAAGGTCACGGTATATGTTCCTGGTTCCGTATAGGTATGTGTAAAAGAATCCAAAGGTGTAGAATATGTTTTTAAGGGCTCCCCTTTATCTGGAGCGACACCTGTTAGGTTTATAGAGTTGCTAATTAGCCAATCTTCATTAGGGTAGTCAGTGGGTCCACCTCTGAACCTCCAGATGTTCCTGCCTGTATCGTAATACCATTTTCCTACATTCCAGGCTTCGTCTATCCCTTGTACATCTATTGAGTTAAAACCCGGATCAAAAAGCGTAGCCACCTGAAGGGGTGCAGCTGCATCTTCTGAATCCAACTGGATGTTAAAATCACTTATCCGCCATTCGGGCTGCCTGTTACCATCAGATTTAATATCTTCGCTAAAGAATTTAAAAGCAAAATAGATAGGTTCCCCATCGGCAAGGTCCGTTATTTCAGCTGAGCCAGACTCAGTCCATGCAAAATCATAAGCTGTAGCAATATTAAATTTATCGGTTATATCTGTCCAAGTGGCGTTGTTTACCCCCTCTACGGTGCTGGAGCCATCATAATCTGATGATGCTAACACAAATAAGGTGCCAGTGGCGTTTGTTCCTAGCCCAAACTTCTGAGCATTTTTAAACGACATGGAAACAATTCCTTCAGCTTTGGTCCTCTCCCTGAATTTGTATTTATGGCCAAGTTCTCCCGAATAGAACATGAGAAAATCAGGTGCATTCTTCACCATAAACTCTACAGGTTCCCCTACAGTTGCCGAAAGCGAAACGGGAGTTACCTCGAAATTAGGCTCTTTGACTGTTTCAGGATTTTCACAACCATACAAGATAAAGGCCAAAAGAAATATATTCGATATTAATATTTTTATGTTTTTCATTTTCTATAATTTTTAGACATTAAAATTCTGCCCGTAGAGCCTTACCAGTTTGGGTTTTGCTCTATGAGGCTGTTTGCACCAATCTCCTGTTCCGGGATAGGTAGTAAATTATGCTTACTACTATCGTAATTACGGTAAACATCCAAATAATAGGACTCTAATGAATTGGTTGGAGCGGGTCCTTCCCCTTGGAACCTTTCCCAATCTTCATTGATAGTTTCATCTTGAGCCAGGTGTGCCGCCAAAGTTTCGTTTACCGTCTCTTCCATAATTCCCCAACGAACCAGATCATATTTCCTAAGCCCTTCATAGCAGAGCTCTAACCTGCGTTCTTCCTGAATCAGCTCTAAATCAATGTTTTCCAGCGGAGTGGCATTGGCTCTGTTTCTTACTTGATTTACCGCAGCTAAGGCTTCGGTAGAACCTGGATTAAGCTGATTTTCAGCTTCTGCAAACATCAGTAATACATCAGAGTATCTTAATACAGGCCAATGGTAAGGTCCCCAGCTTCCTGCACCCTGTTCGGTTAAATAACTACGATATTTTGAGCAACCATACCTAAATTGATTAGAGCTCAATTTAAAATCACAAGTATCACTGGGAATAAAATATGGTGAGGCATTCCATACGCCACGCTCATCCGAGGGATCTTCCCTGTAAGCATCTATTAATGTTATAGAACTGGATATCAATGAATATCCTCGTCTGGAACATTGTGAATTGTCAATTCTCATTCCCACAGATGATCCTATTTTTCCACCTTGCTGGTTGTCCTGATTACCGTAATAAAATGCTATTTGCATCAAAACTTCTTTGGTGTCATATTGCTCAACAGCTAAATTTTTGAAAATGTCGGAATAATCTGGATTGAGTTCATGATACCCTCCATCTATTACTTTCTTGGCCCAATTTCTGGCTTGTGTATAATAATCGCCATCATTGGTAAAAGGTTCGCCGGCGCGATATAAATTTGCTCTGGCCAAAAGGCCTTGAGCAGCGGACTTACTTGCTCTTCCCGGAGTCACTTCCTGAATAGTGGGTAAATTTTCCTCTGCAAACTCCAAGTCTGCAATAATCTGGGTATAAACATCCTCACCGCTAGTTCTAGGTAATAGTTCTTTTAATGTATTCTCAAGGGGCATAGGTATACCTTTTTTACCACCAAAAGCCCTTTCCAAATCCATAAATAAATATGCTCTAAGATACCTGGCCTCGGCTACAAAAACCTTTTTACGATCTTCAGGTATGGGAGAGTTTTCTAGCTCAACGAGCATGATATTGGCGGCATTGACGCCTGCGTATAATAGTGACCACGACTCCAGTATAAAGCGTTCGCTTGAAGTGTGTGCATTCTCAAGGAATGTCCTTGTTCCATTTCGATTTTCAAAACCTTCGTCGGTACCGGAAAGCGGATACATTGCATTGAAGTCTGTTTGTCTATAAGCGCGGAATATGCGGCTATAGATTCCCATGAGACCGGCCAGGGCGCCTGCCTCATTTTTATAAAGGGTTGCAGAGCCTATTCCATCTTCTGGTGGGATGTCCAACTTGTCATCACAACTTTGGGTGAATAAGGCACTAAAAATGATGATTATAAGGAATTTGTTTTTCATGATTATTTTTATTTTAGAATGATACTTTTACACCAAAACTATAGGTTCTACTTCTGGGATAAGCTGAATAATCTACACCCGGCATTATGGCAGAGTTGTTTACAGATACTTCAGGGTCATAACCACTATAATCTGTCCATGTAATTAGGTTTTGGCCTGCCAGATAAATATTTGCACTGGTAAGACCTATTTTATTTATATCTTTTCTAGGAAGATTATAAGAGAGATTTACCGTTTTTAAACGTAGGTACGATCCATCTTCTACAATCCTTGAAGATATATCTTCAAAACCTCGCCCGCCTGCTCGGAACATATCTGTATCCTGATTGGTTGGGGTCCATCTATTAGTAACAGTAGCATATTGATTCTGGTGACCATATTGTACTTCTTCAAAAACTAACCTATTGGCGTTAAGAATATCGTTTCCATACGACCACTGTAAAAAAGCACTCAAGGTAAAGTTTTTATATATAAAGGTGTTGTTTAAGCCCCCAAAGTGCTCGGGAAGGCCATTTCCAATGATTGTCTTATCTGCAGAGCTTATCACACCATCCCCGTTAACATCTTTATACTTCTCATCACCCGGCTGATGTGTATTTCTGTAGCTAGGCTGAGTAGGGTTTAATGTAAAGGAGGCGGCATTTGGATCATAATTCGCAAAATCTTCCGGTTGATAAACTCCGTCGGAGATATAGCCATACATATTACCTAATGGTTTTCCTTCTTCAACGATAAACTGATTGGATGCATATCTGGAGTAATAATTTGGATTACCAAATATAGGTTTACCCTCAGGGAGTGATATCACTTCACTTTCGTTGAAGGAGATATTGAAATCTGTAATCCATTGAAAATTTTCCGTAGAAATATTCACCGTGTGCAAGGCAAACTCTATCCCTTTATTACCCACAGAACCGATATTTTTCCATACTGATGTGATTCCTTGAGAAGGAGGAGTATCCGCATTGATTAGTAGATCTTCAGTTGTTTTTTTATAAATCTCCACAGATAAGGAAATTCGATCTTCCAATAATCCCAGGTCTAGACCTGCGTTATACTGCTCGGTTGTTTCCCATTCCACCCTAGGATTAGCTCCAGCTGCAGTTGGGCGTTGTCCCAGCACTTCCTCGCCATTTAAAAAATAAGAAGCCAAATTTGAAGTGAAGAGATCAAATCTTACATTGTTGGGGATTCTATCGTTACCCGTTTTACCGTATCCAGCTTTAAACTTCAACTGGGAAATAAAATCAATATTTTTAATAAATTCTTCTTCCTCGGCCTTCCATGATACTGCTAAAGATGGGAAGTAGTCAATATTATAACCGGGAGCAAACGCAGATGATCCATCTCTTCTTATCGAGGTGGTTAATAGATACCTGTCTTTATACGAATAATTTAGCCTCGCCAAAACAGATTCTATTCTTTCGCTCTGGCTGCCGTTGAAATCACTTGTGGTCCCAAGTTCACCTTCATCCAAAGCGTTGATGCCCTGACTTTCTGCATACTGAGGAATTTGAAGTGCATCTATAATGGTTCTTTCTACAGTTTGGGTATTCAGCGTATAACCTAATAGTGCCGTTATCCCATGATCACCGAATTCTTGATTGTAGGTAAGGGTATTTACAGTAGATAGAGTTTTAAAATTCTGATAGTCTAAGGATCCATTTATACCATTAATAGGGTTTACCAATCTTCCATAGACTGTTTTACTATTATTGAAACGTCCCGTTTTCCTAAACTGGCCATTATAGCTCCCCCTGGTTTCAAAAGTTAAAGAAGGAAGTATTTTGTAACTTACAGATAGATTAGTTATGATTCTATCCCGCTCTCGTTTCCTGTACTCGTTGTTTAAGGACAAAATTGGCTGCCAGTTAAATATCGCATCTTCATAAAATTCATCTGTAATCTGGTATAACGGATTTGCGTCACCATAATCTATAAATTTATTGGCTACAGGAGCATAGCTTATTAGGTTTCTCATAAAGGAATAGGTCGAAGTTCCTTGCGTATCGAGTCCTAATTGTTCTTCATTGGAGTAAATAACATTAAGGGAGACATCTGTTTTATCGTTAACTTCTTGTTTTATATTGAGTCTACCATTAATCCTTTTATAATGAGATTGAATAAGGGTGCCTTCTTCGTCCAGATAATTGAGGGACGCATCTACTTTGGTCTTATCACTCCCTCCAGACATTTTAAGACGGTGGGTCTTGGTATAGGCAGTTCTAAAAGCTTCATCTTGCCAGTTTTCAGTCGGGCTATTCCTGTAATCTTCGACTCCACCTACGACTTCATCATTCTCATTTACAAAATAATTACCTTCTGCCCGGGTTGGGCTAATCTCGTTGGCGAGTTTTACAAATTCGTAGGAACTCAGAACGGGAATCGTATTATTTACTTCATTGACATCTATACGAGTTTCAAATGAAACTTTTGTTTTCCCAGATTTTGCCTGTTTTGTGGTGATAAGTACCACTCCATTTGCCCCACGTGCCCCATAAATTGCTGTAGCAGAGGCATCTTTCAAAATATCGATACTTTGAATATCTGTTGGATCTAATAACCCTGGGTTAAAATCATCAATTATAAAACCATCTAAAACATACAAAGGAGAATTATCACCATTTACTGTATTACCCCCTCGAATTACAATTTCTGAACTTTGACCCGGTTCGCCAGAAGCTGAGCTTACCTGTACTCCAGTAGCTCTACCGGCCAAGGCTTCATCAAAACTTGAAACAGGAGCTTTATTGAGTTTGTCCATATTTACCGATGCGACCGAACCTGTCAAATCTTTCCTTTTTACGGAACCATAACCCACTACTACAACTTCATCTAAAGATGCTACATCTTTTTCCAGTGTAAGATTAATTTGATTACGGTCATTTACTTCAATTTCTTTTCGGAGATAACCTATATAACTGAAAATCAATACAGGATTTAACGAGTTTATTGAAATTTTATAATTACCATCAAAGTCAGTGATCACACCATAACTGGTATCTTTAACCATTACCGTTACTCCGGGCAATGGTATCCCTGTTTCATCAGTTACTATACCTGAAACAGTATTTTGTGATTGCGCAAATATGGTATGATTTCCTGCTACAAAAAGTAAAAGAAAAAAGAATAGGGAAAGAGTCAAATTTGCTCTCTTTCTAGTAATAGGCTTAAAAAGATGATTTACCATAATAGGATATTAAATTCTTAGTTATTTTGTTATAATAATTTCTTAAAATTAATAAAAAAAATCAATACACAAAGAAATTAATTGTTTTTTTCTTTTTAATAGCTTTTTTTTATTATTAAATCTCCTTAAAAAAACAAAACGAAAGATAAATATTTATTTTTTAGGTTTTACCTTTATGATTTTACGATTCTAATTTAATTTTGTGCTGGTCGATTTTTTTTTAAAAAAGAGAGAATTGTTTTCAATACTGCAATTCTTTTCTCTTTGATAGTAGTTTTAAGCTGTGGGTGTTGAACTCCATTTACTCCTTTCAAGAAGGCAAAGTTTTCCGTACTACTTATACTCTTTAAATGGATACTATAAACCAATGTTTTGAGATTATATATAAGCTAATTTTGCTTACAACTTAATTAATCAAATTATTACTTTTAACATAGGGTTAGATTAATTTTATTAGATTTACGTATAAAAGTAAAAAAACGAAAATAAATTATTTCAAAAAGAGAATAATATTCAAAATTAATTTACACTTATGAAAGATCTAAAATATTTTATAATTATTTTTTTTGCATTTACTTTGGGTGCTCAAGCACAGAGTCATTTTGCTAGTTCAAATGGTCAAAAAAATATTAGTAAACCGAATGTCATTATTATTTATGCCGACGATCTTGGCTATGGCGATCTTAGTAGCTATGGGGCCACTAAAATAGAAACGCCAAATGTAGATAAGTTGGCTACCGAGGGACTTAAGTTTACCAACGCTCATTGTACGGCTCCTACCTGTACGCCTTCCAGATATTCTCTGCTTACCGGCAACTATCCTTTTCGACAAACAGGTACAGGTATTTTAAGCGGAAATGCAGGGATGATTATTCCAACTGATAAAAAAACTTTGGCTAAAGTCTTTAAGGAAAGTGGATATAGTACGGCTGTAGTTGGAAAATGGCATTTAGGACTTGGTGATGGTAGTCCAATTAAATGGAATGATTCCATTAAACCGGGGCCCAATGAGGTAGGTTTTGATTCTTCATTTATTTTTCCTGCGACTGCTGATAGAGTACCAACTGTGTATTTGAGAAATCATACTATTATTGGTTTGGATGAGGAGGATCCAATTGAAGTAAGCTATAAATCTAAAGTTGGGAATGAACCGACCGGAAAAAAACATCCGGAGCTTTTAAAAATGCACCCTGCTCCGGGTCTGGGACATGATGGCACCATCGTAAACGGTATTTCCCGAATAGGGTGGATGAAGGGTGGTACCCGGTCACGTTGGACCGATGAAGAATTAGCACATGATTTTTACGCGGAATCAGAAAACTTTATAAGAGATAATAAAAAGAAACCTTTTTTTCTTTTTCTTTCGTTAAGTGATATTCACGTTCCCAGAATGCCTAATACTCGTTTTAAAGGGGCTAGTGATTTAGGTTATCGTGGAGATGCAATTTTGCAAATGGACGATACTGTTGGAAGAATTATGCGCTTATTGGAAGATTTAGATATTGAGGAAAATACCATGCTAATTTTTACTAGTGACAATGGTCCTATCCTTAATGATGGTTATATAGACGGTTCTATTACCAAGAATAATGGTCACGATGCTTCAGGTAAATATCGCTCTGGAAAATATAGTATTTATGAAGGTGGGACTCGCGTACCTATGATTATTAGATGGCCCAAAGAAATAGAGCAGGGGGGGAGCTCTTCAGCATTAATTAGTCAGGTAGACCTTTTGGCTACTTTTTCCAATTATTTTAATCAGTCTCTTGAAAAAGACGAAGCTCTCGATAGTTTCAATCTTTGGGATGCTCTTATAGGTCGTGATAAGAAAGGCAGAGAGAGTATGATAGAAGATGCTACAATAAAAATGATTGATGCATCTACTCAAGCTCTAGTAATTGGCAATTGGAAATATATTGCACCTGAACAGGGGCCGGTTCGGCTCAGTTGGGCGATAGATATTGATGGGGGGCAGGAAACCGGATTAAGTGCAGAGCCACAGCTTTATAATCTTGAAAAAGATCCCGGGGAACTAAATAATGTAGCTAAACAACACCCCGAAAGGCTAAAACAAATGAAAAACACACTTCAAGAAGCTATTAAATCGGGGCATACTAGAAAACACTATAATAATAAAGTTAAATAAAAATATGGACGACTTAGTGAAGCTCTCATGTTTCGCTCGTTGAGTCTTTCGAATCTTATTCAAATAAAAATTCTTTGAAATAATTAAATCGAAAGTAAATACAATATAAAAATATATTTTATTTAATAAATACGGTATAGAAAGATAAATAATAATGATACGAAATAAAAAACCTATATAAACCTTTGTTTTAGAAATAATTGTTTGTAATATTGTTATGGTGGGTATATAACCGATTACTATTCCTAAAAATAGTTCCAGAAGGCTCTTGAATTTAATATATGGAATTGTCTTATTCTCTAGAAAAGGTATGGGAGACGGTAGGCTCAAAATAAAAATTCAAATAATTTTTTCAGTCCTTTTATAATGATAAAGTATCAAAACAAATATTTAGGTTTCTTATTCCTTTTAGTCGTGACCATGCATTTTCCTGGTTGTGGTTATGGCCAGGAAGATAAAAGAGCTTTTAAAGAATCTTTTGAAGATAAATCAATTCTCCCAAAGTATGAAACTTCAGGGAAAAGTGAACTTTCCCTTACCAAAAAACACCGTTACTTTGGCGAATCTGCGCTGCAATGGGAGTGGATTGGTAATGCATCTTTTAAAACTTCAGCCTTCCGTATTTTACCAAAAGAGAAAAGTCCTTTGCAGTATGGAAATCATTTTCCTGCCAGTCCAACATTTATAATGTCGCTCTATAATGAGGAAGCTCAGGGAGACCAAATAAAAATTGCATTTCTTGATACAGAGGGAAATGAAAAGATGTGGTTCACTTTACCACTTGATTTTACGGGATGGCGGACAATTTGGGTGCCTTTCTATGAAATGAAAGGGAGTGTTCCGGAGAAAACAAAACCGGTGGATTTCGAGACTATGAAAATAGTTTCAATGACCGAAGACGGCTCAGGAAAACTTTATTTTGACGATATTGTTTTCTCGCAATATCAGGACGACCGTCATTCTTATCCCGATAGGTTGGTACCTTTTATTAAAGCAGATATTCCCGCAGGAAGCGACCACTGGATGCCTTTGATACGGGATATGGAACGCATAGATAATATAGCTTTAGAAGTGGTAACTCAGGAGGAAAAACAAGATTTAGTTAAGATAGAAAAGAGAATTGATACTGAATTTGACATTTCAAAGAAATCTGAAATTTCATATGATCACGCGCTAAAGGAATTTAATAAATTGAACCTTGGTTCCAAAAAAGACCAAATTTCAGGACCGCCACTCACCTTTCAGATCGATCAGGTTTACTTTAACGATGCTTCAAATTTAAAAGCGGAAGCCCTGGACATCAAAGAATTTGGTTCAATTATAAAAAAGTTGGCCAACTTCTATCAACGCGCTTCCGAAGAAGACAAAGCTCGAATAGCAGATCTTTTTACAACCGCCTCAAAATATTACCTGGACCAGGGGTGGCAGGCGGGTTCCTCTGGCGGGACACGTCACCATATAGGATATGGGGTAAGGGATCTTACCGATGCTTTTTATATGATGAAGGAACCCCTGAAAAAAGCGGGAATCCTAAACGAAATAGGAAACAGTTTAAAATGGCTCTTTAACCTGGGCAAAATTTTGGGTCCGGAAGGAGAATTCCAGGCCAATGTAGATTACTACAATACCCAATCTTTTTATCACCTGATGCTCATTTTTATGACCGAAGATATCAGGGAGCAGGCAGCATTGCTGGAAGCTTATTCAAATTATATGTCTATCACTCTAGCCCAAGACGATGAAAAAGGGGTTTTTAAAAAAGATGGGACCGTATGGCACCATCGTGGGCATTATCCTGCTTATGGTTTAGGTGCCTTTACCAGTGTCCCACCTGTAATCAATATTTTGTCCGCGACCGAATTTCAAATTTCGACCGAAGGCCACAGAAACTTCAAAAAAGCCTTTATGACCACCAGGTTGTATAGTCAGTTATATGACTATGGCTTTGGCAATGCAGGGAGACACCCTCTGGAAGACAATAGTATCAAACCCTTACGTCAAGCTTTTTTGAAAATGATATATGCCGGGAGTCCTGAACATACTTCAAAAATAGACCGGGAAGTAGCCGCCGCTTATCTAAGATTGTGGGGCAATAAAGATCCTGAGAACACTAAAATAATTTCCGAGGCCTACCATGTGAAGGCGGAGCGGCTTCCGGGTTATAAAGTTTTTCCTTTTGCGGCCACCGCTGTGCACCGAAGGGATCAATGGGCGGCCATTCTAAAAGGTTATAGTAAATATGTATGGGCATCAGAAATTTATGTGGATGAAAACCGCTACGGAAGATATCCCGCAAACGGAAGTATCCAGCTCCTGAACAGGGAAGGAGAAGCTGGAAGTGGCTTTAACCAGAATGGGTGGGACTGGAACCGCTACCCAGGAACCACGGTGATCGTCTTGCCCTTTGAGGAATTGGAAATTGAAGAGCCCTTGCTGATGTTCAAATCTGCGGAAAGTTTTGCAGGTGCGGTGCGCCTGGATAAAAATGGGGTTTTCGCAATGAAACTCAACGAAAGCAAAGGAGAGAATGCCGATGGCGCGATGCAGCAAACCGGGTTTCCGGGAAAATTGAAGGCCAATAAATCAGTGTTTTCCTTTGGGGATAAATTAATTGCTATAGGAACCGGGATTTCCAGTGTGGATGAACAACACCCCGTTCAAACCAATTTATTTCAGAATTATTTGTTAGATAACAATATGCCCATATACGTTGAGGGAGAAGGGATGTTTTCCAAATTCCCCTTCATGGCACATTTAGAAGGGGATACTGAAAATGGAAAATGGCTGTTGGACGTATATAACAATGCGTATCACATTCTTTCGGCTAATTCTGTGCAGGTGAAAAAACAGGAACAAGAATCCTATCATAACAAATATTCCATTAGGACCGGAAAGAAAAATCCAAAAGGTAAAGGCGCCGATATCACGGAAGGGGATTATGCGGTTGCCTGGCTGGATCACGGGAAAGCTCCCAAAGATGCCTCTTACCAGTACGTGATCTATCCGGATCTTTCCAAAAACGAACGTGATGATTTCCCCGAGAATATAAAGGGCAAAAACAATTTTGAGATTCTTCGTGCAGATAATGTGGCCCACATAGTAAATAATAAAGAGGGTGCCATGACAGGTTTTGTGGTTTTTGATGCCGAAAAGGAATTAAATAATCCTCTATTGAAAAATGTTTCGGCACCTTCCATTATAATGATAAAAAATGAAGGAGAAGATAAATTGATGATCAGTGCCCTAAACCCGGATCTCAATATGCCAAATTTTGAGGACAAGACGAAAAGTGGCTTGAGCCTTCCCGTGGAACTTAGTTTTACGATTAACGGCAATTGGGTTTTGAACGGGGATGCTGCAGTAAAATCAATTTCTTCAGGAGATGGAAAAACCGCAATTACAGTAGAAAACCATGATGGCTTTGCCAAGAATATTCTATTGAAAAAAGTAGAAGAATGATAAGAGGAAGAAACTTTTCGGTAAAAATACTGTTCTTTTTGGAGCTGCTGGCTGGATTGAGTTTCTATAATCCGGTACAAGCCCAGGAAAAAAAACCCAATATCCTGCTGATCATGACCGATCAGCACCAGGCGGAGGCTATTGGGGCAAATGGTAACGAATTTGTAAAAACACCAAACCTAGATAGATTGGCCAGGAGCGGGATGAATTTTAGCCGGGCCTATGTGACCTTTCCGCTGTGCACGCCTTCCCGATCCAGCATCTTTACCGGGAAAATGCCGCACAAGTTACAAGTTTTGTCAAACGAGCCACACGAGGAAAGAATGCCTGATGCAGAACAAGCCAAGGGCCTGGGACTGGCCATGCAGAAAGGGGGCTATCATACTGCCTATGGTGGTAAATGGCATGTTCCAGAACCAGAGATGGTGAACGGCAATGGTTTCAAAAATATAGCGCCCTTTGGCGATATAGGACTTGCTGAAAAGAGCATCACATATATGGATTCGATAAAAGACAGGGAAGAACCATTTTTTTTGGTCGCATCTTTTGATAACCCGCACAATATTGCCGAGTGGGCCCGGAATCAGCCTTTACCTTACGGAAATGTAAAGAAGGTGCCTTTGGAACAAACCCCGCCATTGCCCGTAAATTTTGAAAAAGGCTCAGGTTTTCCGGAAGCCCTGCAAATAGAACAAGATGCCAGCAAAAGGATCTATCCTACGGCAAATTATACAAAGGAAGATTGGCGCCAGTACCGTCACGCCTATTATAGCCTGGTAGAAAAAGTAGATGCTGAAATAGGTAAAATCCTTGATGCTGTAAAAGATCTGGGACTGGAAGAAAATATGCTGATCATCTTTACCAGCGATCACGGAGACGGTAATGCTTCTCATCACTGGAATCAAAAAACAGCTTTATTCGAAGAATCAGTCCAGGTGCCTTTCATAGTGAGTTATAAAGGAAAAATAACTCCTATGGAGAAAGACCAAAATACCCTGATTTCAAATGGACTGGATCTTTATCCCACAATCATGGATTATGCAGGTATAAAAATCCCGGATGAGCTTGATGGGAAAAGCCTTAAACCTCTGTTTGAACAAAATAAAACCGGGCTGGACCGCGAATTTGTAGTAGTGCAAACCAAATTTGCCGGTAAATCTGCTTTCAATACTAAAGGAAGAGCTCTTGTTGGTGAAAAATATAAATATGTAGTGTATAGCTGGGGCAAAAACCGAGAACAACTATTCGACTTAGATAAAGACCCTCAAGAAATGAATAATTTGGTGTATTCTAAAAAGTATTCATCGGTATTGAATGACCAAAGGAAAAAATTATATCAGTGGTGCAAATTTAATGACGATCCTTTTTTACGGAAAATAATGTTACCGGAAAACAGCGATATTGAGTCCAGCACTTTATTTGATAAACCCTATTAATATGAAACGGAGAGGTCAGCTTCTATTTTTATTCATTGTCATTTTCCTGATCATGGATTTCACTGGTTCGGCTCAGGTAATTTCTGGTTCGGATTATATGGCACCAGAACACTTGGTAATAGAGCAACAACCAGGTGGTAGCGTTACTTTTGATGATGGGGCGATGGAAATAACCGATGTGAATGGTTGTACAGTATGGTTTAAAAATAAACTGGAATCACCGGTAAAAATCGAATATGAGGTTACTTTCATAGATGAGGGTGGACCTTTTGATCGGGTATCCGATTTAAACTGTTTTTGGATGGCGACAGATCCAAAAAATCCCGATGATTTCTTTGCCGCTTCTGAAGAACGAGCAGGGAAATTCACCAATTATCACGGCTTGGAACTTTATTATGTAGGCTATGGTGGCCATAACAATACAAAAACACGTTTTAGACGTTATAATGGTACTATGGACAGGCCACTTCTACCTGAACATGATTTAAGCGAAAAAAAGTTTATGATCAAGGCAAACATAAAAATCCATGTCTGCCTTATCGCAGATGGTAATCAAATAAGCTACGTTCGAAACGGGGAAACCGTTTTCTCCATAGATGACGAGGAGCCTTATACAGAAGGATATTTCGGGATAAGGACAGTTAATAACCACATGAAAATCGAAAATTTAAAAATATCAAACTTAAATTAATTTCAATGAAAAATTCAAAAACTGCCTTTTTAGCCTGTGTTTTAACAGTGCTTTTTTCTTGCAAGGAGAAGGATAAGAATAAGGATGAAGCAATGCCATCTACTTCACAAACAGAACAAAAGAATTTTCCAGATAAAGAACTGGATTTGGCTGTGGAACAATATGATTTACTTCTGGAAGATGCTCGGGAAGCAGATAAGATTCCCCGTACTGTGAACGAACAGGGAGAATTGCACTGGGTAAATGAAGGTTTTGACTGGACCAAAGGTTTTTTTCCGGGAAGTTGCTGGTATTTATACGAAAATACAAGTAATGAAAAATGGAAAAAAGCCGCTGATCATTTTCAATCAAAATTTGAAGATTTTAAAAATAGCACCCGCTATCATGATTTAGGTTTTGTTTTTAATTGTTCTTATGGAAACGGTTATAGGATTACCGAAAAAGAAGCTTATAAAGAAGTTTTGGTCACTGCGGCCAATTCGCTGATGGAGCGTTTTAACCCAAAGGTTGGATCAATTATTAGTTGGGATGTAGACAAAGGCTGGCAATCTGAAAGAGGATGGAAATTTCCTGTAATAATAGATAATATGATGAACCTGGAAATGCTCTTCGAAGCCAGTAAATATACCGGTGATAGTAGGTATAAAGAAGCTGCTATAGCCCATGCCAATACAACCCTTAAAAATCATTTTAGAGAAGACTATAGCTCTTATCATGTGGTAGATTATGATCCTGAAACAGGCGAAGTGAGGAGCAAACAAACTGCACAAGGCCATGCCGAGGAAAGTTCCTGGGCCAGGGGACAAGCCTGGGGGATTTATGGATTTACAATGTGCTACCGCTATACCAAAGATGAAAAATACCTGGAACAAGCTAAAAAGATCGCTGATTTTATTTTGGATTACAAAGACACACCCGATGACATGATCCCTTATTGGGATTACAATGCTCCCAATATTCCAGATGAACCAAGAGATGCTTCGGCAGCGGCTATCACCGCTTCAGCATTAATTGAACTAGCGGGGTATGATGACCAGAAATATATGGAATCTGCTGAGAAAATATTAAAATCCCTAGCTTCCAGTGAATATACCGCCCAGATTGGAGAAAACAATCATTTCATATTAAAACATAGTGTGGGAAGTATCCCACATAACAATGAGATTGACGTGCCACTGAATTATGCAGATTATTATTATATCGAAGCTTTGTTGCGCTATAAAAATGCTTCCAAATAAAAAAAGAAGATGAAAACCCTCACCCTTATTGTATTTTTATTTTCCTTCGGTTTTATGGCCGCACAGCAAGAGGAAAGCGCGCTATGGAAAGATTTTGTCATGGCTAAAGAGCAGGGCAACGAACCTATTCTGCCAGATTTCTCCTATGCAGGTTATCGTTATAGTGAGGAAGCTATTCCCTTGGTGAATTATAAAGAATATAATATCCTCGATTTTGGAGGGATTCCCAATGATGGTATGTCGGACAAAGCGGCCATTGAAAAGGCCATAAAAGCTGCTTCAGTGCATGGCGAGGGAATCATTTATTTTCCAAAAGGAACATATCATATAAATACTGATAAAGATGCTGATGATATCATAACAATCCCTTCTTCTAATATTGTTTTCCGCGGAGAAGGAAACAGGGAAAGTATTTTGTTTTTTGAAAATGATCTACCCCCAAAAGATCCTGAAAAATTATGGACAGTTCCCTATGCGATGGAAACAGAAGCCAGGGGTAAAAGTAAATTATTGGCGAATGTAACTGCTGATGCCCAAAGGGAAACTTTTGAGATTCATGTGGATCAGCCTTCAAACTTTAAAAAAGGAGATTGGATAGTGCTTAAAGTACAGAATAACAGCAAAGACTTGATTGAATATGATTTACAGCCGGCTGTAGCCCAGCCCGAATGGACTTCTATTCTTGAGAAAGGGGTGGGGGTAAACGAGCACCATCAGGTAAAGGACGTAAATGGAAATACCATTACTTTTTTTGAACCTATTCATTATGATATTCAAAAGAAACATGGCTGGACCATTTACAGTTTTCCACACCTGGAAAATATAGGTTTCGAAAATCTGGTTTTTGCAGGCAACTGGACAAGAGACTTTGAACATCACCGGTCTGCACAAGATGATGGTGGCTGGAGTATTCTTAACTTAAAAAGAGTGGTCAATTCATGGATCAAAGACTGTAGTTTCAAAAATGTTTCCAATGCAGCTAAATTTTCGATCTCTGCGGCCAGTACAGCTTTAAATATAGATATAGAAGGTAACTTAGGCCATAGTAGTATTTCTGCTGCGGGTGGTTCTACCGGTATTTTATTGGCCAGGGTGAACGATAAGGCCGGTATGTGGCACTCTGCCGGAGTGGGTGGTGGCAGCACCACGGGTACCGTTATATGGCGTTCAAAACATCCTGCTAACACATCTTTTGAATCTCACGCCTCACAACCACGGGTTACGCTCTTTGATCAGGTAAAAGGAGGTTTTTTCCTTGGAAGGGCCGGAGGTGCCAGACAAAATTTACCAAACCATGGCCGGTATCTCGTCCTTTGGAATTATGAAGAAACCGATGAAGCAGAAGAAAATTTTGAATTTTGGTCTTCTAAAACTTGGTATTGGAAGATTGTACCACCCATTGTGGTAGGTTTTCACGGTTCTGGAACAACTTTTAAGGAAGATGAAATTCAGGTACTGGAAAGCCTGGGGAAACCTGTAAATCCCGCGTCACTTTTTGAAGCCCAACTTGAATTAAGGTTAGGGGAATTACCAGAATGGATTGAAGATTATAATTAAAAAAAATCAATTAGCATGAATAAAGTTTCTAATTGAGAATGGGGAAATTGTAAAAACTATGAGATATACTTTAAAATATAGTTACGCCTTGGTTTGCTTGTTTATTGTGGGGTTTTTAGGATGTAATTCAGCTAAGAGCCAAAAGAAGGAACTCGACAATAAAATAGTAAAGCCAAACGTGATCATTATATATCCAGATCAGTTGCGCAGGTATAGTGCTGGGTTCTGGTCAGAACCGGAATATCGTGATGAAGTTATTGGAAAACCAGATCCAGCAATAACTCCTACTATAGATGAACTGGCTAAGAATGGGGTGGTTTTTACGCGCGCGATTGCAAATTATCCTTTGTGCAGTCCTTCTCGTGGAATGTTGTTGTCTGGTATGTACCCGGAACAGAATGGGATTTGGAATAACGCACGTATTGGAAGGGACGATGATCTAAAAGAAGACATCACCTCTATCACCAATTTATTTCATAATGAAGGCTATGATATTGGGTATTTCGGAAAAGCGCATTATATAAAACCAGTCCCCGAATTTAATGAGCAGGGCGATTATGTAGGCACACAGGAAGATCCGGGAGGACACTACGTGAACGATTATGATACCTATGTTCCCCCGGGAATAGACCGGCATGATATCGACTATTATTACCAGGTGTTAAAAGATCAGCACACTAATCCTTTGGTATATTCCAACGATCCTGCTGTGGTAGATGGTAATGAAGACGGCGAGCTGTATCAGCCTCATGAATTTTCAACAAAAATAGAATCGGAAACTATTATTGAATATCTGAAAAATAATAGGAATCAAAGAAATGCCGATAATCCGTTTTTTATGCTTTGGTCCATCAATCCGCCGCATAGTCCCTGGGATGATGCCAATACAGATATGGAAGAATATCATAAACATTATGACACCGATAAATATCCTAGTATAGACAGCAGCCTGGTAGTAAGGCCTAATGCCGATATTGAGGTTGCCAGTTATGCACGTAATTATTTTGCCAATGTAACAAGCATAGATAAATATATAGGCAGGGTATTAAGCCAGTTGGAAGAAATGAATGTTTTAGACAATACCATTGTGATTTTCACCGCAGATCATGGTGAAATGATGGGCAGTCATGGACTTACCGATAAAAATGTACTTTATACCGAGGCTATGGCAGTTCCTTTCATTGTGCATTGGCCAAAAGGATTAAAACCTGGAAAAACCGACGTGCTCTTAGGAAGTCCAGATATTTATCCTACCGTGGCGAGTTTAGCAGGTTTAAAGGAACAAACGCCTGAAGCTGTTGAAGGTAAAGACCTTTCAGCTTTTGCAGCAAATCCTCAAAAAAATGATACTAAACCTGAAAGTATCCTGCTAATGCTTGGGAATTCCCGGGGATTACAGACTAAACGTTATACCCTGGTTTTGAGAGAGAATAAAAAACAATGGGATGAACAGGATGGAACTAAAATCGCGGAAGCCTATATTTTTGATAATAAGAAAGATCCTTATCAAACTGAGAAGGTTCCTTTTGAAGAAAGACCAGAGTTATCTGCAAAACTCTTAAAAGAACTAGCAATAAAACTTAAGGAAGCAAATGATCCCTGGTTTCAGAAAAAAAAATATAAGGATTTGATTCCTTATGCTAAAACAAAATGAAAATAGTCAGGTTTAACTTTCTGAAGAATTAAAAATAAATCAACGATTATTTAAATTTTAAACATAAATATGAAAACAATAACGAGAGGCTTATTCTATTTCTTAACATATAGCTGCGTAATCATGCTGTTTATTAACTGCCGATCTGAAAAAAAGGAAAATGAAACGCAGGTTGTGGAGGTGAAAAACGAACTGGATTTCTCCCGCAATGAAGTTGTTGCTATAAAGAAAGAAGACTTAGCAGGGTTTTTAGAGAAAAAAGCTGAAGAAAACCTTCGTATCAAAAAGGAAAGTGAAGATAATTATCTGCATACACAATGGATTGACAATGACCTGGACGGAGTTATGGACGAATTGCTTTTTCAGGCAAAGGTGGAAGGCAATTCTTCTGTTAAATATATAATTGTTGAGGATAGTAGCAGGAAAGCTCCAGAAAGTGATGTCGTAGCTTATTCCCGTTTTGTTCCCGAACGTATTGACGATTATACTTGGGAAAATGATAAAGTGGCTTTTAGAACCTATGGGCCGGAGGCTAAAACAGCAGCTTTAGAAGGTATCCCCGGCGGCGTGATTTCAAGCGGAATAGACCTGTGGTTAAAAAGCACCGATAAGTCTATCATTGATGAATGGTATCAAAAGAACACAGAAGAGGAAGGTTACTACCATATAGATCGTGGTGATGGTTATGATCCCTATCATGTTGGATCAAGTAGAGGGACCGGAGGAATAGGAGTTTGGAAAAATGACAGTTTGTATGTTTCAGAAAATTTCGTTGACTATAAGACAATTGCAGATGGTCCTCTTCGTACGGTTTTTGAATTGACCTATGCCCCATGGAGTCCTTATAATATCTCAGAAACAAAAAGAATCACACTTGATTTAGGTTCAAACTTTTCAAAATTTGAAAGTGATCTTTCTTCAGCTCAAAAAGTTCCTAATTATACCATTGGAATTACTTTACATGAAAAAGAGGGGGAAGTAAAAATTAATGAGAAGAATGGTTGGTTTTTGCATTGGGAACCAATTAAGGGAAGCCGGGTAGGAGAGGGAATATTAATTACCCCAAAAGTTGTTGATTCCGCTTTTAGCCACAAATCTGAAATTCGGGATCGAAGCCATCTCTTAATAGTTACAGAACCTACAGAAAAATTGATTTATTATGCAGGATTTGCTTGGGAAAAAAGCGGACAAATTTCCAACTTAAAAGATTGGGAAGAAATGTTGGATCACCAATCCCAAATAATCAATAAACCTTTAGAGGTTATTTTAAAATAGAAATTAATAATACCAAAAATTAAAAATTATGACAAAATCAGATTTTAGATACGCGCATCATCCCGAAGATGCAAAAAAATATACGACACAAGAATTAAGAGATCATTTTTTGATCCCGGAGCTATTCAAGAAAAATGAAATTAACCTTACCTATACTATGTACGACCGGTATATAGCAGGAGGGGCGTTCCCGGTAGATAAAAAAATTAGCCTGGAACCTATAGACGATCTTAAAGCCGACTTTTTCCTGGAAAGAAGGGAATTGGGGATTATCAATGTAGGCG
>NZ_QEYO01000013.1 GCF_023718305.1 Gramella sp. AN32
CGCCTACATTGATAATCCCCAATTCCCTTCTTTCCAGGAAAAAGTCGGCTTTAAGATCGTCTATAGGTTCCAGGCTAATTTTTTTATCTACCGGGAACGCCCCTCCTGCTATATACCGGTCGTACATCGTATAGGTAAGGTTAATTTCATTTTTTTTGAATAGCTCCGGGATCAAAAAATGATCTCTTAATTCTTGTGTCGTATATTTTTTTACATCTTCGGGATGATGTGCATATCTAAATTCTGATTTTGTCATAATTGTAGTTTTAATAATTAAAATTTAGTTCTGTAATTCGTGTTCTAGCTCTTCTAAGGATTTACCTTTTGTTTCAGGCATCATAAAGTGAACAAATAGAAGTTGAAAAATCATTAATCCGGAAAAGATTGAAAATACTATCCAAGGTTCAATGGTATTGATCAATACCGACCCAAAAAGAGTGACAAGTGCAGCAAAAATCCAATGGGTACCACTGCCCCATGCCTGCCCGTAAGCCCGAATTTTGTTTGGGAAAATTTCTGATATAAATACCCAAATCACTGCTCCCTGCCCAATTGCATGTGCGGCGATAAATATTAATATAAAAGTGAAATTAAAGCTCGCCGCGGCATTAATATAAAAACCGTAAGCCACCATCGATAGACTGATAATATAACCCAAGGATCCAATATACATTAATACCTTTCTTCCTGCCCTGTCTATTAGGTACATTCCAACCAGAGTGAAAATTATATTTACTACTCCTATAGCAATGGAACTAAACAAAGAATCTGACGTACCAAAACCCGCCTTCTTCAAAATTTCTGGGGCATAGTAGAGAATAAAATTTATTCCCGACAGCTGATTAAAAAAAGCTATTAAAAAGGCCAAAGTTAAAGGGAATCGATACTTTTTAGAAAATAAGCCCGAGATATTCCCTTTGTTTATATTATAATCTTCCTCTATTTCCATTAAAGTCTTCGTGGCTTCCTCTTTATCGGCGGTTTTTAAGAGTATCTCCAGGGCCTTATTTTTATCATGTTGATGAAGAAAAACCCATCTGGGACTTTTGGGAACCCCAACAACCAAAAGCGTGTAAATAAGTGCCGGCGCGGCTTCCACACCAAGCATCCATCGCCAGTCATTATCACCGCCCACACCATCCAATAGATAATTAGACACGTAAGCTATTAGAATACCAAATACAATATTGAACTGGTATAAAGTCCCTAATCTACCTCTATTGGTTGCCGAAGAAATTTCAGATATATAAGTAGGTGCTGCAATGGAAGAAATTCCTACTCCTAATCCTCCAATAAACCTGAAAGCAGAAAATGTATAAGGATCTAAGGCTAAGCCAGAACCTATTGCCGAAATAAAATAAAGAATACCCACTCCTATTAAAGTATTTTTTCGACCAAACTTATCCGTAGGAACACCTGCCGATAATGCACCCACCACAGTTCCCCAAAGTGCCATAGACATTATAAAGGTGCCATGGAACCATTCAGATGTATCCCAAAGTTCTTTAATGGGAAGATTTGCCCCGGAGATTACCACGGTGTCAAAACCAAAAAGAAAACCCGCCATGGCAACTACAATGGAATAATAAATTAATTTGCTATTCATATAAAATTTTTAATTTATTCAAACTCCTGGACTACCTGATCACCGTTTAAAAGTCTGCGATAGCGCATTAGAGCCTCCACATAATAGTAATCTGCATAATTTATGGAGTAATCGACTTCACTACCGGCCGGAAAATGTCCAGTTGAATGAAGCAAGGCCGCACTGTTTTTATCTCTACTCTGATAATTCTCAGATAATTCTACCAGCATCTCTTCTGCTTTGGAGAAATATTCCTTTTTGAGATTCGGTTTTTTGGTAAGTGTGGAAAGTTCTAAAAGTGCCGATGCCACAATAGCAGAAGCAGAAGCATCTTTGGGCTCATCCGGAATATTTGGAGCATCAAAATCCCAGTATGGAATTAAATCTTCTGGTAATCTGTCTAGATAAGGTCTCGTTACTTTCTCTGCAAAATCCAGGAATTTTGGATCCCTTGTTTCGCGATATACCATAGTATAACCATAAATAGCCCAGGCCTGTCCCCTCGCCCACATACTTTCATCAGCAAAGCCCTGATGCGTAACCGCTTTTATTTTTTTTCCGGTCTGCTTATCGAAGATTACGACATGATAGGAGGTATAATCCGGCCGGAATTGATTCTCCATAGTTTTCTCGGCATGACTTACGGCAATATCATATAGAGAAGAATCGCCTCCATTTTTAGAAGCCCAAAATAACAGTTCCAGATTTATCATATTATCCATGATGGTATTATGTTGTGGCCACTCCATATTAGGAACTTCACGAGGCCATGAAAGGATAGTACCCACCTTAGGATTATAAAGTGTGGCCAGGGTATCTGCTGTTTTTAGAACAACTTCTTTATATTTTGGGTTACCGGTAAGCCTGTAACCATTTCCGAAACTGTTAAATACCTGAAATCCTAAATCATGATCATTAGCCGGACTAACGGACAGGGGAGTTAAATAATCTGTGAATTTTTCAGCCTGATCCTCCCATTTTTGATCATTAGTAAAATCATATAAATACCAAAGCTGGCCGGGCCAAAAACCACTGGTCCAGTCTTTATAATTTACAAATTTCCACTCTTTACTGTCCGGAGCAATATTTCGAGGTAAGACTTTTTCATTAGGGATCAATTTTAGGGTTTTAAAGGCCTGGTTGGCACAATAGGTTAATTGATCTTCTACTAAAAACTGGTTTTCTGTAAGATTTTGGATTTCGGCCTTTTCATAGTCCTTTAAATTATTCTTACAACCGGTAAAGAGGAAAACCAGGAAATATATAGCTATGAAGCTCTGGGTAAGTATTCTCATAATATGATAATGGATTGTATTTTACAATGAAGTATCAAACTGGATAAATAAAATCTTAGAAAAACTTTATTTATTTTCATCACTATAACATGTCTTTTAAAATTATTCTGTTTTTATTCGTCTTTTTACAGTGACAATTTTAAATATATTTCTGGCTATTGGGTGTAATTTACAAGTCAAAGGCTATAACACATCATTCTTTTTGCACATTATATATGGGATATTGCGAAATTTTTAGGTTTCGCTTTTTCTTCAGAAGAAATTGCATATCCAAAATTTGAGTTTTCAGGAATTAGGGTGGACAATCTGATTATCGTTAAGCGAAATGCTTCTGGTGCAAAAATTGAAGTTTTTATCTCGTGCTATGGGATAAGATTTTCTAATCCAAAAAAAATTATCATGCGCATTTATAAAGGAAAGTAAACACAGGATCGTTTCTACACCTTGTTGGCAGAATATTCTCGATAGTAAGATTTACTCTATTTTACAAAGTAACAAAAGGCATATGTACTCCGTGCCTGGCATTTTTCAGCTCAATACCAGCCGAAAATTTTCATTTTCTTTGTTCTGAATGTCAAACTGACCAGTGATAAAAAATTTTATCTAACGTAGGAAATTGACGTATTTTTTAGAATATCTAAGAAGATGCTGAAACATCCCGATAGCTCGGGACAGCATGACGGCAATTCTAAAAGCCAGCATCGTCACCTGAGTTGATTTCAGGGGCTATAATAATACCCAAATAAAAATCTGTCAATGCCAGCCTGTCGGAATTATTAAAAGCTTGAATTTCAATATTTCGACAAGTTCAATCTGACAAAATACTGGTGCTTTAACTTAAATAATAAAGAGTTTACTGGTCAGGTTTAGTACCTTTTTGCTTAATAAACTGTGTAGGGGTTACCTCAAAGAACTCCTTAAAGGTTTTTGAAAAATAAGCCGAAGAGTTAAATCCGGTCATATGAGTTACTTCCTTCACGGAATATCTTTTCTTTAATAATAAGTCTGCCGCATACTTAAGCCTGATGGTGCGTATAAAAGTACTTGGATTTTCACCGGTAATTCCTGTTATTTTTCTATAAAACTGAGAGCGGCCAATGGCTAATTCCTTTATGATATCGTCTAACTGGAAATCGGTATCTGCTATATTATCTATAATTATTTTAGTAGTCTTATCTAAAAATACTTCATCTAAAGAATTAGTGGTCACATCACTGGAGGCCGCCACACCTGAAATAGAAGTGAATTTCTCCCGGATCCTTTTCTTTGCTTCTAATAAATTATTGATCCGGGCCTGAAGAATATAAATATTAAAAGGCTTAGGTAAATACTCATCGGCACCTGTTTTATAACCCTCTATTTTATCTTCCTCCATGCCTCTGGCGGTAAGAAGTATAACCGGTATATGGCAGGTATCAAAATCAGTTTTAATAAGTCTACATAATTCGAAACCATCCATATTGGGCATCATCACATCACTTATTACGATATCGGGATAGTATTTTTTTACTTTATTATATCCAATAGCACCATCTTTTGCCTCTTTAATAATGAAATGATCCTGCAACTCATTCTTTAAATGGTTCCTTAGTTCTTTATTGTCTTCTACTATTAATATCGAAGGTTTTTCTTTATTTTCAGTTTTATCATATACTTTTTCTAATTTCTCGTCCTCATTAGAAATAGCTATTTCATATTCGGCAGATTTAACAGTATTAATATTCTGATCTACCGAATCCAATTTATTAATTAATTCGCCCATCCGTCCTTTTTCGCCCTGTGGAGGTTCTACAGGCAGATTCACTATAAAACTACTTCCTTTACCATATTCGCTTTCTACCCAAATTCTCCCCCCATGAAGTTCTACTAAGGCTTTGGTAAAATTCAATCCGATCCCTGTTCCTGTTTTCGTGTTATCCACATTATAGAACCTTGAAAACACTTCTTTTAGCTGTTCCTTTTTGAAACCCACTCCCGTGTCTTCAACTCTTATTTGTATATATTCCTTTACCTTCAGCTTTTTTATAAATTTTGAACCGGTGCTGTCATCCATAAAAATTTCGGAAATATCCAGCTTGACCGTTCCACCCTTTTTAGTAAATTTTAGTGCGTTAGAAAGCAGGTTAGTGAGTATTTTTTCATACTTATCTAAATCGAAATACATATCATATTCCGTATAAGCTGATGTAAATATGAAATTGATATTCTTTTCTTCCGCAATGCCTTCAAACATTTTAAAGGTGTCGTCACTAAATTTTATAATATCGGTTTTGGTTAACCTTAAAGGATCCCTTCCCATTTCCATTTTTCGAAAATCCAGAAGCTGATTAATTAAATAAAGCAAGCGCCGGGCACTTCTTTGAATAATTTGTGCTGATTTCTTAACCTCCAGAGGATCTTTATAAACGGATAAAATCTTATCTATAGAATTGAGTATTAAAGTTAAAGGCGTCCTGAATTCATGTGAAATATTTATGAAAAAACGTAATTTCATTTGATGGAGCTCGTTTTCCTTCTCTTCCTTTACTTTTTTGGAATAATACCAAAAAAAGAACCATACAAGCGCGAAAACCAGAATAATGTAGGTGATGTATGCCCACCAGGTGCGCCATGGCGGGGGTAAAATTTCTATATTGACCTTGGCTATTCGCGCATTTTCCCAATTATCCCCAAGCGAAGCTTTAACCTCAAATACATAATCCCCTGGTGGTAAATTTGAATAATTTGCAGTTCTATTTAAACCGGCACGAATAAATTTATCATCGATACCGGCCATCCTATAACTATAATTTACTCTTTCCGGATTCTGGTAATGTAAGGCTACAAATTCAAATGCCAGATGATTCTCATCATACCGCAGTTTTAAATGGTCCAGCCTAGAAATTGCATTGTTGAATAATACCCTTTCATTAATGGTATCACCTGGTTTAACAATATCATTAAAAAGTTTGAAACGGGTTATTATAGGTGTTATATCTGCTGAAGAAGTTTCAATCGCGTCAGGATTAAAAATATTAAACCCGTTTATCCCGCCAGCTATAATTCGTCCATCATCGGTTTTTTCAATAGATTTACTTTGAAATTCCATGCCCTGCAAGCCATCATGTACATTAAAGTTTGTAATGCTATTGGATTTTGTATCAAGCATGGACAACCCACTTTTGGTAGTTATCCACATGTTCCCATTATCATCCTGAACAATACCAACGATCAAATTATTGGGTAGACCATCTGCAGAAGAAAAACTTTCCAGTACTTCCAGGTTTTTATTTAATTTATAAAGACCAATATCTGTACCCACCCATATATTCCCCGAACGGTCTTCAGTAATATAATTAATACGGTTGCCCACTATATTTGAATGAGTGACTTTCTTAAAGTCTAATTCTTCTGGAATAAAATTTTCCATCTTATCAAGATGGATATAGCTAAGTCCTAACGAGGTTCCAATTAACAGTCTGTTTTTTGAGTCAATGAATAGAGAGAAAACAAAGTCACTCATCAAACTTCTTGAATTTCCGGGAATGTTCTTAAACTTGTAAAACCTGTTGGTCCTGGGGTCTAATAAATTAAGCCCTTCACTTTGTGTTCCTACCCAAAGTCTTTGCAGCGAATCTTCTACAGCATACCAGGCAGTATTTTGCCCTATAGAATATGGATCTGATGCATTGTACTGATAATTTATTGCAGTTCCCTTTTCGGGATAAAACCTACTCACACCGCCATCCCAGGTACATATCCATATGGATCCGTCATGACTTTCAGTTAAATAAAGAATTTTGTCTGAACTAATTGAAGAAGGATCTTGAGGGTCTGCCTGATAATACTCAAAAGTAGAAGTGGCTTCGTTAAATAGATTAAGCCCCCCTCCATCGGTGCCAATCCAAATTCTTCTTTTCCTATCCTGAAGTACAGACTGGGCTATTCTAGTGCTAAGTCCATTACGGCTTCCTAACTGATAAAAATAATGACCAAAAGAAGCTTTTGCCGGTGCCTGCTTACTCACCCCCTTGTTGTATGTTCCAATCCAGATAATACCTTCTGAATCTTCATAAACCTGAGATGATTGATTATTGGGAAGGGAAAATGGGTCCTCAGGAAGGTTTTTCAAATGCTGGACAAGACCTTTCTCTTTACTGTACAGGTAAATTCCATGGCCTCCTGTAGCAATCCATAACACCCCATTCTTATCCTGGTAAATATCGTAGATAGAAACGTCCTGATTGACAATTTCAAGAGTCTTGAATTTATTAATTTTTCGATTCCAGTATATTAAATAGGAAAGATTGTTACCAATATAAAAATTATTTTCATTATCGACAATCACCCTCTGGGGCAATCGATCCAAACCAGAAAACTCCAAACCTTCAATAAAATGTCGTTCAAAGTTTTTACCATTGAATTTATTAAGGTGGTTTCCTTCAGTTCCAATCCAAATGGTGCCCTCATTGTCTTTGACGATATTATTAACATCGTTATTATCAAGGGAAAAATCATCTCCTGATTCATAGCTAAAATGATCTATATTCTCAAAATTCTGAAAGATAGAGACTGTGTCTTCTATATGTAGTCTTACCGCACCTAACTTGGTTCCAACCCATAGGGAATTGGAATTTTTATCAAATAACAACGTATTTATCGTCTCAAAAGAATCTTCATTGGTATTCGTTGACTTAAACAGTTTAATGCGCTTAAATCCTTCAGTATCTTTGTCAAAGACGTTAAGACCATTTGCAGTTCCTATCCAGAGATTTCCGCTATTGTCCTCAACAATTGAACTTATTCGATTATTACTAAGGGAATTTGGGTTATTGAGCTCGGGCCGGAAAATTTTAAAATCATAGCCATTATATTTATTTAGGCCATCAATAGTTCCAAACCATAAAAAACCATCACTATCCTGGAATATTTCTGTACAGGTACTGCTGGATAAACCCTCCTCGGTATCAAGATTCTCAAATTTTAGATTGGTATACTGAGCCTGCAGTAAGAATGATAAAAGAAAGAATAAAGTAAATAAATATTTTAATCTATAATTCATTGACTAAATCTTATTAAAGATAAAAAATGATTGATTTTCTATAAAGAATCATAAATCTATAATGTATGTCATTCTGTCCCCATAGCTATCGGAACGTTTCAGAATCTCATGATATCGCAAATCACTATAATAGGATAAGACCCTAAAATCAAAGATTCAACGGAGTCAAATGAAATTCAGGGTGACGCGATAACTATAGGACAAAAAAACGGACATACGTAAAAATGATCCTGATTTTCTTAAAAATTTCTTAAATACAAATTAACTCGAAATATATACATATTCCAATTTTCAAAAGAATCATTGTTGATTTTTTCAATTTTCATAGCCATAAATGAGTGCTGGAAAATTTTTTGAATGTATATCCGTTTACTGCCCACTGCCCCTACACAACTTTTTGTCTTCCTGACTACAGTCAAAGTCAAGATAAAAAACAGCTCGCCTAAAGTGATTGACGACGAAAATTCACAAGATAAGGAGCTTTAAATTGTTTGCAGATTAGTCGTTTCGATTACCTACTCCAATGTAGGCAATTGTGGCACTGTGAAAGAAGCCACCAGGAATCCCCGCATCTTAAGAACTTATGTGATTAAAAAAAACCTGAAATAGCTTTAGCGGCTATTTCAGGATCAAGAAAAATTCGAATATTAATGAATTATCCTTTTGGAGGAAGATCGAAAGCAATTGCTTCGTGTTCAAAATGATTACGATGGGATCCATCGCAAAACGGTTTTGTATTCGATAATCCGCAACGGCAAAGAGAAACCTGATCCCTTCCTCCCAGATCGTATACATTCCCATTTTTATCTACTATTTCAAAATCACCATTTACTTTAAGTGATCCATTATTATTTACGGTAAGTTTGGTTTTAGACATTTTAATTGGTTTAGGTTAATGCTTTAAAGTTGGTCAATTTTAATTTGATATAAAATTTATTTAAAGATTAATTTTTTATCAGCCCTTTATAATTTTTCATACCATCCAATGATATGTTGCTCAAGGATATTCAAGAACTTTTAAAATTCCTTTCATGATTGAACCGAAGTTAATTTCCTCACAAATAAGTTTTTTTAAATACTTCTGGAAGTAATTTTAACATTCAAAAAAATAAAAAATGAATCAGGAGGCACACAAAAACCATCTTATTTCACCATCCGGTGGGATGGGTTCTATATTTGAAAATGGAAAAACAACCTTCCGGGTTTGGGCACCCAATGCAAATAGTGTTTTTGTTGTTGGCGATTTTAACGACTGGAACGAGGAAGCCCTGGAGTTACAATCTGAAAATAATGGATATTGGGCAGGTGCTATTGAAAATACAAATGAAGGCGAACAGTATAAATATGTGATCCATAATGGTGACCAAAAGCTTTACAAAAATGATCCATACGCTTTTGAGGTAACCAATAGCGATGGTAATTCCATCATCCGTACTCTAAATTTCGACTGGGAATATGATGATTTTCAAATGCCTTCATGGAATACACTGGTAATTTATGAATTACATGTTGGGACTTTTAATAGAAAATATCCCGATAAGGTGGGAACTTTTGATGATGTGGTTGAGAAGTTGGATTATCTTCAAAATCTTGGTATTAATTGTATTGAACTATTACCGGTAGCCGAATTTGCCGGCGGAATCTCCTGGGGATATAATCCCGCACATCCTTTCGCTATCGAGCAGGATTATGGTGGTCCGGACGGTTTATTTAGATTGGTGAGGGAGGCACATAAAAAAGGAATCGCCGTAATTATGGATGTGGTCTATAACCATCTAGGCCCTTCTGATGTTGATCTTTGGCAATTTGATGGCTGGAGCGATAATGATAAAGGCGGGATTTATTTCTATAACGATCACCGTAGTGATACTCCGTGGGGAAATACCCGCCCCGATTATGGAAGGCCTGAAGTACGCAAATATCTAAGGGATAATGCCCTGATGTGGATTGAAAAATATCATTGTGATGGGCTGCGTATGGATGCTACTTCTTATATACGTTATGAAGGTGGCGGGTTGGGTGTTGATACTGAAATTCTGGAAGGCATAATTTTAATGCGTGATATCAATTCTGAAATTAGGGAAAAATATCCTCATGTATTAACTATTGCTGAAGATCTTAAAGGCCAAAGCATTATTACCAATAAAATTGAAAATGGGGGGATTGCTTACGGTACACAATGGGATATGAATTTTGTGCACCCGGTGCGCGAAGTTTTAAGCGCCATGAATGATACTGAAAGGGATCTGGATAAGATCGTTCAGGCACTTATGTATCGTTATAGCAATGATGCCTTTAGCCGTGTGGTTTATACGGAATCCCATGATGAAGTTGCCAATGGAAATTCAAGGGTTCCTGAAGAAATCCAACCCGGGGATGCTGAAAGCCCATTTGCGAAAAAACGAGCCATCCTGGGGATTGTTTTAGCTCTGACCGCTCCGGGAATTCCCATGATCTTCCAGGGTCAGGAATTTTTAGAATACGAATATTTTAAAGATGACCGTGGATTAGATTGGGAAAAGTCTAAATGGAACGGAGGTATTGAAAAGCTTGTTGCCGACTTAGTACATTTGAGAACAGGGAAATCTGGCGGCGCTGAAGGCTTGATGGGTCAAAATATTGAAATGGTACATAGCAATCAGGAGAATAAAATTTTAGCCTATGTGAGGAGTAATAATGGGGAATTTACCAATCCTGTTCTGGTTATTATAAACTTCGGAAATCAGGATTTTGGGGATTACGGAATTGGTATTAAAGAAGGCAGGGACTGGAAATTAAGATTTAATAGCAGCTGGAAAGGTTATGATGAAGCTTTCTCAGAAATGCAAGTAAATGGAATGTATAAATCTGAAGAATCTACTGATGATCTTCCCTGGACCGGAAAAGTAAATATTCCGGGCTATTCAGCACAGATCTATTCTTTATAAAACAAAAAGCCGGCAATATTGCCGGCTTTTTTGTTTTTCAATTTTTAAATTTAATCCAAATCCTTAAGCGCTACTTCTTCACCTTTTTTGTTCAGAAGTTTTACCTCATCAAATCCCATCTCTTTAAATTGCTGAAATTGCGTTTTGACATCGCCAACAACGATGTAAGCCATTTTAGATTCATCAAGATATTTCGTAGCTAATTCCTGGTGCTGTTCCAGGGTCATATTATTAACGATATCTTCTTCATTCTGAATATAATCTGAATCCAAATCATAAGCGCTCATTTCCTGCAACATTCCGAGAAGTGATCCCTGGGTTTCAAATCTACGTGCGTTTGATTTGATCAACGCATTTTTAGTGAATTCAAGATCTTCTTCAGAAATCCCTTCCCTATATTTCGCAATTTCATCCCTAAAAATCCCTACCGACTCACCCGTAGTATTTGTTCTAACCGATGATGAAGCGGTAAAAGTTCCCGGAATTTTTGAACCACTAAAACCTGAACGCGCCCCGTAGGTATAACCTTTTTCTTCACGAAGAATTAAGTTCACATTTCCGGAGAAAGATCCCCCTAATTTGTAATTCATCACTTCCAGGGGATAAAAGTCTGCGTTCGTTCTTGGAATCGCGATATAACCAATATTGATAATAGATTGTTTTGCATCTGGCACATCTACAAAATATAAAGATGCCTTATCACGCTTATTCTCAATACTGAATTCCGGAATACTTACTTCTTTCGCTTTCCAGTTATTCTTAAGACCTTCTGCTGCGGCTAAAGCTTCAGATTTGTTCACGTCACCCACTACATGAAATCTTGTAACTGAAGGAGAAAAATTATCTGCATAATATTTTTTCAGGTCTTCTATAGTGATCGCTTCTACAGATTCCTTTGTACCTGAAGTTGGATAAGCGAAAGGATGATCTTCCCCATACAGAATTTTATTATAAACCCTCCTCGCAATGGCATCAGGATTTGCATCACTTCGTTCAATACTATTAATAGTACTGGTTTTAATCCTGGCAAACTCTTCTTCATCCCATCTTGGCTCCAGTAATATTTCCTGAACCAGATCCATGGTTTTTCCGAAGTTCCTCTTCAAAGTATTTCCTCGCAAAATGATGGATTCATTCGTTGTATACATATTGATGTTTGCTCCCAGAAGATCAATTTCTTCTTCCAGTTCCTGCGGGGTTTTATTTGCAGTCCCTTCCATCATGATATCTGTCATAATATTGGCAACTCCATTCTTCTCTAAATTATCCAGTAAATGCCCCCCTTCAATAACTACGCTGAAATTCACTAAGGGCAATTCATTTTGCTCAATTCCATAAACCTTCATTCCGTTGGCCAGTTCTGTATTCCAGGATTCAGGAATGTTGAGTGTAGGTGAATCGGTCATCTTAGGACGAACAGATCTATCAAAGCTGGAAGGAGTTTTCTTAATTTCCTCCTTTTCTGTCTCTACAACTTCGGTTTCCTTATTTTCTACGATCTCTTCTTCAACCACCTGCGCTTTTTCAGAATTTTCAGCAATAAGTTCTAATTTTCCTTTTGGGACGAAACTGGTTAAAACGAATGGCTTATCCTTGATATATTTATTATAGACCCGAACCACATCTTCTTTGGTTACCGCTTTAATATTCTCAATATCATCCTTATAAAAACCAGGATCGCCAGCAAGCACATCATATCGCGCTAATTGAAACGATTTACCTAGAACACTGCTAATCCCGTTATAAAAATTGGTTTCCTGGCCGGCCTTTATTTTTTCAATGTCACGCTCGGTAACGCCTTTTTTTTCAAAAAGATCGAAAGCATCATAAATACCTTGCTCAATACTATCTAGATCTACTCCGGAATTTGCCGTAACATTTATAGTAAACTGTCCCGCAATTTGGCTGGGACTATTGTAGGCATAGGGTCTTGAAGTTAGTTCCTTTTCTTTTACCAAAACTTTATAGAGAGGTGCATCCTTGCCTTTAGAAAGAATTTCTCCAAGATAGTCCAGCGCATAAGCATCTTTACTGTACTGTTCCACTACCGGCCATACCATATTTAATTGGGGTGCAGTCGCAAAATTATCTTCATGGTATAAACGTTTGGATTTATCCAGACTGACAAGTTGCGTTTTTAATGGTTCAACTTCCTGACCTTTTTTGATCTCACCAAAATATTTTTCAACGAGTGCTTTTGCCTCACCTTCCTCAAAATCACCTGCAATTACTAAAGTTGCATTGTTAGGACCATAGAACTTATCATAAAATTCCTTTACGTCTTCCACAGTTGCATTTTGAAGGTCTTCCAATTCCCCAATTACCTGCCAGCTGTATGGATGCCCATCTGGGTACATATTTTTATCGATAACCCAACCTGTGTGTCCATATGGATTGTTATCTACCCGTTGTCTTTTTTCATTCTGAACCACTTCCTGCTGGTTGGCAAATGCAGAGGCGGTAACGGTATTAATAAGGTATCCCATCCGGTCAGATTCCAGCCAAAGCACCATTTCCAGTGCATTATTAGGTACCACTTCATAATAGATGGTTCCATCCTGCCAGGTTCCTCCATTTAAAGTACCCCCGGCATCCTGAATGGTTTTAAAGAACTGATCCTGGGGAACATTTTCAGATTCCTGGAATAACATATGTTCAAATAAATGGGCAAAACCGGTTCTGCCTTTTTTCTCACGGTTAGAGCCAACGCCGTACTGAATTGCGACTGAAACTATAGGATCAGATTTATCCTGATGTAGAATAACATTTAGGCCATTCTCAAGTTCATATTTGTCAAATTCAATAGTCAGGTCAGATTCTGCGGAGGTTTCCAGAGAATCAGTTTTAACCTGAGCTTGTGCTATCGGTTGGTTCTCATTACTTTTCTTGCTATCCTGAACTTTACAGGAAATAAAAGAAATGCACATAAAAGAAAGCCCTGAGGCTATCATTTTCAATTTGATATTTGTCATAAGATTTTTATTAAGATTCCTAATTTATGAAAAAGATATCTGGTTCATTGTCCGTACCCAAATAAATTTGTAACAATAATTCGGAAAAATCCCAAAAAGCTTTAATTTTCAATGTAATTTTTTCAGAAAGGAAAACAATTGAAAGATTTACCAAAATATTAGAATAAATATTGTAATTAATCAAGGTATAATACCTACTACCTTCTTAACCAATTCTATTATTGAAATTTTTATATGAGTTCAAAGAAAATTAATTACTCCATTTTGGAACTTGCCATGGTTGGAGTAGATATAAATCATTCCCAGGTTTTTTCTAATACATCAAAACTAGCACAGGAAGCTGAAAATTTTGGCTACACCAGGTTTTGGCTGGCTGAACATCATAACATGGTAAGCATTGCCAGTTCTGCAACGACTGTTTTGATGACGCATGTTGCCGCTAACACGAAAAAGATCAGAATTGGCTCCGGCGGGATTATGTTGCCCAATCATTCCCCTCTTCTCGTTGCTGAACAGTTCGGGACTCTAGGCTCCTTATACCCAAATCGTATTGATATGGGCTTGGGACGTGCTCCCGGGACAGATCAGGTAACCGCTCATGCGATTCGTAGCGACCGGATGAACTCCGTTTATAAATTTCCTAACGAGATCGATGAAATTAAAAAGTATTTTAGAAATCAACTGCCCACCACAAAAGTAAGGGCAACCGTTGCCGAAGGTGTAAATGTTCCCATGTATATTTTGGGCTCAAGCACCGACTCTGCCTATGTTGCCGCGGAAAAAGGTTTGCCTTATGTTTTTGCAAGCCATTTTGCCCCCGCGCAATTATTTCAGGCTCTGGAAATTTATTACAATAAGTTTCAGCCTTCGGAACAATTGGAAAAACCCTATGCGATTGCGGGGGTAAATATCATTGCTGCTGAAGATTTTTCTTATGCTGAAAACCTTTCTACGAGTTCCATAAAAATGATGCTGGGAGTAATGACCGGCAAAATTGATTTTCTACAAAAACCTGAACCAATGACTTCAGAATTACGGGAAGTTAAAGAAAACCCTGCCCTTCAGCGTATGCTGAAATATTCATTTGTGGGCGATAAATCTTCCGTCAAAAATGATGTGGAAAATTTTATTCGTGAAACGGGTGTAGATGAAGTTATTGTCGCTTCCCATATTTATAACCACGAAGACCGGGTTAATTCTTTCAGATTATTCTCTGAAATTATGCAGGAAATTAATGCTGAAAATGAAGTTTTTGCCAGCTAATTCAATTTTTTAATATATATCACTTTGTTGTACCCAATGGAACTTTGGTCATCCTGAGACTCGTGATAAAAAGATTTAGCTAGCGTATCGGGACAGCATGACGACAATTTTAAAAAGCAGCATCGTCATCCTGAACTGGTTTCAGGGTCTATACTACGCAAATAAAGTAAAATACATCAATGCTAGTGCATTCGAAGGGTAGGCAAAAGAGTCTCAGCTAAAATTAAAATGATCTCATTGATCTACTTTTAAATTGTAGGATCTTAAGCGGACAATCAAAGTTTTAAAACACATTTTTATTCCGCAAATTCTTCAGTTTGTTCTTTCTGAATAATTTCTGAAAGGATTGCCCATACATTCTCGGCCAGGATCTTCTGGCCTTCGGCAGTGGGATGAATCCCATCTGACTGATTTAATTCCCGAATTCCAGCCACGTTTTCGAGCAAAAATGGAATAAGTGGAAGATCATTTTCTTCTGCCAGTTCCGGATAGATATTTTTGAAATTTGATGTATAATCCTGCCCGAAATTGGGCGGAATTTGCATTCCCGCCAGGATGATCTGTATGTCGGGATCTTTGGCCCTTACCTTATCAATAATTTCCTGTAGGTTTTTCTTTGGTTCAGAAACCGGGATGCCACGCAACCCGTCATTTCCTCCAAGTTCCAGAATAAAAATGTCCACTTGTTGATTCAGGATCCAGTCTATTCGTCCTTTTCCTCCCGCAGTGGTTTCGCCACTTAGCCCGGCATTTACCACTTCATAAGGCAAATCGAGAGAATCTATTTTTTTCTGAATAATTTCCGGAAAACCCAACTCTCCTTCGCTCAATCCATAGCCTGCGGTTAAACTATTTCCAAAAAATAAAATAACCTCATTGCCTTCAGCTACGGTTTCCTCTATTCTAGAATCCTGCGCATTCTTTTCTGGTGTATTCCCTTCCGAAGAATTTTTACAGGAAGTAAATAAAATTAGGCTACATACGATTATATATTGTAAAGCAGTTCTCATATATTCGGGGCTCATTTGAAATGAATTCTTTATTTTCCTACTAACTTAAAGAAAATAACTTTTAAAAAATGGCAAAAATCCTTGATGTTCGCAATCTTCAGAAAAGTTATTCCAGCGGCTCCAAACAATTACAGGTTTTACACGATATCACTTTCAGCATCAATGAAAATGAAACTTTTGCCATAGTTGGCCCATCGGGAAGTGGTAAAACTACGCTATTGGGGCTTTGTGCCGGTTTAGATTATGCCGATGATGGGGCAATCGAATTATGTGGAGTTAGCTTAAATGACCTTTCTGAAGATGAGCGCGCCATATTACGAAATCAAAAAGTAGGTTTTGTTTTTCAGAATTTTCAACTACTTCCAACTTTAACCGCCATTGAAAATGTAAGTGTGCCTTTGGAATTACAGGGAGCAAAAAATGCAGCCGAAATCGCGAAAAACTGGCTGGAGAAAGTTGGTTTGATAGATCGTTTAGAACATTATCCCTCGCAACTTTCCGGAGGTGAACAGCAAAGGGTCGCCCTGGCCCGGGCTTTTTCGAATGCACCGGAAGTGCTTTTTGCCGATGAACCCACCGGAAATCTGGATGAAGAAACAGGACAGAAAATTGTGGATTTACTTCTTAATCTAAACAAGGAAAACGGTACAACCCTGGTAATCGTAACCCATGACCTGGATCTGGCTAAGAAAACGCAGAATATTTTAAAATTAAAAGGCGGCCGAATCATTGATCATGTAATAAAGGCCAATGCTTAAAAATTCAAAAAATCCCGGTGTTTCCTGGTTATTTAAAATGGCCTGGCGTGATGCCAAAGCAAGTTATAAAAAGCTTGTCCTTTTTATGGCATCCATGGTTTTGGGTATAGCGGCAGTGGTTTCTATCCAGTCCTTCAGTGAAAATCTAAAAGACAACATTGCCCTACAGTCCAAATCATTAATGGGCGCAGATTTTATTATAGATAGTGACAAACCAATTAATAAAAGGGTCCAGCAAATTATAGATTCCCTGGGAGGTGCACAGGGAAGTGAAATTAGTTTTGCTTCCATGGCGGCATTTCCTAAAGTAAATGGCACCAAATTGCTCCAGGTGCGCGGGATTGATGGGGAATTTCCTTTTTACGGAGAATTAGAAACCAAACCGAAAATTGCTTCAACAAACTTTCAAAAAAATAGATCGGCTTTAGTGGATGCAACCGTCATGTTGCAAATGGGTTTAAAATCCGGCGATAGTATTAAAATTGGCTCGACTACGTTTCCAATTGAGGGATCTCTAAAATCAGTTCCGGGAAGTACGGCCTTATTTAGTTCTATTGCACCACCAGTAATTATTTCTCAGAAAATGATCGAGCAAACCGGGTTGATCCAGACCGGTAGCCGAATAGATTACAAATATTATTTTGTGGCCGATGCGCGGCAGGATATGGATAAGCTGGATGAAAAACTTGATCCCATTCTGGATACTGAAGATGCCGATCTTGATACACATAAATCTACCAGTGAACGTTTGGGCCGCCGCTATGAGAATTTTGGACGGTTCCTTAATCTTGTGGCTTTTATAGCGCTCATCCTTGGGTGTATTGGCATTGCCAGCGCAATCAATATTTATATCAAAGAAAAGTTACCATCGATTGCGATTTTAAAATGTTTGGGGGCTTCTAGAAAACAAAGTTTCCTGATCTTTTTTATCCAAATAGCCGGAATGGGATTACTCGGCGGACTTATTGGAAGTATCGCCGGTGTATTTTTACAGCAAATATTTCCGTTACTGCTACAGGGTTTGCTACCGGTAGAAGTTGAAATTACTCTGGCTCCTAAAATTCTTGCGATCGGGATCCTCTTGGGTTTATTAATGGCTATTCTATTTTCGCTCTATCCTCTAATCAGTACCTTTTATGTTTCTCCGTTGAGAGCTTTAAGAATCCAGTTAGACCAATCTTTACGATCTAAAAAAGTAGCGATCATAATTTTCTTATTGATCTTTATTTTTGTTTTCCTGTTCTCTTACTGGTTGCTGGAAGAATGGAATTATGCCTTTTTCTTTGTTTTGGGAATCGCCATTACTTTCTCTATTCTTGCCGGGATTGGAAGTCTTTTTATGAAACTAATCAGAAAATTTTTTCCTGCGAGTTGGAGTTTTGTTTCCAGGCAAAGTTTATTGAACCTTTACCGGCCTCAAAATCAAACGCTGGTTTTAGTGATCACCATTGGGATGGGAACATTCCTTATCAGTACGCTATATCTAACCAAAGATCTTTTGCTCGCCCAGGCTTCTGTAGAAGAACAGGCGAATAGCCCAAATTTGATCTTGTTAGATATTCAGGCTGCGCAAAAGGATTCTGTGGCCAATGTCATTAAGGCTCAAAACATTCCTGTCCTGGAAAATATCCCTATTGTTACGATGAAGGTGGAAAGTATCGGCGGAATTTCAGCAGATGAAATAAGACAGGATACCACTTCCAGCGTCAATTCCTGGATCCTGAACCACGAATTTAGGACCACCTATCGTGATTCTTTAATCGCTTCTGAAGTTTTGGAACAGGGCAAATGGATTGGCGACGTTTCGAATCAAAAAATGATTCCCATAAGCGTTAGCAATAATTTTGCGGAAGATGCTAAAGTAAGTGTAGGCGATACGATTAGCTGGAACGTACAGGGGGTTTTAATGAATACCTCTGTTGCCAGCATTAGAACAGTAGATTGGAGCCGGATGCAGCTGAATTTTTCAGTGGTTTTTCCAAAAGGTGTGCTGGAGGATGCACCTCAGTTTCGAGTACTCACCACCAAAGTTTCAGATGATAAAACCTCTGCAAAACTTCAGCAGGAATTAGTGAAAAGATTTCCCAACGTTTCCATTATCGACATAAGGCAGATACTAGGAGTGATCGAAGGTCTCCTGGAAAAAATTTCCTGGCTTATAAATTTTATGGCTTTCTTCAGCATCTTAACGGGCATTATCGTTTTGATTGGCGCAGTTCGAACCAGCAAATTTCAGCGGGTTAGGGAAAGTGTTCTGCTTAGGACTTTAGGAGCAAGATCGTCTCAAATTTTAAAAATTTTCGCCATGGAATATTTTTATCTTGGGTTCTTAGGAAGTTTATCCGGCATTGTTTTATCGCTTTTCAGTAGTTTTTTACTGGCCCGCCTTGTTTTTGAAACAGCCTTCAGCCCTAACCTGCTTCCCATCTTTTTAGTGCTCCTTATGGTGACCTTTTTAATCTTAATCATTGGAGTAACCAATAGCCTGAGCGTGATTAAAAGTCCGCCACTAAAAGTTTTAAGAAAAAAATTAGGATGAAGGCTTCCGTAATGAAATATATAGGTAATGAACCTCCTTGGTAAGGTACTATAAAATGCATTATAGTGATCAATATTAAGTTAACTATTTTTCTAAACTCAGGGAATAATTCGCTAATTTCATAAGGTTATAATTTATCCCGAAAATGAAATTCAAATCGGTTGCCGATAAAATAAGTAAGCTGTCTCCTTATGCTGAAATGATGCCAGGGATATTAATTATACATAAATTGAAACCCTTTAAACCACTATATATTACTTCGAACGGTTTAACTTTGGGATTCTTTCCTGAAGAATCTAAAAATCCTAACGAACACCTTCATGAACGCTTTTTTAACAATGAAGACTTATTGGATTTATTGCTGAAACTAGAAAAGCATTTGATAAAGGGAGATCCAAAAGAGACATTTACTTTTTTCCAACGGGTCAGGATAAAGGAAAAGCTTGATTGGATATGGCATATAGCAAGTACACGAATATTTATGCAAAGTGAAGAGGGCATTCCCACACACATAATAACTATTTCAATTCCTATAGACCAGATGAAACATGTCCCGGTAAAGGCTACCAGGTTTCTTGAAGAGAGTCTGTTTTACAATAGAAATTTTGAAAAATTCATGGAGCTTCGTCCGCGAGAAAAAGAGGTGATGATATATGTTGCAAAGGGCTTAAGTTCTCATGAAATTTCAGATAGGCTATTTATATCAAAAGAAACCGTTAATACCCATAGAAAAAATATTAAGCAAAAGCTGAGCATTAGCTGCAATTATGAATTTACCGAATATGCACAGGCTTTCGATTTAATTTAAACCTTCACAAAATAGCAGGCATCTTCTTCATCACCAGGCTCATCATCCCAATCTATTTTTCAAATAAACTTAATTTTGTGGAATTTAATGCTGTATTGAAAAAGAAGTTACCTGTCCCCTCTTCAGTAACCTTTAGAATATCATTGGTGACTGCAAAAATGCAGATATCAAAAACTGCATCTTTATATACTCCATTTATCGTAATTCCCTCACACGGGTTCATTCGATGAATTAATTTATATTTTCTTTAGAATGCAAAACCAGTTCCAATACTAAAAATAAGTCCAGAACTTAGAAGTTTTAAGAAACCATTATCTCCAAAATCGTAACTTTCATTTTCCCGGGTACCATCATTATAAATGATCACCGATTCAATAGAATCTGGAATAGGGTTTAAAGAATAGCCTATTTCGGGTCTAACATAAAATAGTCCCCCCCACTTTGCCCCTATTTTTAAATTAAATGAGTTATTACTAATATCAAAATACTGCTTTCCAGGGACATTATCATCGTCACCTTCCATCACGATTTCTCCCTTCACTTTTAAACTCCCATAACTTAGACCACCGTAAAGACCCTTTCCGGGTTTAAATAAATAATAATTAAGTCCTCCAGATATATATGAAAAATCCAATTTATCGTCGTTTGAATCATCGGACTGAAACCAGGAAGATTTAAATTTTGATAATTGAGCCGCTACCGCCAGTCTATCATTAAAGAGTGGCGTTACATATTCTGTCCCTAATCCCGAAATATTGGGAAATCCCAATTTAGATTCAAATCTAAAAGGCCGAACTTTAAAATTAGTCTCCTCATTATTTGAAGAAACTGATACTGGCTCCTCTTGGCAGAAAGTGAACAGAGGAAATACAACTAGGAAAAAAATCAGAAAGGATTTAGCTGTTTTCATAATAAGAAATTGAATGTTAATATGAATCAAAGATATTTCGAGAAAAAATTTAGAGCAATACCCACTAGTGGTGATTTTTCATAACTATCTGATAATTAAACAAAAAAGGGTGATATCCCCCCTTTTTCAATAATCTTACATTCTATTTCTTTTATATAAAAGAGAGTCCATTACACACCCTATTCTATTTCCCCAATAAGTATTTTCTCTTCTAGAATTTTTTATAAGATTTGGATATAAACAGATGAAATTCCGGTTTTGGGCAAGGCTTCTCTATCAATCAGTAACACTTATCCTAAAATTGGAAAAAATGCATAATCACATTAATATTTTAACCGGAAAAGTAAGAACTCTGGGTAAATTTGAGTTAGCCTTCAAAGCTTCTAGATTTTCATCTTTTTTTTAGTAATGAGAATCTTATTCCATCCCCCTAAGGTGATCATGAAATTTCACTCTTAGTAGAGAACAAAGATGTCTAATATCAATTCTTTGTATCTTCGGCAGAAATTAAATTGCATTGCATAATGATCATAAATTTCAGAAAATATGTACTGTTTGGCGGAATAATCTTGCTTGCAGGCTGCGCCAACCATGTTGAAAATAATACAGAATCAATTGTAAAAATGGAAAAAGATACTTTGAATAATCCACTAATTGCCGAATGGAATGGGCCATACAAAGGTGTCCCTGCTTTCGATAAAATGAACATTGAAGCTATAAAACCGGCGATACGGAAAGGAATGGAATTAAAGCTTGCGGAAATCGATAAAATTACCTCCAATCCAGAACCGGCCACTTTTGAAAATACCATTATTCCCCTGGAAGAAGCGGGAAAGGAATTAGACCGGGCTTTTGTGTACTACGGCATTTATAGCAGTAATATGTCCAGTCCTGAATTTCGGGAAGTTCAAAAGGAACTCGCCCCGGAAATTTCAGAATTTAGTTCTAAGATCAGCCAGAATCCGGAGCTGTTTCAGCGTATAAAAACGGTTTATGAAGCTGCTAAAGATCAGAATCTTTCTCCGGAAAAGCAGCGCGTTATCCAGCTTATTTATGAAGATTTCGCTATGGACGGTGCTGATTTAAATACAGAAGACAAAAAGCGTTATGCCGCCATCAATAAAGAATTATCAGCTCTCTACACTAAGTTTTCCAGCAATGTCCTGGCCGATGAAGAAGGATATGTTACTTATTTAAAGGAAGATCAATTGGGTGGTTTACCCGATTCTTATATAAAATCTGCTGCAAAAGCTGCCGAAGATCGTGGGGAAGATGGGAAATATGCCGTAACTAATACCAGATCTTCCATGGATCCATTTCTCACCTATTCCACAGAAAGAAAATTAAGGGAAAAAGTATGGAAAACTTATTATTCCAGAGGAGACAATAATGATGCATACGACAACAAGCAAATTGTTAAAAAGATCCTTGAATTGCGTGATGAGCGCGTGGAGTTATTGGGTTATGCTAATTATGCGCAATGGCGGCTACAGGATAGAATGGCCAAAAATCCTGAAAATGCCATGAATTTAATGATGCAGGTATGGCCGGCAGCATTAGCGAGAGTTGAAGAAGAAGTCACCGATATGCAAAAAATCGCCGATTCTGAAAACACTAATATTAAAATCGAGCCTTGGGATTACCGCTATTATGCTGAAAAAGTTAGAAAAGAAAAATATGATCTGGATAGTGAAGAAGTAAAACAATACCTGGAATTAGGCAATTTAACCCAGGCCCTGTTCTTTACCGCCGGAGAACTTTTCAATTATAAGTTTACTCCTGTAAAAGAAAATTCGGTACCTGTGTTTCACGAAGATGTAAAAGTATGGCAGGTTTCAGATAAGGAGTCAGGAAAAGTGATTGGGCTATGGTATTTAGATCCTTATGCCAGGACTGGAAAGCGTTCCGGAGCATGGGCAACCACGTATCGCGGCTATACAAAACTAACCGGCGACAAACCTGTACTGGCTTCCAATAATTCTAATTTTATTAAACCTGCTCCCGGGGAACCAGTTTTGGTGAGTTGGGATGATGCGGAAACCTTTTTCCACGAATTCGGACATGCTTTACATTTTCTTTCCTCAAATGTGGAATATCCTACCTTGAATGGCGGTGTTCGGGATTACACTGAATTTCAGTCGCAATTACTGGAGAGATGGCTTTCCACAGATAAAGTGATCAACCAGTTTTTGAGGCATTATAAAACCAACGAAGTGATTCCGCAGGAACTTGTGACTAAAATTAAAAAAGCTTCAACCTTCAACCAGGGATTTGGTACAACGGAATTTTTAGCTTCTGCCATCATGGATATGAAATATCATACCACAGATCCTGCTAAGATCGATATCAATACTTTCGAAAAAGAAACATTGAAAAAACTGAACATGCCCGAAGAAATTGTAATGAGGCACCGTACCCCTCAATTTGGACATGTATTTTCAGGCGAGGGTTATGCCACGGGATATTATGGATATTTATGGGCAGATGTTTTAACCGCAGATGCTGCGGAAGCCTTTGCAGAAGCTCCGGATGGTTTTTATGATAAAGAGGTTGCCGCAAAACTGGTGAAGTACCTCTTTGCACCAAGAAATTCTATGGATCCTGCGGAAGCTTACAGAAAATTTAGAGGCCGGGATGCTAAAATTGATGCCTTAATGCGGAACCGTGGTTTTCCCGTGCCCCAGGATTCTATAAAATAAATTATGAGTGAAGAGTCTTTGAATTCGAAATTGAAAAAACTCAGAAGTTTTTCTGTACTTATTCCTGGTTTTATCATCGTACGGGAATTAGGCAATTTTCAGCCTGTATTCATATCGCAGAATGGATTAGATCAAATGGAAACCACCCTGGATCTCATTCAGAATGAGGAAAATAAATTTCAGAATTCGTTTTTTCATAATGAAGATATTTACGATTATAAGGACAAGCTGGCAACTCTTGAAGAGGATGAGAACGACAAGTCCCAATTCACCTTTTTTCAGCAAATCAAGCTGGCAAATGACAATGAATGGATCTGGCATGTGTGTACTTCAGAAATCTTTCATCGGGAAGAAAATGGAAAAACCTCGCATATCATTACCATCGCTAATCCCATCAACCACCTAAAACATATTCCGAATAAAGTAAACCGGCTGGTGGCTGAAAATCTTTTTTTTAAACAGAATTTTGAGAAATATACCAGTTTGGGAAAACGGGAAAGGGAAGTGCTACGCCTGGTCGCCTTAGGGAAAAGTTCTGCGGAAATTGCCGAGGAACTTTTTATTTCATTTGATACGGTGAATACCCACCGGAAAAATATCAAGGAAAAGCTGAAGATCAATTCAAATTATGGCTTTTCACAATATGCCCATGCTTTTGATCTTTTATAAAAAAAGGCTGAAAAAATTCAGCCTTTTACATTTTATATTGAGAAATTAGAAAGCGATACCGGCACCTACTCCAAATAAAAGCCCTTTTGTAAATACTCCGGGAATTCCTTCATATTGAGTCTCTCTACTACCGTCAGCAAAACGTACATCGATGGCATGATCCCCATTTAGCTTATTAAAAGCGTAACCAACTTCAGGTTTAAAATAATATTTATTACCAAATTTGTTTCCAACTTTCAGGTTGATAGAATGGTTACTTTCATTCAAATAACCTTTCCCTATCATATATTCACCGTTGGCATTCGGTTTTTCTGCACGAATATTTTCACCGGTTCCTTTTCCTTTTAAATAACCATAACTTAGGTTACTGTATAAACCATCTCCAGGTTTGAAAAAATAATAGTTGAATCCTCCCTGTAAATAAGTGATCGTTCCGTCCCTGTCTGAAAAAAGACCATCGGGAATTGGGAAGAGAGAAGCTTCCACGTTTGGGGCAAGCCTCCCCTTCAGGTAAGGTGTAACATATTCTGCATTTACACCCACGGCATTTGGTAATCCGGCTTTTAAACCTACCCGCGTTGGTAACTCCTGGCTTATTGCAGAAATTGAAATTAGGGCGATTAGTACTAAAGTAAATTTGGTTTTCATAATTGTAGATTTATAAATAATTTTGTTAGAACATATCAAATATATATCACCCTTATCCAGTTTACAATACCTAAAAATGGTGAATTTTAGTCCAACATGCATGCATAGATATTTTAAGATTTTTAAACCTAAGGGATATTATCTGCACTCAAAAAATGTCTTAAGTGAACAAACTTTTGGAAGGGGTTGCCAGGTTTAACGGAAAATATGATTTCTAGGAAAATCCACTAATTTACTGAAAATGAGATTCTATCGATGTAAAAAAATAAGCAGGGATTAAAGCTTAAAAAGGGCAAGAAGTTGGATGTGACCCTATTTCTTGTGCCGGGGATATGACCTATTTTCGTAGGTCTCATTAAGTTTTTTAGTAAAATCATCAAGCTCTAAAGAAATCTTCTTGATATAACCACTGTATTCCTTTAAGGTATCCACGTCTATTTTTTCTGTTTCAATCATCGAGGTAATGCCCAGCATATTACAAACCGAAGGCCTTAAACCGTGGGAAATGTCAAAGGATAGTTTTTCTAAGGTTTCCTCATATTCTTTTTTATCTGTAATATCCTGCATCATTCCATGCCATAGCACAGAGCCATCATCCAAACGTTCCGGTTTGGACTTGCCATGATACCACTTATAATGCTTATCATCACCTATTAAACGATATTCTGCCTCCCAGATGCTTAAATTTTGAAATGATTCCTGAATAGTTAAATTAAAATTTTGAAGGTCATCGGGGTGCAAAAATTTAACGAAAGATGTGGCCGCCTCTTCAGCTAAAATCCTTGGGTTAAGATTGGAATTAATATTGCTTATCCCACTGCTTAAAAAAGGAAAGGACATTTTACCATCAGTCGTAATTTTAAATTGGTAAATCAAACCGGGAGCATTATCTGTTAATTTCCGTAGTTTCAATATATTGGATTTAATATCGTCCTTTTGAGTCTGGAGCAATTTCCTTAGGTCAAAATTTTCCAAAACCCTTTTTGCTAGTAATTTTAAGGCGTTTTTTTGCTTTTCTGAAATAACTTTAGGCTCAAAGTCTATAACACATAAAGCTCCTAAAACGTTCCCATTTGGAGTTTCTAAGGGCGCCCCGGCATAAAAACGAGCTTTTGGCCCTGCCTTTACAAATGGATGCTCCTTAAATCGAGGATCGTTCAGTAAATTCTCCACAATCATAAGTTCCCCCGGGCTATATACCAAATGACTGCAAAAAGAAAGTTCTCGTGGAATTTTCTTTAAATCTGTGCCCACTTCCGCCTTTAGAAATTCAATTTCCCTATCAATTAATGAAATTTGTGCTATGGGCGTGTTACAAATCGCACTGGCAATTTCAGCAATTTCATCAAGATCCTTGTCTTGAGCGGTATCAAGTATATTATAACTATAGAGTTCATGTAACCTTTCTTCCTCCTGCATTAAGTAGGTTTAAATATTAAATATGATAAATTCTTTAATTTGGTAAAAACCTAAAATTAAAAGTTTCTGCCGCATTTATCTTTAAGCAACTGTTAAAAAGCAGTTGATTTTATATAAAACACTGGTGTTTTGCTTCAATACCTTTTTCTTTGTACAGAGAATTTTTAAAAATTTATCTTTTTTTGATCCTTAGAAAATGTACAGGCATTTTAAATTATATAAACCTTATGGGTATTTGAGTCAATTCATAACCAATGAAAAACCCAGGAAAAATAAACTCTTATTGGGAGATTTGGGCGACTTTCCTGAAAATATCATGGCTATAGGAAGATTGGATAAGGATTCTGAAGGTTTGCTTTTTCTAACTACTAACGGTAAGGCCAGCCAGATGATTTCCGCGGGAGATTCAGAAAAAGAATATTATGTACAATTAGACGGCGAGATTAATGCTGAAGCCATAGAAAAACTCGAAAACGGCATTGAGATCACCCATAAAAGCAAAAAGTATTTATCGAATCCCTGCAAAGTTCAAAAGCTTGAGGTCGCTCCTGATTTTCCTGAAAGACCCCGAAGAATACGTGATTCCAGACATGGCCATACTTCCTGGATAAGTATTACCCTTACTGAGGGAAAATTCAGGCAGGTAAAAAAGATGACTGCTGCCGTAGGCTTTCCCACTTTAAGATTGGTTCGGGTTCGAATTGCCAATGAATATCTGGGTACAATGCAACCCGGCGAAGTGATAGAACTGGAAAAATTCTCCCTTTAAAATCCTGCCGCTTTCCCGTCGTAACTACGAGAATCTGCCGCACCATAGATCATTCCGCTAACCGGATCAATTTGAATTCCCATAGCCCTTCCCTGGCTATTATATGTTTTGATTTTATGACCCATTTCCAGATAGATCTTTTTGGTATCTTCTGAAAATCCCCAATCTTCAAAACTTGTGATATCTGGCAGCCACTGGTGGTGAATTCGCGGAGATTCTATGGCTTTGGCAATATTTAGATCATAATCCAAAACATTTACGATCACTTGTAAGGTTGTATTGATAATTGTCCTGCCGCCCGGTGATCCTATGATAAGAATCGGTTTTCCATCTTTTGCCACGATAGTTGGCGTCATACTGGAAAGCATACGTTTTTCCGGTTCGATCTGGTTGGCAGGTGTACCTATTCTTCCCTTAGAATTGGTGAGTCCGGGAATGGCATTAAAATCCCCCATTTCATTGTTCAGTATAAAGCCTGCACCTTCCACCACTATTTTTGACCCATAACTGGCTTCCAACGTATAGGTTAGGGAAACAGCATTCCCTTCTGTATCTATTACAGAAAGATGGGTCGTTTCGCTACTTTCATAAGCCAAATGAGCTTTATTAAAATTTGCAGAATCACTTACAGATGCTTTATTTTCCTGAATTTGCTCGTTTAATATCTTCGCATAATTCTTCGAAATTACCTCATTTACAGGCATTTTAGGATTAAAATTAGGATCACCTAAATACTGCGCACGATCTGCAAAAGCCCTTCTCATCGCTTCGGTTAAATAATGCAGACTTTGAGCCGAATTCTGCCCCATTTTCGCGAGATCATACGGCTCTAAAATATTAAGCATCTCCACTACCGCTACCCCTCCGGAACTTGGCGGTGGCATTCCGATAATTTCATAACCCTTATAATTCCCTTTTACCGGTTCCCTTTCTTCTGCCTCATATTTTTCAAGATCTACTTCGGTTATAATCCCGCCATTCCTTTTCATATAATCGCTGATCAAACTGGCGGTCTTACCACGATAAAACCCATCTTTACCTTTATCTCTAATCCTTTTTAAAGTTTCTGCCAGATCCTTTTGAATTAAAATATCACCCGGCTTCAAAGCGGTCACCGAATCTTTTAAAAATATCTTCGCGGTAGATCGATAATCATCTTTGTTCTCCAAAACCCATTTTGAAAACCATTCAATTTCCGGACTTATGGCAAAACCATTTTCGGCAATTTTAATGGCAGGTTCTAATAATTCAGCCCAGGGAAGTTTCCCGTATTTTTCATGGGCAAGATAAAGACCGGCAACAGTTCCCGGAACGCCTACCGCAATAATGCTGTCATGATTGGAGTTATTCCGAATTTCACCTTTTTCATCCAAATACATTTCACGAGTCGCCGCTAATGGTGCTTTTTCCCTAAAATTAAACGTAGTGCTTTTTCCATCATTCCCGTAGTACACCAGAAATCCGCCGCCACCAATATTTCCGGCAGCCGGTAAGCTTACTGAAAGTGCAAATGCTGTAGCCACAGAAGCATCTACGGCCGATCCTCCCTTTTTCAGAATATCCCTTCCAATTTCAGAAGCTAAATAATGACTACTTACAACCATTCCGCTATCTGCCTGAGCAGGAATCCTTCCGCCCTGGGCGAAACTGAACTGGTTTATAAGTAAAAATAAAATTGTTGAAAAACGAATACATTTCAGCATAAGGAAGTAAAATTTGTCTTCAGGAAAAATACAAAATCAATCTATAATTGCTGTAATTGTAAGCAATAAGCTTTCCCGAATAGTTCAAAAGTTTCCACCGCTTTTTTTGCGGCCATATCCTTTTCTTCTTCTGAAAATTCTTTTGAACGCAACAACTTCTGAAAATTTTGAAAACCTTGAATATCTTCCCTTTTTCCGCTATAAAATTTTTGAGGTGGAATATTTTCCAAAGAATTACAATCCGGAATATTTTTCCCAATCATAAGACCTCCCATTGCCGAGCCTTCCACCACATATGCTGCCCCAATTGCTTCCGTAAGGTTATTGCAGGAGAAATCAAGCCATAATTCAACCTTCGGAATTGGAGAATCCATCGATAAAAGGTCGGTTTTCAGTCTATCGCTTTTATCAGCACGATAATATTCTAAATATCGCTCCAGGAATGGTTCTACTATGGCGTAAGCCAAATAATTTTGAGTCAGTAACAATTTGTATTCATTTAAATTTATAGAATGATCCATAATTTTATTGGCCAAATTGTCCTTTTCGAGGTCTCTGTGGAGTTGCTCTGTCGCCGACCGGAGTTTATGAAGCATCATCTTCAATTTTGAAAACGTTGATCGCTTTTTTAATCTTGGCGATATTTTCAAGTTGCTGTTCGTTATCTGTATTCATTTTATCCAGATAATCGTAGATCTTGTTTACCGTGATCTTATTGTTTCTAATTTTATTGCGCAATTCGTTATGAGAACCCATGTTCATCACTACTTTCTTAAGCAGGGGCTCTAATTTTTCGCCTAAATTATTAATATGTTTCTTTAAAATATATCCTGATGCACCGCTCAAGATTGTATTTGCGGCAAGCTCTTCATCATTAATGGTTCCGGTAATAAATATAAAATCCATCGAATCATCAAATTCCTTTACCAGTTCCAAAACATCAAGACCGGTGCAGGTAGGCAAATTATAGTCTGATAAAACCACATCTGGCGCAAAATTTACCAGTTTTTCCCTCACCGTTTCAAGATTATCGGTTAGTTCCATTACCGGGTTTTCAACAATTTTTTTGATTTGTCGTTGTATTAATCTGGCATCGGTAATATTATCCTCTACCAATAAAATGTTTAAAGTGGATTTTATCATCAAATAAATTTAAGTAAAAGTAGCTATATGTTCTGATCCAAAACTTTAATTATAGATGAAAGTAAAAACTTGTTCCTTCACCTAAGTTAGATTCTGCCCAAATTTTACCATCATGTTTTTCAATTATTTTTTTTACAATAGCAAGCCCAATCCCGGTTCCGGAGTAATTATTTCCTGAAAATCTCGAGAAGAGCACGAAAATTTCTTCGCTATATTTTTGGTCAAAGCCTATCCCATTATCCTTTACATAATAGACGGTCTTTTTTTCCTGCGTGAGTGTACCTATTTCAATTTTTGGAGATTTTTCCTTCTCACTATATTTTAGAGCGTTGGTAATTAAATTCGACCAAACCTGTGCCAGCATTTGTTTATCACCCAACATTTTTGGCAATTGCTCTTCGATAATAAGTTCAGTTTTAAAATAATTCTTAGGAATATTAAAAGATTTCAATAACTCCTGAATTAAATGATCTGTATTGATCATAACCTTCTTCAGGTTTTGATTATTTACACCGGCAAATGAAAGGATATTGTCTATTAAATCCTGCATTTCTTCAGCAGAAGTAAGAATGGTATCAACCGCCATTTTTGCTTCAGCTTCCAAACCTGTATAGTGATCTTCTTTTAAAATATGGGCATAGCCATCTATCCCGCGCAAGGGAGCTTTTAAATCATGTGAAAGGCCCTGACTGAATAAATTTAATTCGTTATGAGCATCGATCAGCTCATTGTTCAACCTGTTGATCTCTTTTTTCTGAAGGTTAAGAATTACATAGCTAATGCTCTCCCTCAGAGATTTCGCTTCACTAATTTCGTAATCCAGCCATGCTTGAGAATAGCCTTTGAGTTCCTGGGTCCATATTTCAAAAGATTTTCTGGGCGTTAACCGCTGCTTTTCTTCACTATATAAAGCTTTATTTTCGGGATTCCCGCCCCAACTCACTGTTTGAATTACTTCCGGTCTAAACCAAATAAGGGCATCACGCTCACTTTCACCAAGTTTTATAGATAAAAAACCTGAAGCCACATCTTTGTATTCTTTAGCTTCCGGATATGAGGACATCAAATTATTAGTAAAAAACACGCTGTCTTTCTGCCTGAAAACAAATTCTTTGAGTAAGGTTTTTACCTGAGATTTTGAAGGCGTATTACCAACTAAGGTGATCTTTTTATTCAAAATAATGGCACCGCCACCACTCTGAATAAGATCTGTAAATTTTGATTTTTGTTGGGTAAGACCCGATCTAATATTTTCTTTTCTATTAACCTGCTGCAACAAAATTTGCCGAATCTCTTTTCCTTTTTCTATGTTTTCAAGAAATGACCGGGTATTTTTTAAGGATAGTTCATTCGAAAAGATTTGCGTGAGAAAATCACAGGTCTGCCTCTGATAGAAATTGATGAATTTCGCGGAATTATGATGACAGGCTATAAGCCCCCAAAGTTTTCCATTCGCGATCAAAGCAGCAGTTAAAGAAGCTCCCACATTCATATTTTGAAGATATTCTATATGGATAGGAGATACCGCCCTTAATAAAGATCCAGAAAGATCTAAAGCTTGTTCACTTATTGGGGAAATTTCAGGAACTAGAGCTATAGGCTTGGAATTAACATCCGTAATAATCCTAATTTTATTCTTAAAGAATAGCTCCCTGGCCTGTTTTGGAATATCACTGGCAGGATAATGCAATCCCAACCAGCTTTCCATTTCTTCATTTTTCTCTTCAGCAATTACTTTCCCGTTCCATTCCTCATCAAATTTATAGACCATAACACGATCATAACCAAAAATATCCCGGGTAAGAGAGGCAGCTCTTTCACAAAGCTTTTCAGCAGTTTCAACACTGCTCAGGCTGGAAAGTATACTGGTAAGCTGTTTTTGATACTTATAATTTTCGATTTCTTCCCCTTTCGGTTCAATATCCAGAAGTAAAGTTTTATCACTAATATGGGGCACCACAAAGAACGATTTTCCGCCAATTTTGGTTTGATGAACCTTGAAATATGAATCCTCTTCAAATTCGGCCACTATAGTGTTACAAAGTTTATCTCCTAAGATCAAATCGAGAGAATTACCTAAAATATCTTCAATAGAAAGGCCTAAAATATCTTTACAATTTGCGCTAATCTGCACCACTGTACAGTTTCGCATATCACATGCAACAATAACTCCGTGAGATTGAGATTTTCCAATAATATGTATTGGTTCATTTTCACAACTTGATAAATCTATATCTTTAGGATATTCCCCTACTTCACTCATTTAAAAGTTTTTAATTTTAAAGTAGAAGGTACTTCCCACGCCTTCCTGGGAATCAACCCAAATCGTCCCATCATGGAGCAATACGATTTTTTCCACATGTGCCAGGCCAACTCCCGTTCCCTCGGTATCTTCATTTCCAGGTACCCGATTAAAAATAGTAAAGATATTTTTGAGATCTTCCTTAGATATTCCCCTTCCATTATCAACGATAGAAAAAACCCAATATTTATCTTCTTTAAATGCGGAAATTCGAATTTCCGGGGGAAGACCTTTTCTACGGTATTTTATGGCATTGCTGATAAGATTTTGGAACAATAACCTCAATTCAGTTTCGTAAGCTTTAATTTTAGGAAGTTCTCCCACATGTACTACCGCTTTGGAATCCCGAATGCTTTTCCCAAGGTCATATTTCACTACCTCAACGAGTTCTTTGGTATCTACGAGTTTTTTCTTCCCACTCCTGCCAATTCGGGAATGCTCCAATAAAGCTCTTATTTGAGCTGAAAGCCTATCAGAAGCATTCTTTATATATTTAATATAATTGACTCCTTTTTCATCTAGTTTATCTTCATACATTTTACCCAGAACATCACTACCAAACTTTATAGTGGCCAGTGGTTCCTGCAAGTCATGGGAACAAATGGATACAAATTGCTCTAAATCCCGGTTTGCCCTTTCCAGATCATTTTTTTGCTCCCTAAGTTGTTGCTGTGCCTGGTGTAATTCAGAAATATCAACACAGGTGAACCTTATCGTTTTAAGATTATCCTTTTCATCCTTTTCGGCAGAAGCGTTTAATAAAATAGGAATAACCTTCCCGGTCCTGGAAACTAAGTTTTGATCAATATTTGAAAATTCCTCGTTATTCTTGAACTTGGCATTCATTTCGATCAGGCTTACCTTCGAACCTGCCTCAAAAAACTCTACAAAGGGTTTCCCTATAAGATCATCTTTATCTTTATAGCCTAAAACTTCCAGCGCTTTTTTATTGCATTGATTTATCTCGGAAGATTTAGCATCTACATTCACATACATTACCGGTGCATCTTCATAAAAAGACTTAAATCTCTTTTCGCTGGCCACCAGTTTTTCTTTTGATTTTTGGATATTTTCAATATCAATAAAAGTAATTACCACTCCCTGTTTTTCCTTCTCTGAATTGGTATAGGCTGAAATTCTTTGCAGGTAGTTAACGCCCGCTTTCGAAATGATGTGCCTTTCGATGGGTTTTCCTGTATTGAGAACCCTCCGGCACCTATCAATAAAATTACGTTTCCTGGATAGTCCAAAGGTCCTTATAAAATCATCTATGGGCCGGCCAAGATCGGTCTTGAGAAGGTTAAAATGTTCTTTAATAGCGGGGGTAAATTTCCTGATGGTAAAATCCTTATCTAAAAAGATTACCCCAATATCGGTGCTTTTCAGCAGGTTATTCATATCTGCATTAAGCGCCGCAAGATCTTCCATTTTCTGGATGTTTTCGGCATTTACCGTGTTGATCTCTTCATTTACGGTTTGTAATTCCTCATTGGTACTTTGCAATTCTTCGTTAGAAGCGAGTAATTCTTCATTGGCAGCCTGTAATTCCTCATTGCTTGTCTCTATTTCCTGTAAAGATGTATGAAGATCTTCTTTTGTTTTCTTCAGGTCATACTCAAGGATGGAGACATACTCTTTTGTTTGAGAAGAGGGACTTACCTTATCAATTTCAATAATTTCTGTAAGGTCAACATCTGTTTCAATAAAGGTGATCACATAATTGGTTTCCCCACTTATACTGTGGTCTTTAAAAGGCTTAATAATGATATCTGTCCCAAACTTTTCCCCGTTTTCCCGGGTTATCACAGCTTTTCGATACACCACCTTCTCTTGTCTATCTGCAGCATTGTTGAAGGTAGTTTGCACCACGTATTTCACCTCACTGTCTAACATGTCCAGAAGATTGATGGAAAAACCGGTAACCGGTAAATTGGCATATTTTCTAAATTCCCCCACTGCCTGAAGAATATTATAATCTGCATCTACAAAAACCGCTGCGCCCCCAAATTGCGCAAGAATAGTTTCATTGAGTTCACGTTGCATTTTTTGGCGAATAGGATTGACTGAAGACTTATTATTTCGTTCTCTGTGAAAATTTCTCTTGGAATATGACCTCATTGGGCTACTCTCAAAACTTTCAGAAGAGTCACTAATTATACTTTTTAATCTACTCGTAGGTTTCACGTTTTTGTAGATCCTGCTTTTTCGATCAATTTCTGAAAAGTGATCTTTATGAGCATGAACACTTTCGCTGGTTCCTAATAATAAAATCCCATTTTCTTTTAAGGCATAGTGTAAAACATTTAATGCTTTTTTCTGAATACTATTCTGAAAATAGATCAATAAATTTCTGCAAACCACCAAATCCATATTGCTAAAAGGTGGGTTTTTAATCACGTTATGTTTTGAAAAAACAACTGCCTTTCTCACTTTATCCATGACTTGATAGCTGTTTGCTTTCGCCACGAAATACTTGGCTAAGTACTTATGGGCAACATCAGCAACAATACTTTCAGGATAAATTCCTTTGCTGCCAATATCAAGATGATCTTGAGAAATATCTGTCGCAAAAATCTTTAAAATGATTTCTTTTTTTTGCTTTTCAATTTCTTCCAAAAGGGAAATGGCTAAAGAATAAGCTTCTTCTCCTGTGCTACAGGCAACATCCCATACTTTTAATACTTCACCATTTTTGGTATTGGCAACGATTTCCGGAAAAACTTCTTTTTTAAGAACTTTCCAAACTTCATCATCTCTAAAGAATTTTGTCACTCCAATTAAAAATTCCCGGGAAAGAATTTCCGCTTCCTCATGGTTATTCTTCAGAAATTCGTAATACGCATTTAGGTCGTTACACTTAGTAACATTCACACGCCTGGCCACTCTTCGGGCTAAGGTCGCATACTTATATTCTTTAAAATCCAGCCCGCATTTTTCATGAACATATATTAAGATATGATTAAGATCTTTTTCTTCATACTTAATATCACCATCTTCAAAATGAAAGACTGGTGGAGCGGAGATAAAATTTTGTAACTCAGGGCCCATTTCTTCAACCGGGAGGACATAATCTACAAGACCCGTGTTAATGGCACTTTTAGGCATCCCATCAAATTTGGCTTCAGTAGGTTCCTGAACCATCACCATCCCATCTTTTTCCTTAATAGCGCGAATACCGCGTGTTCCATCACTCCCCGTACCACTTAATATAATTCCAATAGCCCGTTCTTCACACTGTTCTGCTAAGGATTCAAAGAAAATATCAATAGGTAAATTAAGTTTATAATCTGTAGGTTTCTTGGAAAGCTTAAATGATCCTCCATTAAGAACAAGATTATTTTTAGGAGGAATTAAATAAACCATACCAGGTTCTACAAGCATTCCATCGCTAATAATTTCAATAGGAAGTTTTGAGCCTTTTTGAAGAAGCTCCCCCATCATACTCTTAAAATCTGGTGAGAGGTGTTGAATGACTACATAAGAATTCTGGTCATCTGCGGTTATATTCTTAAAAAATAATTTCAGTGCTTCCAAACCCCCGGCACTTGCGCCAACTGCAATAATCCTGATTTGGTCATTCAAAAAATTATTTTCAGTTTCCGCTACGGGACGTTCACTCGTACTTTTCATTAATTGTTGAAGTAGGTTTAAAAAACTTTATACAAATTGTAATATTAAAAATAAAATATACCTATGGTTATACCATATCCCATTTAAAATACTTCAAAACATCATATTTTGAAGGTGTTTTCAGGATTTTCCCTTTAATTTTATTTTTAAAAAACCTGCCATAATTACATGATTTGACAAATTAGCAACCAAATGCAGGATTTGAATCTTCCCAAAAATAAATATTTTCTTTAATTATAACATTTAAACTTTGAAATAAAGCACATACTGTAGGCTTTCATAAATTCACTACATCAATCAAATGGGCGATTATATCGCAAAAAAACCTATCGAAATTTTTAAATTTCTCAATTTTCAAACTACATAATGATAATTTGTTAAAGTATTAAAATGAGTATTAATACAAATTCTCCTTACAAATATTCACTTAGAGCTAATGTACATCTTTATCCGGATTAATATTTGGCAGTCTCGCATGGTAATTGGACAATAGTGATCTGAAAACATTGGTATGTTACCGATGTAGTAAACACATTTGAATGAAAACTTTAGTAATTGGAGCTGGAAATATGGGATTGACTTATGCCGAAGGAATGGCAAAATCACCCATGTTAAACAGAAGGAATTTAATGATTTTTGACAAATCCCCCGAGGTCATCGCGCGACTGAAGGATATTGGTCATTTTGATGTATATGATGATCTACATAAATGCCTTCCGGAAGCAGATATGGTATTCATTGCAGTTAAGCCTTACCATAGTGAAGGTTTATTTGAGGAGATGAAATCCATGGTAAATAATTCTCAAATATTTGTTTCACTGATGGCTGGAATAACTATCGGAAAAATTCAGGAGGGCTTAGGCGTCAAGAAAGTAGTAAGATCTATGCCTAATTTGCCTGCGCAGGTAGGAAAAGGCGTGACCAGTTATACAGAAACCAAAGAGGTTTCCCGAATAGAACTGATAATGGTTCGAAATTTATTAGATACTACCGGGGAATCCATTCATGTTGAAAATGAAAATTTTATTGATGCCTCTACAGGAATTTCAGGGAGTGGGCCAGCATATGTTTTCTATTTCATGCAATCGATGATGGAAGCTGCTTTGAAAATGGGCTTTTCCGAAAATGATTCAAAAATATTAGTAAGCCAGACATTTGAAGGAGCTGTTGAACTTTTCAATAGAAATGATTTAAGTCCGGGTACCTGGATGGACCGTGTTGCCTCCAAAGGAGGGACCACCCGTGCTGCTTTAGATTCCATGGATGATAATAATGTGAAGGAACTCATCAAAGACGCGGCCTATGCTGCTTTTGACAGGGCTGTGGAATTAGGGGAAGAAAATAAATAGATATTACAAGAAAAGATTTCATAAAAACCAAGTAATGGATAAGAAGAGAAGAATTGTTGTAAAAGTTGGGACAAATGTAATGACCAATAAAGACAACAGAATATTAGGCCCGGTTTTAAAAAGTCTTGTGAGACAAATTCATCAACTATATGAAGAGGATGTGTTGGTGGTGTTGGTATCTTCAGGATCTGCTATTGCCGGAAAGGAAATTCTTGGAGAAATAAATATTAAGGATCCAAGTAAAAGACGACAGGTCTATTCTTCCGTAGGACAGCCAAGGATGATGAGGCATTATTATAGCATTTTCCATGATTATGGAATGCGGTGTGCCCAGGTATTAGCTACGAAGAGGGATTTTAGTCCGGGGGTTCACCGGGAAAATATGATCAACTGTTATGAATCATTGCTTTCCGAAGGGATTATCCCTATCGCAAATGAAGATGATGCTGTATCTGTAACCATGTCTATGTTTTCTGATAATGATGAATTGGCCAGTCTTGTTGCTGAATTAATTGGTGCTGAAAAGCTGATTATTTTAAGTGATACTGAAGGTTTATATACAGGACATCCGGAACATGATGATTCAGAAAAACTAAACAAAGTTCAGGTAGATGAAAATGTTGAAAAATTTGTTCAGAAATCTGATAAAGGTGAAGGTGAAGGCCGTGGCGGAATGGAGTCTAAAATCAAGATTGCCAAAGCCACCGCTTCCAAAAATATCGATACCTATATCGCCAATGGAAAACGTGAAAATGTGATCCTGGAAATTATGGAAGGTAAGCCTGTGGGAACAAAATTTACCGCATAATTATTAATATAACAATTGCTTAATGTGAAAATTTGAGGATTTGAGAATTTGAGGATTTGAGCGGGAGACTGGCAAAATCAGTTTTAAAATATAAATTATATAATATCAAATATAAAATTAAGGTATGAAGTTGATAAAAACAGATAAAAAAAATAACGTACTAAAATCCATGATGCAAATTTTGGATAAAAGACGTAAGGAAATAATCGAAGCAAATAAAAAAGATCTTGAAGCTTTTACCAAAGATGATCAGGCGATGTACGACCGGCTTATTGTAAATGATAAGAAAGTTGACGGTATGATCCAGTCTGTAAAAGAAGTGATGGAACAGGATGATCCAGTTGGCCAGGTGATAGAACATCGTAAACTGGATACCGGTTTGGATATTACCAATAAAACGGCCCCTTTCGGGACTATTATGATCATTTATGAATCCAGACCAGATGTCACCATAGAAGCTGCAGTTCTGGCTTTTAAGGCCAATAACAAAATTTATTTAAAAGGAGGGAAGGAGGCGATCCATTCTAATAAGATCTTAGAGGAATGCTGGCACGAAGCTCTGAAAGAAAATAACCTCAGTAAAGATTGGATTAAATTATTGCATTTAGATAGGGAACAAACCCAGGAATTCCTAAAAAATCCACCAGAACAATTAGATTTAATTGTACCAAGGGGTGGAGAACGATTGATCGCTTTTGTAAAAGAACATGCGACCGGTGCAGTTCTTGTAAGTGGGAGAGGGAATAATTTCCTCTATGTTTCCAAAAATGCCGACTTCGAAATCGCCAAAAGAGTAATGCTGAACGCGAAGATCGATAAGATCTCCGGATGCAATGCCCTGGATAAGGTACTGGTAGACAGCAATATTGAAAACTTTGATGAAAAGCTGAAAGAACTTCAGAAACTTTTTAGCGGTAATAAAGTGAATATGCTGGTTGATGATGAAGTCTCCAAAACACTTTCAGAAGAAGAAAAAATTCCTTCAGAAAGCACCTGGTATGAAGAATTTTTAGCCATGAAAATTGTGATTGGTGCAGTTGAAGGCCTGGATCAGGCAATTGATAAGATCAATAAATATTCCGGAGGACATTCGGCTTCCATCATCACTAAAGATAAGGAAGAAGCCATGACGTTTATGGAGCAGGTAGACAGTGCTGCTGTTTATCACAATGCCTCTACCCGATTTACCGATGGCGGACAAATGGGAGTTGGTGCGGAACTGGCCATTTCCACAGATAAACTTCACCATAGGGGTCCGTTGGGATTAAAACAATTGGTCACCAACAAATATTACATTTTGGGAGAAGGCCATATAAGGGAATAAAAGACGTCATTCTGAACTTGTTTCAGAATCTTATAATACTGTAAATTAATATATCAGTTTAGTTTCAAATAAAAAGGCGCCCATTGGCGTCTTTTTAAGTATTTACTGAAAGTTGTCATTTCCAGGGCAGCTTAAGGCTAAGAATCTTCAAAAATGCTTGATATTCTTGCCTCCTAATATATCGAGCATTACTTACCTTCTACTCTAGTATTTTGTTTAGCACCTTATATTTTAGTTAACAAAGCCTCAACAATATTCTATTTTAAAGTCGTTTGATTTTGTTGGTATGTAACATATTATGACCTTAGCAGTCTAATAAAAAAATAAGCTTATTTCTATGAAAAAAATAATAGTGGGATTCGCAGCAATCACCTCACTCTTTGCATGTAAAACCCAAAATATTGTGCAGCCCGAACAACCGGTTGTGGCCAGCATCAATTTAATCGATGTCCAGGATGATAAAGTTTGGGTAACTGTAGATCCTGATAAATTTACTACGGAAACTACCACATTCTATATTCCCAAAACTGTTCCCGGTACTTATTCTACAGATAACTACGGAAGATTTTCCGAAGGGTTTAAAGCTTTGGATTATAAAGGAAAAGAATTGCCCGCAGTAAAAGTTGATGATAACAGCTGGACTATTGCAAATGCCGATAAACTGGATAAAGTAATGTATATGGTAAATGATACTTTCGACTGGGAAGAAGAAGGTAATGTTTACTCGATGGCCGGAACCAATATTACTGCAGGAAAAAATTTCCTTTTAAACCTACATGGTTTTGTTGGATATTTTAAAGACATGACCGAGAAGGAATACCGCCTGGAAATTCAAAGACCGGCAGATTTAATCCCCGGAACTTCGCTTACGGTTAGCCAGACTATGAATAATGAGACGGGGACTTCTAAAACCGATATTTACAATCTTAAAAGATATTTTGAAGTAACCGATAATCCTATTATGTATGCTGCGCCAGACACAACAAGTTTCATGGTTCAGGATATGCAGGTGTTAATTGATGTATATTCTCCAAATAAGAAATTTTCTGCGGAAGGTTTAAAACCGGCGATGGAAAAAATGATCAGGGCCCAGAAGAAATTTTTGGGTAATATCAACAGCACCAATAAATATGCGATCCTCATCTATCTTGCTGCAACTCCCGGACAAAATGATGCGGGTAATTTTGGCGCTTTAGAGCACCATACTTCTACGGTAGTGGTGATGCCGGAAACAATGGAACAGGCGGCCATGGAAAAAAGTTTAACGGATATTGTATCCCATGAATTTTTCCACATTATTACCCCACTTAGCGTTCATTCGAACGAAATCCATTATTTTGATTACAACGATCCTCAAATGTCACAACATTTATGGATGTATGAAGGTGTTACGGAATATTTTGCCAATCTTTTTCAGGTAAACCAAGGCCTCATCAGCAATCAGGAGTTTTATAATAGAATGATCGAAAAGATAAATATCGCCAAGAATTTTGATGATACCGTGCCCTTTACCCTGATGAGTAAAAATATCCTGACAGATGAATACAAGGATAGTTATTATAATGTGTATCAAAAAGGTGCCTTAATTGGAATGGCCTTAGATATTAGACTGCGTGAGTTAAGTGGCGGGAAAAAGGGAATTCTTGACCTTATGAAGAAACTCAGCGCGAAATATGGAAAAAACAAACCTTTCGAAGATGATCAGTTAATTTCAGATATCGTGGCGCTAACCTATCCTGAAATTCAGGACTTTTTCGATTCTTACGTAACCGGGCAAACCCCAATCCCCTATTATGAGTTCTTTGCTAAAGCAGGATTGGAAGAAGCTCAGGTAATGAGCGAAGTTGGATATTTCTTAAAAGGACAAACACCTTATATCACAGCCAACAAAGAAACCAGCCAAATAGTCTTCAGGGATGATATTAAATTAAATACTTTCCTTTCTGAACTTGGTGTTGAAGGGGGAGATACTTTAAAATCGGTTAATGGAACTGAATATACTATTCAAAATGTATATCCTTTAATCCAATCCAGTATGGAATGGAAGGAAGGTGATACCATTAAAATGACCCTTATAAGAAACGGTGAAGAAGTAGTGCTTGAAGGAAAAACGATCACTCCTATGGATAAAGATCTAAAAGTGATCGAAAAGAAAAACGTAGACAGTGATCAAATGGAAATTAGAAATGCCTGGTTAAAAGGTTAATCTCATTCCATCTCTATTCTTATAAAAGCGGTAGCAATTCTACCGCTTTTTTTATTTTTAAAAAGCTTCAGGAAGCAGGCTTCTTACTATCTTTAAATTTGAAAACCAACTAAAATGGAAATACCAATTCTAAAGGATATTGTATTAATACTCGGCCTTTCGATGCTGATTATTTTAGTTTTTCAAAGATTAAAATTGCCGGCTATTCTTGGTTTTCTATTAGCGGGAATCATTGCAGGGCCTCATGCCTTCAATCTTATTAGTTCCCAACACGAGGTAGAAATGCTCTCTGAAATCGGGATCATTTTCCTTCTTTTTGTTATTGGAATTGAGTTGTCGTTAAAAGGTCTTGCCGCAATCAAAAAGATCATACTCATTGGAGGAACACTTCAGGTTGGGGGAACTATATTGGTGACAATCCTAATTTCAATGTTTATAGGTTTGCCGTGGAATACATCGGTTTTCCTTGGATTCTTATTCAGTTTGAGCAGTACCGCCATCGTACTAAAACTGCTTCAGGAAAAAGGGGAAATTAGTTCCCCTCATGGCAGGATCGCGTTGGGGATTTTAATTTTTCAGGACATTATTGTAGTGCCTATGATGCTGGTCACTCCTTTGCTGGCTGGTGAAACACCCAACCTGCTTACAACCTTGGGGATCATGTTCTTAAAAATTGTACTTGTCCTAATCCTGGTTTATTTGTTGGCGCGTTTTGTCGTTCCCAAACTTTTTGGATGGGTCATAAAAACCAAAAATCAGGAATTGTTTATTTTGATGATCGTGGTGCTTTGCTTCGGAGTCGCCTGGCTGACTTCAGCCGTTGGTTTATCCCTTGCTTTAGGTGCCTTTTTTGCCGGGCTTATTATTTCTGAATCAGATTATAGCCATCAGGCAACTGCGAACGTGCTACCCTTTCGTGAAATTTTTATTAGTTTCTTTTTTATCTCTGTAGGAACTCTTCTAAACCTGGATTTTTTCTTTTCGAATATTCTGAATATTCTCCTGCTCGTCATTGGAGTTGTTCTGCTGAAAATGCTCATTGTGGGTTTGACCGCGTTGATTTTAAGATATACGGCAAGAACCATTTTTATGGTCCTTTTCAGCCTTTTTCAGGTGGGTGAATTTTCCCTTCTCTTATCTACTGTTGGAAAAAATAGTGAAATTATTCCCGAAAATATTTATCAGTATTTCCTGGCAATTTCAATCATTACCATGGCCATTACACCATTTTTGATCTCTTATGCGCCAAAAATGACCTATGCCATTCTTAAAGCTCCAATTCCTTCAGCAGTACGAAAAAGACTGGAAAATATCAAGAAAAGCACTCAGGCTGAAGAAGAATTTTCAGAAGAAAATCTGCATGACCATTTGATTATTGTGGGCTATGGGATTAATGGTACCAACATTGCGCGTGCGGCGAAAAGAGCAGACATACCTTATGTGATTTTAGATAATAATCCGGATAGTTTTGAGAAAGCAAAAGAGCGTGAAGAGCCAGTCATATTTGGTGATGCTACCAACATCAATATTTTAAAGCATGCACACGTACAGGATGCCAGGGTGGTTGTATTAGCTATTTCAGATCCGGAGGCTACAAAAAAAATCCTGATCAATATCCGCCAGTTTACACAAACCGCGAATGTGATTGTGCGTACCCGATACATTAAGGAAATGGAAGAAGTGATTCGTTTGGGCGCAGATGAGGTTATTCCTGAAGAATTTGAAACTTCTATTGAAATTTTTACCCGGGTGCTTAAAAAGTATTTGGTTCCTTTTTATGAAATTCAGGAATTTACACAACAAATCAGGAACGCGAACTACGAGATGTTAACCACCATGAAGAAAAATCCACATTCGCCTGGACTTCATGATTTAAATATTCCGAATAAAGAAATGGCCACGATCAAGGTATCCATGAATAACAAAAATATTGTGGGAAAAAGTATTAAATCATCGGGCATCGGTAAAAATTATCATGTGACCATTTTGGCAATTCAAAGAGATCGAAAATTTTTGGGGGAAATAAATCAACAAACAAAAATTGAACAGGGAGACCTGCTTTATTTATTCGGAAATGCCCGAAATATCAATCACCTTAACCGAATTGTTTCTACTAATTAAGCAGATAATTTTTTAGATCTTCATAACTGCTGATTTCTTTCGAAACTTTGCTCTTTCCCATAATTTGCTGAATAGAACCCGGAATTTGGATTTTTTGATCAATTGTACTTTCAACTGTATTCAAAAACTTCACGGGATGCGCTGTTTCCAGAAAAACCCCATAATAATCAGGATTTTCCTTTTGGAATCTCTTTAAGCCTAAATAGCCAACTGCACCATGTGGATCCATTACATATCCGGTCTTTTCAAAAACACGCTGCATTGCTTCTCTGGTTTCCTCATCAGTAAAACTATAAGATGACAGGCTTTCCTTTAAATGAGGGAAGCTATTTTCAAATAATTGCTGTACCCTAACAAAATTGCTTGGATTCCCTACATCCATCGCATTGCTTATTGTAGGAATGCTTGGTTTAGATTTATAAATTTCAGAATCTAAATACTCAGTAACCGAATTATTCGCATTATTGGCGGCTATAAAATGATCAATGGGAAGCCCCATTTTTTTGGCCAGCATTCCTGCACAAATATTTCCAAAGTTCCCGCTAGGCACTGAAAACACCAATTTTTGGTCTCTTTTCTGAAGTTGTTTATAAGCAAAAAAATAATAAAACATTTGCGGTAACCATCTCGCAACATTAATAGAATTGGCTGAGGTCAATTTACTTTTTGAAGTGATTTCTTCATCAAGAAATGCTTTTTTTACCATATCCTGGCAATCATCAAAAGCGCCGTTAACTTCAAGCGCTTTAATATTCCGGCCTAAAGTCGTTAATTGTTTCTCCTGAATTTCACTTACTTTTCCCTTTGGATATAAGATCACCACATCTATCCCTTCTACATCCAGAAAACCATTTGCCACAGCTCCCCCAGTATCACCCGAGGTGGCCACTAAAACAGTAATTTTTCCCAGATCACCTTTTTTTATAAAATAGCCCAGGCTTCCCGCCATAAATTTGGCACCCACATCTTTAAAGGCCAACGTGGGGCCATGAAAAAGTTCCAATGTCCCCACATTTTCTTCAACCTCTGCAACTGGAAAATCAAAATCGAGAGTTTGAGAAATGATCCCTTTTAATTCATTTTCAGGAATTTCATTTCCCACAAACGATTTAATGGCTTCAAAAGCGATTTCTTCAGAAGATAAATGCTGTAACTCGTTAAAAAAAGTAGCAGGTAATTTCCTGATTTCTTGAGGAAAATATAAACCTTTATCGGGAGCAAGTCCCCGAATCACCGCATTTTCATAATTGCTTATATGGCTTTTGTCATTTAGACTGAAATACTTCATACTATAAAATTTTCACTCCGGTTTTATTGATTTCTGAAACGTGGATATCGAATTCGATTTCCTTGGAACTATAGAATTTTTTAAATGATTTGTAAACTTCTGCGGCAACTTCATCTCCTTTGCACATGGCAAAAACTGAAGGTCCTGAGCCTGAAATTCCAAATCCCAAAGCACCTTGTTCCGAAGATATTTTTTCTAACTCTTCAAAAAATGGAATTAAGATCGATCTTACCGGTTCCACAATTTCATCTTTTAAACTTCTTCCCATGAGCGCATAATCCTCAGTATACAAAGCGCTTACAAATGCAGCTAAATTTCCCCACTGATTTATTGCTTTTTTCAGACTTACATTTTGCTTGATTATCGCCCGGGAATCCCTGGTTTTAATTTCAATTAAGGGATGCAAAACGACCATTCTTAGTTCATGAGGAGTTGGAAGGCTTACAATTTCTAAAGGTTCATAAGATCGCACTAAATTAAAGCCACCGAGTAATGCCGGGGCAACATTATCTGCATGCGCATTCCCACTGGCTAAAAATTCACCTTTCATGGCAAATTGAACCAATTCCTTGTGCTTTAGGGGTTCTCCTAAAAGTTTATTTACCGCAAAAACAGCTCCGGCAGAACTTGCCGCGCTACTTCCAATGCCACTTCCGGGTTTTATTCTTTTATCAATTTCAATATCAAAACCCTGGTTTTCATTTAAATGGTCCAGCAGGGACAATACAGCCACACCGGCCACATTTTTATCGGTTTCCATGGGAAGATCTTGTCCGCTAATTTTGGTGATCCTAACTTTTTTAAGATCATTTTTGCGAATGGTCATTTCATCACCCACACTATCAAGACAACAACCCAGTACATCAAAACCGCAGGAAAGATTTGCCACAGTTGCCGGGGCGAAAATTTTAATTTCCTTCATGCTTATTTTTTTCCGATTCTAATGATATCTGCGAAAATCCCTGATGCTGTTACTTCGGCTCCTGCACCGGCACCTTTAACAATCAAAGGCTGTTCTGGATAACGATCTGTAAAGAACAACACAATGTTGTCACTACCGCTCAAATTGGCAAATGGATGTGTCGCACCAACTTCCTGCAAACCAACTTTTGCTTTTCCATCTTCCAACTGCGCAACATATTTTAATTCCGCATGGTTATTATTCGCATTTTCATAGATCTCCTGAAATACATTTTCATCAGCTTCCAGTATTCTAAAAAACTCCTCATTGTTTTGAGAATTTAAACTTTCCTGGGAAAGAAAATCCTCCCGTTCAATATCATCCAGCTCAAGTTCGAGTCCGCTTTCACGGGCAAGAATTAAAATCTTTCTGGCAACATCCACACCGCTTAGATCAATTTTTGGATCAGGTTCCGTATATCCTTCTTTCATCGCCTGCTCCACAACTTTATAAAAGGGTTGCGTGGTATCGTAGTTATTGAAAACAAAGTTCAAACTTCCTGAAAGCACCGCCTGAATTTTAATAATTCGATCTCCTGAATTTACCAGATTCTGTAGCGTATCAATTATGGGTAATCCAGCTCCAACATTGGTTTCATATAAAAATGAAGCTCCATATTCACGAGAAAGATTCTGTAAATTCTGATAATTTTCCAGCGCATCTGCACACGCAATCTTATTGCAGGTCACTACGGAAATAGAATTGGCCAGATAATTTTTATACCAGCCTGAAATTTCCGGACTGGCGGTATTATCAACAAAAATAGAGTTACGGTAATTCAACGTATTCACGCGGTTAAAAAATTCCAATTTATCAGCTTTTTCACCTTCATTTAAAACAGATTCCCAATTGTCGAGATCAATTCCATTTTCATCAAAAAGCATTTTTCTGGAATTTGAAATCCCCAAAACCCTGATCTTTAACCGTAATTTATCAAGAAGATAAGCCTCCTGCTTTTTAATTTGCCCCATTAAGCGGCTTCCAACATTCCCAACCCCAGTTATAAAAAGGTTGAGTTCTTTAGAGGGTACTTCAAAAAATTGCTCATGTAAGGTGTTCAAAGCTTTCGTAACATCGGCCTTGGAAATGACCGCAGAAATATTTCTTTCCGAAGAACCCTGAGCGATCGCACGTATGTTGATATTATTGTTCCCCAGTGCGCTAAACATTTTTCCGCTTAATCCATGGTGACTTTTCATCCTGTCCCCCACCAGCGCAATAATGGCTACTTCATCTTCAATTTGAACGGGTTTGATTTTTTTGGCTTTAATCTCATTTTCGAAAGCTTCATCAATCGCTTCTTTTGCCGCTTCAGCTTCAAGATCTTTTACCGCGATACAAATACTATGTTCAGAAGAAGCCTGCGTGATGAGCACAACATTAATATTCTGCTGAAACAGCACTTCGAAAAAACGCTTGGAAAATCCTGAAATTCCAACCATGCCACTGCCCTCAATATTTAGTAATTTGATACTATCTATATGGGTGATCCCGGTAACCCAGCGAAAATTCTTTTCACTGGATTTGGAAATTAGGGTGCCTTCTTCATCAGGGTCGAAGGTATTTTTTATGTGAATTTCAATATTCTTGTCGAGAACCGGTTGTAGCGTTGGTGGATAAAGCACCTTTGCCCCAAAATGGGACAATTCCATGGCTTCTTCGTAAGAAATATTCTTTAGACTATAGGCATGTGGAACGAGATTAGGATTGGCCGTAAACATTCCATTTACATCAGTATAGATCCAAACTTTTTCGGTTTGTAAAGCACCGGCAATGATCGCAGCCGTAAAATCTGAACCTCCTCTTCCCAGGGTACTAGGTACACCCAGATCGTTTTTGGCCACAAAACCGGGAACAACAAAAAGCTCTACTTGCTTAGCACTAAAATATTCCTGTAGGTTTTGATTCGTTTTTTCATAATTCACAAAAACCTTTTCATGGATATTTTTACAAACGATTAGTTCACGGGAATCCACCAATTCAGTCGAAACTCCAAGGCTTTTGAAATATTCAGAAATTATTGCCGTACTCAGAATTTCACCATAACCGGAAATGACGTGTTTGGTTTTTTCTGAAAGTTCATTTAAGAGAAAAACACCTTCAAATAAAGTTTCCAACCTATTAAACTCACTTTTTATTCTGCTTAAAATACCGCTTTGTGAAGTGACAGGAACTAATTCCCTTGCCGCATCTAAATGTCTTTTTTCGTTTGTTTCCAGAATCTTTTTAAACTCTTCATCGCCCGCAGCGGCCAGATCGGCCATGTGTAACAGGTCATTGGTAACGCCCCCAAATGCTGAAAATACGGCTATTACTGAATCTTTTTTTAAGTGTTCTTGTATGGTTTTAGCGGCAAGTTTGATTCTTTCAGAAGAAGCTAAGGATGAACCACCAAATTTCAGAATATGCATAACTGAAATTGTTTTAATTGATTAATAAAATTAATTGAATATAGGTTTGGACGGAAATTATATAGCATCTACCCCAAAGGGGTCATCCCTGTAATAATAGCCATGGCTAAAATGCCAGAAGTTATTCCTGTAAAGATTGTGCTATTATTTAATAAATTTGAATTCACCTTTTGAATTGATTCAGAGGTAAAATTAGGCAATTTAATTTGTGAATTAAAAATTTAAAGGGCGAAGAGTTGAATTATTATGGATATTTCAGTTATAAAAAAAATAATCGCCGATATTCTAAAAATAACGACGGTTTAATAAGAATCTACTAGTTTACTTTATAAACCGCTAATATAACTTCCATATAAGTCTTTAAATTGCAATCCTTTGGCAAACCGCTGTTTGCTCAATTTTTTATATTCTACCAAAGCCCAGAGAATAAATTCCATCATGAAATATTTCTCTTTTGCATCTACTTCCGGTTGATATTTCTCTATAAGCTTTTGTAATGGATCTACAGAATCCAGTTTTTCTTTATATTCCTGCTCTGAAAGATCGTCTGGCAGTTCAAAACCGCTACTTTCGAAAAACCATTCCACTAAATCATCATACGGCGTAGTTTCATCTGGCCTTTTCAATTTTTCGATCTTCGGAAAATATTCGTCAAAGAGCGTTTTGGTAGCACTTCCAATCAATTCCATGGCAACAAATGCCGCGCCTTCCTGCTCCCCTTCGTAAACCAGTTCTACTTTACCCGTAATTGACGGAATTACTCCCAAAAAATCGCTAAAACGGAGTATCGTTTTTTCTTCACCATTTTTCAAGGATCTTCTTTCAGCAGTGCTTAAAAGATTTTCAAAAGCAGTGATACTCATCCTGGCGCTAACACCACTTTTATGATCGATATATTCACTATCGCGTGCTTCAAAACTAATTTGTTCCAACAAATCTTTGGCAAGTTCCGGGACATACACCATCTCTGCCTGGCGATCGTCTAGCTTTGCTTCCTGAGCGGTTATTGTTTTCGCTATTTCAATGCTTTCGGGATAATGGGTTAAAATTTGAGAACCAATCCTATCTTTTAAAGGAGTAACGATGCTTCCACGATTGGTATAATCTTCAGGGTTTGCGGTAAACACAAATTGCATGTCTAAAGGCAACCTCAATTTAAACCCACGAATTTGAATATCCCCTTCCTGCAGAATATTAAATAAGGCCACCTGAATCCTCGCCTGAAGATCTGGTAACTCGTTGATCACAAAAATACTTCGATTAGCCCTCGGGATCATTCCGAAGTGGATCACGCGGTCATCAGCATAACTAAGTTTTAGATTTGCTGCTTTTATAGGATCTACGTCACCTATAAGATCGGCAACCGTAACATCTGGTGTGGCCAGTTTTTCAAAAAACCGTTCATCACGATGCATCCATGAAATGGGCGTATCATCCCCTTTTTCTTCAATTAAATTAGTGGCAAACCTGCTTATTGGTTTTAAGGGATCATCGTTAATTTCTGAACCCTGGACTACAGGAATATATTCATCCAATAAATTTACCATCAAACGCGCCAGCCTTGTCTTTGCCTGACCTCTTAATCCTAGCAAGTTGATATTGTGTTTGGATAATATTGCTCTTTCCAATTGCGGGATCACTGAATTTTCGTATCCATGAATTCCTGTAAAAGCGAGTTCGTCTTTTTTTATTTTTTCCTTTAAATTACTCCTCAATTCTTCTTTGATCGATTTTGAAACATATCCTGCTTCTTTTAGCTGACCAAGAGTTTTTATATTATCTATTTTCATACAATTTTTTTATCCTCTAATTCTTTTTTTTCTGTTCAATTCATAATCTTCGAAGATCATTTCCCCTAAACCTTTAAGACCTGTATAAAATGCTTTTCCCTGGTTAGCTTCAGTAAATTCCTGAACAAACCTGGTTAAATAAGGGTCCTGTGCGATCATAAAAGTGGTAATGGGAATTTTTAATTTTCTAGCCTGCCTGGCCATATTGTAACATTTATCCACCACATATGGATCCAGTCCCATACTATTCTTATAATAACTTCCATCCCGCTCTCTAATACAACTTGGTTTACCATCGGTGATCATAAAGATCTGTTTATTGGTATTTCTTTTTCTTCTGAGAAGATCCATAGCCAGTTCCAAACCTGCAACCGTATTGGTATGGTATGGCCCAACTTTTAAATAGGGTAATTCTGCAATGGAAATAGGCCAGGCATCATTCCCGAAAACAAGAATATCTAAGGTGTCTTTAGGATAGCGTGTTGTAATTAATTCTGAAAGCGCCATCGCCACTTTTTTCGCAGGAGTTATTCGATCTTCTCCGTAAAGGATCATACTATGGCTAATGTCGATCATCAAGACCGTGCTCATTTGAGATTTATAGTGTGTTTCTTCAACAACCAGATCATCTTCTGTAAGATTAAAATCGCCAATCCCATGATTTACCTGAGCATTTTTGAGACTTTCAGTCATGGATATTCGGCTTAAAGAATCTCCAAACTGATAATTCCTAAAATCACCCGTATGTTCATCTCCCCTTCCTATCTGGCTTGTTCGATGGTTCCCGGAATTTCCTTTTTTAAGTTTTCCGAAAATTTGTTCCAAGGCTTGTTGGCGAATGGCTCTTTCGGTTTTGGCAGTTATTGTCATTCCTCCATTTCCACCATCTTCGATCTCCTCTTTAATGTATCCTTTTTTCTTTAAATCTTCTACAAAGTCCTCCAGCGTATAATCTTCAGTAGTAAGTTTATACTCCTTATCCAGCTGCTTCATCCAATCCAATGCCTCATCAAGATCTCCCGAAGTATGTGTAATTATCTCTTTAAAAATTTCAAATAATTTTTCAAAAGGAGATTCTTCAGGCTTATCATATTTGTTGAATATGAAACCGCCTAATATTCTTTCATTCTTCTTTTCCATAACCTTAAAAATAACATTTTTTCAAGAGATGGTAAAGGATTTCGAGGGCTTAGTGTAGGTAAACTTATGTTAATTATAAAGTTGAAATATTAATGACTGCCTGTTATTCTTTTCTTAATTCTTTCCGACTTTTCTGAATATATAAGAGATTTGAAAAAAATTTCCAATGAACAAATTGCTCATTACAATTCTTTCTTTATTTTTCACTTTCCCCTCATTTACCCAAACTAAAAAATCCCCGTACACAACTGATTTTATTAAGGATGGTCTATATATCACGGGAACTGTAGGATTAAATGTTGCCGGAGTTTTATTAATTCAGAATAAGGATGATCTTTCCCAGACCGATTTAGATAATTTAGACAAAGATGACATATGGGCCATTGACAGGTTTGCGGCTGGTAATTACGATAAAGATGCAGATGAACTTAGCTATATACCTTTTTATGCATCATTTGCAACTCCTATTCTGTTCTTACTTGGAGAAGATGAACGTAATAATTTTGGGCAGATATCCGTATTATTTGTAGAAACTATGGCCACTACCGGTGCGCTTTTCACCATAACTGCCGGAGCTGTTGAAAAAAGTCGCCCATTGGTTTATAATACCAATCTTGATTTTGAGGAACGAGTAAATGGTGATGCCCAGCGTTCATTTTTTGCAGGCCATACTGCGGCTACCGCTGCCGCTACCTTCTTTACAGCAAAAGTTTTTCAGGACTTTAATCCAGACTCCCCTCTAGTCCCTTATGTTTGGGCTGGTGCAGCCGCTGTCCCCGCTTATGTTGGATATTTAAGAATGGAATCTGGGAAACATTTTTTAACTGATAATATTATTGGTTTTGGAATTGGTGCGGCTTGTGGTATCTTAGTACCAGAATTACATAAAGTCGGGAATGAAAATGTGGAAATTAATCCAACTGCGAGCTACAATATTGGTGGAACCGGTTTAAATTCTAAAGGAGTTTCATTAACCTACAAATTTTAAAAACTCATTAATGAGCGCAGTTGAAATTGTAATTCTTTTCTTCACTATTTTAATGTGCATTCCCACTTTGGCTTCGCTTACACGATATGATCAATGGTGGGTTAGAGGTTTTGACTTTCCCAGGATCCAAATTAGTTTTTTGATTATTTTGGTGATCGCTTTTTCGATTATCCTTTTAGATTTTTCTGAAGTTTGGCATTATGCGGGTGTAATTCTTTTATCATGTAGCCTTCTTTATCAGTTTAAAAAAATATTTCCGTATACCTACTTATCTAAAAAACAGGTTCTGAAATATAAAGGAACAGATCCAAAAGCGACCATCTCGATTTTAGTTAGTAATGTTTTAACTACTAATAATAAATATCAAAAATTGATAGACTTAGTATATGATCGTGATCCTGATATTTTATTAGCTCTTGAAACAGATGTACAATGGGAAAAACACTTAGAAGTAATTGAAGATGATTACAAACATTGCGTAAAGGTGCCCTTAGATAATCTTTACGGAATGCATTTATATTCTAAGTTGAAATTACACGAGATAAAGGTTCATTACCTGGTTCAGGAAGATATTCCATCTATTCATGGATATGTTGAATTAAGAAGTGGGAAAATGGTAAAAATCCACTGCCTTCACCCTATGCCACCCAGCCCAACGGAAAGTGAGACATCAACCAATCGGGATGCCGAATTATTGATGGTTGGTCGGGATGTAAAACCAGAAAAGGAATCCATTCTTGTTTTTGGTGATTTAAATGATGTGGCCTGGTCAAGAACTACCCGACTTTTCCAAAAGTTAAGCGGACTCATGGATCCAAGGATTGGACGGGGTTTTTTCAATACATTTAACGCAAATTATGCATTGTTTCGCTGGCCTTTGGATCATGTCTTCCATTCCAAAGATTTTACCCTGATAGATATTGCCAGGGAAAGACATATAGGGTCAGATCATTTTCCTATGTATATCAGTTTAAACTACGAGCCCAGTGCTGAAGTTCTTAATGAAGATACAGACGAGGCTGACGAAGAGGAAGAGGAATGGGCAGAAGAAAAAATACAAAATGCCGACCCTTTAATGCAGAGACTAAATGCTAGCAGGCTATATAATGATGGCTTAGCTTAGCAATTCCCTTAAGTTTTTCACAATGTCTGGCAGAAAGTGGCTTTTCAACAAAGTCAATTACAAGATTATCATTTGCAGCTTTTCTCTTATCCTTTCTATCCATTGATGCAGTGGCCATTACTACGTGATATTTATCATTATGGGGAATTAGTTTAAGTTTTTCCAGAAATTCCCAACCGGTCAATATAGGCATATTGATATCAAGAAGTATTAGAAATGAATCTTCGCTATTTTCAGATTGCAAAAATTCCAGAGCATTTAAGGGATTGGAAAAGGTAAAAGGATCTATATCAAGTTCACATTTTATTACTAATCGCTTTTGAAGCATCATAGTAAGATGATCATCATCTATAATTAAGGTACGTATCATGTTGTAGGGTAGTTTGGGGTCAATAATTTTTGGGTTTAATTTTTTATCAACTTAAGCATGTTCCAATGTAGAAAAAGAATCGGTATATCATCGATTATTTATGAGTATTTACGGAAAATACTTATTGGTTGATTTTAAAACAATTAAATAATTATGAAAATATTTTAAAAATATAATCCAAAAAAAGATTTAAAAGGTAGTACTAGAGAGGCTTTCAGGAGTTGGTTCTATTGAAAGAAATTTTATTAGAAAATTACGGAAAGATATTACAATATTATATTTACTGTAGGTTTTATATTACGCTTATATTATACTAAAAAAGTTCCTTAGAGATATTTAGTCCTACTCCAAAGTTAGATTTCTGATAGTTTTTGATATCAGCCCCCAACTGAGCTTTTAGAAGAAAATCAGAGTTAATTATTTCAACCTCAAGTAAAGAAGAAAAGATTTCTCGGGTATTTATAAAAAATCTATCCTTTAAACCATAATTTTTTCGATAACTTAATAAAAAACGATAAGGATATTCAGCAATTTCACCACTTATTCCCAAGTGGTGAACAGTAAGAATATTAGTCCCTATTCTGAATCTTGTTTCTTCATTTAATAAAATAAATGGTATTCCTATTACTCTATTCTGATACGTCCATCCAGACCTATACAGATTATTATTAAAATAGTTATCTGCCCCATCAACTAAAGAACCCGCACGATCCCGGCTTTGATTTTTGGTATAATAGAATTCATACATGAATTTTTTCAACCAATCCCGTCCCCAGAAAGTATCTCGATTATCCTCGAAATAAACGGCATATCGACCATCAGGAAAGTTCCCCATTTTCATTCCAGATCCATCGTCAAAAATAGTATTATAAATAAAATGAAAATCTACATCCTGGATTTTCGTTTTTACATTTATTTCATAACTCCCAATTTGATTTCCTAATGCATTCACCTCTTCCCTTCCAACTTCATTATCAGCAATGGAACCTGTAAAGACTTTTATATAGTCGTTAAAAGTACCTGGAAGTTTACCAAATTCTTCAGATATCCCGTCCCATTGGACATAATGTTGAATTCCTACTGAAACCTCTAAATTATCTTTGTTTGTATATACCAGATGGAATGTTTTATGGTGCAACCTAGTATTATCAATATATCGTTTATCATCTAAAAGATATTCTTCTAACCCCACTTTAAAGCCAATCCCATGGTCTTCCATTAAAAACCAAGGCTTGTTCATATAAAATTGAATACCCGGGGGTGGTGTCGCATTTAAGGACCATAAGATACTATGCCCCGTTGCAGATAGTCCATTAAATAAGTCTGGTTTTTGTTTTTTACCAATTATAATTCCAAATGCCGGATGATTATAATTGAAGTAGATTTCATCAACTTTAACCCCATCTTCATATCCATCTTTGTATAATCCTCCCAAACCGAATTCAAAGTAATGCTCATCATCAATTTCCATTTTAGAAAATCCTGAAATCATTCCCATTATATTGGTTTTTTCATCAATTCTTCCTCGGGAATTCATATGAAACCAGAATGGAGAAACTGAATCTAATGAAAATTGACCAAATGATTCCACTTTAACACCATAATCAGTAATTTGACTTTGGGCATTTTGAAGAAGAAAAAGAAGTATTAGTAAGAATAAATATCTCAACATAGCAGAATATAGAGGACTGCAAAGATTACGAATATGATTGAAAATAATGTAATTTTGAAATTAAATAAGTTATAATGTTTTCATTCTTTAAAAAGAAAAAATTTTTAGTTGATTCCATAGCAGGTATAACGGATTTCCATAACCATTTATTACCTGGGATTGATGATGGCGCAGGAACTGTTGAAGATTCTATAATAATGATTGAAAAGTTTAAAGAGTTGGGCATAGAAAATTTTATTCATACTCCTCATATTATTTCAGATTATTATCCAAATAATCGAGCTACCATCGAAGAGGCTTTTACAAAATTATATTCAGAATATGATAATCAGACTTCTAATAGTTACTCAGCAGAATATATGATGGATCAGCAATTTTTGGAAATCTTATCTCAAAATGAAATTATCCCTTTGTTTAAAAAATACCTGTTAGTGGAGATGTCTTATTTTCAACCTCCTATTAATTTAAAAGAAATCCTTTTCAAAATTCAAAATCATTCCTATAAACCTATTTTGGCACACCCTGAAAGGTATGCTTATTACCAATCCTCAGATTTAGGCAAATACAAAGAATTAAAAAATTTAGGATGTTCGTTTCAATTAAATTTACTCTCACTTACGCCTCATTATGGGATACCTGTTCAAAAAATAGCCTTAAAGCTTTTAGAAAATGATATGATTGATTTTATCAGCACAGATACACATCGAATTGATCATCTCCTAAAACTTGAGAAAATTACATTACAGCAAAAACAATTAGAACTTATTAAAAAGGTTATTGATAATAATCACAAAAAAATTAGTCTGAATTAATTCCTTGAAAGTCTTCTTTTCCATCGTTCCCATCGAGTCTCAGCATCCTGTCCATAACCATAGCCATATCCATAACTATATCCATATTTCGCTCCATAAGAAAATTTAGAATAATCCACATCATTAAGAATCACTGCTAAACCTTTAAGTTTACCTTGCTTTTTCATGTCTTTCGGGAATTGCAGAATACTTTTCTCGGTGTAATCTGCTCTCGCAACATAAAGTGTGTAGTCAGCTAATTGACTAATGAGCAATGTATCTGTCACAATCATAGTCGGGGCAGTATCCACAATGATATAATCGTACAAAGTTTTCGCCTTATTTATTAAACTTTCCATTCGATCGTTCATCAATAATTCTGCGGGATTAGGAGGGATTGGACCAGATAAAATAACATCTACAAGAATTTCATCCTCTTTAATTTTTGATATCACTTTATCGAATGGTATTTCATGATCATATAAATAATCTGATAAGCCTTTCTCCACCGCTCCTTTCGTCATTTGAGTATATCGGTGTAACTTAGGATTACGAATATCTGCACCAATTAATAAAACCCTTTTGTTTGTACTGGCTAAAGTCCGGGATAAGTTGTAAGAAACGAATGTTTTTCCCTCACCTTTAATAGTAGAGGTGACAAAAATAACATCCCCTCTTTCTTTATCCTTATTTTGAATTAAATAGGCAAGGTTTGTTCTAAGTATTCTAAAAGATTCCGCCAAAGATGAGCGGTCATTCAGTTGAATTACATCGCTTTCATCAGTATCAATTCTAGGGACTTCCCCCATAAATGGTGTTGTACTTAGCAAGGTTTGCAGATCGCCTTTATGATGTACTTTAGTATCTAACAAATTTTTTAAAAAAATAATTAAAAGGGGAATTAATAATCCTAAGATGAAGCCCCCAATTAAAATTAATAATGGTGATGGTGAAACTGGTGAACCGTATGTAAAAGCAGGCTCAATAACTTTTGCAACATCTGAAGTTGAAGCAAAAGCAATAGCCGCTTCTTCTTTTCTTTGAAGTAAGAATAAATATAATTGCTCAAATATAGTTTGCTTTCTTTCAATGCCTCTCATTCCCTTTTCCATCTTAGGAAAATCACTAAAACGATTTTTAGCGGTAGATTCTTTTATATTAAGATCACTAATTTCAATTCGAAGATTAGAGGCATATGCCTCTATACTTTTTATTAAGTTCGGTTTAAGTTTAATTATTTGAGCGTCCAAAGCTTCCATCATAGGATTTTGCTCCGTAGATGTTCTTAACAAAGAATTTCTTTCGAGAATAAGCTGATTATATTGTTCTATGAGATTTTGAACCTGGCTAGCACCTGTGACCATATTTCCTGGCAAAAGGTCAAAAGTTTCTGAATTCGCAAGTAAATTTTTGATTGAATTGATAATGTTCAATTGGGTTTCAATTTCGAAAATTCGCTGTTCTGCTTCTGTTTTTCTAGATAATAACTGTTGGGCTCCGGAAGCTACATCCATAAATTCGTTATCTCTTTTGAAATCAGCTATATTGGTTTCTACAGTATCTAGGGAAAAGGATAAATCGTGTAATCTTTCATCTATAAACTGAGTTGTTCTCCCTGCAACTTGTCTTTTATCATTTACACCTTCAGCATTAAATTGATACATCAGATTATTTAAAAAATCTTCTGCTTTTTTGCTTGTGGAATACGTTAATCCTATTAAGAGAATTTCACCAGATTGTGCTTTAGGGCCAACTTCCAGCTTAGAAATAAAATTTGCTGCAACTCTATCAACTGGTTTAATTTCTATATAGATGGGATTCGAACTCCTAAATTGATCAGGTTTTGAAGAGTTAATAATAAAATCTAAGCTATCAATTGAAATTAGCTCACCTAAATCATACTTCCATGATTTTTCGGTTTTTTTGTCGAATATTTCAAAATTTCGATTTGATTTGGGAAATATTATAAAAGTCTTTGAATGATTATTTACAATTGAATCTGGAGTTATAAAATTTATAGTAACAGGAGAAGATTTGTATGCTTCAGTAGTAATTACATTTCCCTCAATAAAATAAGAAATATTGAGGTTCAAAGAATCTACGACCTTCTTAACTAAATTTTTGGATTTTAAGGTTACAATTTGATTTTGCAGACTATTACTTTCCAATCTTATTATAGATCCAGTTCCTGAACTAGGCAAAATTCCAGACATATTATTTTCCTCAGATTTGGTGATGAGCAAATTAGATTCCGTCCGAAAAACAGGAATTGTATATCTATTATATAAAAAAGCTATACATCCTCCTACTAGAAATCCCAAAAATAACCATTTCCAATATGTTAGGTATTTAAAAATTTCTGCTTTTAAATCAAAGTTTGATTCCTCCTTCGGCTCGTTAAAATCTTCTGAAAACTCCTCCATATAAGACGATTATTTTGTAATAAGAAAAAGTAAGCCAGTAATTGAGGCAATTAATGAAAAAATTCCTGTGTAACTAGTTATAAAGCCAGCTGACTTAACCTTTCTATAGGTAGGCTCCACGTAAATAAGATCGTTTTGCTTTAAGTAATAATAAGGATTATTAAAAACCTCAGCGCTTGTCATATCAACTCTTCCAACTTGCCGAAGTCCTTTAACCTCACGATATACAAGAATATTTTGTCGATCACCATCAAATGTTATATCCCCAGCTAAAGCAAATATTTCAGGTAGTGTCATTCTTCCATCCTGCACTTCTATTAAACCTGGGCTTCCCACTTCACCAAGAACCGTAATCCTGAAGTTAACTAATCTAATAGTAACTACTGCATCTGTTGTCATTTTTCTAATTTCATTTTGAATTTCTCCTTCAAGTACACTTCTCTTTTTACCTGCAACCTTAACTGCACCTAAGACAGGAAACTGAATATATCCATCTGTATTAACTAAATATCCTGTTAAAGAATTGTTTTGACTAGATCCCGACCCAGAACTAGATGATGATTGCCCATTCTGGATCATTTGAAAAGGCTTTACAGAAATTTCATCTAATGATGATACTGTAATTCTTAGAACATCATTTTCTTCAAAAACTGGTTCATAATCCTTGTCATTTATGGAACCATTTAATCTTTCAATACCTTTAAAATAGACTACTTCATCTCTGGTGGCACAACTACTAAAAACCAAGATTAATCCTATTAGGACTAGAATGTTTTTCATAATTATAGGGGTGTTTTATTCTTTTTTAAGTTCTGGAATTTTATCTAAACGTTCAAAAGAAGAATTATTACTTTTAAATTCTGGAATTAACTCCTTTAATTTCGCCACGACTTTATCACTTTTCAGCTTGTTAGCAGAAGAAATTATCTTTTCAATTTTTTCATTTATAAATTCATAATCTCTAACCACTTCCTGGCCAATCATAATCTTCTTATGATGCGTAGGTAAAGTCTTACTGTCGTCATTCAAAAGTTCTTCGTATAATTTCTCCCCTGGTCTCAAACCGGTAATTTTAACTTTGATATGTTTATTCGGCTGATAACCAGCAAGTTTAATCATCTTGATAGCAAGATCCATGATTTTAACTGGTTCTCCCATGTCAAAAACAAATATTTCTCCTCCTTTTCCCATTGCCCCAGCCTCTAAAACCAACTGACAGGCTTCTGGAATGGTCATAAAATATCTAATAATATCGGGATGGGTAATAGTCACAGGCCCCCCCTGTTCAATTTGCTTTTTAAATAAAGGTACCACAGATCCATTTGAACCTAAGACATTTCCGAACCTAGTAGTTATATATCGTGTTTCACTATAGGATGAGTTTTTTTCTTGACTATGATAAAGGGATTGAACATACATTTCTGCTGCCCTTTTTGAAGCACCCATCACATTACTTGGATTAACCGCCTTATCTGTGGAAACCATTACAAAATGACCTGTATGGTATTTTAATGCTAGGTCTGATAAATTTTTAGTCCCTTGAATATTAACAAAAATTGCTTCATGTGGATTCTTTTCCATCAAAGGAACATGTTTGTAGGCAGCAGCATGATAAATAACATTTATGTCATGATTTTGAAACATAAGTTCCAAACGCCTTTTGTTTCCAACGTCACAAACTATTATTCGATAATTTAAATCTGGAAATTTCGCCTCGATTTCTAGCTGTAAATTATGAAGCGGAGTTTCAGCCTGATCAAGGAGTATTAATTTTTTTGGATTATAATCAGCAACCTGTCTTACTATTTCGCTTCCTATAGATCCTGCTGCTCCTGTTACAAGTATAGTTTTACCGGTTAATTGTTCAATCTTATTTTCATTATCCAATAGAATAGGCTCCCTATCCAATAAATCTTCTATTTCTAAAGTTTTAACCTTTTCTGAAATTGGCTTATTTTCATCCCAACTGGAAACCAAGGGTGCGTTATAAACTGCGATTTCATTTTCCAAACACTCCTCAACAATTTGGAATTTTTGTTCAGCTGTAAAGTTTCGCTCAGATAAGATTATTGCTTCAGCTCCTAAAGAAAACACCTCCTTAGATATGGATGTTTCATGTTGCAAAACGGGCTTATCTAAGATTCTCAAACTTCTATGATAACCCTGTGTCAAAAATCCAACAATTCTGAATCTTTTCGGGTGTTCGATATCAAGGGCTCCAGCAATGGAAATAGCATTTTCATCGACTCCAAGGATCACAGCGTTTATTAGAGTTTCCTCTTTCTGGATATATTTAAAATACTCATATACCTGTTTTACGGAAAGACGAAATAAGAAGAGGAGGGAAAAAGAGATCCAAAGATTGATGACCAAGCCTCCCACAAGGAAAATCTTTTCACCTAAAATAAAAAATGATAGATAATTAATTGCAATTAAAGCCACGAAACTGCTTATAGTTGCTAAAAGTAATTTTAAAGCATCTACATTCGATGAATATCTTATAATACCTGAATACGTTTTAAATAGATAAAAGAAGCAAATATTTGTTGAAATAATTAATGCAGATTTATCAAAATAGGTTAGAAAAGAGTACTGCTGGAAGGGTGATAAATCTAATAAAATCAAAAAAGTGATAATAGTCGAAATAGTTACCAGACCAATATCAATGAGAAACACCACCCATCTTGGAAGATATTTAATGTTCCTTATGTCCAGGGCATTATCTGGACCTGTTAAAAGTTTTTTTAGGGTTTTTTTAATTTTACCCATATTTTAAATCTTATTTTTCTATGAAATTCAAAATTGCGGTTTTAATCCTAGCTTTTTCAATATCGTTCAAATTTGAACCGCTTGGCAAACATAAACCATTTTTGAACAACTCTTCGGCAATCCCTGTGCCATAAAAATCAGCATCTTTAAAAACAGGTTGCATGTGCATAGGCTTCCATAAAGGCCTGCTTTCAATATTATTTCCTTCCAGATGCAATCTTAAAGCTTCTCTACTAAAGCCAGTAATATCCTCATCAACCCATATAACGGTAAGCCAGTGGTTGCTAAAATAATCTTTAGAGGGCTCAGCTTTAACCTCGATTCCATCAAAATCTTTGAATAAATTTACGTAAAAATGAAACATATCCCTTCTTTGACTCACTCTTTCATCAATCACTTCCATTTGTCCCCTACCTATTCCAGCTGAAATATTACTCAACCTATAATTGTAACCAATATGACTATGCTGATAATGTGGTGCTTCGTCACGCGCCTGTGTGGCCAGAAAAATAGCTTCCTTTTTATCTTCATTAGAATGTGTTACCAAAGCTCCTCCACCAGAGGTAGTGATTATCTTATTTCCGTTGAAGGAAAGAATGGAAAAAGGAGAAAATGTTCCACACTTTCGTCCCTTATAAGTACTTCCTAAAGCCTCGGCGCTATCTTCAATCACCGGAATATCATATTCCATGCTTATCTTATTAATTTTCTCGACCTGATAAGGCATTCCGTATAAATGTACGGCAATAATTGCCTTTGGTTTTTTTCCTTTTTGAATTCTATCCTTAATAGCTTTTTCTAACTGTGCAGGACAAAGGTTCAAGGTTTTCTCCTCACTATCAATAAAAATTGGAGTTGCTCCCTGATATACTATGGGATTAGCTGAGGCGGCAAAGGTCATAGTCTGGCATAAAACCTCATCTCCCCGTTTTACACCTAGCAAGATTAAAGCTAAATGCAAAGCTGCCGTACCTGAACTTAAAGCTGCAACTTCAACCTTCACATCTTCACTAGACAGATACGACTGGATATCCTGTTCAAAACCAGAAACATTAGGTCCCAAAGGTGCTATCCAGTTCTCCTCAAAAGCGGAATGTATGTATTTTAACTCGTTACCTCCCATATGCGGAGAGGAAAGCCAGATTTTATCGTTACTCATTCTTAATTTTGTTAAATTTAATGATTTTACCGGGATTCCCCACTACTACTGCATAATCAGGCACCTCATCAATAATTACTGCGCCTGCTCCAATGATGGCCCATTTCCCAATTTTAATACCGGGAATTATAGAAGCCCCCGCTCCAATATGAGTGCCGGCACCTATTTCTACATTTCCTGTAATTATGGCACCAGGAGAAATATGAGCAAAATCGGCAATATGGACATCATGCTCAATTATAGAACCTGTATTAATTATACAATGGTTTCCCACTTTAGTACAAGCATTAATAACAGAATTTGCCATAACCACAGTCCCCTTTCCCAAATTCGCAGAATCTGAAACCATTGCGCGTGGATGAATTAAAGCGGCACAAAATTTCAGGTTTTTTGCAGCAATATTTTTCCGAATCATATTGTTTCCAATCGCGATCACCACTTCGGAGTGTTTGAGTGACTCATCCAGATTCTGAGCAACGGTATAGTTCTGCAAACACTTAATCTCAGGATTGTCATCTAAAATTTGATCGATCTTTAAATCGAGAACTTTCAGTATATCGATGATCACTTTTCCATGACCGCTTGCCCCGTAAACTATCATTAGTTATTACCGTTAAAAGGTTCTGTAGTTGCCATATTTCCAGAATTGATTCCTTCAGAAATTATTACTTTTTTTATCGTTTTGAATAATATTTCCAAATCCAATAAGAATGAAATGTGTTCAACATACCAAACATCCAATTCGAACTTTTTTATCCAACTTATAGCATTACGTCCATTTACCTGTGCATAACCGGTAATCCCGGGTTTTACTTTATGTCTTTTCGCCTGTTCTCTGGAATAGATTTTAAGATATTGGGGAAGCAAAGGTCGAGGCCCTACCAAACTCATATCACCCTTCAGAACATTTAATAACTGTGGAATTTCATCTATAGATGTTTTTCTCACGATTTTACCAACCAGAGTAAGTCTTTTAGAATCAGGAAGTAAATTACCCTTCTCATCCCTAGCATCGTTCATAGTGCGAAATTTGATGATTTTAAAGATCTTCCCATGCAGGCCAGGCCTTTTCTGATAAAAAAATGGTTTACCATGATTTACTATAGCCAATAGAATCATGAATATCAAGAAAAACGGACTTAAGATTAGTATGCCCATTAGCGCCGCTAAAAAATCGAAAAAAGGTTTAATCAGGGTTTGATACATTAGTTAACAATTGTTCAAAAATGCCAAATAAACTGGGGCGCGAATTTAATCATGTTTAAATTCTGCTTCTAATTCTTTGTATTGTTTTAACAAAATTTGCCAAAAAACTTTCCGTTCATAGTGTTCCTTCATGAGATCTCTTGACCTGAGTGAGAGTTTTAACCTCAATTCACGGTCTAAATATAATTGATGCATAGCTTTCTTAAGGTGTTTAGCATCTTTAACGGGGATAATGATGCCATTAACATTATTATCTACAATCTCATTACACCCGTTAATATCTGAAACGATGGCAGGAATACTCATCGCATTCGCCTGCATCACGACATTGGGGAAGCCTTCGCGGTAACTCGGAAACGTTAAAACATCGGAAATAGCAAAATATGGCCTAACGTCTACCTGGTAGCCGGTAGTGAAAATTTTTAAATTATTATTAATCGAATCCATCGTATCTTGATTAATGGGATCCAATTCCTGTTCAAAAGGACCCACCAGAAGCAGGCTGATGTTTTTTATATCCTTCTGCAAACTTTCAAAAGCTTCAACTAGTTCGTTGATACCTTTTTCCCGAACCAACCTACCCACGAAAATATAAACAAGATCGACTTCGGGAATACCAAGCTGTGCTTTTAATGCAGAATTTTGGGTTTCAGTATAAAGTTCTGGATCGAAATAATCTGTATCAATCCCATTGGAACTGCCTTCTCCTAGGACGAGTAGCTTGCTCTCCCTCGCATAATCTAAATCCAGAATAATTTGTTTAAGTCCGAAAGAATTAGGAAAAACTTTAGTTGCCAAACTGTAAGTCTTTTTCTCTACAAAATCCAGGATCTTACGTTTAAAACCGCTTGTTTCCAATAACGGAAGACCCGCCACGGTATGCAGCCTAATTGGAACACCGGCAAGTTTTGACGCAAACATACCCACTATGCCAGCCTTCGGTGTGTGGGTGTGTACAATCAGCGGTTTTTCTAACTTTAAAAAATTATACAGCTTCATAAGTGACTTTACATCTTCCAAAGGTGTAATGGCTCTGGTCATATTCACCCAAAAAGTCCTTACCAAATTATCCTTACCATATTTCTTTAAACGCTGGGGCTCTGCCGAAACCGCAATCACTTCATAATACTGGTTCATGTAGGTAAGTTGCCCTTCAAGAAGTTTTTCAAGTGATAACGGAATGGTGGTTATTCTTACTAATTTATCCCTCATGCATTTGGTTTTCTATGGCTTCATATACTTTTCTAGCATAAGCCTTCCAGGTGAAGTCCTTTTCGAGCCGCTCACGTAATTCTAAATTATTTGCCAGTTTGCGGCGTAAATTTACATCTTCAATGAGAGTAAGCATTTCTAACTGAAGATTTTTATGATTTCCTTTTGAAATAATAAGATCTTCACCATCCCTAAAAATCCTTCTTACCGATGGAATATCCGGTGCAATTACCGGAATGCCCACCGCAAGATATTCGAATATTTTTAGCGGATTCATATAATCATTAGCGTAATGGTGTATTGCTAAATCAAAACAATTTAAATATTGGTTCATTTCTTCATGGGAAACCCAACCGGGCAAGGATACATGATCTTGAATTTTCATAGCATTAATTGACTCCTTCAACTCTGAAAGCCCTGGCCCATCTCCCAGTATCACTAGATGAATATTCACTTTTTCACCTATTATCATCTGAAAGGCCTTCAGTAAAATTTCCATCTTTTTATGTCGATCTAGAGTCCCCACGTAGCCAACTATAAATTTATCTTCAGGAAAATTCAGTCTTGATTTAAGGCCAGATTTGTTTGTAAGCGGAAAGAATTGTTCTAGATTTGTTCCATTATAAATGATCCTGTCTCTATTTTGATCGATGCTATCTCGCATGATAGTAGTTCTGCTTGGTTCAGAAATAAATAAATTGAGATCTGAAGCCAGGTAAGATTCCTGTTGTAGTTTCAAAAAATATTTTCGAAAGATGATTTTTTGATAAATTTCATCGAAAACAGATCCATTAATCTGCGCACAGATAAAAAGGTTTGGAAACAATTTTCTTAGTCTGGAAATCTGTAAAAAATTAGCATCAATCTGAATAATGAGAACATCTGGCTGAAAGCCTTCAATTTTAAACAATAATTCATTCCAGTAAAATTGATTCCTGCGATAGAAGGACAGTGGCATAAACGCTCGATTGTTCTTTAAAGTCCTTTTCCAGCTTCCGTTAGAATTAGTGATTCTTCCAGAACTTATTTTTTTGGGAAAAATAGCCGCTTCAACACCAGGAATATATGACAAATTTTTATAAAATTCTTTAGATTGGATACTCCCGCCGTGCGCAGCATAATAGGCTGTACTGTAATAAAGAATTTTCATAAAGCTTGGTTGAGAAATTATATAAATAATATTAGTAATACCATAAAAAAATTATTCCATTGTTACGTCCAAATCGTTCTTAAAATTATGGGTGATAAAATGAAAAATTGCTAAGCTTTGTAATTCTGCATTCTTTGCACCATATTTCCAACCCTTAATAAATCCAACGGGTATTTTAAGAACTGATTTAAATAGTATAAACATACATGCTAAAAAATAACCTCTTTCCCTAAATATTATAAGCAAATTGCGTGTAGAATAATATTGTCTATTCAATTCTTTTGAATTTCCAAAATTTCTACCTACAGGTCTATAGTTAGTATGAACATTACTGTAACTAAGACGAATATTCCGCCAGGTTTTCGAATCTACAAAACATTTAAACCCGTTTTCTTTTGCCTTCAAACTTAAATCAAGATCTTCAAATGCGAAAAACAGGTTGGGATCTGGTAGAATATCGTTTTTGGGAAGTTTAGAATTTATCATTAAAGTTTGTCCTCCTGCAATTACATCAACTTCTACTATCTCCTTCTCTTTAAGTTCGGAATTTGACAAAGACTGAATTCTACCGGTAATAGAATTTAACTTGGCTCCTTTTCCGCAGAATAATCCCACTTTTTGATTTTGAGCTTCCAACTCGTATATACATTCAAACATTCGCTTGAAAACTGTAAGATCCCGTGGCGGATTATTATCATCTCCCCAATAGATCCATTTAAAACCTTCAGCAGCTAATTTCTCTAAACCAATTTTACTACCCCCAGCCGGACCGGAATTATAACCTACCTTATAATATTCTAGCCTGGGATTATTGAAATTTCGTATTACTTTTTTAGTCTTAGAATCATTGCTATTATCTACAATAAGAATTTTTTCCGGGGGAAATGACTGATTCAGGATTTTTTCAAGTGTTTCCAAAATCAAATGCGATCGATGATAGGTAATAATAAAACCGGCGAAAAATTTAACGTCTTCAGAAATCATAACTCCTGCAGTTCTACCATGCGACGAAACTCTTTATTTTCTGCCAGTAAAGCATTATAACTCCCAATTCCATCAATTTTCCCATCTTTCAGCACAAGAATTCTATCAGCCATTTTAACTGTAGCTAGTCGATGGGCGATAATGATAATAGTATACTCTCCTTTTAGCTTGGAGATATTCTTTTGAATTTCAGACTCCGTTTCACTATCAAGACTACTGGTGGCTTCATCCATAAATAGAATATCAACTTCCTTATATAATTCCCGGGCAATGGAAAGGCGCTGCTTTTGACCACCGCTAATATTTAAACCGTGGTGACCTAATAATGTATTTTCTTTTCCGGGCATTTCTTCAATAAATTTAAATATTGCTGCTTTTTTGGAAGAGTTCTGAAATTTGGTGAGATTAATTTCAGTTTTTTCATCCCAGAAAGTGATATTATTAAATATAGTGTCATTAAATATTGCGGGATTCTGCACTATATAGCCAATCTTTTTTTTATATGAATTCAATTTTACCGTAGCCATATCTAACTGATCGATAAACAAGCTCCCTTTTGAAGGTTGAAGTAAACCGGCGATTATATTCATTAAAGTAGTTTTTCCTGAACCACTTTGGCCTACAATAGCTACAATTTCATTTTTATGGATCTCAAGATTTATATTCTTTAGTACGGGCTTTTTATGATAACTGAATGAAATATTTTTTAGATCTATTTTGTCTTTAAGAAATTTAAATTCTTGGTTCCCATCTTTTTCTGATCCTATCTCCAGTTCATTTTTCAAATTTTCAATATTTAATACACTACCTGAAACGCCCAGGAATAAATTCCACAATTCTTGCATCGAAATGAAAAAAGTAATGGACCTATATAAAAGTAGAAGACTAAGGATTATACCGCCAATGGCTTCATCAAAAAAATAGGAATAAAGAAAGATGGATAGAAAAACAATAAATATGGTGGTAGGTTCCCTGATAGCACCTAAAAGGGCTTCAACAATCCCCGTTTTTTGCTGGTAATTTTCTATGTCTTCTATTTTGGATTTGAGCTTAGAACTGAATTTACCGTTTTGACCGGTTGCCTTTAAATATTGAAAATTGTTGATTTTTTGCATGAGCAAACCTTGGAAATTATGATTTTCCCTGGTAATCACCTTGGAGAAGTATTTAGTCCTTTTATAAAAGTAACGGAAAACGAAGTTCAGCACAAATCCCCCCATTAGCACTAATATGCTAAATTTCCAATCTGTGGCCAAAGCCAAAATTATATAGACCAACACCAAAATTGCTGTCTGTAGGGTTTTAAAGTATTGCCGATAAGCGATATTTAATTTCTGGACTTCGGAACTTAAGCTGTTTTGTAACCTACCTGCATCTGTTAAAACAAATTTTTGATAATCATAATTATCAAGCAAGGAAATATACTGTAACCTAATATTCTTCATAAAATACTGCTGATAAATAACACGTAGGTAGATTTCAAAAAACTTAAAGATGCTTTTCATACAAAAGAATCCGAATATTAAAAGAAAAATATTCAGTAAGGTAAGCTCCATATTCACATGTTCCAGAATGAAACTGCTAATGCTATCCTGTGAAGATTCTGCACTATTGCCGGTACCTACTGCAAGCTGGATTAACGGAATAAACAAGGCGAGCCCAATCCCATCAGCTAAACCCACCAGTAAACTTAAGAATAAAATTAGGTAAACCCTATACCCAAGGTACCTTTGAAAAAAATTGAAGTATTTAAAACTTTTGCTGAAACTCTTAGCGATCATAAATTTCAAGGTAAGGTCAACAAATGATTATCCAGTTCTTCAAAACCCAATTTCTAAAATGCTACCTATATTTCCAAATAGGTATTAATATACCACTTCTGAAAACAAAAAAATGCCCAGACCCTAAAAGTATTATCCTGTTTCCCCGACAAGTGATCCTGTACAAGTTGTTTAATTTCTGAAACATTGAAAATATTTTGAGATTCCAGTAAATTTTCTTCAAGATAAGATTCTAATTCCTTGGATAGGTAACCTCTAAGCCAATCTCCAACTGGAACGCCAAAACCTTTCTTCGACTTATTTAAAAAGTCCTTTGGAAAATGCTGTTCAAATGATTCCTTTAATAGGTATTTTTTGTTCCAACCTTTCATCAAATAATTTTCTGGAAGTTGAGACGTGAAATTCCATAAATCTTTATTTAAAAAAGGGGCCCTACTTTCGAGGGAAGTTAGCATACTGGTGCGATCTACCTTTACCAGCATGTCCCCTTCCAAACTCATTATTTTATCGATATTTCTGAAATCTGTAAGGGTTTTGTTGTTATTACCAATACGTTTTTTATAATAAGCCAGGGAGTCTGCCTGAAAAGCTTCAGAAGTAAGATATTTTTTCAGTTCATCGGGTTGATAGGCCAGGGAAATTATGTTGAAATAAAAATCGCCATCATAATTTATCGCATTAAGCAACCTTTTGGATTTAAACCGTAATCCCCTGCGATCATCTTTAGTGGATAATAAAGGTTTCGATAAATTTTTTATGGTACCATGAATGCCTTTAGGTACAATTGAACTATATCTGGTATTTAATTTTCCTATATAGTACTTATTATAACCACCAAATACTTCATCCCCCCCATCCCCGGTGAGCGCCACTTTAACATGTTGCCTCGTTTTATGAGCCACGAGGTAGGTAGGTAAAGAGGAACTATCTGCAAAAGGTTCATCAAAATTCAGAAGGATGGAATCTACACTTTCTTTCAAGTCATTTTCTGCAACTATAAATTCATGGTGATTGCTATTGATCAAATTAGCTACCGTTCGCGACTTATCAGATTCATCAAAGGATTTTTTTTCAAAACCAATAGAAAAAGTGTCGATTTTCTTATTTGTTTGACTGGCCAGGGCCCAGGAAACAATAGAAGAATCTACGCCTCCTGAAAGAAAGGTACCCAAAGGTACATCTGCAATAGATCTTGAAGATACACTTTCAATAACCTTATCATGGGTGAGTTTCTTGGCTTTCTTAAAAGATATATCCTCTGGAATATCACTTTTAAAGTTCTGATCAATTTCTAAAACCGAAATATTTAAATTATTACAATCGATTTCCAGATAATGATTGGCTTCCAGTTTCTTGACGCTATCGTAAATAGTATAAGGGGCCGGGATATAGGTTAGTTGAAAAAATAGGTTAAGGCCTGGTTTAGAAATTTCAGGTTTGGAATTCAGGACTGCTGTAATCGACTTTAATTCAGAAGCCCAAATAAGCGTATCATTATCCTGAAAGTAATAAAGCGGTTTTTCACCAAAAAAGTCACGCGCTATAAAAACCTTTTTTAGATGGTCATCATAAATGCTGAACGCAAACATACCATCCAGCATAGCGAAGGATTTTTGACCATGTTTTTCATAAAGCTTTAATATAACTTCAGTATCTGAAGTTGTATGGAATGTTACACCTTCCTTCTCCAAAGATTTTTTTAAAATTTGATAGTTATAAATTTCCCCGTTAAAGACAAGGTTTATTTTACCATCACTACTAGCCATAGGTTGTTTCCCAGTGCTCAAATCGATAATGGATAAGCGACGCATGGCCATTCCCATATTAAGGTTATCAGACTTATGCATGAAAAAACCATCCTGATCCGGACCGCGATGAATAATCATATTATTCATCTTCGTTAACTTTTCAGCAATTGATATAGATTCTTTTTTGGTTATAAAACCATTAATTCCACACATAATTGATTATTTAACCAGGTCTCCCAATTCTTTCATATTTAAAGACTGGAAATTAAACTTTTTATGCAATGTCTTAAAATGCTCCAGGATTTTACGAAGGTCTTCGAGGCTATCTTCCGGATGATCCCCAAAATTATGTGGATGCCACCATAGATGATAAATTTGGTCTTTTTTTGCTGCTTTTTCCATTTCAGCAAAAATACGATCCATTTTTAATTTTCTTAATTTGGAATTTGCTTCGACCGGCCTCAAAAATCGACTTGCCGGCTGTTGAAGGGGCAAACCATCATCGCGGTGCAAATCACTAAAAGAATAGCTTTTGTCGCCCAAATTTAGATAAGCATCTCCACTACGTGCTATTTTAGTGCCCAGGCTATTGGATTGTGGATTTTTCCAATACCAATCTCCCGGATTGGACCTTACGTTTTCTATTCCCAAATCATGACATATCCTTAAATATTCCACGTTCATTTGATTCCTTGGGAATACTAAGGATTTTAAAGTAACGTCAAAATTGCGTGCAATGCTAATGGATTTCTTAATATCGTCCTTGAATTCTATCGGGGATTGGCCTTTTTCCAAACAATAATAATGACTATAGGTATGTGTGCCAACTTCCTGCCCATGAGCATCCCTAATTTTAAGAATCAATTCCGGGGAAAATAATTGTTCTTCCATACCCGAATAGTTCAAATTTACTTTTGAGAAATTATAAGCAGAAAGCTTGGATTTTTGATAGGATGGGAGATTTTCTGGGATATTCTCTCGCCATTCTTTCCAGTTTTTATTGAACAACATCCCAACTATTGCCCAGGTTGAATGAACTCCATAATCCTCAAATAAATTCAGGATTTTTGGAATTATTGTTTTAGTATTAGAAAAATATAGATCCTTTTCGCCAGGTAACACATGATCGAATATGCCCCATAAAAGTTCAAAATCCAATGAGATAATAAGTTTACCACTTTGTTTTTTCATGAACCTGAAATTGCTAATTTTTGTAGTTCCTTAGATTTATTTATCCGTTCCATTTTTTTCTTCTGTACTAAATATTTTTTATATTTTTTCTCTGCCAGATAATAATAGATCACAAAAAAGATATAGTACATCACCATGGATTTTTGTCTCATAATAATACCTAGGTTCGACATCACAAAAGTCATGGCAAAGGAAGTACTTAAAAACACAACGAAACTCATCTTTATAAAGGAAGGTGATTTTCTCAAAAATTTCACAAAATCTTTTTTTAAAATTTTAAAAAATAATAATAAATAAAGTAAATTCTCAAAAGAAGTTATAATACCAAGAAAATTAGGCGCATCAAAAAATAATGGCCTAAACCAAAAAGTAAATAGTTTTAATGGTAAGGGATAAGAAGCCATATCTACCCCAGAACCCGCTGAACTCAAATCCTTACTACGGATTTCAGAAAAATCCTCAAAATCCCCCACCAGATTATCGGAACCCTCTAAATCCACGACTGCCAGGATTGCATCTTGAGCAAGATACAATCCTGTAATTAAGGCCGTATATATTAATAATTTTCGTCTAAAAGATATTTTTTCTTGACCACTCATATAACCCAGAACAGTTCCCAAAGCTACGAACAAAAATACATGAGGTCTAATAAAATATATTATGAATGAGCCTAAAACGAGTAAAAAGACTCTGGATCCAGGTTTTACAATAGCATAACTAAACATCATGAGACCTAAGAAAATTGCTGAACCTTTTCCCAATGAGGCTGTCCAAAAATGCATATTTGGAAAAAGAAGGATTAGCGTGAAGAGGTCAAATCTTTTAAAAACTTTAACTTTTACAGGGATATTCTCCCTGAAAAATAAATAAGCATACAAAAATCCAAGATAACCGAACCAAGCAAATGTTAACATTATCATCTCATAATTGAAACCCAAGACATAAAATGGATAAGAAATAAAATTTATAAAGGAGGTGTCTGTACCAAATAAGTCTAACCACTTACCCGTATAATCTTTTAAGTTTCCGAAATAATTTTTAGAGTCTGAGGGATTGTTATAAGCATACCATAAATAAACGCAGTAGAAGAAAATATGATAAAAATAAAGCATATTCATCTTTTTTTTGTCAAAAAAAGAATGCTTCTTTTTAAAAAAATTATAAATAATTTGATTTAATATTAAAAACACTAAAATCAAAAAGAGTACCCCAAGCATAGTTTAAAATAATTCTAAATCACCAATACTATTATTCCAATTCTTTATTCCCTTAAATTTTTTATAGTTTTTTTCTGAAAGATTAAGGTAGCGAAAGGTTAATATTGGTCCAAAATCTCCTCTTAAATATGGTAAATCAAAAACCAAATGATTCGGTGAATAGGTAATAATATGTGCATTAAATTTTTTACACCATGTTTTCAATATTTTTTTTAATTCTTTCAATCCATTTGAATTCAAATATAAACTTTCAGATATTCGCAATTCCCTAATATTCTTCCTTTTTTTTATATAACCAGCAAGATACACCTTGTCACTTTTATAGATTTCATATTGTTGTAGAGGATTATTTTCATATCGCCAGTACAAAAATTCAGAAGATTTTGGAGTGAAGGATAATTTTTTTTCAACTTGCATCTTATTCCACAAGGTAACTAACTGTTTATTTTGAGAGTACTTATCTATTATTTCATAATCTTTTCGCCTTTTACTTTTGAGAGAAAATGCTCCTAAGTTAGGTTTTAAGGCAACTTCGATTTTCCCAACAATTTCCCAACCCATCTTTAAATATCCTGGTCTACTTTGATCGTTAGGGGTATTATAAATTAAAGAAATGCCTTTATCCTTAGCTACTTTAACTGCAGCTTGTGTTAATTTTTTAAAAACTCCTTTTCCCTGGTGATTGGGGTGGGTTGCAGTATCTACTGCTCTGTATGCCATATAAACACTCTCTCTAATTTGCCATTCCCATGCCATAAATGCTCTTACACCAATAATTTTGTCATTCTCAATTCCCACCAAAACCAATGATTTTCCAAAGGGATTTAAATTATGTTTATAATTCCATATTTCTTTTGATAATGGAAAATCATCCTCTCCTAAACTTAATTTTAAAACTTGGATGATCTCATCCAAATCTTCTGGTTCACCCTCTCTTATTATCATAAAGTTCTAGATATATGTTCTCTAAGGATTCAACTAATCGATCCAAACTAAAATGTTTCAGCACTTTTTCCCGAGATTTAACTTTTGCTAATTCCAATTTTTCTGAAGTATTGAGTATATTACTAGCCTTTTCCGCTAAACATTCACTATCTCCAACATCGCACAAATACCCATCTTCATTATCAGTAATTACCTCCACTACACCGCCCGCTTTCGTTGAAATAATTGCGCAACCACAACTCATGGCTTCCAGTAATGCTATAGGCAATCCTTCAAAGTGGGAACTCATCATATAAATATCCATAGCCGAAAAAAAGGATACCGTATCTTCCTGAAGACCTGTTAGGAAAATTTTATTTTCAAGGTTACTTCTTTCAATTTTTTCTTTAATTACATCTTCTTCTGGGCCAGCACCTATCAATAAACCATAAACATTTGGATTGTTTTTTTCTACAATTTTGAAAGCTTCAATCCAATCAAGCAAGCCTTTTTGTTTCCTGAATACAGCAACGTTCCCTATTACCGCTCCGCTTTCAGGAATACCATATATATTCCTGATTTTTAATCGGCTCTTACTTTCAAATATAAATTTGTTAGTATTTACACCATTCAAAATAGTTTTAACTTTAATTTTTGGTTTTATATTTTCCCTTATCGAACGCGTGACATCTGAAGAAACTCCTAAAGCAAGGCTTTGATAATTAAAAGTTAGGCGATTTAAAGTTTTCGTTAAAAAATGGTATTTCTCCTGAATATTATGTTCTGTATAAATTGAAGGAATGCCTGTTCTTTTATGGATTAAACGTCCCAAAAATCCAGACCAAGGTAAATGGCAATGAATTATATTAATTCTCTCAGTTTCAATATAATTCATAACATTTTTAGTTTGTGTAAAAATCCTTAAATTATTATTTGCCGGAAAACATTTAACAATACCACCATGAGATTCAAGTGCTGATACCATTTGATTCTTCCATGGTAAAAAATAAATATAATGAAATTCAAACTGGTTGGAATTATGTAAGTACAAAGTTTCCGGTAGAAGCATCTCAGCTCCTCCCCGACCTAAAGATTTGATTATATGTAAAACTTTAATCTTTTTATAAGTCATTAATTTTTTATATATCTATTTTATAACTACTTCATTATAAGTTCTTCATAGGAGAAAATAAATTCCTTTGCTATATCTTTAATTAGATAGTTTTCTACAATCGATCTATTAGCATTCTCCAATACTTGCTCTGAGGAATCCCGCAAAGCTTTCTCGAGGGCTAGCACAAAAGAATCATTATTCAAATTTTCAACTAAATAACCTGTCTTTTTATTTAAAATTTCTGATATACCGCCCACGTCGTATGCTACAACAGGAGTCTTACAATACATTGCTTCCAATATTACTGCAGGCAGTCCCTCTATGAGACTTGGTAATACTAAAGCATCAGCAAATTTAATATAAGGCTGAGGAAATTCTAATTCACCATGCAAAATTACTTTATCCTTTAAATCCAATTCATTTATTTTTTTTAAAATTTGGAATTTTAATGGTCCATCCCCAATGATATGTAATATTAAATTGGGATTACGAATGATTATTTCTGAAAAAATTTTTAAAAGTTTTAGGTGTTGTTTCTCCTCTGTTAAGGAACCAACATGTGCTATATTTTTAAATTCTGAATTATATGGTGAAATTAAATTTTGGTAGGCATCCGCAACAACTCCGATTGGAATTACCTTAGAGATTGAATTGGTAAATGGAAACAAAATATTTAAATCATTTCTTGAAAAATTTGAGACAGAAACTATAGAAGATACATTTTTTAGTAAAAAAGAATTAAATTTCTTTGAATAAAAAGTTTTGATATAAAAGCTAGAAACACTAGCATTCCGGTAGAGGATGGGTTGTTTCCAATTATAAATTTTTTTAGAAAAAACAGTGTACTTTAAGGTGTCGGCGGCATTCGCTTGTACAATATCCGGTTTAAAATCTTTAATTACTTTATTTATATGCTTCCATCCATTATAATCTATGTACCTGAAATTTTTTTTGCTGTTTAGTACGTTGATTTTATTCTGGAATGGCAAGTCGGACTTTCCATCATAAATACTATAAATTAAAACTTCATGGCCTTTTTCTAGAAGCTCATTAGATAATTGACAACAAAATATTTCCGCACCTCGATATTGTTTTTTTTGAATTATTTGTAATATTTTAAGTTTTTTTCTTCCAGAAATAGCATTTTTATCATTAATCAATTTCTTATAACAATCTTCAAATTCTTTTGATATTTTAAGATTAGTGAAATTATTTTTCACTAATTGTTTGGAGTTTCTTTGTATTTCCTTTTGGATCGTTAGGTTATTTAAAACAAGTAAGGATTTTTCAATAAATAATTTTTCATCACCCGTAGTAATTAATTGTCCTGTTACTCCAGATTTTACAACTTCTCCAATGCCTCCTACATCGTACGCGATAACAGGACATCCACAATACATAGATTCTAAAAGGACTGCAGGCAAACCTTCAATAAAACTTGGTAACAAAAAAAGAGAGGAATTATTTAAAATTTCAAGAACGTCCGTTCTGTAATCGAGAAAGTGAACATTCTTATTCAATTTTTTCTTTTGAACCAATTCTCTAATATGATTTTGCAAATTTCCTTTACCTATCAATAAAAGCTGACTATTTGGAATTTCATCATGTATCTCTTTAAAAATATTAATTACTCCAACATGATTCTTTTCAGGTACAAACCCGCCAATATGTGTTAGGACAGGGCCTTTTAGAAAAATATCTTTTAAATCTTTTGAAATGTTTTTAATGTTTTTATCCTCAACTCCTATGGTAATTGTTTCAATCTTATTAGGTGGAAATTCGAAAGTTCGTGAAAAATCCTTTTCACACTCTTTACTTACAGAGATTACATAATCGAGTTGTTTGAGATAAAAAGAATTCAGGGATTTTTTTAGAGATGTATTTATAAAATCCCCCATTTTATTAGCATTCCTAAAAATCAATTTATTTTTCCAACCAAAAAAATATTTAGAACTTGCTGTAAATTTAAGTGTATCCGATGCGTTTGCTTGAACAATATCTGTATTAAAACGTTTCAGAATATCTTTGAATTGTCTCCATCCGGTCCAATCATATAATCTTTGGGAATAAGGACGATTTAATTGAACTATTTCTCCCTTAAAGGGTAATTCGGCTTCGCCTTCAAAAATAGCTACGACTATTACATCATGTCCATTATTCACTAAATGATTGGAAAGCTGACAGGCGAAAATTTCGGCACCTCTAAGTTGAGGTTTTTGAATTACTTGAATTATTTTCAAATAAAAAATTTTAATTGTAAAATATTAATTTTAGTGATCTATTTTTATAGTCTATTTCTATACAGATTTAATTCAAGCGCTTAATATAGACCTTATTAATCTCATGTTAACTCATTTTTTTTAGGAAAATTAATATTATTATTACATTACCTCATTCAAAAGATTACAAAATATCAAACTTTACGATTTCAAACTATTGCTGGTTTATTTCTACTGTCAAGAATTTGAAATTTATTCTTTAAAGAATTAATAGGAGATTCAATTAAAAACCATGATATGGAACTAATAATGATTAAAACTCCAAAACTCGTTAAAAAAATGAAAGCCGGATAGAATATATTTTGATTGTCGAGTGGTAATCTATTGTAAACACTATCCATCAATCCATGAATGAAAGGATGAAACAAATACATCCCGTAGCTTATTTTCCCAATAAACATTACCGGTTTTATTGATAAAATTTTATTCAAAAAACTTCCTGAATATCTTTCATCAATGACATATAATATTAATAAACCAGTAAATACACTGGTAATTGTTCTGGTGCTAAATATTTGATAATTAATTGTGCTTAAAATTATAAAAGCAGAAGAGAATATCCACAGAAAATTCCTCAATTTTATTATTTTCGAAATTTTATAATTTTTATAATAAGCCAGAAGAGACCCTATTCCAAATGCATCAAATGCGTTAAAAGTCAATAGTTCATAATAAAAAAAATCTTTTTTCATTATAAACTGTGATATAATTGAAAAAAATATTAATGAAATTATTACTAATCTAATATATTTATTTGAAATTAAGAAAAGTAGAAAGGGCCAAATCAAGTAATATTGTTCTTCAACCGCCAATGTCCATAAGTGGGTAACTGTCCCAAAAAATGATTGTTTTTCGAAAAATAAAATATTGGAAGTATACGTCAAAAAGTAAAAAATATTTTGCGTAATAGCATCATATCCATAAAAAAACAAGAAACCTATAAGTATATAATAAATGGGGAAAATTCTTAGAGATCTTCGTATAAAAAAGATTCTTAAAGCTCTACTTAATGTTAATTTACCTACATTTATTTTGTCCTTATATCCAAATAAAATACTTGAAATTAAGAATCCGCTTAAAACAAAGAAAATTGTAACACCTATCGCACCGTTAGGGCTAAAATTAAAAAGATGATTTTTTGGCAACCAATGATGAATTATTACCAATAATATTGCAAAAAATCTCAATCCATCAAGTTCTTTATAATAATTCATTAAGGAAATTCTATTTTAATTTATCAATTAATACCACACCTATCCTAAAGTTAAAAATTAAAAAAATCTGAGAATTCCATTTTTTGTTTTGCAGAAAAAAAACAATTTCATGGGACTCTTCAGACGCACCAAAAGTACAAACAAGCCACTAATCCGCCAAATTATTGGGACGTTGAAGACCTGCACATTTCAAACGATTATTAAGTTTACAAGGGTTATTTTTAAGATGATGCCCACCATTAATTTGGGGCTATAATCTAGACATAAGCTTCACTTTAAGTGACATTAACAGCGGATAAATCTAATTCTGTAATAACTCTATAACTAAGGGAGTAAGGTCCCTAAGGGGTTACGGGGAAATAAACATAGAAAAGTCGACATTGATTTTCTTATTCTATTTGATTTCATATCCAATTGTAAAGCCTTAAGCAAAGGTTTATTGCAAGTTTTATAAGGTTGTAAGCGAAAATATTTATTTACAAAAGTGAGTAAATAATTTTTTTTCAATATTTGATAATCATCTATTTTTATTTATTAATTTCTCTAACTCTACATCCCAAGTTCCATTTTTTAAAATATATTCCTTTCCTTTTGCAGCAATAAGATTCCGCTTTTCCGGGTCATTATAGAGGTCAATAATTTTTCTGGCAGTACCTTCTATATCTCCAACATTATATAATTTTAAATGGATATCATTATGAAACATTTTTGGGATTTCACCAGCATTTGGGGCAAGAGTTGCCTTCCCTGCACCTAAATATTCTCTTAACTTTAATGGTGAGTAATGAAAATCACTAGCGCTTCTTGCACTAACAATTGCCAAATCAAAAGCTTCTACGTAGTTAGGAATCTCAGTGAATGATTTTCTACCTGTAAAAACAACAAAATCATTAATCCCTAGTTCATTAGTCAACTTTACAATATTTACCATTTCGAAACCATCCCCCACCAGAACTAATCTCGATATATTAATTGATTCATGAACTTTTTTGAAGACTCGTAATAGAATATCCAATCCATGGAAACTACGAAAAGACCCAGTCCACCCAATTACAAATTTATTTTGTAATTTATAATCCTTTATAATATCCTGGGGATTTGCATTAGAAAAAAGATGGGCATCAACTGCCATTGGCGATACCTGGATTTTCTTTTCTGAAATTCCCATCGTAATTAACTTTTCAGCGACTTGAGAAGAAACGCAAGCAACGATATCAGCTCGTTTTAAAGATCTGGTTTCCATTTCCTCTAATAATCTTCCCCATAAAGGTCTTTTAACTCCCCATTTAGCAGCTTCCCATACTTGAGGAGCATGCACGTAAATTATAAAGGGAACGTTGTGTTTTTTTGCGAGCTTATAACCAATCCCTGGGAAAAAATCATGTTGTTCCCATACTAATGAAACCTCATTTTCCAGATCTGGTAGCTTGTACTTGAAAAAATTATTATACAATGAAGTTTTCCAAAGTAAAATATCTTTAATTAAGGTTATAAGAGTTGTAGGCAGAAATGAACTGAGTTTTTTATTTCTGGATTTTGAAATTTGGGGTACCTTTCCAAGAGGATATTTTAAAACTTCCATAGGAAGAGCAATACGATCCGTGGTTAGAATATAGGCTTTCCCAAATTTTCGTTCTGCTGCTGCAGCCCAACCCCCAACGGTTATCCAAAGGGCTTCAGAGCCATGCCATGCCTTGCTAGAACGAGGCATTATGAATAAAGAAATTTTTGTCATTTTCATTTAATATTTTTTAATCTATTTCTTTAAAACTTTTAACGATATCAGTTAAAGCGGAATCAAGAATTATAATAGGATCAGAATTTTTAAGTTTTTCTACCTGTTTTATAAACTGTACCAATTCCAGATCAGGGTTGTGAAGCCCTTGTGTTTTAATATGTTTTTGGTTAGCTTCCATATTTATTAATTGATTTCGATAATCAACAGCATAAGGGGTTTTAAAAAATGTAAATCCTGTAATATAAACCTCCTTGCAATTTGAATTTAAAACTGTATGTAAAGCGGAAAAACCAACCGTTGGAATCCATTTACCAAATTTTTCATTAATATGTTGAGAAAAGGATCGAGCTAGAATATATGTTACATTCTCATTCAAATTTCTTTTATAATAATTTAAATGTGTCCATATCCCTTTAAAATTGTAATTAGGATTTACAATGAAGCGAATACATTGTTCTTTATATAATTCAAAGTCTATAGGGCCACCTCCACTATCGGAATTCTCATAAAATGAGTGGAACAAAACATCAGTGCGGCTACCTATAAACTTTGATTTTTCAGGTCTCCAGGAATGAGGCGCTTTATTAACCCTGACTATAAAATCAAAAGAATCAATATAGGCCCCATTTTCCTTTTCGAATGCTGAGTCGGCAGCACCAATAACAGCAACTCTTTTTCCCTTGAAAACATCTTCCGGATGGAAAATTTTTGTTGAGACAAGCATCAACCTCAGACCTTTTAAAGTATTATATAATTTCATGTTTCGGTAAAGGATTCTATATAAGAAGATTTTAATATTTTGAGCTGCTCATTATTATATCCATAGAATTCTATGTTATTAATTTCAGCAGCTTCATAATCATTAATAGAATCTCCTATTAAAAGCGTTTCTTCGTTTATATACCTATGATTTAATAAAAGTTTACACACCAATTTTTTTTTGGGAACAGGCGAACCGTGTATGGAGATAAAATATCGGGAAACATTAAGTTGTTCGCATAAGTATCTAAGTTCTTCTCCATCTGAACCGGACACGATATGCATATTATATTTCTTGTAATTCTCCTTTATGAAATCCAAAGAATCTTCTATCAACAATCCCGGTTGCACTAGTTCTTTCCGCATGATTTCGGAAAACTTTTGTGACCATTCTTTTATCTCTTCCTCTGAAACCTTTTCTTCTCTTATTTCTTCAAAAAAATGTCTAAATTTTACATATCTGGAAAGTCCCCCGTTTTTCAAGTGAAATTGCATTAATAGGTCCACTTGCTCATTTGGAAATTTCTTAAGGACCATTTCAAAACCTCTATTGCGAACCGGCATAGAATCCATAATGACCCCGTCAAAATCCCAAAATATATTTCTTTTATTTATAAAGTTTCTCATAAACCGCTTCAGCTATTTTAAAATCATCTTCCCAATCAATATCCAGGGATTGGATTTTATTCATTTCAAATAAGAAAGGTTTTTTTCCTACCCTATCCCCATTCTTTTCATAAACAGAACGAGGAGAAAGAAAGATGGCACTATTTATTTCATAGATTTTTTTCAAATCCTGAGTTTGAGGCCACCTTTTTTTACCAAGCCTATTTATGATATCATTTTCTTCTCTGCTCCACAAAAAGTTTTGAAAGGGAGTAACCGAGATAAGTGAATCAAAACCTTGACTCAATGAATTTTCGTATTTATTAATGCTTAGATTATATAATTCTGTATCTACAAAGGGGGAGGTTACATGTGTCCATAAAATATGTTCACAATTTGTAATGGTTGGCACATAGGCGATTAAATCGGATAGATTTGTACTGCTCGATGCCAAATATCCTGGCCTAATGTCAAGTTTTAAATTAGGATGTGTTGGAGTGATCTTATTTACTATTTCTATAGAAGCTTCATCATTTGTAGATAAAATTATTTCATCTACTTTCAGTTTAACCAACTGTTTTAATTTTAATTCCAGAAGCCCATGCTGAACCCCAGCAAAGGGTCTGGTATTCTTATTCGGAACTCTCTGACTTCCTTTTCGTGTTGGTAAAAAGACCGCTAAGGACATAGTTTTATATTAAGGCAAAAACTGATTGATGATTCAATTCAGTATAAGAAGTTGACGTAATTGATATTGGGATTAATCCGCTTACTTCCTTTAATTTTTTGAATATGTATTCATTTTCATTGAACAATTCCAATTCTTGCGGGGTAATATCTCCGTAATACCCATCGTAACCCGCAACAAAAATACTTTCCACGTCCATTTTTAAAGCTACTTCCACAGCCAGAGCGGTAACAGATTCTTTAAACTTATCAGTAAAGGATATTCCACCTAGCTGGTATGCAACATTTTCCAGACTTTTTGGAATATAGGTACCCATGGTTCTTGGATAAGGAGGTAAAACGACAATTTTTTTAGTATCTGAAATTACATTAAAGGTCTTCTCCAACCTATAACCTTCATTTCCAGCCAAACAATGAATTTGCAATTGTTGAGCATCTTTAAATTCTTTAGCGTTTTTAGAACTGGCGTGAATCAAACATATCTCGGGATTTTTAGCGATAAATTCATTGAGCGCTTTTGCCTGTTTTGTGCCACTAGGTCCTCCACCAATTATGAGTACACTTTTAAATTTTTTATTATTCCGGAAATCCTCAAGATCTACATTGTCTTTTATTCCTTGGGATTGATTAGAAAGAGCCCTTATTATACTATTTAAAGAATAATACCTTTTGGTAACCCATTCCATCACGTCTTTTTGAGGCAGAGAGTGTGCACCGGAAACCATATAGGGCAGGTTTGTACCCCATCCATACTCATTCTGCATTTTAGAAAAGGGATCTACCACTTTACTCAAGGCATTAAAATCCAAATCAATTAATCCTTTTGAATTTAATGAAGTTAATAATAATTCCGTACTCAAGTTACCAGCGCCTCGACCCATTCCCGTTACTGTAGTATCCACCATGGCTGCGCCACATTCTATAGCGGTCAAGGTATTAATAAGTCCCATTTCCAAATTGTTATGCCCGTGGAATCCAATTTTTACATCTGTTTGATTTCTAACAAGTTCATATGTCTTTTTAACCTCTTCAGGATATACTCCCCCAAAGGAATCTACCATATAAAAATAATCTACAATTCCGTGTACATCCTTAATTTGTTTCAAAAACTCCTTTTCCTGTTCCCATAGGGACATATACATCACGTTAAATCCAACTTCGAAGCCTAATTTTTTCACGGCTTGAGCAAGTACGAGTGCGCGTTTGAAATTTTTTGGATCAATAGCGATCCTTACCATATCCAGGTAACCTACACAAGGAGATAAAAGATCAGGAACATCCTCTGCCCTTATATCTTTTTCATTTAGAATAACTACCAGTTTCTTATTACTTAAAGCCTTAGCATTTTCCAATACGTATGGAGGACAATAAAAATATTCGCCAAGATATGATTTCATGGGATTTGACCGGTATCCAAGTTCTAGGTATTCTACGGGGAGTTTGTTGAAGGATTCAAAATAAATCTTAACCAGATCTTTATCAAAATCCCAATTAGTGTAATAACCCCCGTCACGAAGGGTGCAGTCTAATATTTTAATCTCTAAATTTTGATGTGGCATCTTAATATTTTATTATTTTATAAATTTCATTTTAAACTTGGTGAAAAATCTTATAATCCAATGTTAATACTTGAATATTAATTAGAACACAATTCTTCAATTAATTCTATATATTCCAAACCTAATTTCTCTAATTTAAACTTCTCAACACTCTTAACTGCATTTTTGCTTTTTTGAGAAACTAATTCCTTATCTTCATAAACCTGATCAAGCAAAGCGACCAATTCTGGTTCATTTCTTGGCTCGAATAAGAAACCATTAAAATTATTAACTACCATTTCGGAAGGCCCCGATTTACAATTGGAAGCAATTACCATCTTTCCTAAACTTAAGGCTTCAAGAATTACAATACAAAAACTTTCAAAATTGGATGCATTCACTAAAAATTGAGAATTTTTGATATAAGGATATGGATTACTTTTAAATCCTAATAAGAATACTTTATCAGATAAATTTAAATCTGATATTTGCTTTTTTAAATCTACCATTAAAGAACCATCACCAACTATAATAAGGTTTGAAGTTTTATTAATCTTACTTTTTGCATAGCTAGAAATGAGGAGTGTAAAATTCTTCTGTTCACTTAACCTTCCAATGGCGGAAATGTAGGGTTTTTTAAAAATAAACTCCTCTACGCCTTCTTGATCTTCAGATAAAACATTTAGCCTTTCAAAATCAACCGAATTATAAATTGTAATAAATTTATCTCTATATTTTGGTCGGGCTTCTGTAATTTCTTCTACAGTTCCTCGGGAAGGCCCAATAATTTTTTTTACTCCACTCCATTTGCATACAAAATCTGCTATCCTATGTCTTTTTTTTCCTAATGAATAAGGGTTAACATCAAAAGTTCCTACAATATTTCGACAAAACGTAAAACATGATAAAAAACTACTGAAATAAGTAAAACCAATAACAACATCCGGTTTAAATTTTCTGCTCAAAATTCCTATTCGAACAATATTATTTGAATGATGAAAATATCGTGAAGAGTTTATATTCTTATTAAGAATATGAATTTTGCTTTTATCAATTGTGTGAGGAATTTGAAAAATAGGTTTTTGAATTGCGAAATTAACGTCATAACCATTTCTCAATAGCTCTTCCCCTATATTAATAGCCATTTTCTCAGCACCTCCTATTTTAAAAGAACCTATAACAATTAAAACTTTTTTTTTCTTATTTGTGGGCATAATTCTATAAATAAATACTAATTATTGTTTTTATAATAATCTAATATTGATAGGGATAGTTTTTCTAAGTCGAAATTAAGTTCTTTAGTAGTGGCCAATCGGTAGGCTTCAGAATAATTAATCTTATTAAGGTCGTCTAGATGAATTACGTCATGATCATTTATTCCAACACCGCTATAATAATCATTAAATTTAAAATCTCCACCAACTAACTTATTGGTGAAGGTAAATCGAAGTGAAGGAATTTGGTAAGCATCGGTTAGTATTAATCCATGTAAAGAGCTAGAAATAACGATATCACATTCACAAATTTGATCAATAATTTCAAAAACTTGGTCATTCTTAACAAGAGGACTAATTATCGTAACATCCTTATTATTTTTCACTTGAGTATTAGTTAAAAAATAGTCCAATTCTGAATAGTGAGGGATGATTCCCATCTTGAATTTTTTGCTTTTTTTTGGATTGTAAAAAGTGGGAAACAATAATGCAGGATCTCCAAATATATTATCGTGCTTAATACCAAAACCCTCCATAATAGCTGCTGATCCTTTTCCTCTTAATGCTAAAATTTTTGAAGGAGTGCCTTTAAGATGTTTTGGTGGATAAATAAACCCGGAACCCCATATAACAGCATTATCTAAGCCGGGATGGTGAAGTATACTCCCTATCCCAAACAATTTTGGTTTATTCAAAGGATTATAAATCCTTTTAAAGGATACGGTTTTTTTTCCTGTAATTTTTTCTACTAAATATGGATTAATATAATCCCCCCAATTTTTACTGAAATCGGAATAATAAAGCAAAATGGGATCGTTAAAAAGATATTCTTTAAAATCTGCTGAGAGAATATTTTTAGTTTTTGTAGTGTATTTAAATAATTCCGTTTTTAATTTAATAGACATATTAATATTTTAAATGATAAAAAGAGGGGCGAAATATTTTCTAAAGGATACTTGTCTCACCAATTGCGTATGTTTTAATTAAGATCCTGAAATTGAATCATCTCACGAAATTCAACGGAAGTTTCTAATAAACTTTTGTAAGTCCCTATAGCTTTAATTACCCCTTCACTCAAGAGAATGATTCGATCTGCATTTTTTATAGTAGATAATCTATGAGCAATCATCACTATTGTGTACTCTCCTTTTAAAGCTTCTATATTATTTTGAATATTAGCCTCAGTTTCTCCGTCTAAGGAAGAGGTAGCTTCGTCCATAAATAAGATATCCACATTTTTATATAATTCTCTAGCAATTGCTAAACGCTGTTTTTGCCCCCCACTAATATTTATACCATTATTTCCCAAGTTTTCATCCTCTTTAAAAGGTAGTTTCATAATGTATTCATATAAGGAAGCTTTTTTTATTGCGTCGATAAATCGACTTTTATTTTCCTCAGTTTTTTCCTCCCAAAAGGTGACATTATTAAAAATGGAATCATTAAATATGGGTGATTCCTGGGATATGTAACCAATCTTGTGTTTAAGGGTATATTTATCTAAATCTTTATAATTATAATTATCAATCATCAAGTTACCCTTTTCAGGAACAAGTAAACCAGCTAAAATATTCATAAGGGTGGTCTTGCCTGAGCCACTTGAGCCTATAAGAGCAACAGTTTCGTTCTTTTGAATATTTAAGTTAATAGAATCTAAGATTCTTGTATCACCATAGCTAAAGGATACATCTTTAATGGAAATTTTAGAGTTAAAATCATTTAATTTTTGTTCGCCGTTCACTTCTTTACCGCTTTTTAATTCTCTTACGAATAAATCCATGTTTTCCAGAGAGCCAGATACTGCTAAAAACCTGTTCCATTCTGCCTGCATGGCCATTAAATAAGTCAAAGCTCGATATAACAACAGTAAGCTTAAAATTATAGAACCAATGTTTGCTCCGAAGTATTTTATTTGTAAAATAATTGTCCCTACTACAACCAAAATGGTTAGCGGTTCCCTGGCCCCTAATAAAATAGAGCTTATGAATCCAATCCTCCTTTGTATATTTTCAATTTTCGTGATACTCTTTATTAATTTTTTAGAATACTTTAAATTCAATCCAGTTGCCTTTAAATATTTAAAAAAGGCTACATGCTGAATTAACAAGCCATGAAAAATGTGGTTTTCACTTGTTATTTCACGGGATAATGCCTTAGATTTTTTATAGAGGAATTTAAAAAACATATTGGTTGCCCCTCCGCCAATTCCTGCCATTATAGCAAAACTAAAGTTAGAGCCAAGAGCCATGACAAGATATACAAAAATCAAGGTTGCATGTTGTATTGAAGTCATATATGATGAAAAAGCCCGGTTAAGTTTTTCAACTTCACCACTAAAAGTATTCTGTATCCGGCCACTATCGGCGGTGACAAAATGAGAATATGAAAATGTATTCATTAAATGTATATTGGTAATTCTTACTGTACGCATGAAGAACTGCATAAAAATCACATCTGCATAGGTCTGGATAAATTTAGCTATTCCTTTAAGTGCAAAAAATAAAAGGATAAGAATCAAGACAGTAAAAATATCGAAAGAGATTCCCCATTGGAGCAAAAGATCTGGAAGGAATTGTAACTTACCCAAATCAGTCGTAGCAGCCTCTCCTTCAGTGTCAAACATTTGAAGAAGAGGAATAAACATGGCCAAACCTAGACCATCTAAGACTCCTACTGTCAAACTAAGGAAAAACATAACGAGCATCCTATATCTCAAATACCGAAAAAAGTAAAAGAAAGAATGAAAATTATTCTTTAAAATTTCTTTTAATTTCATTTATTTTTTATTTAAAAGGATAGATTTATTAATATACCTAGCATATATTCACTTACGACTATAATCATTTGAGTAATCTATAAACTTTCTCTATCATTTTTTTAATATACTTATTTTTAAAAATTAGGTTATATATAATACGATCTTGATAGGAAAGATCTCTAGTGATGATTAATTCCTTGTAAAGTTCTTTTCTGTATTTTTTAGAGATTTTAAAAGATCTAAATGCATTTAATTTTTCTTTTAGAATAAGACCATCAATAAGATTGTTGTAATTACCTCCTGTAATTTTTTTAAAATCATTTAATTTTTGGATATGATTGTGAATCCAAAATTCATTATGAATAGCATTATTTTTTACATTTTTAATTATAGAAGTAGAAGAATTTTTTCTGTAAACTGCCATGTTATGTTGTAAAAATAAAGCGCCATTCAGTGATCCAATAACCTGTAAGAGGTAGTGACCCCCAGTATATTTTTCTACATACTTTAAATAATTATTTAAAATACTACTTCTAAAAAATATACTTGCCATTGGAATTAACCCTCCATTACCTCTAATCACATCCTTTAATCCTACAATTTCTAAATCTTGATATTTTGTAAATTTCTTTGGTTTTATATGGGGTAAGCTTGTTGAATCTAATATATCACATTGATGAAATGAAAGGTTAATATCAAGGTTTTTTTCCATTGCATCAAATTGTTTCTGTAATTTATTAGTATCTGTCCAATAATCATCCCCTTCACAAATAGCGATATATTTACCTCGACATAAAATTAAGGTTGAAATAAAATTTTTCATCACTCCAATGTTTTCTGGCCTTTCAATAAGTCGAATACGATCAGGGTAATTTTTACTATATTTTTTGCAAATTTCTCGAGTTTTATCTGTGGAATAATCTTCCCCAATTACTATTTCATATTCCCCTTTAAAATTTTGTTCTATCGCACCTTTTAAACATTTTTCTATATAGTCTTCTTGGTTATAAGTTATTATACATACGCTAATTAAAGGTGTATCTTCTATCATCACATTTTTGTTTGCAGGAGTCAAAAAACCATATGGAGGTAAAGTAATAAAACAGTAACATGCGTTTATTACATTAGCCAATTTTCAAATTTTTCTTCAATTTTTGGTTAGCAAAATATTTTCAATATTCTCGATACTTGTTGTTCGATTATTCTAAAGAAAATTGTTGCCTACTCCATCCTTTATTTTTATAATTCTGGCGGGGACACCCACAGCTACACAATTATCAGGTAAATCTTTATTCACTAAAGCTCCTGCTCCTACCGTTACATTCTTTCCTATTTTTAGTCGAGGTAAAATAGTAGCATTTGCTCCTATAGAAGTGAAAGCCCCTATCTTTACATTACCAAGTAGAATGGCCCCTGGCGAAAGCTCTACAAAATCTTCAATTATACAATTGTGAGTAATCGTGACACTATAATAAACTAGGCACGCTTTACCTACTTTTACTGAATTGGAAATTACAGCATTAGCTAAAATTGTGCATCCTTCGCCTAATTTAATATTCATATCCCCTATAATAGCTCGGTCAGATATAGAGGATGTGGGGCTCCCCCCGATTTGAGAAAATTTTTCAAATAATTTATAACGGAGTATTGGATTTCCTAATCCCAAAACAAAGCGCTTATCCGTCTTTTGCAAATAGTTCTTTGCTTCTTCAAAATCCTTAAGAACTGGAAATTTATCGAATTTGAAAGCTGAGGAATCTAAATTTACATCATCATAAAAAACCAGAATAGATTGTTCCTCTCTACTGAAATTTTGTAAAAGTTCTGTGGCGAATCCACCTGCACCCAAAATAATCATAAGGAAAGAAGAATTGTTTTCGAAATTAATTTGATCTGCTTTGGACTTAAATTATAATAAAGAGGTAAACACATTACTCTTGTTGAAATATCTTCTGAAATAGGAGTAGGTTGGTAATCTACAATTTCATTATATGTATTTACTGAAGGATAAAAATATCGTCTGGGAAAAATGCTTTTCTCGTTCAAGGCTTCTTCCACTTGTAATAATTTTTCTTCCGATTGAAAAATTACAGGGAAATAAGAGAAATTTGTCTCATTCCTATTGATACGCTGAAATTGCAATTCTTTTCTACCCCCTAGCATTTCTTTATAAAGCAAATATTTTTCCCTTCGATCATCTAGAACTTTATCGAAATATTTTAGATTTATCAGCCCCAACGCAGCATGTATCTCTGTCATTTTCCCATTAAACCCATCCTCTACAACATTTTTATCCTTATCGTGGCCAAAAAACCTAATTCTCTGTAACCTCTCATTTAATTCTGGAGAATTTGCAATACACGCCCCCCCTTCTCCAGTATTAAAAAGTTTAGTTGCATGTAAACTAGTTGCAGAGATATCACCATAGCTCAATAGACTTTTATTTTGATAAGAACTACCTATCGCATGAGCTGCATCATAAATAACTTTTAATTTGTATTTCTTAGCTATTTCTTCAATTTTGGAAACATTACAAGCTGTACCGAAAACATGCACGGGCATAATCGCTACCGTATCGGCGTTGATCAGACTTTCAATTTTATCCTCATCTATATTTAAGGTTTCGGGGTTAATATCACAAAAAACAGGTTTACACCCTTCCCATTTAATAGCACTTACTGTGGCTACCCAGGTAAAAGGAGTTGTAATAATCTCCCCTTTAAGGTCAAGGGCTTTGATAGCCATTTGAAGTGCAATAGTCCCGTTTAGGACAATAGAAAAATTATCGAGATTCAGTTTTTTAGAAAGTTCTGCTTCCAGCCGTTGAACCTTTGGGCCATTATGGGTTAGAATCCCAGAATCCCATACCTCTTCTAGTAATTCTACATATTCCGAAAGTGGAGCTAAAGAAGGTTGGGTCACAAATATAGGTTTGTTTTTATCCATTTGCTTTCTGTTTAATTTCCTGTAACAAGCGTGATTGATTTTTATTTTCCAAATATTCTTTTTTTCTTAACTCTCTGCTTCCAATCACCTCATTAAAATATTCAAGCATATTTATAAAATGATTGGAAGAGGGCAATTCTATATGTTCAAGCCCTTTACTTTTTGTTTCAAGTAATATCGATGGTTTTATGCGATCACCCGCAGTAAAAATCCGATTCGTATATAATTTACCTTCAGTGCCAAGAATTTCGATATTACACTGGTAATAGTTATCAAAACCAAAGTTGATTTGAGAGATAACTCCCCCCTGTTTCTGCTCTAGGGTAGCACTTCCCCAAAGATCTACTTCAAAATCATCACTATAATTAAGTGAAGCACTTGTAACCTCCACCTTTTGTCCAAGAATAATTTGTGAAATCTTTACGGGATAAGCTCCTGCATCAAGTAGGGCGCCACCGCCCAAATCCTTATTATACCTTATGTTATCTTTATCTTGGAAGGGTGGGAAACAAAAACTGCTACGAACATATCTTAACTCGCCAAGTGTACCTTTTTCAATAATATCAAGAATATATTTTAATTGAGGATGAAACCTAAATTGAAAATTTTCTACAAGAGCCAGATCGTTCTTTTTGGCAATATCATTTAGTTTCTCTACTTCAGAAAGATTACACGCCAGAGATTTTTCAACTAGCACATGAAGACCTCGATCTAAAGCATTTCTTACCCATTGAAAGTGCAAAGAATTTGGCAAAGGTATATAAACAGCATCTAATCCATCTTCAAGCATATTTTCATACCCCTGAATAATATTATATGGTTCCTTTGCCAACGAAGGTTTCTTTTTATTCCTAGTCGCTATTCCTCTAAAATCATAAAGCTCCGGAAGCCTGTCCATAGCGGGTATTAATGCCCGTATGGCGATATTTGCCGTACCCAGTACTCCTATTCTAACTTTTTTGGTTTTTAAAATCATAATCTAAAAGATAAAGAAGATAAGAGACTTCTGGCTTGTATGTTAAGATAATTATTATGCTTCAAAAACATTTGAATCTGGTTATAAGTCATCCATACATAATTCTCAGGTAATTCAAGTGGAATATTTTCTTCATCGAAAATTATCATACTTCTATTCTGTTCTTTAAAAAAACGTCCTCCTTCTTCAGATTGATAAGTATCGAAAATTAAATTAGACTTTTGAGCATTAAGAACATATTTAAGAAACGGTAAAGCTTCTATAGATTTTTTCGTTCTATAATTATCGGTAAGACATTGTACAGTAGGAGCTAATTCTATAATATCAAAATTACCGCACTCCAATTTTGCCTGCATAATAAAATGCATCACCCCCTTGATATTTTTACAAATTAAAGCACAAATCCCTTCTTGTACAGGTTTTACCATGGGTTGAGACCAATTTACAACCTCCCGGTTCCCTATCTCAATTTCTGTGGCAATTATTTCAAAATATTTTTTTTCTTTATGATGGATACTTCGATCTGTTATAACCCAATTATCTAAAGAAGATAAAGGAATCTTCTCAATATCCAGTTCAAGATTACACTTATGTGAAGTAATAAATTTGATGATATCATCCAGAGAGTTTTTACATTTCGCATTATAAGCACATGAAGCATAAAGTCCTCTATTGAAATTGTTTTGCTCAAAACTTTGAGAATGTTTTCCTAGGTCATCCGATAGACTAAGTGGAGGTTCAAGCAACGGAATCCCAGAGATAACTGTCCGGCTGTCCATATTAACTATATTGTCAATCTTCATAAGATCTTTAACCTGTCCTAAGGTGAGCCATATAAAATTTTCAAGAATTTCTATGTCTTCCTCCACCTTTATAATGATATTCCTATTTCTTTTTTTTAGGAATCTCGCACCCTGTTCAGATTGTAACTGGTCCAGCAGCACCTGTTCTTTTTTAGCTTCCCTAAAGAAATTCAAATAAGCCGGAATGTTTCCTTTATGTACCTGAGAATAATTACTTTTGGTCGCCTGGAGGGTTGGAGATAGCTGAACATAATTGATATTTCCTGGCTCAATTTTGGCCTGCATTAAAAAATGAAGCACACCTTTAAACTCTTTGGTAATAAACCCAAGGTAGCCGATTTCTGGTTGGTTGATTATAGGCTGTTCCCATTCATGGATCTTTCCGTAATTAGTAGAAGCACGAATCCCATCTATTGAAAAGAATTTTCCGGAATCATGTCTCAAAGCTCCTTCCCTAAAACTCCAGTTTTTTAATTCTGAAAAAGGAATTTCTCGAATACTAACCTTAACTTTCCTATTTTGCTCCTTGATCCATTTAAGTGCATCGGAAGTTGGATTAAGTATATTTTCTTCTTCAAAAAGACTTTTAGTAAAAAGATTATTCAAATAGTTATTCATAGGTGTTCCTCCAAATTAGATAGGGTTCACATTTTTATATTATAGAATCACTCAGTTGTTTCAAGTATTTCCCATAATTAGATTTACCATATTTTTTTGACAGTTTTTTGAGATCAGGTTTCCTAATAAATTTACTTAAATATGCTACCTCTTCTATACATCCAATCATGGTACTCTGTCTATTTTGCAGTACTCTTATGAATTCAGTAGCGTCATCTAGAGATTCTACCGTTCCAGTATCGAACCAACTCATTCCTCTTGTCATTTCTCCAACCTCAAGGTTTCCAGCTTCCATGTACATTTTATTAATTGTAGAGATTTCCTTCTCACCTCTATCAGAAGGTTTCACTTTTTTAGCATATTCCACTACTTTATTATCGTAAAAATATAAACCAGGAATAGCAAATTTAGATTTAGGTTTAGCAGGCTTTTCCTCTATGCTTTTAACTTTCTTATTATCATCAAATTCTACGACTCCATAGCGTTCAGGATCTTTTACAGGATAGGCAAAAATAGAAGCACCTTCAATATTGATCTTACTTCTCAATAAATTCACTAATCCATTGCCATAAAATATATTATCGCCCAAAACGAGTGCTACTTTCTCTTTGTCTATAAATTTTTCACCAATAATAAAGGCTTCAGCCAGCCCAGTAGGTTGTTCTTGTATAGCATACTGAAAATTACATCCCAACTCGGTACCATCTCCTAATAATTTTTTAAAAGATACTTGGTCGTGTGGTGTTGTTATTATTAATATATCTTTTATACCCGCCAGCATCAAAACTGATAGAGGATAATAGATCATCGGTTTATCGTAAACCGGAAGTAATTGCTTACTTACAGCAATAGTAATTGGAAATAATCGAGTTCCCGATCCACCAGCAAGAATAATACCTTTCATATTGTTTTAATTATACTGATTTATATAGTATTCCCTATATTTTCCTGAAGTCACGCTATCCAACCATTCCCTATTCCCCAAATACCAATCAATTGTCATTTCTAATCCTTGTTCAAAAGTGACCAAAGGTTTCCACCCTAATTCTGTGTTGATTTTGGATGCATCTATTGCGTAACGTTTATCATGCCCGGGACGATCCTTTATATAGGTAATCAAATTCTGGGATGAACCTACCTGTCGGCTTAATTTTTCATCCATAATCTTACATAATAATTTCACCAGATCTATATTTTGCCATTCATTAAACCCACCTATATTATAAGTTGACTTGTTCTTCCCTTTATGAAAGACAAGATCTATTGCATTAGCATGATCTATAACATATAGCCAGTCTCGGGTGTACTTGCCATCCCCATAGACTGGCAATGATTTATTCCCTATGATATTATTGACAAAAAGAGGGATCAGTTTTTCCGGAAATTGGTTTGGCCCATAATTGTTAGAACAGTTAGTAATAATATAGGGTAAACCATAAGTTTCACCATACGCTCTAACGAAATGATCAGAACTTGCTTTTGAAGCTGAATAAGGAGAGTTAGGATCATATGATGTGGTTTCTGTGAAAAAACCAGTTTTCCCTAAAGTACCGTATACTTCATCGGTGCTAATATGATAAAATAACTTGTCCTGTAAATTATCTTTCCATATTTTTTTAGATGCATTAAGTAAATTCATAGTACCAATAACATTGGTCTTAACAAAAGCAAGAGGATCGGTAATCGAACGATCTACATGAGATTCTGCCGCTAAATGAATAATTTTATCAAAATGAAATTTTTCAAATAAGGCATCTATTCTTGCAGTATCATTTATATCTCCTTTTAAAAACGTATAATTTTCTGCATGCTCAATATCTTTTAAATTCTCAAGATTTCCTGCATAGGTCAAAGCATCTAGATTATATACTTGATACTGTGGATACTTTTTAACAAACAAACGAACTATATGAGATCCAATGAAACCTGCTCCTCCTGTTATTAAAATATTCATGTTATTTTATTTTGTAAATTGATAAGTAACAACAAATAAAATCTATCCTTTTTTCAGATTTTTAAAATATTCAATAGTGCTTTTTAAACCTTCCATGAGTTCAATTTCTGGAATCCAACCTAATTTATTTTTTGCGAGATCAATTATAGGCTGTCGTTGCATAGGATCATCTTCTGGTAGTTCTTGAAATATCAATTCACTTCTACTACCCGTCAATTGAATAATCTTTTGCGCAAGTTCTATCATCGTAAACTCTCTAGGATTTCCAATATTAACAGGCCCCGTAAAACTTTTATCAGAATTCATCATTTTTACCATTCCTTCTATCAAATCGTCTACATAGCAAAAACTTCGCGTTTGCTTTCCATCCCCATATATCGTTATATTTTGATTTTTTAAGGATTGGACAATAAAATTGCTAACAACTCTCCCGTCCAATGGATTCATTTTTGGTCCATACGTATTAAATATCCTAATTACCTTAATATCAACATTATGCTGTCGGTAATAATCAAAAAACAGAGTTTCTGCACAACGCTTACCTTCATCATAACATGCTCTAGGTCCTATAGTATTAACATTACCCCGATAGGACTCCGGTTGCGGATGAATTTCAGGATCTCCATATATTTCACTGGTGCTAGCCTGAAGAATTGGAATTTTTAACCTTTTTGCCAATCCAAGCATATTGATTGCTCCTATTACACTAGTTTTTGTGGTTTGTACAGGATCGAACTGATAATGTATTGGACTAGCAGGGCAGGCTAAGTTATAAATTTGATCTACCTCGACAAATAGTGGATGGGTTACATCATGTCTTAATAATTCAAAATTTTTATTATCTAAAAGATGGTGAATATTTTTTCTTGAACCAGTATAAAAATTATCCACACAAAGAATTTCATTTCCTTCATTTAATAATTTTTCACATAAATGACTTCCTAGAAATCCAGCTCCCCCTGTAATTAAAATTCTTTTCATAATTATTATTAGTTACCTATAGCATAAAATTCAAAACCAATTTCTTTTTTCTCCTCTTTTTTAAGTAATCTACGTCCATCAAATAAAAATGCAGGTTTAAGCATATTATCATAAATTTTTTTCCAGTCTAAGTGTTCAAATTCATCCCATTCTGTGAGGACAGCAATAGCATGTGCATCTTCACAAACTTTATAGGGATCATTTAATACAGTTACCCGACTTCTGTTTTCTTTTTCAGATCTGGTTCCCAAATAATTCAAATCAGCATAAATTTGTTCTTTAGTAACTTTGGGATCATAAATTACAATATCGGCCTGTTCGTTCAGTAAATAATCAGCTACATATATTGCTGCAGATTCTCTGGTATCATTAGTATCCTTTTTAAACGCCCAACCTAAAAAAGATATTTTCTTGCCAGAGACTGTATTGAAAAGAGTTTTTACAATATTTGCCGCAAATCTTTTCTTTTGATGATCATTCATAATGATTACCTGCTCCCAATAATCTGCTACCTCATTGAGACCGAAACTTTTTGCTATATAGACCAAGTTTAAAATATCTTTCTGGAAACAACTTCCACCAAAACCTACTGAAGATTTTAGAAATTTTGCGCCAATTCTTGAATCCATACCCACTGCTTTAGCAACCTCATTAACATCAGCTCCGGTTTTTTCACAGAGTTCACTCATTGCATTAATACTGGAAACCCTTTGTGCTAAAAATGCATTTGCCGTAAGTTTAGAAAGCTCTGATGACCAAACATTCGTTGTCAAAATATTTTCTTTCGGCACCCAATGATTATAAATATCAACCAGTGCCTGAACTGCTTCTTTTCCTTCCTCGGAATTTATATCACCACCTATAAGCACCCTATCCGGTTTCATTAAATCTTTAACAGCAGTGCCTTCAGCTAAAAATTCAGGATTGGAAAGAATTTGAAAGTTCACGCCATTTCCAGTGTTTTCAAGGATATTTTTTAATGCTTCCGCAGTTCTTACGGGTAAAGTAGATTTTTCTACTATTATCTTATCATCCTTCGCTACCCGGGCTATTTGCCTGGCACACAGTTCGATAAATTTAAGATCGGCAGCCATCCCTTTACCCATTCCGTAGGTTTTAGTTGGCGTATTGACAGAAATGAAAATTAGATCTGCTTTATCGATGGCAGCATCCACATCTGTCGAGAAAAATAAATTTCGATCCCTAGCTTCTGCAACAACTTCGGAAAGACCTGGCTCATAGATGGGAATATTTTCTACATCTTTATCGTTCCAGGCTGCGATCCTTTTTTCATTTATATCAACAACGGTTACATTTATTTCCGGACATTTTTGGGCAATAACGGCCATGGTTGGGCCCCCGACATATCCAGCTCCAATGCAACAAATATTTTTAATTTTCATGATTTTCTCTATAGTTTTCGGTCACACTTTTCTCCCAAAACACCTTTTACATCATAGACCACAGCATTTGGATTTTTCAATAGATTAAAATCTAAATCTAAAAATTCCTTATGAGCAACGGTAAGCACAATAGCATCAAAATTACCTTTTGGTAATTCTTTGGAAGTTTTTAAACCATATTCATGTTCCACTTCTACTGGATTGGCCAATGGATCGTAAATCGTAATTTCCACTCCATAGTCCTTTAGGTTCTTTATGACATCAACAACCTTAGTATTTCGTACATCCGGACAGTTTTCTTTAAAGGTTATTCCCAAGACAAGAATTTTAGCTCCTTTTACTTTAAGGTCATTTTGAAGCATTAATTTAACCACTTCAGAGGCTACATATTGTCCCATAGAATCATTCATCCTTCTACCGGCAAGAATAATCTCAGGATGATATCCAATTTCCTGTGCTTTTTGTGCCAAATAGTAGGGATCAACGCCTATACAGTGCCCACCTACCAAACCTGGTTTAAAGGGCAGAAAATTCCATTTTGTACCCGCTGCTTCAAGGACATCATGCGTATCAATATTCATCATATTGAATATTTTCGCCAGTTCATTAACGAAGGCAATATTGATGTCCCGCTGAGAATTCTCAATTACTTTTGCTGCTTCTGCTACCTTAATGGTAGGTGCAAGATGGGTTCCTGCAGTAATAACTTCGGCATAAAGATTATTTACTTTTTCGCCCACTTCCGGGGTAGAACCGGCGGTAACCTTTAAAATTTTTTCGACAGTATGCTCCTTATCTCCCGGATTGATTCTTTCCGGAGAATATCCAACGAAAAAATCTTCATTGAATTTTAAACCGCTAACCTTTTCCAGAACCGGAACACATTCATCTTCTGTTACCCCGGGATATACCGTAGATTCGTAAATAACGATATCCCCTTTCTTCAAAACCTTACCAACGGTTTCGCTGGATTTATAAAGCGGTGTTAAATCTGGGCGATTATTTTTATCTACCGGTGTAGGAACCGTAATAATATAATAATTACAACTTTCGATATCCTCAAGATTGGTTGAGCAGAAAAGACCTTTTTCTTCGGAATTGGATTCTTTTAGAGCTGATTTAAGCAGATTCTCTTCCACTTCAAGGGTGGAATCTTTTCCTGCCATTAATTCCTTGACCCGGTGTTGATTGATATCAAAACCTACTACCGAAAATTTCGTTGCAAATAATCTGGCCAGTGGTAAACCAACATATCCAAGACCTATTACTGCAATTTTATCTTCTAACATTTACTTATTTTAAATTGTGCCAATACCAATCCACAGCCTCTTCAAGACCTTCCTGAATATTATGCGTTGGCTGATATTTCAATAATTTTTTAGCTTTATCTACTGAGGCCAGGGAATGAGGAATATCACCTGCCCTGTTAGGACCATGTTTTATTTCCACCTTGGCGATTTCTGAATCATATTCAGAAAGATATTTTTTTAAAAGTTCTGTTAATTCCAGTAAGTTCGTTCTGTCTCCTACTGCCGTGTTATAAACCTCATTTAATGCCGCTTCATTTTCTGAAGTTATCGCCAGCAAATTCATTTGCACTACATTATCGATATATGTGAAATCTCTTGAATAAGTTCCGTCACCATTTATAACCGGACTTTCATGTTGCATAAACTGCATCACAAATTTTGGAATCACTGCGGCATATGCTCCATTAGGATCTTGCTTTCTTCCAAATACATTAAAATATCTTAAACCGATGGTATCTAAATCATAGGCATCTTTAAAAATATCAGCATACAATTCATTTACGTACTTTGTAATGGCATATGGTGAAAGGGGCTTGCCAATTTTATCTTCCACTTTAGGCAAAGCTTCAGAGTCCCCATAGGTTGAAGAGCTGGCGGCGTATACAAATCGTTTGACACCTGATTCCTTCGCTGCAACCAGCATATTAAGAAATCCTGAAACATTTACGTCATTACTAGTAATAGGGTCCTTTAAAGATCTTGGAACAGATCCTAAGGCTGCTTCATGTAAAATAAAATCTACACCGGAACATGCATTTTTGCAGGTTTCTAAATCACGAATGTCACCTTCTATAAGAGTAAAATTAGGCCTATCGATAATTTTATCGAGATTGTATTTGTGGCCGGTAGCAAAATTATCAAGACAAATCACATTTACATCTAAATCAACCAGTTTTTCGCAAAGATTTGATCCTATAAATCCGGCACCTCCTGTTACTAAAACTGTGGAATTTTCTAGCTTTTTAAACTGAGATTCACTCATAAAAGTTTTTGCTTTATTAAGTCGGCAAATATAAGTAAACTAAAATCCTTAAATCCTAATTAAAACTTAAACAAAATTGAAAACGTTAATTTTTATTTTATATTAGCTTTTTGCTAATTTCAACAAATAGCTGCCATATTCATTTTGAATCTAACTCAACAATTTTGTCAACAAAGTTTTAAACTGATATTTTAACTTCCATATATTAATTTGCACCTCCAGTAATTAATATTTTTTGATCCAAATCTTTTGTAACCATAACTTTAAAACGTGGTTGATTCTAAATGCATCATGGTAGTTTTAACGATAACTTCAGAAAATTCACTGCTGTTCTTATGTCCCTCTATCCGTTCGCTCAATAACTCTGTGGCCTTTGCCCCAATTTCTGCCGCGTGTTGCTCTATGTAACTAATAGATGGGGAAAGGTATTCGGCGATTTCACTGCTTATATATCCAATGATTTTTAAGTCTTCAGGCACTTTTAAATTATGCTCATAGGCGATTCTAGAGGCTAAAATTGAACTCATAAAATCTGTACATAATAAAGCTTCTAAATCATTTTCAGTGATAAGCTTATATATTTTAGTTTTTAAATCGTCCATATTGGTACTGGTAGCAGTAAACATTTCATCAGGCGCCATCCCATCCTGATAACCTTTCATCCTCAGTTTGCCCACTCCAACATGATGAATTGCCGAAGCCAGCCCTATTCTTTTACATCCTTTAGATTTAAAAAATTTAGTAGCATCATAAAAGCTTCTTTCATCATTTACCCCAACTTTATCCGCAGGTATATCAATATTAATACGGTCATAGATCACTAAAGGAATTTCATAATCTACCAATGAAAAGAGGTGGTCATATTCCTGTTTTCGTTGTGTTTCTTCGGAAACCGCAATTAAAACCCCATCCACAAAACCGGATGTGAGAAGATCACAAATCTGCTTTTCCCGGTCTAAAGATTCATTTGATATATAAGTAATCACCTGTAAATTATTTTTCTGGGCCTCTGCCTCCATTCCAGAAAGTACTCCGGCAAAAAATGTATTAGAAATGTTGGGAATCACAACCCCAATCGTCCCAGTTTTATTCTTTTTCAGGTTAACGGCAACCGGGTTTGGTCTGTAGTTATGCAAAGCTGCAAGTTCCTTGACACGATCAGCGGTTTTCGGACTAATTTCCGGACTATCGTTCAAAGCCTTCGAAACAGTAGAAACTGAAACATTGAGTAGTTTCGAAAGTTCTTTTAAGGTGATTTTTGTTTTCATGGACCAAATTTATTTTGCAGCTAGCCTATAAAAGGTTAGTTTGCTGAGAAATTCAAATTTGAAATCTTTCAGTCTTCAAATATAATTAATGTGTTTCAGAAAATTCATCATATCAACATTCATCCTGAAAAACCAACTTTAATTTGGGATGGGGACTGTGGCTTTTGTAAATTTTGGAAAACACGCTGGGAATTAAAAACCGAAAACAGTATCGTTTTCAGAACTTTCCAGGAAGCGGCCGATAACTTTCAGGAAATACCTTTAAAAGAGTTTAAAAAGGCCAGTAGGCTTATTGATACTGAAGGAAATGTATTTAGCGGCCCAGATTCTGCCTATCGAAGCCTGTGGTATGGCGGTAATAAATTCTGGCATCATTTATATAAAAAATCCTCCATATTTTGTGATATAAGCGACCATACCTACAATCATATCGCAAAAAACAGAAGCTTTTATTTTAAAGCAACCCATCTTTTATTTGGAAAAAACCCTAGGAATCTCAAACCATACTGGCTCCTTTATCTTTTTGCGGTGATCTTGATTTTTTTCCTCTTATGAAATTTCTAAAAAAATACTGGTTTTATATCCTGGCTGCATTCATTACCATTATTGGTATATGGACCGGGTGGTATTACTTCTTATTAATTATCTTTCCGCTAACAATTTTTCAGAAGAAAAATAAAGAAGAAGAATGAGAACTCCATAAAATTTCTCAAGTTAAATTTATACTAAACCCCTCGTCGTTTTTGCTATACCGTTACATTCAGAGTAATTTACCGTTTAAATTAAATTTAAGATTATGAAAGATTACGGAACACTTTCCCAAGCCATAAATAAATTAAAATTAGAAGAAGGTTACGAACATGATTTTAATTTATTAGACGAAAAAATTGAAATAAAATCTGCCAAAGAAAGCTTCGGAGTTGAAGAGTTTGAAGTGGATAAAGTGCTGCGCTTTGAAGGGATGAGCAATCCTGATGACAATGCCATTCTCTATGCTATCACCACAACCAATGGTAAAAAAGGAGTCCTTACAGATGGTTATGGAATATCCGGTGGTCAAATCTCAAAAAAGCTAATGAATAAATTAGACTTAAAAGATAATCGTCCTACGGAATAAGTTTTACAGGCGTTAAATTTCTATTAAATTCCTTATTAAAATTTAGCAGAGCTAAGTTTCATTGTATTTTCGTATTGATTTTGTAAAAACAATAAATAAAAACTATGAACTATTTAGGATTAGATACTAAAAAAACGGAAAAGGTTGTGGAAGACCTTAATATTCTCTTAGCAGATTATCATCTCTACTATCAAAAGCTTAGAAATTTTCATTGGAATGTCATTGGTAGAAATTTCTTTGATCTTCACGAAAAATTTGAAGAGTTATATGACGAAGCTAAATTGAAAGTGGATGAAATTGCCGAAAGAATTCTAACTTTACGATTCCAACCCACCAGTAATATGAGTGATTACCTAAAGATGTCTAACTTAAAGGAATCCCCATCCGAGCTTACCGATAGCGAAATGATTACAATTTTATTGGAAGATCATGGAACTTTATTAAACCAAATGAGAAAGGTTGTGGAAACTGCAGATAAAGCGAGCGACGAAGGCACGATTGACCTGATTGGGGCATATATTCGTGAATTAGAAAAGACCAGTTGGATGTTGGATTCCTGGAAAATGAAAACTAAAGCAACCCACAAAGAAATTAAATAATAAATATCAATAAAATAATACATGGAAGGATTTAATATTGAAGATTCTATAAGAGGCATTTGGGATAAATTAGGAAACTGGCTCGATGCTGCAATCCTGGGATTACCAAATTTCATCTTAGCCGTAATCGTATTTATAATCTTTATTATAATTGCCAAATATGTAGGCAGTGCTTTCAATAAAATCTTTCGAAAAAGCATCAAACAGGAATCCATACGGCAAATGGCCATTAAGGTCATTAAAGCCATTATTATTCTCATAGGTTTCTTTTTTGCCCTTGGTTTACTAAATTTAAATACCGTTTTAACTTCTATTCTTGGAGCAGCAGGTGTTGTTGGTTTAGCTATTGGCTTAGCGCTTCAGGGTACTTTGAACAATACATTTTCCGGGGTAATTTTAAGTTTCTTACCAGAAATCCAAATTGGAGACTGGGTGGAAACTAATGGTTTTGCAGGTTCAATAACTGAAATTAATCTTCGGAATATTGTTATTAAGCAATCTGATAATAATTATGTAATTATCCCAAACTCCAAAATTGTGGATGAACCCTTTAAGAACTTTTCCAGAACGCCGCGATCAAGGGTTTTTATCCATTGTGGCGTAGGTTATAAATCTGATCTGGAAATGGTCCGTGATTTGACCATTAAAGTTTTGGAAGAGCATTTTCCGCAGAGGGGAAACGAGGAAGTAGAATTTATGTATCAGGAATTTGGCGATAGTTCCATAAATTATGTCGCCAGGTTTTGGACAGATGTCACCAAGAACCGTGATATTTTAATCGCACAGAATAAAGCCATTATTGAAATTAAAAAGGCTTATGACGCGAAGGGAATAAATATTCCATTCCCTATAAGAACTATCGATTTCACCAATAGTCTTTCTCTTTCTAATAAAGACTAATAAATTTTTAAAGCAAAAAAATCCGGCAGATTGTGATCTGCCGGATTTTTTTATTATTGAAGTTTTGAGCTTAAAATTTAAAACCAAATCCAAAGCTTAGCCTTGCTCCTTCGTTCCCGGAGAACACACTAAAATTCCCCTGAACACTATCCGCAGAAGTTATCCATAATCCTCCCCCATAACTGTCGTGCCATAATTTACTATCCTGGCCATCTGTCCAAACCCTACCCAGATCATACCCGGTATAAATACCTAATTGAAAAGGAAGAAAACTGGTTTTTATGGTGTTGAAAGTATAACGAAGGTCTGCTCCTGCTCCAAATGCACTTTTACCCTGGTATCTTTCCAGCCTATATCCTCTTAAACCATTTCTAGCCCCCAATTTGGCCGCCTGGTAAAACTCAAATTCCTGGCCCATATTTATTTGTGCTTCTGCCCTTGTTTTAAGGACCAGTTTTCTGTTTTCAGTTAAAGAATTATAGAATCCCATATATGGTTTAAAGTATCCATATTGCCTCTCGAGCTTTGCGGTATTCTGTTTATAGCCCAGATTAAGTTCGAAGAGCATCCCCCTGGTGGGATTTAGAGCATTATCATAACTTTCATAACGATACATCCCATCTAATCCGGCGAAGTACTTGCGATCGAAAAATTCAGGAGTATTACTTAAATAAGTATCTGCTACATAACCATCTTCCTGTTTTACATCTACACTTTCAAAACTTGTTGTTAATCTGAAAAAACTACCGAAAGGTGTCTTATTCACCAAAGCTGCTTTTACTCCAATTTCATTTAAGCCCACTCGATTATAATCCATTCCCAACTCATCGTCTGGATTATAAGTTTCGTTTCCAAATCCGAAGAAGTTATGTGTAAACTCGGGACTTGAGTAATTAGCCCCTAAAAGCAAATTAAATTTACCCACGATACTGGCAAATTCAGCAGTATAATCTAGGGCGAAACCATTGGTCGCTGTGTGAAATTCAGCTCCAATAGAATGTTGGGTGGTAAAAGGATTCCTTTTGAATTTATTGATAGATTTTACGAATTTCAAACCTATATTATACTCTTCATCAGGATTATATTCAAAATTCGGGATAATACTTCCAGATGAGAAAGTTTTCTTATCCTTATCGTACGTATTTATCTCATAATTATCTGTGAACCTAAAAGAAGCCCCACCATCTTTCTCTACCGTGTTTGGTAAAGATTTGTGATCATACAATTTTACATTACTACTATTCTCGATATTATAAATATCGTTATCCTGACCTCCAATCACACGTACAAAAATTGGACTCGTACCCTCACCTTTTACTGAAATTCTGTCGGCATCATCAAGACCATACACCCAAATTTCCCCCGTTTCTTCTGGCTTATATATTTTATCACTTAAGCTTTCGGCTCTTTCGCCATCTTTATTTCGGGTAATGGTCACCCTGGTATTTCCATCTTCCAATCGTTCCACATCGATAAAATCATCTTTATCGCTTCCGGTTACAATAGCCAGGCTGGCCATATGATCATAGTATCTTAAAGCAATATCTACAATCTTATTTCTTCTTGCTTTTACATTAGATATAAGTTCATCTGTAATTTCCCCCTGAGTTTCTTCGGGCAATTCAGCAAATGCTTCTTCAATAACTTCATCTGTTAAATGTTCATGGATATAAACCGCTTCATCCAGCCAGGCCTGCTTCCCTTCATTCTGAATTAGGGATCTATCTAATCCTAAAGCTGCAATATTGAACCATTCCACATCCTGAATATCATCACCATATACTGCAAATTGATTTGCAAACCCGGTTAAAGCCCTTAGGGTTCCAAAAAATGCTCCGTCAAAATTTGAAAAGACCTGATCCCTATCCCTTGGAATTGGTTCAAAATGATGGATTCCATTTGCGTCCTCAACTTCAGCCCATCTCCATTGATCCTGATGGCGATCCCAGTCCCCTACCAACATGTCAAATATCCTGGCGCGAACATATGCTTTTTCATCCAGCACATATTTTTCATCTCGCCGCAATCTTTCGATCATATCTGCCGTGCTTATAATATCATGATTAGGCATTCCAAAAGATTTATAATCTTTCCAACCCTCTTCCGGTCTTTCAACGATCATATATATATCATCTCCATGCACAGAATTGTATTTACCTAAAGCCTCCTGTTTTGGAAGATAAAATACCTTCGGATTTGTATGAAATACACCGGCAGCTTCACTTAATTTAGGGATTGCCAGAAAACCATAAGGATGGGCCGCTGTATAAAAATCGGCAATCAAATTTTCAGCTACCGTATTTTCCAGCTGATTTTCAACCTGCTGATTTTTAAAAGCAACATTCTGAAGAAATTGCAGCGCATCTTTTCGCACTCTTCTAATATTATAATCCCTCCCCAAACTATCTTTCATACGAAGTGATACAGTTTGGTGACCTCCACCTTCACGTACCACTTTAAGCCCTCCATAAAGTGTATCCAAATCGGCAACTTTTAATGTTACATCAGTTCCATATAGTTTCCGGTAACGTTCGCCCCAAACGGTTTTGTGTACCGTGCTTTTTTCTGTTTCGTCATCCTTATATATTGAAGCGGTCATTTCCTTGGGAAAACTATCCGGATAATCTTTAAAATCATAGGGCACGGGAGTTTTAAAAATTTCTTTCTGATACATCAATTTTGGCTTATTTTCCTCGTTCCCGTAAAAACTCACCCAGGAAGAACCATCAGTAAAGACATCAACTACCGCAAAACCCTGGGCTGGATAAGCGAATAATCCATCGTTACTTAAGGTCGCATAGGAACCTTTGGAGCCAGAACCGCTCACGATTTGTTTTACACTATCATGTTCGATATATTGTAATGAATGTTCGTGCCCAGATACAAACAAAGCCCGCTCACTTCCACGGGCGATCGTAGCCAAACGGGTAGCTAAAGATTTATATCGGTTATTTTGTGCATCCTGAATAGAAACTCCTCCTGTAGTTCTAATTAAAGTAGCGAGAGAAGCTAAAATTGGTAATGGAATTTTCTTCTGGGAAGGATATAAATGCCTGTCCAACGTATATTGTCCTCCATGTACTCCATTGGTATAAATAGGATGATGCAGGGCAATAATCACCGTTTTATTTTCATTTTGCTTTAATTCCGATTCCAGTGCCAGGAACATCCCTTCCCTGGTTTTGATCTGGTCGCAATTATCATTAATTAAGGGATTATCGTCCCAATCTTCCAAATACCACTGAGAGTCAATCACTAAAAGTTGAATATTATCTGAAATCTCTATAGATTCAAATCCGCAACCAATTTCCGGGGCCCAAAGTAAAATTTCTTCAAATTTACTTTTCAAATAATCCTTCTGGCGCCGTAGTCCTGTTAGTTTTTCATTATACCAATCGTGATTTCCGGGAATAAATATTACTTTTCCCTCATAATTTTCAATGGCATCTAATTGGGCATCTAACCTATATTCGGCCTCTTCCCTGTCTAAAGAACTTTCGGGGGGCATTCCTCCAGGATAGATATTATCCCCAAGGAAAATTGAATAATTTTCGGTCTTATTTACTGAATCAAGGAAAGATTTAAAGGCTAACAAACCTAAGGAAGAACCGCCAGGTGGGGAATATCCCCCATCCCCAAGAAGGTAGAAAGATTTTTCAATTTCTTTATTTTTTGGGTATTCCCAATCCTTTTTGGCTTCACCCTCCCTGTATTTGGCAGTATAGGTAGCACAGGAAAAACAGGAAAAAACCAGAATAATAATTGGCCAAACGTTAAGATTTCTCATAGAAAAAGTTGGTAGGAATTTTTGTAATTTGGTCTGACAATTTAAGAATTAATTGCATGGATAACCTTATTAATAAAGCTGATGAATTCGTTGAAAATTTATTTCGCGAAAAGCTTCCAAATACTTTCCTATATCATAATTACCAACATACTCAGCGAGTCGTTAAAAGTACTAAAGAATTAATCGATAATTCTGAAATTAATGTTAAAGAGGAAGAGCCTCTTTTGCTCGCAGCATGGCTTCACGACACGGGTTACATTAAGAAGTACAAAGGTCATGAGGAAAAAAGTGCCGAGATCGCCGAAAATTTTTTAAAAGAAAATAATGCAACCCCAGAGCTTATAGAAAAGGTGAAAACACTCATTATGGCTACTAAATTCGATCGGGAGCCAAAAAACCTGGAAGAAAAAATTATTCGTGATGCCGATTCTTCCCACTTCGGAAAGGAGTATTTTGAAGAAACAAGTGAATTTCTAAGACAGGAGCTGGAAATGCATAATATCAAAAATTTCACAACGGCGGAATGGTTAGATGAAAATATTAATGTTTTTACAAAAAAGCATACCTATTATACTGATTATGCCATTGAGGAATGGGCGCCTCAAAAAGAAAAACATTTACTTGAACTAATCGAGAGTAAAAATAAACAGGAAAAGAAACTGGATAAAGAAGAGCATAAAGCCCGAATGAAGGCGAAGTTCAAAAATGACAATCCCGAAAGAAGTATTCAAACACTTTTTAGAACCGCCTTAAGAAACCATATTAAATTAAGTGATATTGCTGATACGAAGGCAAACATTTTACTTTCTGTAAACGCGATCATCATTTCTCTAGCTATTGCCAACCTTATCCCAAAACTGGAAGCAGCATCCAACAAACATTTATTGATACCAAGTTTAGTATTGGTTCTTTTTAGTGTGGCTTCCATCATTCTTTCAATTCTTTCCACCAGACCTAATGTAACAACAGGAGAATTTACAAAGGAACAGGTTAAGAACAGGGATGTAAACCTATTGTTCTTCGGGAATTTTCACAAAATGCCCTTTGAACAATTTAAATGGGCTATTAATGGGATTATTGAAGATAAAGATTACGTCTACGAATCGATGATGCTCGATTTACACCTTTTAGGTAAAGTTTTACATAGAAAATATTATCTGCTAAGACTTACCTATACCGTTTTTATGGTAGGTATTATTGTATCTGTAATTGCTTTTATCCTTGCCTTTTATCTAATTTAATTCAGCCACTAAGTCTTCATAAGTGAAGGTTTTTTCAGGATGGCCCTTATCAAGGGTGTATAAGATTTTTACACGCATAGCTTTAAGTCCTACCACACCCTGAACGTCTTCCAGTTGAAAAACTTCTACATCAACATCTACATATTTTTTAGCCTGCAGATATTTAACGTATTGTAAATACTCTTCTTCGTCTTCTTTTTGTGAGTAAACAATCGTAAGAAAACCTTTTTGCGTTGCCCGCTCTTCTGTATCCTTGATATAGGCCTTATCTATACGCTTTTTTATAATCTCATAACGGGCGTTATAGGTCCCATCTACATCAAACTTCTTCTCATCCATACGATAGCGAATACTCATCGTATTATTATAGACCAGAATTAAAGATGCCGCTTCAAGTTTAACCGGAGTTGTTTCCTGTAGTTGATAGAACCTGTTTTCCATTTCACACATCGTACTCATTTGCCACAACCTTAAATTAAAAAGATACACCTTATTAAAAGGTTTTTTATTAGCCATGGAAGCACCTATATACATATTATGGTCTACCCCATCGGTCTTATACCTTTCGAAGTAATGCGGATAGATCTCCTGAGCCTGATGTTGCTTTTTATCAATATATCGAGACATGGTTCTATTAATCATTTGAACTGTGTCATCATATTTTTTACGGTGATTGTATACTATTCCCGTCTCCGGATTTATTTTTGATTTATACTCATCTACCAATTTCATTATATCGCCAGATTGCTTCTCAAGGTGCTCCATTAAAGGATTCACTTCTGTTTGTAGCAAGTTAAAAACTTCTTGTTCACTACTTGCATTCAAATTATCTGAAACTTCTTCTTTAAAATCGGATATCCTATATCGAACCTGTTCATAAATTGAAAGTTTTTCTTTCTTATAAGCCTTGTCGATAATTTCTAGAATAATATCCAGTTGATCGATGAGATCCTGTTTGATAGCATCATTTCGCGCTTCCGAAGAAGCCACGATATCAATTTGGCCATAAAGAGGATAAACATCTTTGAAAGTTATATCCTTAAATGAGGCGAAACCGTCGCTATCAAGATCTCTGATAAATTTTTTGGCTTCTTTTTCAAACACCCATAATACACTAGGGTGAATAGAGGTACATTCGCTTTGTATAACTGCCTTTATCCTATTTTCATAATCACTCGTATTGCGTTCTAAAGTGGTAACCAGATAAGGCAGGATATCCTCAAGCTTTATGGCATTAATCGCATTCAGCTCGTTTTTCTTTTTAGAAGCCAACTCCAAAACACCAAATAATCTGCCATTCTTAGCGATGGGCGCTAAAAGGCAACTTTTTATATCGTGCTTGGCAAGATTTCTAGCCAATAAATTATTATGCTTTTTAAGATAAATATCTACGTTAGGAATTACGAAATAATCATTCTCTTCCACAAGTTTCTTGAAACCTTCTTCACAAATCCCGGTTTGGCAATCGTTTACCAACTCTTCATCCAATATAAAACTGTAGGCATCTTTGTTTAAAGATTTTTCAAAAACCATTTCCTGTTTATTGAACATAGTAAATCCCACGCTTAACTCCGGAATTTTATAAATAGATCTAAAAATTTCCTGCATTTTCTGCAACTCTTCATATTCGTTGGTTTCATCGAACAACAAAGTTGTTTTTAATTCAGAAATTGCCTCGTCGATAGTAACATCTGTAAGATTGATAATTCCAAAACCCTTAAAAACATAAGATTTAGGCGGAATCTTTTGCTTCCATAATTCAATGTCGTCTACATTTTCAATAAGATTATCCACGTCTTTCTGAGTGATCTTTTTTGCAGATTTCTTGGGGATAATTTCAATAAAATCAGCATTCATCGCAATCCTATAATGCTTTACGATGCCATTTTCATCAGGGATATCATAATATAAGGGTCGCGAAATATCCACATCAAACCCATAATATTTCAGAATTTGAATGCAGGCATACTTATATAAAGTTTCATCTTCCACATCCCGCATTACCAGTTCAAATTTTTCCCCGGCGCTTTTTAGGATCGAAGAAAAACGTTTTGATGAATTAAAGATAATATTTTGAAAGGGAACGGAAGCGGCCTTTATTTCATTATTGGTCAATACATTGGGAAAAAGATCGTCCAGCAAAATACTAATAGGTTCTTCGTATTTCTTTAAAAGTTTAGGATCTGAAAATCCTTCTATTAATTGTGGATAATCCTTAATGTATGCAACGATACTCTCCATGTAATCGCGCGAGATTTTTCGGTCAATATGCTTTAATTCCTCGTTATATTGATCTATCACCTTGTGAAAACTTATCAATATCTCAAAAGGAAATTCTTTTATTTTTTGCATCATAACCTGAAAATATAGGGTAAAATTAAATTTAAAAAAAGCAGGTACTACTGAAGACTATTAAATTAACAATATTTTATAAATATAGTACTTACATGAAGTTCTAGTTCACTAATTTTGCAAAAAACAGATTTTATGAGAAATATCGCCATGTTCTTTATGCTAAGTCTTTTAATTCTAACCGGATGCGAAGATGATAAAGGATATTATATAAAAGGGAATGCGGAAGGAATTGAAAATGGAAAAAAAGTAACTATTTCTGAAATAGATCCCCAATCAAGATCGCAAAACATTGTAGATTCTACCACAATTAAGGACGGGGAATTTGAAATAGACCTGGCTGAAGTTGAGATACCAAATCTTAATTTCCTTCAAATTGAAGGAATGGAAGGTATGGTAATATTTATTTCGGAAAATGAAAAACTGGAATTCAATATCAATAAAGATAGTATTCGCGGTAGTTCGGTTTCCGGTGGCCCTGAAAATGATAACCTAAAAAAATATTTGGCCCATGTAACTGAATTTCAGCGGAAAATGAACCAGATCCAGATGGATGGAAGACAAGCCATGATCCAAAAGGATTCAACGAAGTTAGCTACCATCCAGGAGACTCAAAAAGAGCTTCTGGATAACGATAAAAATCTTCGAACTGAGATGTTTGGACGTAATAAGGACAGCTTTGTTGGTGTTATGATTTTAACTGATTTGTTGAGCATGCGCACACAATCTACGGCTGAAATGCGCGAAATGTATTCAGAATTGTCAGAGCGAATGAAGGAAACACCTTTAGCAAAATCGCTGGAAGAAGCTTTGAACAAAATGGGCGCTACTGAGGTTGGTAGCAAAGCTCCAGATTTTACAGGACCAACTCCTCAGGGTGAAAAAATTGCTCTACATAAGAATTTGGGAAAAGTTACTATTATAGATTTTTGGGCCTCCTGGTGCAAACCATGTCGCGTAGAAAACCCTAATTTGGTAAAAACTTATAATAAATATAAAGACCAGGGATTACAGATCATAAGTGTATCTTTAGATAGACAGGGTCAAAAAGAAAAATGGGTGCAGGCAATTGCAGATGATAATCTTGAACAATGGATGCATGTTTCCAATCTACAGTTTTGGCAGGATCCTATTGCCCGTTCTTACCAAATTGAGGCAATTCCTGCTATGTTTGTTTTAGACGAAAATGGGGTTATTGTTGCCAGAAATTTAAGAGGTGAATCTTTAGATGCGAAGATTGGGGAATTAATTCAGGGCTAATTACTATACAAATATACAATCATAAAGGGTCGGCTAAAACCGACCTTTTTTTTGAATTTTTTCAATATTAAAAAAGTTGAAAACTGATATTTACATTCACCTTTACTTCCATTTCACCCGGAGCCATCGTCTCCATACTTTCTGTGCTCATTGCATCCATCTGCATTCTATACATTGGCTGACCAATATTTGAATTGGATTCAGAAATTGAAATAGCATTTCCTAATTTCTGGCCTAAAGGTTCTACCAGTTGCTGCGCTTTCTCCTTTGCCGCCAACACTGCCTTTTTTCGGGCTTCTTTTTCGAAATTTTCCATTTTGGATGATTTAAATTGAATACCGTCAATGCGATTTAAACCATTTTCCAGCAAACCTTTCATAATGGTTTCATATTGAGTAATATCCTGTAAATGGATAGAAATTGCCTGATTAGCCACATAAGTTTCCGCTTTCGTTTGATAATCAATCCTTTTATCCAGATTTATATAATCTGTTTTAATATTTTTCTCATCAATTCCCTGAGCTTTTAGGTACTTTATAATTTTGTTTACAGCTGCATCATTCTCTTTCTTAACTTCCGTAGCGGAACTCCCTTCATGTTCTATCCTGGATTTAATAATAACCTGATCTGGCACGACTTTTACAATTCCCTCCCCGTTCACATTCACACTTTTCACGTTGGATTCCTGTGCAAATAAAGGAAGTGCAAAAATGAATGTGAGTAAAAAAAATAGATTTTTCATAGTTTTAAATTTTGATGTAAACATTCAATAAGAATACCAAACTAAATTTTTCCCATTCGCTGCAGGATAAAAAGAATGATAATAGGCACCGCTAAAAGTAGGGTCATTAAGAAATGGGCCTCAAACAAATAAGGTGCAAAAGCCAAGGTTAGGAGGTAACCACCAGTGGCTCCGCCAAAGTGCGCGTCATGCCCGATATTGTCTGATCTGCGCTTCATACCGTAAATGGTATAGAACAAATAACCAATCCCGAAGACATAAGCGGGCATGGGGATAAAAAAGAAGAACAAAATTGTCATATCTGGATTTAGCAGGATAGCGGAATATAAAATTCCCATCACCGCACCACTGGCTCCTACAGCCGTATAATGAGGATCATTCTTGTGAAAATAATAAGACAATAAATTCCCTAATAATAAACTTCCCACGTAAATGATTAAAAAGATAATACTGCCCAATGCATAAATCACCACATTGGCGAAAAAGAATAGCGTAATCATATTCACCAGTAAGTGGCTGGAATCTACGTGAAGAAATCCGGAAGTGAAAATTTGATATTTATCACCCCGTTTAATATCTGCAATATTGAACCTGTATTTGTTGAAAAAGTCCCTGTCCTGGAACCCTTTATATGAAACTAAAACGTTGATCGCGATGATGATAATGGTCACCAGGCTTAATTCTCCCATTCCTGCAAAAGTTTAACTTCAAATATACCATATATTTGCGGAAAGAATTTTTATGCAGGCTTTAGTTTTCTGGCTGGTTTATCCACTCCTCTGGCTAATTTCCATACTTCCATTCCCTATTTTCTATAAAGTTTCAGATGGTATTTATGGACTGGTCTATTATATTGTACGCTATCGCAGAAAAACAGTTACCCAAAATCTTCAACTCGTTTTTTCGGAAAAATCTGAAAAGGAAATAGCGAGAATCAGGAAAGCGTTTTACAAACATATGTGCGATATGTTTTTGGAAATGGTAAAAAGCATCACTATTTCTAAGAAAGAAATTTCTAAGAGATTTATTCTGAAAAATCCTGAGTATTTAAGACATCTGGAATCTCAGAACAAGAGTTTGATAGTAATGTGTGGGCATTATGCCAGTTATGAATGGATCAACGCCATTCAATTAATGGGATTGAAATTCAAAACCTTCGGGATTTATAAGCGCATAAGGAATAAGCATTTTGACAAACTGATAAGAGATATTCGCGGAAGATATGACGGAGTATTAATAAATACGTATCTGGCTTCTGAAACTATTCGTCATAATCAGGAACAGGGCATATTGGCCAATTATGCTATGATAGCTGATCAAAGTCCAAAACTTTCAGCGGCCAGAAACTGGATCCATTTTATGGGCATAAGGGTCCCAGTTTTTGTAGGCTCTGAAAAACTTGCCAGAAAATTAAATATGGCCGTGGTTTATCTCCATGTAGAAAAGGTAAAAAGAGGATTTTATGAAGCCACCTTAATACCTATTAGCGAAAACCCTGAAACAGCACCACCCAATCGTATAACAGAAGAATTTATCAGGTTACTGGAAAATCAAATTTGGAAAAAACCGGAATTCTATCTATGGACTCATAAACGCTGGAAACATAGGAATGAACCAATCCCAAATAACGCCAAAATTATTAATTAAGCGATAATATCTTTAATCTCGCTAATCATCTTTACTGCAAGATCATCAGCTTCTTGTTGGGTTTTAGCTTCTGTATAAATTCTGATAATAGGCTCGGTATTCGATTTTCTCAAGTGCACCCAGTTTTCCGCAAAATCGATCTTTACCCCATCAAGGGTTGAAATATCTTCCTGAGCGTGTCTTTTTTCCACTGCTTTTAAAATTCCATCTACATCCAATCCCGGTGTAAGTTCAATTTTATTTTTGCTCATAAAATAAGCAGGGTATTCTTTCCGAAGTTGAGAAACTTTCTTGCCATTTTCTGCTAAAAAAGTGAGAAACAAAGCTGTTCCCACTAAACTGTCACGACCATAATGAGCTTCAGGATAAATAATTCCGCCATTTCCTTCCCCCCCAATTATAGCATTATTCTTTTTCATCAATTCCACCACATTTACCTCTCCTACCGCACTTGCTTCATAGTTTCCGGAATGTTTTTGGGTAATATCCCGCAATGCCCTCGAAGAGGATAAGTTGCTTACCGTGTTCCCGGGAGTTTTAGATAAAACATAATCTGCACAGGCAACTAATGTATATTCTTCCCCGAACATTTCACCGTTTTCATCGATAAAAGCTAAACGGTCAACATCTGGATCTACGACAAGTCCAAAATCGGCATTTTCTTTTTTCACCAGTTCACAAATATCGGCCAGATGTTCTTTTAGAGGTTCAGGATTGTGCGGAAAATGGCCGGTTGGCTCACAGTAAAGTTTCACCACTTCCACACCCATTTCTTCAAGTAATGCCGGAATAACGATTCCTCCTGATGAATTAACCGCATCTACCACCACCTTAAATTTCGCTTTTTTTACTTTTTCAGCATTCACTAAATTTAGATTTAAAACTTCCTGAATATGCTTCTGCATATAATCCGGTTTTGATTGAATAGCACCAAGATCATCCACATCGGCAAAATCAAAATCTTCCGCTTCGGCGATTTTTAAAATTTCAGCTCCTTCTTCACCATTGAGAAATTCCCCTTTATTATTCAAAAGTTTTAAAGCATTCCATTGTTTTGGATTGTGACTGGCAGTTAAAATAATTCCACCATCTGCATCTTCCAGAGGAACGGCGATTTCAACGGTAGGTGTCGTAGAGAGATCAAGATCTATTACATCGATCCCCAAACCTATCAAGGTATTCATAGTTAACTGCTGAACCATAGAACCTGAAATTCTTGCATCACGCCCCACTACAACTTTTAATTTTTTGGAATTATGTGCTTTTTTTAACCAAGTGCCATAGGCAGCAGCAAATTTCACCGTATCTATTGGAGTTAGGTTTTCACCTGTTCTTCCACCTATAGTCCCACGAATTCCTGAAATTGATTTTATTAAAGACATAATTTTCTTTTTGGATCGTCGGCAAATATAAGGGCTCATATAGCTATTTGCTAAATCTTAACAATTTTTAAACTTAATGAGCATTCTTTGTATATTTCGGAACATGAACTACCTCGCCCATATTTATCTATCGGGAGATAATGAATTGCTTAAAATTGGGAATTTTATGGCAGACTCCATAAAAGGAAAAAAATATCTTCAGTATGCAGAAACTATCCAAAACGGAATTATTCTCCATCGGGCAATAGATTATTATACTGATACCCATCCTGTTGTTAGACAAAGTATTCGGAAGTTATTTCCAACTTATGGTCACTATAGCGGAATTATAATCGATATTTTTTACGATCATTTTCTCGCAGCAAACTGGAAGCGTTTTTCGACAATTCCGTTAAAAGATTACACAGAGGATTTTTTTAAACTTCTTGAAAGTAATTATGAAGTGCTCCCAAAAAAGGTAAAAGCATTTATGCCTTTTATGATCAAAGATAACTGGTTATTATCTTATGCTGAGATTGAGGGAATTAAAAGAGTTTTAGGCGGGATGAACCGCAGAACCGGTAATAAATCGGGGATGGATAAAGCCACAAAAGAACTTGATTTATATTATTCAGATTTTGAAGATGAATTTTTTACCTTTTTTGAGGATCTTGAGGACTTTTCAAAAAAGAGGATCTTTGAATTAGAACATAAAAAAAAGCCTGAAATGTAATTTCAGACTTTTGTCTTGTTCGAGGTTTTATTTCTTACGACCGTTTCCGCCACCGCCACTTTCTTTGACAATAATCCAGTTGCCATTGATTAATTCAACTTCTTTCCAGCCTCAAATTCTCTTAACGAATTTTAAAGAAGTGTTTTCTTCCCAATGAGCAAGTGCATAAGTCACTGTTTTCAGGACCTGAAACTTGTTCATCACTCCAAGCGATAATCCAAATAAATGCATAACGATAATTTTAAATTTTCTCTAAGTAGGTATTTAAATAAATTCGGTCTTATACTTATCCGTTAAGACACCTTAAGTTTTAGTCACCTTGAGCGCAAGTCGAAAGGTCGAACAAAAACGTCTCGATTTGAGCCTGTATTGAGCGAATTCGAAATTCCCGGCGTGACAATTTAGTCATGATTTGCCTATTTAGGTGTTTTAGCGGACAAGCTCAGTTTTTAAATTAAAGGTTATGCACAAGTTATCTAACAATGCATTTCATCGTTATTATTTACCTTTTGACTTGAGATGAAAACAAAAAAAAATCAGCACTTTTTATCTTGTTAAATTTGTGTGAAGTAATTCCCCATTGATTGTAGAGATTGTTTCAATTGAACAAAATTCGGGAAAAAGATCCCCGAATTTTGTTTAATAATTTTTAAAATAAATATGTCCATCTTCCATCTATAATATCAACAAGTCTCCATCCAATTATGGAATAATAATACCATCTGTTGAAGTTCCTTAAAACGGTAAGCCCGTTAATAGTATAATATTCACCATTAATGTAGTTCACCTCATTTGTTGATGTACCTGCGGAAGGATACATGGTATCTATACCTTTTATATCTCCTGAAGAAAGATTATTTCGTTGTACACTAAATATAGATCCATCTGCCCTGGTAATTGTAGGCTCTCCATTCTTAGAAAAAGAGTAAGGGCTATACATCATAATAGATTCAAAATCCAGGGTTGAAGTGAATTCTTCTCCCTTATAACCGCTCTCCTCATATGTTTGGAAATTATATTCCATCCCACTTTTAATATTTTCAAAGTGAACTGTAATGTGTTTGTCCCTATCTACACGGCTTTGTTCATGCCATAGACCTAAGGCGTGGCCAATCTCATGAATAGTATTTCCAGTGGTACAGTTATCACCTAAAGTAACTTCCTGTTTACTTCCAGTCATTCCTATATACGAAGAACATCCGGAACCCCTAGTAAAATATATATAATTGGACTGTCCAGATCTCTTAACGAATTCTATATTGGTTTTAGATTCCCAGTGCGCTATAGCATCATACACTCTATCAGAATCAGATAAACCACTATCTACGTCATAATAAACGGTATTGTCTGGCCAGTAGTTCGAAGTTCTACCAACGCTTTTTTGATCTTCGGCTTGTCCAGGCTCATATACAAGTTCAACATAGCTTTTTGAAACTTTGCTGTTTGGGAGAATTATATCACCTTGATATACGTTTTTACCATTAATCTTAGAGACAGCCATTTTTTGGCCAGCATAATAAACTTCACTAATATTCCCTTTTTTTTCAGGATATGCAATTTCGCTTAGTTCATCAAAGTTAGCGACCTCAGCGCTTTGTTCATTTTGGGCTATTTCATCCATTGATTCTTCGCTACAGGCAACAAATAGTAATGCCGGAGCTAACAATAACAATTTCCAATTTTTCATAAGTAGGATTTAATTAATTCTAAATTTAAAATTTTTGTTAATTTTTGATTTCGGTTTAGTTTTTACAAAGTTCATTCCAATATTTTATTAAAATATTATCATAATTTTTTAACAGTCTAATTCTTACAAAAAATATTTTCTATTTGAAATTAAGAGATTTGGGATTTCTTAAAATCTTGTTGAATATATTTTAGAATTAGACGAAAGTCCTTTAAAACATAGAGCTTCCAAATAAATAAAATTTCAAAGAACCTTGTAACTAACTGAACTACAAAACCTAACATAGCTATTTGTTTGTAGTACAAAAACTTTTTCGCAAAAAAAGCTAAAAAAAAAGCTGCCTGGAAATCCAAGCAGCCATTTTATCCAAAACTAAGTTTTGAATTATAACCCGCAAAATTAGTCACCCCCCGGTTAAAAAAGTTTGTCGGGTTACATAGTTTTAGTTAGTAGGACAAACATTTGCCTCTAACCATACAAGAATAGGATAAACAAAATTTCCTTCTATTTGGCTATTATCATCAGATTCATCTACACAAACCACATCGCCATCTGAAGAATCTTTTATTTTAATAACATAATGAGAAACATTAGCTGAACCTACTGTAAAGGTATAGTCAATATTACCATCAGCATCTCGCGTTAATCCTAAAGTTCCAATATCCAAAGTGGCACTCGCATTTGCATCCACCATAGGTATTCCAGTATCCCCAGAAATTGAAGTAAAAGAAGCACCGGACTGTCCATCAATTATACCTCTAAGACAACCTTGTGGAAGAGCAGTTATGGTAAGGTCGCAAGTCGCCGGTTCCACAGTTACACCACAATTAGGATCGGTATCATCTACACAACCCTGGTTTTCATCCCCATTAAGGGTACCATCACCATCACAATCAAACGTGTTATAGAATGGGGAATCTATATCACATTTATTTGGAATTGTATCATCATCACAATCTGCCTCCGGATCTGAAGCAACACAGTCGTTTCCACCTCCACCGGTCCCTCCACCAGGATTCATCGTACCGTCGCCAGTTAATGCATCCTCACACGCTCCTAGAAGAATATGTAAATATTCATTGGTGGTTCCATCTGTATTTAGCAATCCATTTACATCATTCCAGCTTAACTGAATTTTAACTCCTGAATTATCTATATCACCATAACTTCCAGTAGCATTCCAATCCATGGGATACACTATTAAAGTTAAATATGGCATATCATTAGCCAGGTTTGCAGGAGGACCAGGAATAACTAAACATAAAGGATCTGCCTGAAATTCTCCCTCAATCATAGAAGTAGTAGCCATTGCACTTTCCTGAGTATTAGAATATAATTGAGTTCTATTATTTTCGCTCACTCCATAATAAAGGTCGATAGAATAATCGGCTACCCAGTGTCTCCCATCTGCGTTACAATAATTAGCAAATAAACAAAGAGGATAGATCGTTTTAGGAATGATATCAAAGAAAACATACCCGTACTCATTGGCCATACGTCTATCGAAACAAAGCACTTCTACATCTATATAAGGTTTTGTACCTGCAAATACTTCTGTGCTAAATGGTAAAGATTGCTCTACATATCCATCAAATTGGTCAGCATCCCCATTGGTTCTAACAGGTGCTACCCAGATTAAGGAATTCGAACCGGAATACACTTTAAATCCTTCTAAATTCACCATTACACTTCCACCTGAAGGAATAAGGACTTTTAGATCTTCAGAATAGGCAGTAAAATAGTCGCCATTTTCACTTAATACAGCCACAGTAACTGTTTCAGAAGCTCCATTGCCTACAGAATAGGTTATTTCAACAGATGATGGTGTCTCATTTGAACAATCTGGAACCTGATCGAAATGTGCTTTAGACATAGATCTATTCGCAAGATCATTTAATACGGAGTTGAATGTTAAAACAGCAAAATCTTCTCCGGTAGGTACATCACCCAATTGCGCAGGCTCGTCTTTAGAACAACTTGCAAAGAGCAGTGTGAAAATACCGCAATAAGCTAGTAAAGTTTTAATTTTTGTCATAATAAAAAGTTTAGTTTAATATTTAGAATGGTTAATAAAAACCAGTCCGGGTTTAAACCGGACTGGTTAAGTTTTTTACTCATCACATGAAACTGCGTGGATAACAATATAGAAACTGTTATCACCAGTTGGATTAGTATAAACGAAAGATCCCTGACTTGGATTAGATTCATTATATGAATACTGTCCTGGAGCTTTAACATCATTATAAGTTGGAATGCCAGAGAACAAATCAATATGAAGTTCGGTAAAATCATATCCATCAGCATCTTCAATATCCACTTTTACATTTACTCCCACTATTGTTACGGTTGCAGTACCTACGGGCATATCCTTTTTGTATTGGTTTCCTGCTGCTGCATAGATAGTGTAAGTACCTTCACCCTGAGCAATCCATCCCCATCTACCATTACCGTTTCCGGTATAAATATCCCTGAATTCTAATTCATCATTATTACCATAAGCAAAAGCAGTTTCACAGTTTTTGTTTCCTGCTGGCTGACATAAAGATGGAAATATATCACACTGCTCAACATCTGGCACACAGTCTCCGTTCGTATCGTCATCAGTTGGTTCACAATCTCCACCACCGGGGTTACATAAAGCTGGATACAAATCACACTGATCAACATCTGGAATACAATCTCCATTCATATCGTCATCAGTGGGTTCGCAATCTCCACCACCTGGGTTATCATCACAGTTAATAAAAACGTGGATATACTCATTGGTTTCACCATCAGCGTTTAATAGATCTAAAACATCATTTCCAGTAAGAAATACTATAGTCATGGATATATTATCGATATTTCCATAAGTAGCATCCCAATCTAATGGAGTAATTGTATAAGATAAGTAAGGAGTGTCCATATCTTCAAAGGGAGATTCTGGTACAACCAAACATACTGGATCTGCATAATACTCACCATTTGCTCTCACCCCTGTTACAGGTCTGGCACCAGCTTCGGATCCATCATAAAGAACGATATCACCATCTAAATAAGTTAGTGCAACACTATAATTTCCAACAAAGTGTCTTCCATTATCTGTACAATAGTTTGCAAAGAAGCATAATGGATAGATCGTTCCAGGAACAATATCAAAGAATGGATATCCATATTCGTTTACCATACGTCTATCAAAACATAATACCTCAACATCAATATAAGGCTTGGTTCCCGCGTATACAGTAGTACTAAATGGTAACGCATTATTCACATACCCATCAAATAAACCTGGGTTTCCTGCATCAGAGGGGGCAACCCAAATAAGGTTGTCTCCTGCATCATATACCAAGAATCCTTCTAGGTTTACTTCAACAGATCCTCCAGATGGAATTGCGATTTTAAGGGCTTCAGTATAGGCAGTAAAATAGCCATCTTCATCACTTAAAATCTCTACTTCAATCGTTTGAGAAGTTCCTTCATCTACAGAAAATGTAATTTCTGCCATTGCAGGAGCTGCAGGAGAACAGTCTGGAATAGCAGCGAAATGTTGTTTACTATCACTCGCAGCCCTATTGGCAAGATTGTTTAGGACAGCTCCAAATTCTAATACCGCAGAGGTATTATCCCCTGTAACATCTACAGATGTTTCTTCTGTACTACAGGAAGTGAAAAGCAGGGCGAAAATTGCTGTCATGCCCAAGTACTTTTTAAAGTTCTTCATAATTAAATGGTTTAAATAATTTTAGAATGGTTATTTAAAGTGTACAACTTCAAGATTTTAAAAAAGCTGCATGAGATTATCATGCAGCTATTACTTTTTCTAGTTTTCTTCTAATTCCCCGCAGGCAACAGGAAGAGATCCTAAATAACTACCGCCATATTGGAAACCGTGGAGTACAACCGCTGTAAGATCAAGTGGACCAATATCAGAAACGGAAGGGTTACCACCCGAGCCAAGAGTAAAAGTCCTATCATAATTGTAATATCCATCTCCATCAGCAGTCGGAAAGTCGCCATTATTCAGTGTTAGTGGTAAATATACTCCTCCATAATCACTAGCTCCTTCACTGAGTTGAATAAATCCATCAGCATCAGCATCATCTTCAAGGGTAGGACAACTTGCATCAGCTACTCCATCACCATGAATATGTTGAGCATGCATTTTATTAGGAGTCATATCAAAAGCAAAAATCCTTGTTCTTAATTGATTTCCCTCAAGATTTATATAAGCATATCCATTGGCTTTAAGACCTGAAACATCGCTTTTACCTTCTGGTAATGATCTTAAACATGCTTTGTAAGTCTTTTTATCATCTTCTGGATCATTAAATACTGGAGGGTTATCGCTATCATCACAAGCATCACCAACCTGGAAATGATAATATTCCAAACGGTCTTCGCCTACGAATAAAGATTTTGCTTCTGTTTCAGTTAAAACACCTGCTCTAACAATTCTACCTTCATCATTTCCAGCATCGTATTCTGGAGAATCTAACAAGGTAATTTCAAAATAATAGGCATCATCTTCAGAATCTGGATCATCTGGTAAAGCCACACATAAAGGTGATTCTTTATATATACCATTCTCTAAAACAGCTGTAGAAGTAAGATCATTATATATTTGGACATCTTTCGCTCCATTTACATAGGTCCATACATCTACGCTATAATTCGCCACATAATGCCTGCCACTTGGAGTACAGAAGTTTCCGAAAATACAGAAGTTGAAGATTTCTTTTTGATCGATATCAAAGAAAACATACCCATACTCATTAGCCATACGCCTGTCAAAACAAAGTACTTCCACATCTATATATGGCTTTGTACCTGAATAAACAGTAGTATCAAATGGTAATGCTTTATTAACATACCCATCAAATAAACCTGGATCCCCTTCCTCAGATGGAGCTATCCAAATCATATTATCACCAGCATCATAAACGATAAATCCTTCCAAAGTTATCACAGCATTACCACCAGTAGTTGAAATTTTCAAATCTTCAGTGTAAGCAGTATAATAACTTGATCCATCATTCAGGATTTCAACTTCAATTGTTTTTGAAGTTCCACCGTTAACAGAGAAAGTGATCTCTGCCATGGCGGGCATTTCACTAGAACAATCAGGGATTGTATTAAAGTGTAGTTTAGAATCACTTGCAGCTCTATTGGCTAGATTATTTAAAAGCGCTCCAAATTCTAAAGTTGCAGTTTCCGTACCTGCGGGATCTTGACTTGAACTTTCCTCCTCTTTACTACAGGAGGTGAACAGCAATGAAATCGCGGCAAAAATTGTTAGTAAAAAATTAGTTCTTTTCATGAGTTTTTTTTAAAAAAATTAGTTAATAAATAGAATGGTTAATAAATGTTTTTTGACAGTTCTCTCCCAGGAGAAAAACAGTATTTTTCAAAATTTTCAATTCGTAATTGAGGATTTAAACAGTGAATTTCTGCTTTGAATGTGAAGTGTCTTTTATTCTTTCATAGTTTTAAGGTTTAGTAACGGTTAATAATTTAGAATGGTTAATAAATAATTATATGTAATACATGTGTGAAAATAAAATATAAATTTCCATAAAGCTTAAGTAGATATAAGCTTGAACTTAAATTTTATTATTGTGAAGATTTGGGGGCCTTGGGGGCATGATTTTATTGAGAAGAACTTAGGGGTGACTTCCTTTTTTAAATCGATATAAAAGTAGCTGGTTTTTTCTGATTCTTATATGGGGGAAATCCCCCATTTGCATACATTAAGACTCCATTATCAAATATTTAACATAATCATATCTCTATCAACTTATGATTTATTGCATAAATGATACTTTCCAGAATAGTTTCAGAATTCGTTCTTTTAATAATATTTGCCCGGTGCTTTTCAATTGTCTTGGGAGATATAAATAATTTTTCTGAAATCTCCTTAGATTTATATCCTTTACATAATAAGGAGATAATTTCCTTTTCCCTTACAGTAAAAGAATAATTAGTGAGTTGCGAGTTTTTCTTAAAACAGTTATCAATCTGTTGAGATATCGTGCCAACGGGCTGATCAACGATTTTTCGATTTTCTTCGAAATCAATAATCATTACAAATTGGTTATCAATTTCACGACTTAACTTAGAAAAGTTGATTTTTGCATTCCGTATTTTATCATCAGAAAGGAGCAGGGAAGTTTTGGTAACCGCTTTAAAGTGTTTTCCCCTGGCAAATTTTTTAAGACTGGTTTTTACTTTTGCCTTATTTTCAATATTCACAAAATCTGTTAGTTGAAGATCACTGGAATCTTCAATCTTAAAAACTTTTTTAAAACTATCATTCATAGCCAAAATCTTATTCTGCTCCAGCAATAATACTGGTTGGGGCATTAAATTGAAAAGTCCTAAAAAATATTCTTTCCATACATTTTTTTCACTTATTGGTCTGGAAATTATTCTTTCTATCATAGCAGCTAAACAATCAATATTTTCATTCGAAATAAATTCATCAATAATTGTATCAAACTTCGACCTGAAGTTTTTTAAACTTTCCTCATCACACCATATTATTAAGACACTTGCCTTTAAGTAATGGGTGGACTTAAAGTTCTTAAGATTCTTAAAATCTGATACTTTTTTTAGGGAACTGGTATCAAGTACAATGATTTCCGGTAGGATCGAGAGAGCTAAGTGATAAGATGCATGTACGCTTCTTTCCTTAACAATTTGGTAAGTAAAACCTAAACTTTTTTCTAGATCCTCCTTGAGTAAATCGCTATCACTTATTAGTAAAATTCGTCTTTTATCCATTTAAAAAATCTTTTACTGATTCATTAAAAAATTAGGGGATAAAAACTATAAACTAGGGGAGCTTATTTTACAAGAACATAAATATACATGAAAACTATGAAATTAAATAAAATTCAATGTAATATTAGTATGACAAACATATCAATAAAATATTGATCAAAAAAATGAATAATTCATAAAATATAGCCAAAATATCCTACGCAACCTAAGTGAAAAATTAATGATGTTTAACAAAGGATGGAATGAGATTAACTTTTTAAATACTAATACTATAAGTAACTTTGCCATCTTGAAAAAAAATATGGCAAAATTTGAAGATTCGATTGAAGTATTAGGTGCCAGGGTTCATAATCTTAAAAATATAGATGTTAGTATTCCCAGAGAAAAACTGGTGGTAATTACCGGTCTATCGGGTTCTGGAAAATCATCCCTCGCTTTTGATACTATTTATGCAGAAGGACAGCGAAGATATATTGAAACCTTTTCTGCCTATGCAAGGCAGTTTCTTGGTGGTTTGGAAAGACCCGATGTAGATAAGATTGATGGTCTTTCTCCTGTGATTGCTATTGAACAAAAAACAACAAGTAAAAATCCTCGAAGTACGGTAGGAACCATCACTGAAATCTATGATTTTCTAAGGTTATTGTTTGCGCGGGCAGCAGATGCCTATAGTTTCAATACGGGAGAGAAAATGGTGAGTTATACTGATTCTCAAATAAAAGAACTCATCCTGGACAATTTCAATGGAAAGAAAGTGAGCATTCTTGCTCCAGTGATAAGGAGTAGAAAAGGTCACTACCGGGAGCTCTTTGAGCAAATAGCCAAACAGGGGTTCTTAAAGGTAAGAACAGATGAGGAGATAGTAGATATCACGAAAGGAATGAAACTCGATCGTTATAAAATTCATGATATCGAGATTGTGATAGACCGGTTAAAGATTGAAACCAAAACTGATTCGGATAAACGCCTGGAAGAAAGCATTAAAACCGCGATGTATCATGGGGATGATTCGTTAATGATCCTCGATCAGGAAAGTGGTGAGATTCGATATTTTAGCAGAAGCTTAATGTGTCCTACCACAGGAATTAGCTACCCAAGTCCTGAACCCAACAGCTTTTCCTTTAATTCTCCCAAAGGGGCCTGCCCGCATTGCAATGGTATTGGTACTTTATATGAAGTCAATGAAAACAAGATCATTCCTGATAGATCTAAATCGATTAAGGCGGGAGGTATAGCCCCGCATGGTCCGCAGAAAAAGAACTGGGTTTTTTCGCAACTAGAACTTATCGCCGAACGATATGATTTCAAATTGACTGATCCCATAAATAAGATTCCCAAGGAAGCCTTGGATATTATCTTATTCGGTGGCAATGAAAAATTTTCTAAAGAGTCTAAATCATTAGGAATCACCAGAAACTTTAAGATCGATTTTGAAGGTGTGGCTAAATTTATTGAGACCACTTATAAAAATAATGACTCCACTTCTTTACGTCGCTGGGCTAAAGAATATATGGATAAAATTGAATGTCCCGTCTGCGAGGGTTCCAGACTAAAAAAGGAAGCACTTTACTTCAAAGTTGCCGGTAAAAATATCGCTGATCTTGCTGGAATGGATATTTCTGACCTAGCCAAATGGTTTAGTACGGTCGAAAAAGATCTTAGCGAAAAACAACTTCAGATTGCTTCAGAAGTTGTTAAGGAAATCAGGGTTCGTATCCAGTTTTTAGTAGATGTTGGTTTAACCTATCTCAGCCTAAATAGAAGTTCAAAATCCCTTTCGGGCGGTGAGGCGCAACGTATTCGCTTAGCAACACAAATTGGTTCCCAGCTTGTGGGTGTACTATATATATTAGATGAACCCAGCATTGGCCTCCATCAAAGGGATAACGAAAAACTGATCAATTCTCTGGAATCGCTCCGGGATATTGGAAATACAGTGATCGTGGTTGAACATGATAAAGATATGATCGAACGCGCAGATCATGTGATCGATATTGGGCCTAAAGCCGGAAAGCTTGGTGGCGAGATTATTAGTGAGGGCACACCTGCAGAAATATTGAAACATGATAGTTTAACCGCACAATATCTCAACGGAACGAAAGAAATTGCCGTTCCCAACAAACGCAGAAAAGGAAATGGTAATAAGATCGATTTAAAAGGAGCGACCGGTAATAACCTGAAAAATGTAAATATTAGCCTTCCGCTGGGCAAAATGATTGCTGTAACAGGAGTTTCCGGTAGTGGAAAGTCAACTTTGATCAATGAGACCCTCTACCCTATTATGAACGCGCATTATTTTAATGGCGTAAAAAAACCAAAGCCTTACAAATCTATTAAAGGTCTGGACCATATAGATAAGGTAATTGATATTAATCAGTCACCCATCGGTAGGACGCCAAGGTCAAATCCTGCCACGTATACCGGAGTCTTTTCAGAAATAAGGAATCTATACGCAAAAACTCCGGAAGCGCTTATCCGGGGCTATAAACCGGGACGTTTCAGTTTTAACGTTAAAGGTGGAAGATGTGAAACCTGCAAAGGCGGCGGCCTGCGTGTAATTGAAATGAACTTCCTACCAGATGTGTATGTGGAATGTGAAACCTGCCAGGGAAAACGCTTCAACCGCGAAACGCTCGAAATAAGGTTTAAAGGAAAATCGATTGCTGATGTTTTGGAAATGACCATTAATGAAGCAACACCATATTTTGAGAATATTCCGAAGATTTATAGGAAATTGAAGACGATTCAGGATGTTGGTTTAGGATATATCAGTCTCGGCCAACAGTCTACTACCCTATCTGGAGGTGAAGCCCAGCGCATTAAATTAGCTACAGAACTTTCAAAAAGGGATACTGGAAATACATTTTATATCTTAGACGAACCAACCACGGGACTCCACTTCGAAGATATTCGTGTACTCATGGATGTTTTAAATAAACTCGCCAATAAAGGCAACACGGTCCTTATTATTGAACACAATATGGATGTTATAAAAATGGCCGACTATATTATCGATATTGGTTACGAAGGTGGAAAAGGCGGCGGAAAAGTTGTTGCTAAGGGAACTCCTGAAGAAGTGGCAAAAGACAAAAAAAGTTATACAGCTAAATTCCTTAAAAAGGAACTCGCCAAAAATAATACAGAAATAGTAATTCAATGAGAGAACATAGAAATAAAGCCTGGAACGAGATTAAAACTAATGATTCCTGGGCGATATTCAAGATCATGGGTGAGTTTGTAAATGGCTACGAAAAGTTGAGCCAGATTGGACCTTGCGTTTCCATCTTTGGATCGGCAAGGACAAAACCCGACATGAAATATTACAAATTAGCTGAAAAAGTCGCCAAAAAGATCGTAGACAACGGTTATGGCGTGATCACTGGTGGTGGTCCCGGCATTATGGAGGCGGGTAATAAGGGTGCTCATCTCGCCGGTGGAACTTCCGTGGGCCTTAACATAGATTTGCCATTTGAACAGCATGACAATCCATATATAGATAACGATAAAAGCCTTGATTTTGATTATTTTTTTGTTCGCAAGGTCATGTTTGTAAAATACTCTCAGGGATTTGTAGTCATGCCAGGAGGATTTGGAACTTTAGATGAGTTATTCGAAGCTATTACCCTCATTCAAACGCATAAAGTTGACAAATTTCCTGTTATCCTGGTAGGATCTGAATTTTGGGGAGGTTTAGTGGACTGGATAAGGACCACCCTATTGGACAGCTTCCAAAATATTAGCGATGCAGACATTGATCTTGTTCAGGTTGTAGACACAGAAGACGAAGTGATCGAGATTTTAGATAAATTCTATGATGAATACAATTTAAGTCCAAATTTCTAGTGGGTATAGTTCTTGAAGGCATGAAACTTTGATTATATTAGACCGCTTCCTTTGGAGCTTAAATAGATTACTTAATTGAGATACCTTTCGTTATCCCTTATATTTTTTTGCATATCTGGATGGCTTTCTGCACAGAATGTCATCACTGTTGATGCTAAGCTAATTGATAGCTCGAGGACACTTGAAATTCAGGAGAAAATCATCTTTACAAATACTGAAAGTAGAGAACTAATTAGCATTTATTTAAATGACTGGAACAATGCTTTTAGTAGCAAGAGTTCCGCGTTGGCTAAACGTTTTGCTGAAGATTATTCCCGGAAATTTCATTATTCGAAAGAAGAAGAACGCGGCTCAACCAATATATTTTCAGTAAAAAACTCTGAAGGAAAAGCCCTGGAATGGGACCGGCCGGGTGAGGTTTATGATCTGGTTAGAGTTATTTTGGATAAACCCTTACAGGCTGGCGAATCAATAGAGCTGAATTTTAAGTATGATCTAATAATTCCAGACGATAAATTTACCCGCTTTGGGGTAGATAAGGAAGGGAATTTTAAGCTGAAATATTGGTATTTAGTTCCTGCACCTTTGGATAATGGCTGGCAATTATATAATCATAAGGATCTTGACCTTCAATATGTACAACCTTACGATATCGAGATAAATCTTAACATTCCCACAAAATATTATGCCACTTCCGCTTTAAACCTTAAGAGCACCATTACCACTTCAGATTCAAAGAAAATTAGATTTTCAGGTGTGAATCGGGTAGACTCTGAATTATATCTCTCTCAATCTTACATTTTTGAATCGCTGAGGATTGGAAATAATAATATCATTACCAATCTGGAAGATGAAGGATTAGATCCCGATGTTAAAAATGTTATCCTCAATCGTTCCCTAACATTTCTTGAAGATCGCCTGGGCACTTTTCCGCATAAAAACTTTTTTATCTCCAGGGAAGATTACTTAAAAAATCCGGTATATGGTTTAAACCAGCTCCCCGATTTTATCAGGCCATTTCCTGACGGATTTCAATATGACATTAAAGTTTTTAAAACACTTTCCAGCAATTTTCTTCAGAACACCATCCTGGTAAACCCCAACACCGAAAAATGGGTTATAGATGCCATCATGGTTTCCCTTATGATGGACTATGTGGAAACCTATTATCCCAATATGAAGTTATTTGGAAGTTTAAGTAATATTGTTGGACTTCGCTGGTTTCATGCTGCAGACCTTGAATATAATGATCAATACGAATTCCTGTACATGAATATGGCCAGGAGAAATATGGACCAGCCATTGAATACCTCTCAGGATTCTTTGGTTGGGTTCAATCGAATCATCGCCAATAGTTATAAGGCAGGTGTTGGGGTAAAATACCTCATAGATTATCTGGAAGATGAAAGTGTAAGAGAAAGCATCAAAGAATTCTATACCAATTATAGTCTGAAGAAAGTTTCAGATAATGATTTTATAAGGCTGCTTGAAAAAAATGCAGATAAAGATATTTCATGGTTTTTCAGGGATTATATAAAAACCAATAAGAAGATCGATTTTAAGATTGGCAAGGTTCAGAAGTTTGAAGATTCTCTAAGGGTTACCGTTAAAAATCTTCGGAATAATGATATGCCTGTAAGTCTTTATGGGATTAAAGATAAAGAGATTGTCTATAAAACCTGGGTAGAGCAGGTGAAGGACACTAAAACGGTAAGTATCCCAAGAATGGATATCGAACGTCTTGCCCTTAACTATGAGGGCACTATCCCTGAGTTTAACAAGCGGAATAACTACAAGCGAGTCACTACGCTACTCAATAAACCGGTACAATTTCGTCTCTTTCAGGATATAGAAGATCCAAAATATAACCAGATCTTTTTTATGCCCCAGTTCGATTATAACCTTTATGACGGAATTTCCATTGGGCCAAGGTTGTATAATAAAACGGTTTTGAGCAAAACCTTTAGCTTTGGGATCTCTCCAAAATATGCTTTTAACAGCAAGACCCTTGTAGGATCAGCAGGATTTTCCAATACCCATCAATTTGAGAACAAAAATTTGTATGCGATAAGCTACGGTATTGGTGGCAGCCGCTATTCGTTTGGTTACGATCTATTTTATGAAAAATATACACCCTTTCTTTCCTTTAATTTCAGAAATCCATATTTAAGAAGTAATGAAGGGCAGCGATTAACCATTCGAAATGTAAATGTAAGCAGGGATCAAAATCCTGAAGCTACTTTACTTCAGCCAGATTATAACGTCTTCAACGTAAATTACCGCTATAGCAATCCTAATTTTATAAAATATTTTAGCGGAAGTGTCGATTATCAACTTTCCGATAAGTTCAGCAAAATGTCTTTTAGTGTTGAATATAGGAAGTTGTTTAAAAATAACCGTCAGGTCAATTTGAGGGTTTTTGCCGGTACCTTTCTTTATAATGATGTTCAAGCCAATAATTACTTCAGCTTCGCCTTAGACAGGCCAACCGATTATCTTTTTGATTATAATTATTATGGTCGAAGCCAGGGTAGCGGACTTTTCAGTCAACAAATTATCGTAGCTGAAGGTGGTTTTAAATCCCAATTACAACCGGAATTTGCCAATCAGTGGATTACGACCATTAACGGAAGTACCAGTATTTGGAATTGGATCTATGCTTATGGAGATTTGGGAGTGGTAAAGAACAAACATGTAAATGGAAAACTGCTTTATGACTCAGGTATAAGGGTTAGTCTGGTTCAGGATTACTTTGAATTATTCTTTCCGGTATATTCCAATTTAGGATGGGAAATTGCCCAGCCAGATTATGATCAAAAAATTAGGTTTATTGTTGCTTTGGACCTTAATACAATTATCAAATTATTTACCCGCCGCTGGTATTAAAGTTCTAAAACGCTCGTTTTCAGTAGTATTCTTGTTCATTTAAGGCCCATATTTAATTACAAATATTAAATTTTTAAGAATCAAATTTCGATATCTTCAATGAAATTTCGATATTCTAAAGTTTTATTCTGAAATAAATAATAAATAAAGGTTAAAAATGAATTATATTCAATTATCAGCCCATTAATTGAATTGTATTTAAGCTTAGTTTTAATTACATTTGTTTTCAATCAAATTCATGTTCATGCAAAGCGAAACCGAAACTGCTAATTCTATTTCATTTGATGAGTTCAAATCTGAGGTTCTCGATGATTACAGGACTGCTGTTATAAGCAGGGAATGTAGTCTATTGGGAAGAAGGGAAGTTCTTACGGGAAAGGCAAAATTCGGGATTTTTGGAGATGGGAAAGAGATTCCTCAACTTGCCATGGCCAAAGCTTTCAAAAATGGTGATTTTAGATCTGGGTACTATCGTGATCAAACCTTCATGATGGCTATCAACGCACTGACTCCGGAGCAATTTTTCGCCGGACTATATGCTGATACAAATTTGGAAAATGAGCCCATGTCTGGCGGAAGGCAGATGGGCGGGCATTTTATGACATACTCCCTGGATGAACACGGGGATTGGAAAAATTTATTAGAGCAAAAAAATTCAAGTGCAGATATTTCTCCTACAGCAGGACAAATGCCGCGACTTTTGGGTCTTGCCCAGGCCTCCAAAATCTATAGAAATGTAGATGGAATCAATACCGAAAATTTTAGTGATCAGGGTAACGAAGTTGCCTGGGGAACCATAGGAAATGCAAGTACAAGTGAAGGCCATTTCTGGGAAACGATCAATGCTGCAGGAGTGTTACAGGTACCCATGGTTGTTAGCGTTTGGGACGATGAGTACGGGATTTCTGTACATGCAAAGCATCAAACTACAAAACAAAGTATTTCTGAAGTTTTAAAAGGTTTTCAAAGGGATGAGGACCATAAAGGATTCGAGATTCTCGTAGTAAGGGGCTGGGATTATCCGGCACTCATGGAAACTTATGAAAAAGCGGGAAGAATTGCCCGGGAACAACATTGCCCGGTCCTCATACATGTTATCGAACTCACCCAACCGCAGGGACATTCTACTTCAGGTTCTCACGAACGTTACAAATCACAGGAGAGATTAACCTGGGAGCGTGCTCATGATTGCAACTTAAAATTTAAAGAATGGATCGTTGAAAATGATTTCGCTACAGAGAGTCAGCTGGATGATCTTGAGAAACAAATAAGGAAAGGAATCAGAGCTTCAAAACAGGAAGCCTGGAAATCCTATTTAAAGCCTAACCTTGCCCGTCAAAAAGAGTTCGTACAGCATTTAGATAAACTTATCGCTAAATCTGCCAACGCAAATTTAATTAAAGGTATTAAGGCAAATATCAACTCTTCCCGAGAACCGCTTAAAAAAGACGTGATGTCCTGCGCAAGAAAGACGCTACGTTTTTTAATTGGAGAGGAATTTCCTGAAAAAACCGAATTCATTCGTTGGATGGATAGTTTTTTTGAAGTTTCTTCGAAAGAATACAGCTCAAATTTATATGCTTCTGAAGATATTTCTATTGAAATCCTTCCAACCTATAGCGAAGATGTAGAAGAAGTAGATGCAAGAATCATCCTTCGGAATAATTTTGATGCCATTTTTAATACACGACCGGAAGCTTTAATTTTCGGTGAGGATGCCGGAGAAATTGGTGATGTGAACCAGGGACTGGAAGGTTTACAATTAAAGTACGGGAAGCTGAGGGTTGCAGATACTGGCATTCGGGAAGCAAGCATCTTAGGCCAGGGAATCGGAATGGCCATGCGCGGTTTAAGACCAATTGCTGAAATTCAGTATTTGGATTATGTAATGTATTGTATCCAGGGCTTAAGCGATGATCTTTCTACATTATACTATAGAACGAATGGAAGGCAAAAAGCGCCACTAATTGTGAGAACCCGAGGTCATAGACTGGAAGGTATCTGGCATAGTGGTTCGCAGATGGGCGGAATTTTAAATCTCATTCGGGGAATGTATTTCCTGGTTCCCCGAAATATGACCAAAGCTGCCGGTTTTTATAATACCTTGTTAGATTTAGATACACCGGCTTTAGTAGTGGAATGTTTAAATGGTTACCGTTTAAAAGAAAAATTACCGGAGAATTTGGGGAAATTTAAAACCCCCATTGGAGTGGTTGAAACTGTAAAAGAAGGTACTGATATTACGCTTGTTTCTTATGGTTCAACCCTTAGGATTGTTCAGGAAGTTGCCAAAGATCTCCTGGAGGCTGGGATTGATGCTGAAGTGATTGATGTTCAATCTTTGTTGCCTTTTGATTTAAACCATGATATCGTAAAAAGTGTTGAAAAAACCAATCGTTTACTGGTAATTGATGAAGATGTTCCGGGAGGTGGTTCGTCCTATATTCTTCAAAAAGTGCTGGATGAACAGAATGCCTATAAATTTCTGGATAGTAAACCCCAGGTTTTGACCGCAAAAGAACACAGGCCAGCCTATGGTACTGATGGTGATTATTTTTCCAAACCATCTGCTGAAGATATGTTTGAAAAGGTTTATTCGATCATGTATGAATCCAATCCGGAAAATTATCCCAGATTGAGATAATTCAAGTGTTTATTTTATATAAAAAGCCGCAAATTTCTTCGCGGCTTTTCTCTTTTTCATAGGTGCGTATTGGAAACTATAAAAGTCTAATTCTTTCTTTTGTAAAATAAGCCCGGACCATCACAAGCCATCCAGCTGCTTTGTAAAACTGTATTATTTTCCCTCAGGCTTAAATGTTCTTTCAGATCACCTGTACAATTTCCTATTAATTCTGAAGGCTGATTATAAGTTAATATAAAAGCTGCTTCCTCATCACTCATCAGGATTTCAAAACTTCCTTTAGCCTCTACTGAAATATTATTTTTGATCCTTACTTTTTTAAAGCTTTTGTCCTGGTAGAAATAATAAGTCTCCTGCCATTCCATTTCTTCCCCAGTAGTTTCAGAACCGTCGAAACTTCCGGTCATCTTAAAAAGTTTCCATTGTTGAGGATAATCATTTGTGCTCAATTGAGGCTGATCAACATTTTCGAGGCTGCTCTCCTTTTCTTCAGAACAGGAAAACAAAGTCATTAAGGCTAAAAAAATAATTGTACGCATACTTTTGTGGTATTCTTCACTTATGAGATGCCGAAAGCTTTAAAAAGTTGCGTAAAATTTTAAAATTTTTTATGGGATCCATTTTTTATCAAAATTGGGCTTTCTTTTCTCCAAAAAGGCATCCCTTCCTTCCTTGGCTTCCTCAGTCATGTAAGCCAGCCTGGTAACTTCGCCGGCAAACACCTGTTGTCCTACCATCCCATCATCGGTCAAATTCATGGCGAACTTCAGCATTTTGATGGAGGTTGGAGATTTTGCCATAATTTCCTGGGCCCATTCATAAGCAGTATCTTCTAATTCAGCATGCGGGATCACAGCATTCACCATTCCCATTTCATAAGCTTCCTGTGCGGAGTAATTTCTGCCTAAAAAGAAAATCTCACGGGCCCTTTTTTGCCCCACCATTTTCGCGAGATATGCGGAGCCATATCCGGCATCGAAACTGGTTACATCGGCATCGGTTTGTTTAAAGATGGCATGTTCTTTACTGGCCAGGGTTAAATCGCAAACCACGTGCAGGCTGTGTCCGCCGCCAACCGCCCATCCCGGGACAACCGCAATGACGGCTTTTGGCATAAAACGAATCAACCTTTGCACTTCTAAAATATTTAATCGATGATACCCATCTTCCCCCACATAGCCCTGATGGCCACGGGCAGTCTGGTCGCCACCACTACAAAATGCCCATTTTCCATCTTTTGTGGAAGGCCCTTCCCCTGAAAGTAATACGCAACCAATAGAAGTATCCTCATGTGCATCCTGAAAAGCATCCAGTAATTCTGAAGTGGTTTTAGGTCGAAAAGCATTTCTAATCTCTGGCCTGTTAAAGGCAATTCTCGCTACTCCACCTGCTTTTTTATAGGTAATATCTTCGTATTCTTTTACAGTTTTCCAATTAATTTCAGGCATATCAAAAAGTTTGAAGTAAAAATAAAGTTTTCAGTCTAAAGCAGAAGTTTCCCATAGAATTTCTTATAAATTTCTTTCATAATCAGGCTCAAATGGTAATTTTGCATAATTCTTGATATCTTTCAGAAAAATAGAAAATGAAATTTCGATTACTTATCATTCTAATCCTTGCAGGCTTTTCTATGAATGGCCAGGAATATTGGGATCGTAAAGATTTTGAAATAAGGCCGAATAAGATTGAAAATAGCTGGAAGGATCTAAGTTTTTCCTGGCAAAGCGAATCTGATTTTATTCTGCCCGATGGGACTTTTAAAGATGAAAACCTCATTCAGAAAAAGGAAATCGACATGGTTGGAATTATCAAACAGGCGAATAGTTATAAGCCGAAAACAATAGATCTTGGTTCTCCCATTCAAATTATTAAAAAAGAAAGAAAAACTATTGAATTTACCGCGGAAACCATGGTGCGGGATTATGATGATATCTTTAATAATCCATATTATGCAAGTCCTTTCCGAAGTAATTTTAATGCGAACCCTTATTATTACCGAAGGTACACTCCTACCCGATCCAGGTTTTAATCTTTTAGTATAATACCGTCTTCTTTAATTTCTATAGACCTTTGTTTATAAAGACTGCCCACTGCACGCTTAAAACTTTTCTTACTCATCTGTAAGCGATTTTTGATCTCATCAGGATGAGATTTATCGGTAAGATCTAAAAAGCCACCAGCCGATTCCAGATGGTCCAGGATCTTTTGAGCATTGGGTTCAATACTTCGATAACCCGGCCTTTGTAAGGATAGATCAATCTTGTTATCTTCCCTTATCTTTTTAATAAATCCCTTTATCTTCTTCCCAATTTTCAAATCCTTAAAAACTTCATCATGGTAGATCAATCCAAGATGAATTTGATTTACAATTGCATTATAGCCCAGATCGGTTTTATTACTGATAATTAAATCCACTTCTTCAAAAGGTTCTACAGTAAGGGTTTCATTGTCTAAAAAAGAGTGCACCTTACTGGACGCTGCCAGTCTATCTGTTTCCAGGTCCAGATAACAAAAAACCAGATATTCATTATGCGGAATCATGGGAACAACCTGTTCTTTAAAAGGAGCGAATAAATGTTTTTCCAGTCCCCAATCTAAGAAAGCACCAAATTTATTTACTTCGACACACTTCAGCATTTTAAATTCGTCCAGTTTGATTTTTGGTTCCAGGGTAGTTGCAACCGGTCTTTCGTCATGATCTAAATAGACGAAAACTTTGATCATACTCCCTAATTCATAATTTTCAGGAACATACTTATTGGGAAGCAAAACCTCTTCATCTTCTACATTGTTAAGATACACGCCATGATCTGTTGCGCGTTCGATCCTTAATTCATGATATTCACCTAACTGAATCATACTTAAATTTTAAAGTGCAAATATAGCTTTAATAGAATGAAAAATCCGTTCCGGTATTACACCGAAACGGATTCGTATTGCGTGAAATTTAATTATTTTTACATGCTTTCCTTTTTGAAATACCTGTTTTAAGTTTTTATAAAACCGAAATATTTTAATAAAACCTCATCATTAATTTTTCGGGGCGTCATAATTTCCAGCAATTTAGGCCGCGAAGAAGTTGAAAAAAATTCAACAAGACTTTGCTCAATTTCTTCTTCGGAAGTTGCTAAAAAATAATCCAGTTTATATAATTCACAAAGTGGTTTCGCTTTCAGGTCATGAACGGTTTCAAAATAAGTCTCAAAATTTTCTGAATTTTTATTTCCCGGTAAAATCCTGAAAATCCCTCCACCCTGATTATTTAAAACGATAATCCTGAAGTTGTTAGGAATATAATTGTTCCACAGGGCGTTACTATCATAGAAAAAACTGAGATCGCCCGTAATCAGCAAAACCGGGTTCTTTTGTGCTACCGCCGCCCCTACTGCTGTTGAGACACTACCATCAATACCGCTGGTTCCACGATTACAAAAGATTTTCATGCTTTTGTCCCATTCAAATAACTGGGCATATCGAATGGTGGAGGAATTTCCGAATTCAATCACCGTATGCTCGGGAACATGAGGAACAACCAATTGCATTGCCTTAAGGTCTGAATAGGGGATTTCAGCCATATATTCCTCATGGCGCTTTTGTCGTTGCACATGAATATTTTGCCAGAATTTAGCGTAATCACTTTCTACCTCTTTCTTCAGCGGGAGAAAGTTTGTAAAAAAACTATTCACTTCCGTTTCAAAATGTTTATTCAAACAAAAGAAAGTGTTGTAAGCTTTCTTTTTATCAATATGCCAGTGGTGCGCCGGCTGATATTTCCTTAAAAATGCCTTGATCTTTTTGGAAACAATAAATCCACCAAAGGTGAGCAATATTTCGGGCTGTAATTTTTTAAATAATTCGGAAGGATCAACCTCCTTTTCGATAGGTCCAATTAATGTATCAATCCTGGTAAAAAAATTATGCTGGTGTAAATTTGAAGTGGTTTCAGTAAAAACAATTACGCTATCGTCTTCAGCTAACTTATCGAGAATTTCCTGCTCTACCAGGTTGGGTTGGGCAACTCCAACAATGATCATTTTTCGTTTCGCCGCATTCCAAATATCAGCATAAGGCTGCAATTCATTTGATGCATAATTCCGGTTCAGAATTTCCGGAAGGATCTCCAAAGGATTTACCGTAATATTTTCTACGGTATCATAAAGAGGTTCGTAAAAGGGCACATTAATATGTACCGGCCCCTGTTCTTCAATAGCTTTGTTTAAGGCAAGGTTAATCTCCCGTTCGTTATGTTTTCGCGCCTCGAATTGTTTTTGCTGAAGTTTGGAATCCTGTAATTCATTTTCCAGTACCAGTTCAGAGTAGAGATTTGCTGAATAAAGAATATGATTTTCAAAGACATTTTTCTGCCTGATAGTTTGCCCGTCACCAATATCAATCCGTTCAATGGGCCTATCCGCAGAAATAATAACCAGCGGGATATCGCTATAAAAAGCTTCCGCTATAGCCGGATAATAATTCAACAATGCCGATCCGGAAGTGCAAACCAGTACTACCGGCTCATGTAATTGTTGGGCCATTCCCAAAGCAAAAAAACCGGCACAGCGCTCATCTACTATACTATAAGGTTTAATTTCAGGATGGTGGGTAAAACCAATGGTTAAGGGAGCGTTTCGAGAACCAGGGGAAATCACGACGTGCTTGATGTTCTTAGCCACGCAAAGAGTGACAATGGAGCGGGCAACGGGGATCTTGGAATATTTCATGAATCCCAAAATTACAATTTAAACGAAATTTGAAAGACTAATTTGAAGCTTATTTAACAAGAACAGATTTCATCGTTTCAGATTTATTCAGGGTTTCTATCCATTCTGAAGTGGGATTTGAATCTTTGGTAATGCCTCCGCCTACATAAATATGGGCAAAATCTTCCACCAATTTCATACACCGAAGGTTTACATATAAATCGGTTTTTGGAACAATAGCTGAAAATTGCCTGTTTTCCTGGTTCTTCCGGTTGGAATTCCTTTTTATTTCTGTTTTTATGTTTAGTTCTCCCATAAATCCCGCATAAAATTTACGATCATAATTTTCATTTTCCAGGATGAACTCTAAGGCTTTTTGGCGAGGCAAGCCACAAATGGCCGGTGTGGGATGTAAAGCTTCTATAATCTTTTTTAAACCTTTAATGGCATTTAAACTTCCGCTGATTTCTGTACAAATATGTAATAGATTCCCGGCACTCTTTGAAAATGGTTTCCCTGCCTGGATATTTTTAACTTCCGCAACAGATTTTAACTGGTTCAGGATGAAGTCAGTTACCAGGGACTGCTCTTCGGTTTCTTTTGGCCCCCATTCTATTTCTCCTACGTCCTTATGTAATTGGGTCCCCGCCAGGGCCATGGTATTAAATCTATTTCTTTCAGTTTTGAGAAGAGCTTCCGGCGTAGCCCCCATCCAAATCCCTGTTTCGGGATGGTACCAGCAGGAAACATAAGCATGCTTATATTTCTGGAGTAATTTTTTAAAAATAGCAACAGGGTCAGGATCGGCCAATTCAACCTTTTCCTTTCTGGAAAGCACTACTTTTTTAAATTTCCCCTGCCCAATTTCATCTATCGCTTTCTGAATAAGGACTTCATAATTTTTTTGATCGATGTCTGAAGTAAATTCACCAATTTCAATGGCTACTTCCACATCATTTTCGGCAGAGATTTCCTGAAATTCAAATTCGAGAACATCAGAATATTGCGTAGGGATTAAATATTTTTTTCTTTCAGAATTAAATGCAGCGAAAACATAGCCGCTTTCATCGAAATTTTCAACAAAATAGGTAGTAGAATTGTGTTGTACCCTGAGAAATACTTTGGTATCCCCGGGTTTTCTATAGGCGACAAAAGGTGCTTTTTTTGAAGTAAAAAGCTTTCTTAATTCCGGCAATAATCCCTGTTCCATAATTATTTTTTCTTCGGTAAGGCAATAGTAGTTAGCTTGACAATTGAAATTAAATTGTTCTCTTCATCAGTGATCCTAATTTCAAATAATTGCGTGGTCCTGCCTTTATGAACAAAGGTCGCTTTGGCATAAACCCAGCCTTCTTTTATACTTTTTAAATGATTTGCTGAAATTTCAATTCCCCGTACAAAAAAATCTTCGGTATTCAAAAAAACATAACTCGCCATGCTGCCCACACTTTCTGCCAGGGCGACACTTGCCCCGCCGTGTAAAACACCGTCCGGTTGATGAACCCTGGAATTTACCGGCATTTTTGCGATTAAATAATCATCGCCAATTTCGGTAAACTCAATATTCAAGGTTTCCATAAGGGTATTTTTACACACTTTTTTTGAAAGCCCGAGCAATTCTTCCTTCGTCATCCTTTAAAAGATTGGTTACTTTGTAAAAGTACAAAACCACAAACAGATGAGCACCGAGAAAAGTGTTAGCTATACCATAAAAAACAGTTATTCCACCCTGAATAAAAAAACTTTGAAAACGAAAAATATCTGGCTTGTTTTCCATGGGATTGGATATTTGAGCCGCTATTTTCTGAAGTATTTCAAACATTTAGATCCTAAAGAAAACTTTATTATCGCTCCGCAAGCCCAGTCAAAATACTATTTGAAGGGCGAATATCGGCATGTGGGCGCATCGTGGCTTACCAGGGAAAATACCGAAACTGAAATAGAAAATATGCTGGAGTACCTCGATGCGATTTTTGCTGTTGAAAACTTATCTGAAGTCGAAAACCTGAATATTTTCGGTTACTCCCAGGGAGTTTCCGTTGCCACCAGGTTCGTAGCTCGCAGGAAAATTGAGTGCAACAATTTAATCATGCACTCCGGAAAAGTTCCGCAGGAATTGAAGCCGGAAGATTTCGAATTTCTGAAAAACACGAATTTTTCATTTATTTACGGAACGAATGATGAATACCTCCAAACTGGAATTATAGAAGTTGAAGAAAAAAGATTAAAAGAACTATTTCCAAAGAATCTCGAAATTCTATGCTTTTCAGGCGGTCATGAAGTAAATCCTGAATTGATCTCAAAATTTGCTTAATTTGGATAGCTTAGTAAGAAGTCCTTGTGGGAGATTAAAGACCGAAACAATCTTCTGTAAAGATTGCTTCACTTCGTTCGCAATGACGTTACATTATTTTTTGTTCTATGAATCAGAAATCTACTTCTAAAACTTCCATTTTTAAAACCCTGGGCCCGGGATTTTTACTGGCTGGTGCAGCAATTGGGGTTTCTCACCTAGTACAGGCCACACGTGCGGGAGCAGATTATGGTTTTCTTCTATTATGGGTTTTAATTTTGGCCTGTATTACTAAATATCCGTTTCTCGAATTTGGTCCACGTTTCGCCGCGGGCACGGGAAATCACCTTATTCACGGATATAAAAAAATGGGGAAATTCCCCTACTGGACGTTTATCCTCATTACCGTGGGAAGCATGTTTATCATTCAGGCGGCGGTAACGATCGTAACTGCCGGTATTGCGGAAAAAATGTTTGGTATGGGCTGGTCTACTTTTACTTGGAGCTTTGTTATTCTGGGTATATGTATCGCCCTATTGCTTATTGGAAAATATCCTGCACTCGATAAAACCATGAAATTGATCGTAAGCCTGCTTGGTCTAGCCACATTAACGGCGGTGATCCTGGCGTTTGGTGAAGGCCGACTGGAAACCGCGCTTGCCGTTGATACTCCAGAAGTGTGGAACAAAGTGGGAATTGCGTTTATTATTTCATTCATGGGTTGGATGCCTATTCCTTTAGACGCTTCAGTGTGGCACTCTATCTGGACCAAGGAGAAGGCTGAAAATAATAAAAGTAAAACTTCGATAAAAGAAGCTTTTACCGATTTTAATATTGGCTATTTGATGGCGGCGGTTATCGGACTCCTTTTTTTCCTGATGGGTGCTTTGGTCATGTTTGGAAGTGGGATCAGTTTCTCTGGAAATGGCGTGGAGTTTTCGGGCCAGTTGATAGATCTCTATGGAAAAACCCTGGGTGAATGGAGCAAACCTTTGATTGGTATTGCGGCATTTATCGCAATGTTTTCTACTACCCTTGCCGTAACCGATGCTTTTCCGCGAGTGATTTCTGAAGTTTTCGCTGAAGAAAAAACAGCATGGAAAGCCCATCAAAAATGGAAAAATTACAAACTGAATGTATTTCTAATTCCCATCCTATCCCTGCTTATCTTATATTTTTTTACTGCCTCTTTTACAGTTTTAATCGATTTTGCCACCGCCCTGTCATTCCTTTCCGCGCCTTTTCTTGCCTGGTTCAACTATAAGCTGGTTACAGGGAACCAAATGCCGGAAGAAGATCGGCCTTCTAAAATTTATCGTGTTTTTAGCCTGCTGTGCTTTGCTTTATTGGTCGTTTTTAACTGCGTTTATATTTATACTTTGATCGTGTGATATTTTAATGGGAGAGGTATAAAATTGTAAACCATATAAAAGATCTTGATTTTTTGAAATTAACTTTGGTATCAATATCCCTTATTTAATAAAAATCTGTTCAAAGAAAAAGGCACGACCTGTTTTTGATCGTGCCTTTATATTTATTGTTCTTGAAAAAGATCCCTCGCTTACTGCTCGGGATAAGCGACTCACAAGATTTTGCAGGGCAAAATCTGTTCGCTGCTTACTTCACTTCTTCAAAATCTACATCTTCCACATCATCTGCCTGAGAGTTTCCACCTTCAGCATCTCCACCTTCAGTACCGTTCGCACCTGGTTGAGGTCCGCCTGTCTGTCCGTTTGCTCCACCCTGAGCCTCTGCCTGAGCTTTATACATTTCTTCCGAAGCGGTTTTCCAGGCTTCATTAATCTTGTCTAAAGCAGGAGTGATTTGATCGATTTCTTTGGTTTCATAAGCTTTTTTCAATTCTTCCAAAGCATCTTCGACGGGTTTTTTCTTATCATCAGATAATTTATCCCCAAATTCTTTCAGTTGCTTTTCAGTCTGGAAGATCATTGCATCAGCTTCATTTAGCTTATCAACTTTCTCTTTTGCTTTCTTATCTGTTTCAGCATTCGCTTCCGCCTCCTGCTTCATTTTCGCAATTTCATCCTCAGTTAACCCGGAAGAAGCTTCGATACGGATATCCTGGGATTTTCCAGTCGCTTTATCGGTCGCACTAACTTTAATAATACCATTGGCATCAATATCGAAAGTCACTTCAATTTGAGGGGTTCCCCTTTGCGCTGGTGGAATACCATCTAAATGGAACCTACCAATCGTCTTGTTATCTGCCGCCATAGGCCGCTCTCCCTGAAGCACGTGGATCTCAACAGAAGGCTGATTATCTGCCGCTGTGGAGAAAGTCTGTGACTTCTTAGTTGGGATGGTCGTATTAGATTCGATCAATTTAGTATTTACACCTCCCATGGTTTCAATACCTAGAGAAAGTGGAGTTACATCAAGAAGTAACACATCTTTTACATCTCCGGTTAAAACACCCCCCTGGATCGCAGCTCCAATTGCCACAACCTCATCTGGGTTCACTCCTTTAGAAGGTTTTTTTCCGAAGAAAGCTTCCACTTCTTCCTGAATCTTAGGAATACGGGTAGAACCTCCCACAAGAATTACCTCATCGATGTCACTTTTAGAAAGACCTGCATCGCTAAGCGCTTTCTTCACCGGCGCCATAGAACGTGTTACCAAATCTGCAGCTAATTGCTCAAATTTAGAACGGGTGATCGTTTCTACAAGGTGTTTCGGCCCACTTGAAGTTGCGGTTACGTAAGGAAGATTAATTTCTGTTTGAGAGGAAGAAGATAGTTCGATTTTAGCCTTTTCCGCAGCTTCTTTTAAACGTTGAAGCGCCATAGGATCTTTTCTTAAATCGATATCTTCAGCTTTCTTGAAATTTTCAGCCAGGTAATCAATTAATACCTGATCAAAATCATCCCCACCCAGGTGCGTATCACCATTGGTAGAAAGTACTTCGAAAACGCCATCACCTAATTCAAGAATCGAAATATCAAAGGTACCACCACCAAGGTCATACACAGCGATTTTCTGGTCATGAGATTTTTTATCTAATCCATAAGCCAGTGCCGCAGCAGTTGGCTCGTTGATAATCCTTCTTACTTTAAGACCTGCAATTTCACCAGCTTCTTTCGTAGCCTGACGCTGAGAATCGTTAAAATATGCTGGTACTGTAATAACCGCTTCGGTCACATCCTGTCCTAAATAATCTTCCGCAGTTTTCTTCATTTTTTGAAGAATCATGGCGGAAAGTTCCTGTGGAGTATAAAGACGACCATCGATATCTACACGTGGTGTATCATTATCTCCTTTTTTAACGGTATAAGGAACACGTCCTGCTTCTTTTTCAGATTCTGAATATTTATTACCCATAAACCTCTTTACGGAAGCTACAGTTTTTGTTGGGTTTGTTACTGCCTGTCTTTTCGCAGGGTCACCAACTTTTATCTCTCCACCTTCTACAAATGCGATTACTGAAGGTGTTGTTCTTTTTCCTTCTGCATTGGGTATTACCGTTGGCTCACTACCTTCCATTACGGCAACGCAGGAGTTTGTGGTACCCAAGTCAATTCCAATTACTTTACTCATAACTATATAACTTGTTTTATGTTAGTTTTTCAATTTTACAATCTGTAGAAGTCAATCTTTATGCCAGCGCAAATGATATGACATGATGTCAGAATTATATACTCAATTATTAAAAAAACAGAGTTAGTCAATCAGAAAATGAAAATTATATTGAAATTTTTAAAATCTCATCCCATTGAGTAGTATACCTGGAGCTGCGTTGTTCCTTAATTAACTCCCACTCTTTCTTTCGTGTACCGGTAGCAGCTGATGCAACTGTAGATTTGCCGTATTTATTATTAAGATCATCAAATACCTTCATCAGAAGAGGATTTGAAATTTTTGGAGAAATCTCAAATAGATTTCCCTGAACATATTTCTCTGGAATTATTCCACTTAAATTAACACCTACCTTTTTATAGCGAAATCCTTTCTTATATATTCTATGCAATGCATTCCGCGCTTCAGTAACCAATAAAAAAGTGTTATTGGTTGGGATAGGCAAAGTTACAGTACAACTTTTAGAGTATTGTTTATCAATTTCACTGTGATAATTAGTATGTACGAAAACTTGTATATAAGATGCACAAGAAGCTTGGGCCCGTAATACCTCACTCACTTCACTTATATAGTAAGCACAGGCTTCTTCAATGAGGCTAAAATCTTCCAGACGTTTTCCAAAAGATTTTGCCGTTCCAATTCCTTTTTTAGGCGCTGGAAGGGTGGTGAATTCTAAACAGGGTTCTCCCCTTAGTTCCCGCCATAATCTTTCTCCCACTACACTCATTTCTTTACGTACCCAGGTAACAGTGAGTTTTTCAACAAACTCAAATGCTGTGAAAATTTTATTTTCCTGTAATCGTTTCGCATGTTTCCGGCCAATTCCCCAAACATCCCCAATTTTAGTTTTCTTTAAAGCATCTATTCTTTTTTCTTCTGTATCAATTACGACAACATGATCATACTTCTCTTCTTTCTTGGCCATTCTATTTGCTAGTTTGGCCAATACTTTAGTAGGTGCGATCCCTACACCCACGGGAAGTCCAGTATAACGAAAAACCTTATCTTTAATCGCTTTCCCGTAGTTCCTTAAATCAACGTATTCCATCCCGCTCAACTCCACAAAAGATTCATCAATACTGTAAACTTCCACGAAAGGAGAAAAAGTACCCAAAATATTCATTACCCGCTGAGACATTTCACCATATAACGTATAGTTTGACGAAAAAAAAGTAACATTGTTCTTAATAAGTACCTCTCTTATTTTGAAAACGGGCTCATACATGGGAATATTTGCTAAAGATTTAGCTTCTTTATTCGCAGCAATAATACAGCCATCGTTATTACTTAATACAACTACAGGCTTTCCTAAAAGATCAGGCCTAAATACCTGTTCGCAAGAAGCATAAAAACTATTACAATCTACTAGCGCAATCATGATACACTTTGAATTATATAGGTAATAACTCCCCATAATAAAAATTCAGGCTGCACCTGTTTCTCTGAAAATCTTATAATATCAAATTCTCCTTCCTCCACTATCACTGCCAGGCTCCCCTCTTTCAGGCGAAAAGAACGGTCTATAATGAGAACATTATTATGATAAATATTAAATTTTGACCATGCATCTCCATTTACCCGAATAAAAAAAGTAGCATCCTGATTATGAATTAATTCGGTGTGTAAATCGATGGTTGCTTCCCGGTAATGAGTGGCCGCACTCGGAAACCCGGTTTGCTTCGATACTTCCGGGGCATGCTTATCTTTTCTTCTTCTTATTTTTCCTGAAATATTCATTTTCATATTTTCAAAATTAGGAAATAATCCATACTAATATGGATTATTTCCTAATTATTTTGTGCTGCTTTTCAAGAAGAAAAAAGTAATTTTGCAGCTGAATTCCTCTCTAATGCGAAAAATAGAATGTATCAGTGTTTTTGATATGTTGAAGATTGGGGTTGGCCCCTCCAGCTCTCATACTTTGGGTCCCTGGCGCGCAGCCCAACGCTGGATCACCGAACTTAAAAACAAAAATATTTTTAATGAAGTCGATGCTGTTCATATTGATCTGTATGGAAGCCTTAGCCTCACCGGTAAAGGTCACGCAACAGATATAGCCACAATATTGGGATTATTAGGTTATGATCCTGTAACTATGGATATTACTGAAATTGCTCCTGAAATCTCTAAAATTCGAAACTCACATCAATTAAATTTAAACGGAGAAAAGCAAATAGCATTCAACATTGCTGAAGATATTAAATTCAATAGAAAATTTCTCGAATTTCATCCAAACGGAATAACTTTTAGGGCTCAACTATCTTCAGGTAAAAAATACTCCTCTTCTTTTTATTCTATTGGAGGCGGGTTTGTGGTGAAAAAGGAAAGAAAGAATGCTTCGAAAAAAATGAAGAATTTTCAGCTGTTTCCTTTTCCCGTGGAAAAAGCAACAGATCTTCTAAAATATTGCCAGGCAGAAAATAAACCTGTTTCTGAAATCGTATTGGAAAATGAGCGCTCCCTGCGCAGCGATGCAGAAATTGATCAGAACCTGAAAGCTATCTGGCAGGTGATGCTGGAATCTATGTATATTGGTTGCCATACGGAAGGTACGCTTCCCGGCGGGCTCAATGTTAAACGCCGAGCCTTTGAAATGCATCAGCGATTGATGGGGGAAACCCCATACACTAATGTAGAAGACTGGATCCCGGCTATTCGCCAAACAGAGGTGAAATTTAGGCAGATTTTGAAATGGGTGACCTGCTTTGCCTTAAGCGTAAATGAGGTGAATGCCTCGTTAGGAAGGGTGGTCACCGCCCCTACTAATGGTAGCGCAGGAACCGTTCCCGCAGTTTTAATGTACTACCTCACTATTGAAAATCATAACGCAAGTTTTGAGGATATTAAAAAATTCATGCTGGTTGCCGGAGAGATTGGAAGTTTGTTTAAAAAAGGTGCTACGATTTCTGCGGCAATGGGCGGTTGCCAGGCCGAAATTGGGGTTTCTTCCGCCATGGCCGCAGGAGGTTTGACTGAACTTATGGGGGGAACTCCGGAACAGGTTTTAATGGCCAGCGAAATTGCCATGGAACATCATTTAGGTTTAACCTGTGATCCCATTGGCGGGTTGGTGCAGGTCCCCTGCATAGAAAGGAATGCCATGGGTGCCATTAAAGCCATCAATGCTGCGGAAATCGCCATGGAAAGTGATGCCAGCAGGGCTAAAGTTCCTTTGGATAAAGTCATCGAAACCATGTGGGAAACCGCTAAGGACATGAATACAAAATATAAAGAAACTTCTGAAGGTGGCCTTGCCGTACAGGTAAATCTAAGTGACTGTTAATTGAATTTACTTCGGGAAAATACCTCTTCTGCCAAAACATGGAATTTAGTAAGGAATTTCTTTTTGATGGTGGGATGCTATTTTCTCTATTTTTTCGCCCTGAGCATCATTAAAATAATTTTTCCTGACATCAATTTTTCTGAATACGAACAAACTGAATTACAGGAACTCATTAAAAACAGTCCGCTCAAATTTGCATTTCTGGCCGTTGTCCTTGCGCCCATTGCTGAAGAAGGGATTTTCAGAAGTCTGCTCAAACCTTCAGCTGCTTCAATCAAATTTTTCATTTGCACCATTGTGTATATAATTGGTCTCATGATTATTCCGAAGGAAGCGCATTGGGCATTGCGATATGTATTACTGGCATTATTCTTAGGTTTTATTTACTATGCCTTAGGAGAATTGATCTCAAAATCTGCCTTTTCTAAAATCTGCTATTTCTTTCATAAAAACTATAAAATTATCTGGATTGGCGGTGCTTTGATTTTTGGTTTTGTGCATATCTTTAATTATGTAGATGTTCTACAGATAAATTTTGCACTATTCCTGATGATTTTTCCGCGTATCATTGCGGGATATTTCCTGGGGAAGGTAAAAGTGGAAAATAAAAACCTAATCTGGCCAATTTTCCTCCATGCTATGAATAATGGAATGGCATTTATCTTCATGCTTCCGCAGTTTTTTGAAAGCCTTTAACCAAGCCTTACCAAATGTCCCCTGCTCCATTTTGTAACTTCAGTTTTTTAATAAAAAGTAAATTGTATATTGTTTGAATGCCTAAAAGTTAATTGTGTCTCCCTGAGCGCAATCGAAGGGCTAAAAAAACATCTCGCCTGCGCTCGATTGGCCGGAGGCGATCTTATAATGGATGATGTAATTGAAGCTTTGGAGCAAGTGATGATAACAAAGCTGGTTCAGAATGGTTATTAAACCCTAATTTTTTATTAACCGGAATTTTAGAAATAAGATTCCGGTTATTTTATTTTTATATTTGAGGCTTCATCCATCAATCAGAACTCAAAATTTCATCTATGAAGATCAACATTCTTAAGATCCTGCCCTTTTTGTCTCTCTGGCTGATTTTTTCCTGCCAGGATAAAATTGATAAGAAAACTAAAGATTTTAAACCTGAAGATACAACCACCCAAGTAAGTTATCACGATAGTTATTTAAGGGAAATTTCCTTTATAGAAACAGTTAAGGATTCCGCAGCTACTGAAGGAATGCTGAAAGTCCAGGGTGGTAAATATATGATGGGAGGGCTGGATAGTTTAGCCAGAAAAGATGAATTTCCCAGGCATCCCGAAAGGATTCAAGATCTTTGGGTAGACGAACATGAAGTAACGAATGCTCAGTTTCGGGAGTTTGTAGAAGCTACCGGCTATGTTACTACTGCAGAACGTTCTTTTGAGATAAAAGGTAAAAAATATGAACCCGGAGCTTTAGTTTTTGATCCTACCAATCCAGACTGGTGGTGGAAATTCGTAAAAGGAGCCAATTGGATGCATCCTACCGGTCCAAAAAGTTCGATAGACAATAAGGATAATCTTCCCGTTGTTCAGGTTTCCTGGTATGATGCCATGGCCTATGCAAAATGGGCCAATAAAAGGTTACCAACTGAAGCTGAATATGAATATCTAAATCGCGGCGGTTTAAAAGATTCTATCTATAATTGGGGGAATAATGATTCTATCGCTCCGAAAATGGCTAATTATTTTCAGGGTGAATTTCCTATTCGAAATGATGTCGAAGATAAATTTGTTAAAGCGGCACCCGTAAAATCATTCCCCGCAAACAATTTTGGATTGTATGATACTGCGGGAAATGTTTGGGAATGGTGCCTGGACACCTATCATCCCGATGCATATTATCAAATTTCACAAAGGCAAGACGGTTATTTTTCAGAATTTTCAAATATAGGACAGGAAAAAGTAATTCGAGGGGGTTCCTTTCTTTGTAACAAATCTTATTGTAGTGGTTATCGAAACTCTGCCCGAATGAGCTCTACGCCAGATACCGGACTGGAACACACAGGTTTTCGCTGCGTACGGGATATTTAATCACATTCTTTGTTACGGGTATCAATTAGATGAACGATCTTCCATTCTTCACCAAACTTCACAAGGGTAAAAGAATTTACCCCGCAATGACTTAAATTTCCATTATAATAAAAACTGTATGGTGTTGTCACCGTTGCCAGCAATTCACCATATGAAGAACTCCATTAATTTCTTGTGCTAACGTGGGCAGGAATCTTTATCTATATTAAATTTAATACGAACTCTATGTGTGGCCGTTTTAAAAATTGGTGCTGGAAATAAAGCCCGTG
>NZ_QEYO01000014.1 GCF_023718305.1 Gramella sp. AN32
CTGATAACTGATAACTGATAACTGATAACTGATAACTGATAACTGATAACTGATAACTGATAACTGATAACTGATAACTGATAACTGATAACTGATAACTGATAACTGATAACTGATAACTGATAACCCGGATTTTCACTAAATTCGTTTCATGCTTTCAAAAAAGACTAAGTACGGAATAAAGGCAATGGCGTATATCGCCAGAAAAAAAGACAGAAAACCGGTTCAGGCATCGGAGATTTCGGAAAGTGAAAATATTTCACAGAAGTTCCTGGAGAGTATTTTATTAGAATTGCGAAAATCGATGTTTCTAGGTTCCAAGAAAGGAAAAGGTGGTGGTTACTACCTTATTAAAGAACCGGCAGATATTAAAATGACTGCGGTGATAAGGGTTTTGGAAGGGCCTATTGCGATGGTTCCTTGTGTAAGCCTTAATTATTATGAAAAATGTGATGACTGCCCTGATGAAAAAACCTGTTCGGTGCATAAATTAATGATTCAGGTTCGGGATGCATCATTAGAGGTGCTTGGGGATAATACATTACAGGATATCGCGACATTCGATCAGTAATGTTAAAATAAGAATTTAAATAGGAAAATAATTGGTAGAACGGAAATTCAACTATAGTTTTGTTCAAAACCTAGTAAACCGATAGGATATAAGTTAAATAATGATTTCAGAAATGTTTATAGAACAATCGAAGACTAAAACTTCTTATAAAAAAGATAAGGTTTCTGAAAAACCTATTAGGAGTATTGTAAAAACTATTAGTTGGAGAATAATTGGAACAATGGACACTATAGCCATCTCGTGGATCTTAACAGGGCAGGTGAGTACTGCGCTGGCAATTGGATCTGTAGAATTAGTGACAAAGATGTTGTTGTATTTTGGGCATGAGAGAATTTGGGATAAGATAAATTTTGGAAGGTAATGAGAAAGTATACAGAAAAAGAGTTAAAAACTCTAAATAGTCAATTAAGGGGAGTTGCTCCTTCTGAAATTATCCAATGGGTTTTGACCAATAGTAAAAAACCTGTTGTAACTACTAATTTTAGGCCCTATGAGGCAGCTATTTTGCATGCGGTCATAAATGCAAAAGCAGATATGACGGTTATCTGGTGCGACACTGGTTATAACACGCCTCAAACTTATAAACACGCTGCAGAGGTGATTGATTTACTCCACTTAAATGTGAAATTATATGTACCAAAGCAAACAGTGGCCCATCGTAATACCATATTTGGAGGGATTCCCCAAGTGGATAGTCCGGAACATCAAAAATTTACCGAGCAGGTGAAATTGGAGCCTTTTAAGAGGGCTATGAACCAGCAGCAACCTGATTTATGGTTTACTAATCTAAGGAAGGGCCAAACCGCGTTTAGGGATAGCATCGATATCCTTAGTTATAGTAAAGATGGTATTCTAAAAGTAAGTCCTTTTTATCATTGGAGTGACGAAAAGTTAGATAGCTACTTAAGAACGCACCACCTTCCAAATGAATTTAAATATTTTGATCCCACCAAAGTTCTGGCAAACAGAGAATGTGGTTTACACGCTTAATAAAGAGATAAATGAGTTCAATTTTACATCAAAATACGTTAGAAAGCGAAGCTATTTACATCTTTAGGGAAGTAGTAGCGCAATTTGAAAATCCAGTACTGTTATTTTCTGGTGGAAAAGATTCTATTACCCTGGTGAGGCTGGCGCAAAAAGCATTTTATCCGGCTAAGATACCGTTTCCACTAATGCATATAGATACGGGGCACAACTTCCCTGAGACTATTCATTTTAGAGATCAGCTGGTGGAAGAATTAGGCTTAAATCTTATTGTTCGAAAAGTACAGGACGATATAGATAATGGGGTTTCCATTGAAGAAAAAGGAAAATATTCCAGCCGAAATTCGCTCCAAACAAACACGCTGCTAAACGCCATTGAAGAATTCAAATTTGATGCCTGTATTGGTGGAGCGCGCAGGGATGAAGAAAAGGCCAGGGCGAAGGAAAGAATTTTCTCTATTAGAAACGATTTCGGGGAATGGGATGAAAAGAATCAGCGTCCTGAGGTTTTTGATATGCTAAATGGAAGAATTGACATAGGCCAGAATGTTCGTGTTTTCCCAATTTCAAACTGGACAGAACTGGATGTTTGGAGTTATATAGATTCAGAAAATATTGAAATCCCTTCAATTTACTTTGCCCATGAGAGGGAAATATTTGAAAGGGATGGTTTAATCTGGACCGCTTCAGAATATGTTTATAAAGAAGATCATGAAGTTACAGAGAATAGAAGAGTAAGGTTTAGAACCGTTGGTGATATTACCTGTACTGCGGCGGTAGAATCTAAAGCAGATTCGGTTCAAAAGATAATTCAGGAAGTACGGGATTCTGCGATTTCAGAAAGAGGAGCACGAATAGACGATAAAAGATCAGAAGCGGCAATGGAAACCAGAAAACAACAGGGTTATTTCTAAAAAAGAAAAAAATGGAAGTTTTAAAAATAGCAACAGCAGGAAGTGTAGACGATGGTAAAAGTACCTTGATTGGAAGGCTGCTTTACGATACCAAGTCGTTAACTTCAGATAAAATTGAAGCCATTGATAGGGTGAGCAAAAAAAATGGCCTGGACTATCTTGACTTTTCACTTGCTACAGATGGTCTTGTAGCCGAAAGGGAGCAGGGGATTACCATAGATGTGGCGCATATTTACTTTTCCACACCAAAGAAAAGTTACATTATTGCCGATACTCCCGGGCATATTGAATATACCCGAAATATGGTGACCGGAGCATCTACGTCACAAACATCTATTATTCTTATAGATGCCAGAAAGGGAGTTATCGAGCAAACGTATAGACATTTCTTTATCAATAATTTATTGCGGGTTAAAGAAGTAATCGTCGCCGTAAACAAAATGGACCTTGTTAATTATTCTGAAGAAGTATTCAATGATATTGTTGAGGATTTCCAGGACTTAAGAGCCCAGAGCAACTTCAAAGATCAAAAGTTGACTTTTATTCCCGTAAGTGCTTTGTGGGGTGAGAATATTGCTGAAAAATCTACAGCAATGCCATGGTATGAAGGGCAAACAATTCTTGAGCATTTAGAGGACCTTAAACCCGAAGATTTTGCAGAGCAAAGCCAGGCAAGATTCGCAGTTCAAACGGTTATTCGTCCTAAAACCGATAAATTCCACGATTATAGGGGCTATGCTGGAAAAATTAGCGGAAGTAGTTTAAAAGTAGGTGACAAGGTTAGTGTATTACCATCTTTGAAAAAATCGACGATTAAAGAAATACATTTTTTCGATGAGTCATTCCAGGAGGCTCCTGCGGGAAGTTCGGTTTCCATTACCCTGTCAGATGATATTAATGTAGCGCGGGGAGATATGTTGGTGAGATCTTCTGAAGTGCCTACAGAAACAAAATTACTCGATGCTACCGTTTGCTGGATGGATAATAAAGCCCTGATTCCTGGGGCAAAGTATGTATTACAGCACAATACCAACGGTATTTTGGCCAAAATTGATAAAGTTAAAGGCCATGTAGACTCAAATTTCGGGAAAGAAGAGGAAGGATCAAGCCTTCATCTCAATGATATTGGAAGTGTAAGAATTAAATTAAGTAAGCCAATTTTCGCTGATAGTTACAGTGTAAATCGCAGTAACGGAAGATTTATCCTGGTAGATACACAAACAAATACAACTGCAGGAGTTGGTTTTATCAAATAAAGGAATTAAACACAGTGAAACAATTTATTATGAATGTTCTGTCAAAAATGTGTATGCGCCATTTATCGCACCCTTAAAAGCCTGTTTTATAAACTGAATTATAAAAAAGTCCTTTTAAGTTAGAAAGTTAAAAGGGCTTTTTTCATTAATGAGTTTTCAAATTTGTGGGCCGTAATGTTGTCCCAATAGCTGTCGGGATGTTTCAGCATCTCTTAAGAACAGATTGAAAGTCTCAAAATAAAGAAATTAAAAGAAAAGATCATGCAAAGTTTTAGAACCGAAATCGAAAATCCTGTCGTTGAAAAAGATATCATCGATTTAGAGAAAAAGATAAGGCTGTTCCGGGAAGGAAAAGCCGATGAGGAGAAATTCCGAAGCCTGCGTTTGGCACGTGGTGTTTACGGGCAAAGGCAGGCTGGGGTTCAGATGGTTCGTATAAAACTGCCGTTTGGTAAAGTAACTTCTGAGCAATTACATAGAATTGCCGATGTTTCCGATGAATATTCCAAAGGCCGTTTGCACATTACCACCCGCCAGGATATACAAATTCATTACGTGAGTTTAGATAGAACTCCAGAATTATGGGCGCAGCTGGAAAGAGACGATATCACCCTGCGTGAGGCCTGTGGAAATACCGTTAGAAATATTACTGCTTCCCCAACCGCCGGGATAGATCCTAAAGAACCGTTCGATGTTTCGCCTTATGCTGAAGCAGCTTTCAAATTTTTTCTGCGGAATCCGATCTGCCAGGAAATGGGAAGAAAATTTAAAATTTCTTTTTCTTCTTCAGATGAAGATACGGCGCTCAGTTATATCCATGATCTTGGATTTATCGCCAAACAACAGGACGGAAAACGTGGTTTTAAGGTGATGTTAGGTGGCGGACTCGGTTCCCAGCCAAGGCATGCAGATGAATTATACGATTTTCTTCCGGCAGAAGAAATCATTCCCCTGATTGAAGGTGTTTTAAGAGTATTTGACCGTTATGGAGAACGCTCAAAACGATTAAAAGCCAGGATGAAATTTCTAATCAAGGATATTGGGAAAGAAGCATTTATGGAACTCGTGGAAGAGCAGAAAACAGCCCTTTCTCAAAAACAGCCCAAATTCGAAATCGAAAAATTTGAAGCTGCTCCAACTTTACAGGAAGTTGAAGTTCCTTCCGTAGAAATTGGAAATCAAAAAGATTTTGAGACCTGGAAGAATACAAACGTTTCTGCCCAAAAGCAGGAAGGATTGTTTGCTGTGGGAATTCGTGTTCCGCTAGGTGATTTTTATACCGGTGGTGCAAGACAACTGGCCGATCTGGTAAAAAAATATGCGGGAAATGAGATCAGGTTAACACTGAGACAGGATATTTTAGTTCGTCATGTACGTAAAGAATTTCTGCCTTTCTTTTATTCAGAATTGAAAAAGCTTGGCTACGCTGAAACCGGTTATGATAAAACAGTAGATATCACGGCATGTCCCGGAACCGATACCTGTAATCTTGGGATCGCCAGCAGTACCGGTATTGCTGAGGTACTGGAGGATGTATTAAAGGAAGAATATCCGCAATTTATTAACGGAAAGGATATCACCATAAAAATAAGTGGATGTATGAATGCCTGTGGGCAGCATAATATGGCTGAAATTGGTTTTCAGGGAATGTCTATCAAAGTTGGAAAGACGGTTGCCCCCGCACTACAGGTATTGCTTGGCGGAGGTACGATAGGAGACGGTCAGGGAAGATTTGCCGATAAAGTAGTGAAGGTTCCCAGTAAACGTGGACCTGAAGCTTTACGGGTTCTGTTAAATGATTTCGAAGCAAATTCAGAATCAGAAGAAAAGTTTGCTGAATATTACGATCGTAAAGAAAAGACCTATTTCTACGATCTATTAAAAGACCTGGCAGATACGTCAAATCTTACTGAAAATGATTTTGTGGATTGGGGTCATGAAAAACCTTATATACAGGCGGTTGGTGTAGGTGAATGTGCCGGTGTGATCATAGATCTAATTGCGACCTTACTTTTTGAAAGTGAAGAAAAGATTGATAATGCGAAAAGCGCACTGGAAAGAAACGACTGGGCAGATAGTATTTACCATTCTTACACTTCCATTGTGAATTCAGCCAAAGCTTTATTACTGGCGGAAGATGTGAAAACAAATACTCAGGCCGGGATCATTGCCCAATTTGATGAACTTTTTGTTGAAACAGGTAAAATTGAATTAGCTACAACTTTCAAGGAATTTGTTTATCAATTAAATGAAAATGAGCCATCCCAGGCTTTTGCAAATAAATATTTAGAAGACGCGCATTTATTCCTAAAAAGAGCAGATGCATTTAGAACAAAGGAGGTACAAAATGTATAACTCACCAAAATTAAGTGTAGTAGGAGCAGGTCCGGGCGATCCTGAGTTGATCACGATCAAAGCCGTAAATACATTAAAAACTGCCAATGTGGTTTTATATGATGCATTGATCAACCGGGAACTGTTGGAATACGCGCCACAGGCGGAACATATTTTTGTAGGGAAGCGAAAAGATAAACATCGTTTTCCGCAGGAAGAGATCAACGAATTAATCGTGAAATACGCTTTGGAAAGAGGTCATGTGGTAAGATTGAAAGGCGGTGATCCTTTTATCTTCGGAAGAGGTTCAGAAGAGATCAATTACGCCAGAAGTAAAGGTCTGGAAACTGCCGTGGTTTCAGGAATCACCTCCTCCATCGCAGTTCCGGCCAATAGTGGAATTCCCCTTACGCAGAGAGGAACTTCAGAAAGTTTCTGGGTAATCACAGGAACCACTTCCCAGAAAAAATTATCTGAGGACGTTCGGCTGGCTGCGCAATCAACAGCCACTGTGGTGATTTTGATGGGAATGGGAAAACTGAAAGAAATCGTGGAGGTTTTCAAAGGCTTCGGAAAAGAAAATATTCCGGTGGGAATAATTCAGAATGGAACCACGGTGAATGAGCGATCTGGTTTTGGCACCATCCAGACTATTGAAAAGGTAGTTTCAGAAAAACAACTGGGCGCACCGGCAATTATCGTCATTGGCGAAGTAGTAAAAGAAGCGAATGCTTTGCAGAAGGCTTTTCAGAATGTGATTGAAGAAGATGAATATTTTAATACCCCCTTTGGGGGTTAGGGGGCTATGGAAGATAGAAACGAATTATATCCTGTATTTCTAAAGGTCGACAAACTAAATATTCTGGTTGTTGGCGGAGGAAATGTGGGCCATGAAAAATTACATTTTCTGTTCAAATCCAGTCCCAATGCAAATGTTGAAGTTGTTGCCAAATGGTTTTTACCGGAAACGGAAGAATTGGCTAAAAAGCACGGTGCAAAACTTATCAAAGGCAGGTATAAAGGAAAATACCTTAAAAAGAAGCATTTTGTGATCGCCGCAACCAACGATCCCAAATTGAACAAGAGGGTACATCGGGATGCGAAAAAACGATACCTACTCGCCAATATTGCCGATACACCAGAGCTTTGTGATTTTTATATGGGTGGAATTGTAAATAAAGGACATGTGAAAATTGCCATATCAACCAACGGTAAATCACCCACCACAGCGAAAAGATTACGACAATTTTTTGAAGAAGTAATTCCTGAAAATGTGAATCAAATGGTTGAAAATTTAAATGAATACCGCAAGTCCATTAAAGGTGATTTTGAAGCTAAAGTGGAGCAAATGAATACAATAACAGAATCCTTAATCGTAAAAAAAGAGAAAAATGATTAAAACAGACATCCTGATAATAGGAGCAGGACCAACTGGGTTGTTCACCGTTTTTGAAGCGGGACTCCTCAAGCTAAAAACACATTTAATTGATGCTTTGCCACAACCTGGTGGGCAGTGTTCAGAAATTTATCCAAAAAAACCCATATATGATATTCCGGCATTCCCAGAAATTCTTGCCGGTGACCTGGTAAAAAACCTGATGGAGCAAATCCGGCCGTTTGAACCAGGCTTTACACTGGGCGAACGTGCAGAAACTTTAGAAAAACTGGATGACGGCACTTTCATTGTCACCACAAATAAAGGAACACAGCACCACGCCCCGGTAATTGCCATCGCTGGCGGACTCGGATCTTTTGAACCAAGAAAACCACCTATTGCAAATATTGCCAAATTTGAGGACAAAGGAGTTTCTTACTTTATTAAAGATCCGGAAGTGTATCGCAATAAAAGGGTTGTAATTTCAGGTGGTGGGGATTCCGCTCTTGACTGGGCAATTTATCTAGCTGATATTGCTTCTGAAGTTGCTTTAGTGCATAGAAGAGCCGAATTCCGTGGAGCTTTAGATTCTGTAGAAAGAGTTTCAGAATTAGCCAAATTAGGCAAAATAGAAATGATTACCAATGCTGAAGTGGTAGGCCTAACGGGTGAAGATATCTTGGAAAAGGTAGTCATTCGTCATAAAGACCAGGCAAGGGGAGAAGAATTTAAGGAAGTAGATGATTTTATCCCATTATTCGGACTCTCTCCAAAGCTTGGACCCATTGGCAGCTGGGGTCTTGAAATTGAAAAGAATGCGATCAAAGTCGATAATTCTTATGATTACCAAACCAACATTCCCGGAGTTTATGCCATTGGCGATGTGAATACCTATAAAGGTAAACTAAAACTGATCCTTTCCGGTTTTCATGAAGCCGCGATCATGTGTCAGAGTGCTTACCAGCGAATTTATCCAGATAAAAAATATGTGTTGAAATATACTACTGTGGGCGGTGTTGAAGGATTTGATGGTACAAAAAAGGAGGCAAAAAGAGAAGTGGTTCAGAGTATCGGAGTTTAATTAGCCAATTATACTGCTTGTTTTAACCTGCGGAAACTTTTCCGCAGGTTTTTTAGTCTTGTATGACCAGGATTTATTTTAGGATCTGCTAAAAATGGAAACTGCTCCCTTTTTTTAAAAGAATGGTGGCAGTAGAAAGATGAAGGGGAGATCAGATTTTTTGTAAATTCGATGAAAATTTAAAAATATGAAGGTCAGCTTAAAACGAATCAATGATAATTACCTTTTTGAAACTAAGAATGAGCGGGGGGATATTGTTCTTTTAGATAATAAATCTGAAGAAGAGCCAAAAGGTTCCAGCCCAATGGATCTTATTCTTAGGGGAATTGCCGGTTGTAGCAGTATTGATGTTGTGATGATTTTGAAAAAACAACAGCATGAACTGGATGATCTTCAGGTTGAGGTGGAAGGTTTTCGTGAAGAAGGGGCAATTCCAAATGTTTTCAAAAAGATTCACCTCAATTTTATTTTGAAGGGGGATATTCCTCCGGCTAAAGCCGGAAGAGCAGTAAAGTTATCCATGGACAAGTATTGCTCTGTTTCAAAAATGTTAGAGAAAGCAGCTGAAATTTCTTACTCTGTTGATCTTAATGGAAAAAAGGTATCCTAATGGAATCTTTTGAAACGAGAATAGTAAAAACCTGGAAGCCGTCTAAATGGTTGCGAACGCTAGGAATTGTACTATTGGTTGCCAGCGCCGCAAGTGTTTTCGTTTGGAAGCCTGACATTCCCTGGTTAAGCGTATTATCCTATTTTGTGTATGCAATTACTTTTTTGTTTGCTTTAAGTTTATCCTTTATCAAATCAAAAAATCTTGGCGGGATTTTTATTTCAGAAGAAAATATTGAGATCGATTTTCAGGGAGAAAAACAGATTTTTTTGATTTCAGATCTAAAACAATTAGGGTTTAATAATCGGGGATACGGCAGTTTTTGGAAACATAAAATTCAGGAAAATAAGGACCATCTTTATTTTATGGATGGCTCTGGTGATAAATACGATTACGAAATTAGTATTCAGAATAAAGAGAAGAAAGAAGGGTTAAAACAATTTTTAAAGGTAGTAAAACCAAATTCTCCTTTTAAAGTGGAAGGACAAACCGGCAGGTATTCCTTTTAATTTCCTGTTTAAATTTATCTCAAATCTATTGTATTTTCGGGGCTGATGCCTATATTTGCCTATAAGTTCATAAAATTAATGTCGTTATCAAGAAAGGTTGAGGGATTAGACCCGCTGAAACCTTGGCAACCCTCCTGTAATGGGAGAAGGTGCTAAATTCTACCACGCCTGGCGTGGATAGATAACAAAGAATACTTCCTATTTTCTTTTTTTGATAATGATGTACAATCAATACTATGTCAAAACTAGAAGAATTACTCTCTCAAAAAATATTAATACTCGATGGTGCCATGGGTACCATGCTTCAGGAATATAAATTTTCTGAAGAGGATTTCCGTGGAACACGTTTCGCAGACTGGCCGGTTTCCCTTCAGGGAAATAACGACCTGTTGTCTATTACCCAACCTGAAGCGATCGCGACGATTCATCGTAAATATTTTGATGCCGGAGCCGATATTGTGGAAACTAATACCTTCTCCGGCACCACCATCGCTATGGCCGATTATAAAATGGAAGATCTGGTTTATGAACTCAATTATGAGTCGGCCAAAATTGCCAAAGCGGTGGCAGAAGAAGTAACGGCTGAAAATCCTGAAAAACCAAGATTTGTAGCCGGTGCTATAGGCCCCACCAACAAAACTGCTAGTATGAGCCCAGATGTGAATGATCCCGGTTACCGGGCGATTTCATTTGAAGAGCTCAAAATTGCTTATCGTCAACAAGCTCAAGCCCTGATTGATGGAGGGGTTGATATTTTACTGGTGGAAACTGTTTTTGACACCTTAAATGCTAAAGCGGCCCTTTTCGCAATCGAAGAATTAAAGGAAGAACTTAATATTGATATTCCCGTGATGGTGAGTGGTACCATAACAGATGCCTCTGGGAGAACGCTTTCAGGCCAAACGGCAGAAGCTTTTCTTATTTCGGTGTCCCATATTCCCTTGTTGAGTATTGGATTTAATTGTGCTCTGGGAGCAAAACAATTAACCCCACATCTTGAAGTTTTAAATCGATATTCAAAATCAGGAATTTCGGCCTATCCAAATGCCGGATTGCCGAATGCATTTGGGGAATACGATCAGGATGCACAGGAAATGGCAACCCAAATCGAAGAATATCTCGAAAAAGGATTGGTGAATATTCTGGGCGGCTGCTGCGGAACCACTCCAAAACATATAAAAGCCATTGCTGAAGTAGCTGCAAAATACGAACCTAGAAAAATTAATTTAAAAGAGGATCCCCGTCATGCTGAACTTGATTCAGCAGCGAATTAGAAATAGCATAATGATTCAGACCCTGAAATAAACTCAGGGTGACGGAACACAAAGAATATAGAATGTCAGAAATAAGATCTTTAAAGCTGTCCGGACTCGAACCACTGGTAATTACGCCAGAAACCAATTTTGTAAATGTTGGTGAACGTACCAATGTTGCAGGTTCAAAGAAGTTTCTTAGACTCATCAAGGAGGATAAGTTTGATGAGGCTTTAGAGGTAGCCCGAGAACAGGTAGATAATGGGGCGCAAATCATCGATATTAATATGGATGATGGCCTTATTGAGGGGAAAGAAGCCATGGTTAAATTCCTGAATCTGGTTGTTGCAGAACCTGATATTGCCCGAGTTCCTATCATGATAGACAGCTCAAAATGGGAAATTATAGAAGCCGGTCTACAGGTAGTTCAGGGAAAATGTGTGGTAAACTCGATTAGTCTTAAAGAAGGTGAAGAGGAGTTTATCAGTCATGCGAAAAAAATCAAACGCTACGGCGCAGCGGTGGTCGTTATGGCTTTCGATGAAACGGGCCAGGCCGATAATTACGAACGTAGAATTGAAATTACAAAACGTTCCTATGATATTTTAGTAAACCAGGTGAAATTCCCTCCCGAAGACATCATTTTTGATCTGAATATTTTTCCGGTCGGCACGGGAATGGACGAGCATAAAAGAAATGCTATAGATTTTATTGAAGGAACACGCTGGGTAAAAGAAAACCTTCCGCATTGTAGTGTGAGTGGGGGAGTTAGTAATGTTTCCTTTTCTTTTCGTGGAAATAATCCCGTGAGGGAAGCCATGCATTCGGTGTTTTTATATCATGCCATCCAGGCTGGAATGAACATGGGAATTGTGAATCCGTCGATGCTGGAGGTCTACGATGAAATTCCAAAAGATCTTCTGGAGCATGTGGAAGATGTGATTTTTGATCGAAGAGAAGATGCAACCGAGCGACTACTTTCTTTAGCTGAAAATGTAGTTGGTAAAAAGAGAGAAAATAAGATAGATCTTTCCTGGCGGGAGAACCCGTTACAGGATAGAATTACGCACGCTTTGGTAAAAGGGATCGATGCCTATATTCTGGAAGATATCGAACAGGCACGGCAGGAAGCTGAAAGACCTCTGGACGTTATTGAAGGTCATTTAATGATTGGGATGAATGTGGTTGGGGATCTTTTTGGAAGCGGAAAAATGTTCCTGCCACAGGTAGTGAAATCAGCAAGGGTAATGAAAAAAGCCGTTGCCTATTTGCTACCTTACATTGAAGCAGATAAATCTAATGTAAGGCGATCGGCTGGTAAGATTTTAATGGCCACTGTAAAAGGAGATGTACACGATATTGGTAAAAATATAGTGGGTGTTGTTTTGGGCTGTAATAATTATGAGATTATAGACCTGGGCGTAATGGTGCCATCAGAAAAGATCATTGAAACCGCAAAAGCTGAAAATGTAGATGCGATAGGCCTTAGCGGACTTATTACCCCCTCGCTTGATGAAATGGTTTTTCTGGCAAAAGAAATGCAACGGCAGAATTTTGAAGTGCCGTTACTCATTGGAGGTGCTACAACTTCCAAAGCGCATACCGCGGTAAAAATAGATCCACAATATCATTTTGCGGTAGCACATGTTAACGATGCTTCGCGTGCGGTAACTGTGGTTGGCGATCTATTAAAAGAAAGCACCCGGGAAAAATACAAAAGTGATCTTAAGACCGAATATGATAAATTCAGGATCAACTTTAAGAAGCGCAGTAAAGTAAAAAGCTATTTAAAGCTGCCGGAAGCACGGCGAAATAAATTTAAAATTGACTGGAAATCCGCCAATATTATAAAACCTAATCAATTGGGAATTCAGGTGATAGAAGATTTCGATTTAAAAAAGCTGGAGGAATATATAGACTGGTCCCCGTTTTTTAGAAGCTGGGATATGCATGGCCGTTATCCTGATATTCTGAAAGACGAGAAAGTAGGCGAGCAGGCGCAAAGTCTTTTCGACGATGCCCAGGTTTTATTGCAACGTGTTTTGAATGAAAAACTGTTGAAGGCGAAGGCAACTTTTGGTTTGTTTGAAGCAAATTCTATTGACGACGATGATATTGAAGTGAAATATAAAGAAGCTTCAGAAGAGAAAAAGATCGTTTTCAGAACCCTTCGGCAGCAACTTAAGAAGTATGCTGAAAAGCCAAATTTCGCCCTGTCAGATTTTATCGCGCCAAAAGAGAGCGGAATCCAGGATTATATAGGATGTTTTTGTGTCACCACAGGTTTCGGAACCCAAGAACTGGCGGCTAAATTTGAGAAGGATTTTGACGATTATAATTCAATTATGATCAAGGCGCTGGCCGATAGACTGGCGGAAGCATTTGCAGAATATCTGCATAAGGAAGTCCGCCAGAATTACTGGGGATATGCTTCTGAAGAGAATCTGAGCAAAGAAGAATTAATCAAAGAAGAATATAAGGGCATTCGGCCTGCACCCGGTTATCCCGCCTGTCCCGATCATCTGGAAAAACTCAGTATCTGGGAATTATTAAAGGTTGAGGAAAATATTGGCGTGAAGCTTACCGAAAGCCTGGCTATGTGGCCGGCGGCAAGTGTAAGTGGATACTATTTTGCCAATCCTGAAGCCAGGTATTTTGGTTTGGGAAAAATGAAAGAAGATCAGGTAAAAGATTTCGCTAAAAGAAAAGGAATAGATTATAAGAAAGCCGAGAAGTGGCTAAATCCGAATATCGCGGAATAGTATTGAGTAGGTAGTATTTAGAAGTGAGTATTTATATTTGAGAACGCGAGAGTTTAAAGGTATAAAGAATAAAAGACGTATTAAAAGCTCAGTATGATCAATGAATAGTAATGATAGTGCGGAGCATCGAGTATTTAAAATTGAGTAGAAATATATAATATTGAATTCTGAATATTGAATTTTTAGAATAGGATATGCGTTAGGGACCTGCCTCGCCGGCAGGCAGGTTGTAGCGGCATCCTTTTACCGTCATGCTAAGCCTGTCGAAGCATACGGCAAAAGATAAAGCGGAAAGCCCGGCCTGAAAGGCAACGCCCAAAAAATGAAAAGAAAAAATTAAACGAAATAGCAGACCTGTAAGTCCTTAAAAACCTTGCAGGTCTATGTATAAAATTAAAAAATGAAAGTTACCGAACATATCGAAAAAGCAAATGGGAAAACTTTGTTTTCCTTTGAAATCATCCCGCCGAAAAAAGGGAAGAATATCAAGGAACTTTATGATAATATAAATCCGCTGATGGAGTTCAAACCTCCATTTATCGATGTGACCACTTCCCGCGAAGAATATGTGTATGTGAACCGCGACGGACTTTTTGACAGAAAGATCACCCGAATGCGCCCTGGTACGGTAGGTATTTGTGCGGCCATCAAGCATAAATATAATGTTGATACAGTGCCCCATGTGCTTTGTGGTGGGTTTTCTAAAGAGGAAACTGAATATTTACTGGTGGATTGCCATTATCTGGGCATTGAAAACGTGATGGCCTTGAGAGGTGACGCCATGAACCACCAGAAGTACTTTGAAGCTTCGGAAGGCGGGCACCATTATGCCTGTGATTTAGTGGGGCAAATCAATAATCTGAATCAGGGAAAATACCTGCACGACGTAGTGGAAACTGATGACAAAGCCGATTTCTGTATTGGTGTTGCGGGTTATCCTGAAAAACATATAGAGGCACCTTCCTTAAATTCAGATCTTAAAAGATTGAAGGAAAAAGTGGATGCAGGGGCAGATTATATCGTTACCCAAATGTTTTTCGATAATTCAAAATATTTTGAATTTGTAGACGAGGCGAAAAAGGCAGGGATTAATGTGCCCATTATTCCTGGGATTAAACCTATTGCAATCCCGAGACATCTTCAGCTATTGCCGCATGTCTTTAAGATTGATATTCCTGAGCCATTAATTTCTGAAGTTGAAAAATGTAAAAATAATAAAGAAGTAAGGCAGGTGGGAATTGAATGGTGCATCAAACAATCAAAAGAATTAATGGAAGGCGGTGCTCCTGTGTTACATTATTATTCTATGGGTAAGAGCAGCAATATTGAGCAAATTGCCAAAGCGATATTTTAATCTAATAATTCCCCGATGCTTTTGCGTCGGGGTTTCCTCTTCACCTCTCCCTCGGGAGAGGTCGGAACTGCTTTTTCGCAGTTCTGGGTGAGGGGAAATATAAAATTTCAGTTTTTGCCCAGAGGGCAAAATAACCCCGATGGCTATCGGGGGGTGAAATAACCCTGCGGCTTGCCTCAGTGATAGTCGATTTTAAGAAATTTTTTATTTTTTAGAAGTTGAAAACTTCCCGGCATTTTTTTCGTAAATATGTTAGATTTGCCCCCGTATGAAAAAATTATTTCTGTGCCTCCTCATTTTTAATTGCTTTGCCCTACAGTCGCAGGAGGATGAAATCCCAAAATATTACAGTTTTGACGCCAATTATTTCTACGGAAGTATTTTGGAACATAATCACAGTATTGCCCATTTGATCACCGGTCACCCAACCGGCGTAATCTTTAGTTGGAACCAGAAGACGTACGGACTTAAAGCCTGGGAGCGTCGCTATAATTATCCTGATTTTGGTTATTCCTTTTCCTACCAGAATATGCAGAATAAATATTTAGGGAAGAATTACGGGATTTACGGGCATTTCAATTTTTATTTTTTAAAAAGATATTTGATGTTTCGGGTGGGGCAGGGAGTTGCCTATGCGTCCAATCCTTATGATGCTGATGAGAATTATATCAATAATGCCTACGGTTCCCGTTTTTTAAGCACTACCTATATTATGGGGAATTTCAACAAACAAAATATTTATAAAGGTTTAGGTATTCAGGCGGGGGTAACTATTCTTCATTATTCCAATGCCGATTTAAATTCGCCCAATAACAGTACAAATACCTTTACTTTCAATGTAGGTTTGAATTATCTGTTGGATTATGAAGCGCATCCGGATTATATTCCGAAGAATCCCAAAGAGAAAAAATATACCGAACCCATTCACTATAATTTTGCTTTACGTGGTGGGGTAAATACTGCCGGAGTAATTGGTTCCCCGCAATTGCCATTTTTTACCATTACGGCTTATGCCGATAAAGTGATCAATAAAAAAAGCACATTACAGGCGGGGACTGAAGTATTTTTTTCACGATCGCTGGAAGAATTTATTAATTACCGCGCTGCGGCCTTTCCGACCTTGAATTTAAGTGGAGATGAAGATTCTAAGAGAGTGGGCATTTTTATAGGGCATAAACTTACTTTTAACAAAATCTCACTGATCAACCATTTGGGGTATTATATTTATTATCCTTATACGGGTTATGTAGATCAGGTTTACAATCGTTTTGGACTGGAAAGAAAATTATCTGAGCATTTATGGGCCTCTGCAACCGTGAGGTCTCATGGAGCCAATGCGGAAGCGGTTGAATTTTCAATAGGATATAGATTATAAGGCCCATAACCTGCCTGCCGTAGGCTGGTGGGTATTTGATAAGTTGAGAGCCGGCTATTAGAATAAATAAAGAACTGTTGCAATTTTCTAAAAATTTACAATAATGAAAAAATTCCTGATATTTTTTGGGCTTGTATTTCTGATGGGTTGCGATACGGAAGATGGTTATGACTGCTTCCAGGCTGCAGGTACTATTACCCGGACAGAAGTAGAAGTGGAAAGCTTTTCAGAAATCATGGTTTTTGAAAGGATCAAACTTTTTATTGAGCAGGGACCTGTCCAGAAGGTAGTCATAGAGACCGGAAAAAACCTCCTGAATGAAGTCACTGCAGAAGTTGATGGAGATCGTCTTATATTAAGAAATGGGAACTCCTGTAACCTGGTACGTGATTATGAAATCACCAAAATTTATGTTACTACTCCAAATTTAACCTGGCTCAGAAGCAGTACAGGAATCGCCATAGAAAGCATTGGTACACTTGCCTTTCCTGAACTTTACCTGCTTTCCGTTAACCAGGAACTGGATCCCGATATTCATACCGATGGGGATTTTATTCTTGATCTGGATGTGGAAAACCTTAGAATTACCAATGATAACTACTCCAATTACTTTCTAAGCGGAAATGTGGAAAATTTCAATGCTTTCTTTGCAGGCGGTGATGGCAGGCTGGAAGCTTCAGATTTAGTAGTGCAGAATTATGATATTTTTCACCGTGGTACCAACAAGTTAATTGTGAATCCGCAGCAATCCTTAAAAGGGAATATTTACAGTTATGGAGATGTTATTTCGGTAAACCGCCCGCCCGTGGTGGATGTAGAAGAGCATTTTAAGGGGAAGTTGATATTCGAAACCCCCTAAATCCCCCGCAGGGGGACTTTTTGATTCCGGAATAAAGTATTAGAGGAAAGCCCTCTTTGGGGTTTGGCGGAAGTCCCCCCTTCGGGGGTTAGGGGGCTGTTAATTCAGCAAAAAGATTTTCCAGATTTTTGGTTTTTTGATTGAGCTGAAGTGTTTTTAGACCATTATCATGTGCGAAATCAAACACATCCGGGCGCATATCTTTAGAAGTATCAAAAATTAACTCATAGGTAAAACCGCCCGTATTTTTAGCAGATCTTAAATTCGGGATTTGCTGAAGGGCAATTTCTTCAATTCGGTAATCAAATTCCACAAAAATCACCTGTTCATTTCCTTCACGCAGTTCTTTTAATTTTTTATCTGCCACGATTTTACCATTATTAATAATGATCACGTGATCGCAAACAGCTTCTACTTCCTGCATGATATGAGTGCTGAGAAAAACGGTCTTTCCTGAAGCTCCATTCTCCCTTGATTTCCCGATATTTTTGATCACTTGCCGAATTTCCATTAACTGGTTTGGATCAAGACCTGTGGTGGGTTCATCTAAAATGAGCACCTCCGGTTCGTGGAGCAAGGCTGCGGCAAGGCCTACCCGCTGGCGATATCCTTTGGATAATTGCTCAATTTTCTTGTGCGCTTCTGGCGAAAGCCCGGTTAGGGCGATAACTTTTTCTATCCTGGATTTATCTATCTTATAAATAGAACCGGTGAATTGTAAATATTCCCGAACATACATTTCTGTATATAAAGGATTATGTTCCGGTAAATAGCCAATTTTCTGCTGAATTTCCTGCGGGTTTTCATTAATTTCCAAATTACAGACTTCAGCTTTACCTTCATCTGCCTGTAAATAACCCGTAAGAATTTTCATTAAAGTAGATTTTCCTGCTCCATTTGGACCTAAAAATCCAACGATTTCTCCAGGAAAAATTTCAAAACTAATGTTGTTTAGAGCTTTTTGACTTCCGTAGTACTTGGAAATACCGGTTATTTTAATAGACATACTTCAAATTTAAACTTTCTTCGTTCTTTAATGTAGAAAAATTCTCAAGGCTTCAACGTAATTTGCTGTCTTCAAATTATAATTCTCATTAAAAACTAGAAGAATTTCCGAATATCGAAAATTTGTACGAAATGATGCAATTTAATTTTGAAGTTTAAATTATTGCTTTACTTTAGTGATTCATTAAACATTGAAAAATGACACGATTGATTAACTGGAATGCATTCTACTATTTTTATTTCTTTTTTAGAGATAGGATCGGGAATGCTATATGATTAAATCAATCTAAATTATATACAAGTCTCGATCTAAAATCGAGACTTTTTTTATTGAATTAAGTGAATGGATAAAAAAATAGGAATTCAGGGAATAAAAGGTTCTTTTCACCATTTGGTGGCTATGAATTATTATCATCGCGATGTGGAGGTGATCGAACATTTATCTTTTCATGAACTTGCCCGGCAATTGGCTGAAAAAAAATCTAATGAAGCGGTAATGGCTATAGAAAATAGTATAGCCGGTTCTATTTTGCCCAATTTCGCCCTTATAGATGAATATGACCTTCATATTATAGGCGAATATTATACGCCGGTAAACATGAACTTGATGGCTTTGGAAGGTCAGGAGATCAGTGATATTAAAAAAGTATTTTCACATCCTATGGCTTTGCTTCAGTGTAAAGAATTTTTTAAAAAGCACCCGCATATAAAATTGATTGAAGATGTTGATACTGCGGAAGCTGCCAAACGAATTTCTGAAGAGAAACTGAAAAAAACAGGTGCCGTGGCCAGTCCTGCCGCGGCAGAAATGTATGGATTGGAAATTTTAGCCTCGGAAATTCATACCATAAAGAGTAATGCCACCCGGTTTTTGATCCTTGGAACTGAAGAACGTAAACCAAACGGTGAAAAACTGGATAAAGCTTCTATTAAATTTGATCTTAAAAGTGAACGTGGGAGTCTGGTTTCTTTACTGAATATCTTACGGGACTGCTATCTCGATATGACCAAAATCCAATCTTTACCGGTTATTAACGAACCGTGGAAATATTCATTTTTTGTAGATGTGATTTTTGACAAATATGAAGATTTTGAGAAAGCGATTAGCGTACTAAAGCTGATGACCGAGGATTTAAAAATATTAGGAATATATAAAAACAACTTGCCATGATCACGGCCAATAGGTTACATAGCGTAGAAGAATATTATTTTTCCAAAAAGTTACGGGAAGTTGCGCTACTAAAAGCTCAGGGAAAACCTGTAATAAATCTTGGGATTGGAAGCCCCGACCTGCCGCCTCCGCCTTCAGTGGTAGAAGCTTTAAATAATGCACTTACTTCTAAAAATGCCCATCAATATCAGCCTTATAAGGGAGTGGATGCCTTAAGGCATGGAATAAGCGATTTTTATAAAACCTATTATGGGGTAAATGTAGATCCACATTCACAAATTTTGCCCCTCATGGGAAGCAAGGAGGGAATCCTTCATATTTCTATGGCTTTTCTGAATAAAGGTGATGAGGTATTGTTGCCAAATCCAGGATATCCAACCTATTCTTCCGTGACAAAATTGTTAGAAGCTGAAACAAGGTTTTATCCCCTTTCTGAAGAAAGTAACTGGATGCCAGATCTCAAAAAACTTGCTGAAGAAGATTTAAGCAAGGTGAAGATCATGTGGGTAAATTACCCGAATATGCCTACAGGAGCAACTGCGAAAGCTGATTTATTCGCAGAACTTACTGAATTTGCTGAGGCTCATAAGATCCTCGTGGTTAATGATAATCCATACAGTTTTATTCAAAATTCTAATCCGCAGAGTATTTTTAGAGGAAGTAAGATCAGCGATTACGTTATGGAGCTGAATTCACTGAGTAAAAGTTTTAATATGGCCGGCTGGCGTGTGGGTATGCTTATAGGCAGTGAAAAGAATATCAATTCGGTTTTAAAAGTAAAATCGAATATGGATAGCGGGATGTTTTATCCTATACAGGCTGGTGCGATTGCGGCATTAAGTTTATCTGAAGATTGGTTTGAAGGGATTAATCAGGTTTATACTAGAAGAAAAAAGCTGGTACATGAACTCGCTGTTAAACTGGATTGTACTGTTCCTCCAAATCAGGTCGGATTATTTGTCTGGGCTAAAATTCCCAAAAATACAACTACTGAAAAACTTGTAGATAGCCTTTTATATGAAAAGGATTTGTTTATCACACCCGGATTTATTTTTGGCTCTCAGGGCGACGGATATGTTAGATTCTCCCTGTGTGCCGATGAAGAAACAATCCAAACCGCAATTAATAGAATAAACGAATGAAAGTATACATCATAGGAATTGGGTTAATTGGTGGCTCTTTCGCAAAAGATCTAAAAAGGGATTTTCCAGATTGGGAAATCAGGGGAGTAGATAGGAATAAAGATCATTTAAAAGAAGCTGAAGAAATTGGAATTATCGATGCTTCAGCAGAATTCAGTAGGATATCCGAAGCCGATCTTGTTATTCTTGCTATTCCCGTAGATGCTTCCTTAAAAGTATTGCCCCAAGTTCTTGATCATATTAATGAAAATTGCCTGGTGATCGATGCCGGTTCTACCAAAAAAGAACTTTGTAGGGTTGTTGAAAAGCATGCGAACCGAAGAAACTTCCTGGCCGCCCATCCCATCGCCGGAACAGAATTTTCGGGACCTTCTGCGGCTATTAATGATCTCTATAAAAACAAGACAAATATTATTTGCGAAGTAGAAAAAACGGCGTTCAAACTACAGGAGCGGGCGATGGAAATTTTTAAAAAACTGGGGATGCGTATCCGCTATATGGATCCCGATGCCCATGACCGGCATATCGCTTACGTTTCCCATTTATCGCACATCAGTGCCTTTATGCTGGGCAAAACGGTATTGGAAAAAGAGAAAAATGAGCGGGATATTTTTGATCTGGCGGGATCTGGTTTCGCCTCCACCGTAAGACTTGCCAAAAGTTCACCGGCGATGTGGGCGCCCATTTTTCAGCAAAATAAATTCAATATTCTGGAAACACTGGACGAATATATCCTGAATCTAAAACACTTCAGGGATTTAATCAAAAATGATCAATTTGAAGAGGTTTTCAACGAAATGGAAAAAACCAATCATATTAAAGACGTATTAAACGGAATTACAGAAAACGAAAAACTTAAACTATAAAAATTATGGAGAATTCAAAAGAACTGAGAAGCTGGTTAGACGACTTCGGATTAAATCATCCTTTAGTAATCGCAGGACCTTGCAGCGCCGAAACTGAAGAACAGGTTTTGACAATTGCACATCAATTAAAAGACAGTGATGCTACGGTATTGAGAGCAGGGATCTGGAAACCAAGAACAAGACCCGGAAACTTTGAAGGTGTTGGGGCACTTGGTTTAAAATGGCTGCAAAAAGCTAAAGAAGAAACCGGGATGTTAACTACTACTGAAGTTGCCAATGCAAATCACGTGGACCTTGCATTAGAACACGATGTGGATATTCTATGGATTGGCGCGCGTACAACAGTTTCCCCATTTATCGTTCAGGACATTGCAGATGCTTTAAAAGGAACTGATAAGATCGTATTGGTGAAAAACCCGGTAAATCCTGATCTTTCGTTATGGTTAGGAGCGGTAGAAAGATTACATACGGCTGATATTTCAAAACTTGGCGTAATTCACAGAGGATTTTCAGCCTATGAAAAAACGAAATATAGAAATAACCCGGAATGGCAAATCCCCATTGAACTTCAGAATAAATTCCCTGATCTTCCGCTAATTTTGGATCCTTCACATATTGCAGGAAGGCGTGACATTATTTTTGATCTTTGCCAGACTGCGCTGGATTTGAATTACGACGGAATTATGGTGGAAACACATCATACGCCAGACAAAGCCTGGAGTGACGCCGCACAGCAAATTACGCCGGATACTTTAAAGCAAATTATGAAAGATCTTAAAGTGAGAAAAGAGGTTTCAGCAAGTGAGGAATTTCAAAGCAAACTGGGGCATTTACGTTCGAAAATCGATATAGCCGATAGCCAGATCCTTGATATTCTTTCAAAAAGAATGAAGATTGCAGAAGAAATTGGTGAAGTTAAAAAAGGACAAAACGTAGCCATTCTTCAAACCAAACGTTGGAATGAAATCCTGGGTAAAATGGTACTGGAAGGAGAAGAAAGAGGTTTAAGTGAAGAATTTGTACTGAGATTGTTCAAAGCAATCCACCAGGAATCAATTAACCATCAGCAAAAAATACTGGACGGGATCAAATCCTAATCTGGTTTTTATTGGCGGTTTAAATGAGTTAAATTAGCAACCAAAATAAGGAATATGATCAATATTTAGTGGATGCAGGGAACGGTTTATAAGTCGACGGGAAGTTGGTACCAGGTGAAAGCTGAAAATGGCAAATTTCATGAATGCAGGATTAAAGGTAAATTCCGTATTCAGGGAATCAAAAGTACCAACCCTGTGGCTGTGGGGGATATAGTGAAATTTGATCTCGAAGAGGATACCAATACCGGGGTGATCAAGGAAATCCATAATCGGGAGAATTATATCATCAGGAAGTCTGTAAACCTTTCCAAGCAAACGCATATTATCGCGGCAAATATTGATCAGGTCTTTTTGCTAATTACTTTAAATAATCCGCCAACGCTTACCACTTTTATCGATCGATTCCTGGTCACTGCGGAAGCTTATCATATCAATGCAATCCTTCTTTTTAACAAAGTTGATACTTATTCGCCGGAAGAATTGGGTGAAGTAAAATACTTAGCAGAAATGTACCGGGAAGCGGGATACGAGTGCATTGGTATTTCCGCAAAAACAGGCAAAAATGTGGAGAAGGTAAAAGAGAAAATGCTTGGTAAAACCAGTATGATCTCGGGTCATAGCGGTACCGGAAAATCTACTTTAGTGAATGCGCTGGAGCCAAAACTGGAACTTAAAACTTCAGAAATTTCAGTGCAACATAGCCAGGGACAGCATACCACCACCTTTGCGGAAATGTATGATCTAAGTTTTGATGCTAGGATTATTGATACTCCGGGCATAAAAGGTTTTGGGGTGGTAGATATGGACCGTGAAGAAATTGGGGATTATTTTCCTGAATTTTTTAAGCTGAAACAGCACTGTAAATTTCATAATTGCATGCATATCGAAGAGCCAAAATGTGCCATAAAGGAAGCTTTGGAAAATGATGAAATCGCCTGGTCACGTTATAAAAGTTATTTGCAAATCATGGCTGGGGATGAAGATAATTACAGGGTTGATCAATACCAAAAATAATGAAAGTTGTCATTCAGAGGGTTTCAGAAGCTTCAGTGCACATACACCAGGAAATAAATGCGGTAATGCAGCAGGGGCTGCTCCTATTTGTTGGCATCGAAAACGAAGATTCCAAAGAGGATGTGGAATGGCTTTGCCGAAAAATTATCAATATGCGGATTTTTGGCGATGAAAACGCTGCCATGAACTTTTCTTTAAAAGATGTAGATGGAGACGCGATTATTGTAAGCCAGTTTACTTTGCATGCGAGCACAAAAAAAGGAAATCGGCCCAGTTTTATTCAGGCTGCAAAGCCGGAGATTGCCCAACCCCTTTATCTGGATTTTATTTCAGAATTTGAGAAAAACCTGGGAAAAACTGTTGGAACAGGTGAATTTGGAGCCGATATGAAGGTGGAACTCCTGAATGATGGTCCCGTAACCATATTATTGGATTCTAAAGATAGGCGTTGAAATAAGTTAAAACATTATTATATATTGTGCGCGTCTAAATTTCCATACGCAATGCGCCAAATCTTTTTTCCATTTATGCTATGCCTATTTTTTAGCTACACCTACAGCCAGGATCATTATTCTGTAACTTCCATTAACCCAAAACTTACTCAAAATGCCAATGCAGTTGTACGCGATTTCAAGTATAACGTGGAAATTAAAGATGTAGATGAGATAATTATCACTACAGAAAGAGTAGTGACCGTATTAAATTCCAAAGGGAACCGTTACATCCAAGCTTATCAAAATTACGATGAGGCAGTCAAAATAGACGAGCAGGAAGCTTTAATATATGACGCGAACGGTAAAGAAATCGATAAGATAAAAAAAAAGAATTTTAAAGATGTTAGCAATTACCAGTCTTTCGTATTGTTTTCAGACAACCGAGTGAGCTACCTTGATTATACGCCACGTTCTTATCCATATACTGTAAAATACACCAGCATAGTGGAGAACGAAAACTCACTTTTTTTAAAGCCCTGGTTTCCGGTAGATGATTTCCAGGTAAGCATTGAAAATGCCGAATATAAGATTGTAAACCCTAATAAAATACCTCTTCGTTTTTCAGAAAAGAATCTGGAAGGGCTCCAGGTAGAGAGCGAGAACAATGATTATGAGGTACATTATACATTAAACGACTTTGCAGCATTGGAAAAGGAAATTTTGAGTCCGCCATTACGATCACTGGTTCCAAATGTGCGGGTTGCCATCCATAATTTTCATATAGAAGGAAAAAAAGGCGCAGCAGAGAATTGGAAAGATTTCGGGAAATGGCAGTATGAGAATCTCGTGCAGGGTCATGACGAACTTTCTGAAGAGAGCAAAAATAAGATTACAGCATTAACCCTTGACGCTCAAAGTTTAGAGGAAAAAGCAGCGATCGTTTATCATTATGTACAGGAAAATACCCGTTATATAGCAATCATGCTGGGAATTGGGGGGATTGAGCCTGCCCCTGCCTCCGAGGTAGATCGTTTAGGATATGGTGATTGTAAAGGACTTACGAATTATACCAAGGCTCTTTTAAAATCTCAGGGCATCGAATCTTTTTACACGATTGTCCATGCAAATGATAAAATTGATATTGATCCTCACTTCACGAACTTCCAGGGGAATCATGTTATTTTAAACATTCCACGTAAAGATGAGGACGATATATGGCTGGAATGTACCAGCCAGTATGCACCCTTCAATTACTTAGGAAATTTTACGGATGATCGCTATGTATTGCGATTAAAGCCGGAAGGTGGAGAAATTATTCGCACGAAAAAGTATGGCGTTGATGAAAATCTTCAAATGTTAAACGGTACGATTCATTTGCAGGAAGATGGAAATTACCTGGCGAAGATGGAAAGAATCACCAAAGGGATTGAGTATGGAGATACTTTTCATATCGAGCGACAAACCGAAAAGGATCAAAAATCATATTTTAGAAATGAATGGTCCAACCTGCAGAATATTCAATTTGAAAAGATCGAATTTGAGAATGATAGGGACAACGTAGTGTTTACCGAACAAATTGATTTTACCGGTTCTAGGTTAGCCTCCAAAGCAGGTAAGCGCTTGCTGCTCTCTCTAAATTTCGTGAATAACAGCAGCCTTATTTTAGGTAAAAATGATAATAGAAAATACCCGGTACGTATGGAGCGGGGTAAAACCTATAAAGACCATTTTGAATATGTTATTCCGGAAAATTATACTATTGAATCTATCCCTGAGTCTTCGGAATTTAATACAGAATTTGGTGAATTCACCTTCACCGTAAAGGAGGGTGATCTGGAGGGGAAAAAGAGCATCGTGGTAGACCGATATCTGGTCATTAATGAAGGTGAATGGCCCCCGGAAAAATTTGATAATTTCAGAACATTTATAAACCAGGTAAATCATATGAACAGTCAAAAAGCTGTTATCATCGAATCTCTCTAAATTTTAATTATGAAAAAATACTGCACGCTGTTATTCTTCATAGCAACTATATCATTTGGTAACGCTCAAAATTACAAATTCGGAAAAGTTTCTGAAAAAGAACTGCTGGAGAAACAACACGCCCTTAATCCCGAAGCGAATGCCACTATACTGTATTCCTATCAAAGAACCTATTACGATTTTAGCAGAAATTCGGGTTTCAATTTGGTAACCGAGATAAGACAGCGAATTAAAATATATAATAAAGATGGGTTTGACTGGGCTACAAAAGAAATTACCGTTTATGGAGGGTCGAACGATGAAACTGTAAGTAGCATCAAGGGGGTTACGTATAATCTGATCGATGGGAAAATCCAGGAAGAAAAACTCGAACGTGATAAAATATTTCTTGAAGAAAGCTCAAAATATAATAAAACTACAAAATTTACCATGCCTGCGATTAAAGAAGGTTGCGTGATTGAGTATGAATATGCCATAAAATCTCCATATTTAGGTGCGATCGATCCTATTCAACTTCAGTATACTGTTCCTATAAATCAAGTAGATATTTCGGTCACTATACCTGAATATCTTGTATTTAAAGTGCATAACAATCCCAGAGCACCCTTTTACGTAGATATTAAAACTTCTTCTAAACCTTTTAAAAGGACCGTGACAGATAATGTGATGTCTGGGAGCGGGAAAACGCACCGTACCGAAATGGTGAACTCCACGATCAATTTCAGCCAGAACGTTTATGAAATAAATCAGGAAAATATTCCGGCATTAAAACAGGAAGAACGAGTAGATTATTTATATAATTATGCCGCATTTTTAAAGTGGGAGTTGCAGTATACAAATTTTCCAAATACACCTATCGATAATTATTCACAAACATGGGATGCTGTTACTACTTCCATTTATAACGATGTAGGGTATGCCAGCGAGCTGAAAAATGTAAACATATTTAAAGATGATCTGGATAGGTTACTGGTCGATGTGTCAGATCCATTTCAGAAGGCGGCGATGATCTATTATTTCGTAAAACAAAAAGTTCAATGGAATGGTATATATGGTTTTTATCCGGAGCATGGTATTAAAAAAGCCTATAAGGAAGGTTCGGGAAATTCCGGTGATATTAATTTATTGCTTACGGCCATGCTTAACTATGCCAAATTACAGGCGAATCCTGTTTTAGTAAGTACCCAGAACAATGGAGTTCCCTTATTTCCCACTCGTAACGGATTTAATTACCTGATTACCGCATTAAAACTAAATAGTACCATGATGCTTATGGATGCGACAGATCATAGTGCAAGCATTGGTGAATTACCCCGAAGGGCGAGAAACTGGCAGGGAAGGTTGATTGAAAGTAATGGTGCTTCGCAATGGATAAATTTGCAACCCACCAATAAATCGGAAATGAGATCCCAGTTGAATATTCAATTGGCAGATACCAAACTGAAAGGGAAATCCACGAGATTTTATAAAGGACTATTTGCTAAAAAATTTCGCGAAGTATATCTTTCTACAGAAAAAGAGGAATACACGAATAAGCTGGTGGAGGACAAAGGGAATATTAGTTTATCTGAAGTAGAAGTGGAGAACAAATTCAACTTTGGTTCAGAAATTAAAGAGACCTATTCTTTTGTACTTGATAATGGAATGGAAATTATAAATAATAATATTTATTTAAAGCCTTTGTTATTCGAGAAAATGGATGAAAATCCCTTTAAGGCTGATGAAAGATTTTATCCGATATTCTTTCAATATCCATCTACAAATAACCAGGTTATAAATATTATGGTGCCACAGGGTTATGAGGTCAATTCTTTGCCGAAAGATCTTATCGTGCAACTGGCGAATGAAGCCGGAGATTTCAAATATATTGTAAGGCACCAGGGAAAATTTATTCGGGTAGAATCTGAAGTTAATATTAACCGCCTGGTATTTAATCCGCAGGATTTCGAGTTTTTAAAGGCGTTTTATGGTAATATTGTAGAAAAGCATAACGAAGCTATTGTTTTTACCAAAATAAACAAAAATGGAACTGAAAAAAGCGCAGCTGGAGGTAGATAATTGGATAAAAGAACACGGGGTACGCTATTTTAATGAACTTACCAATATGGCTCAGCTTACCGAAGAAGTAGGTGAGGTGGCCCGTATCATTGCAAGACGTTATGGGGAACAAAGTGAAAAGGACAGTGATAAAGCTAAAGATCTTGGTGAAGAGCTGGCAGATGTTGTTTTTGTAGTTTTATGTTTAGCCAATCAAACCGGTGTGGATCTCGAAGCAGCCTTTGATAAAAAGCTGGCCATCAAAACTGAAAGAGACCATGACAGGCATCAGAACAATGAGAAATTAAAATAATGAGTTTTAAAACGATGCTTAAATCCCTTAATTTCTGGAAATCGGTTTTCTGGCTGGGATTCTCCTTCTTGATTTTATATAATATCATAAGCATGTTGTTTGAATATGGCTCTTTTGATTTCAGCTTATATTTTTCAGAGCGAACTGAGAATGGGAAATTATTGAGGTTCATTATTGGTCAGTTTTTGGCTGCATTTGCTTATGGTTTTATTTTATCCCTGGGACAGTTTCGCATAAATCAAAAGAAACAATAAATTAGCAATTCATTCAAAAGCTAAACATGAACCTCGCTGTATCCAACACCAATAATAATATTCAGGGAAATTTAAAGATTACCGGTTCAAAAAGTGAATCAAATCGCCTATTGATTTTACAAGCACTTTATCCGGGACTTAAAATTGAAAACCTTTCTAATAGTGATGATTCACAGGTGATGGCGGCTGCTTTACAGAAAGGGAATGGAGAAATAGATATTCATCATGCAGGAACGGCAATGAGGTTTCTCACGGCTTACTTTGCGAGCAGAGAAGGAGTGGAAGTAATCCTTACCGGCTCTAAAAGGATGCGCGAAAGGCCTATTCGCCTTTTGGTAGATGCATTGCAGCGAATGGGTGCAGATATAGAATATACACAGGACGAAGGCTATCCTCCCCTAAAGATCCGTGGAAAGAAAATAAGTACAAAAACCGTGAGCCTGGCAGCAAATGTTAGCAGCCAGTATATTTCTGCGTTGATGCTCGTGGCCGCTTCCCTTCCCAATGGTCTGGAAATTATATTGAACGGACAGGTTACTTCTGAACCCTACATTTTAATGACCTTAGGTTTGCTGAAACAGGTTGGGATTGATGGAGAATATGTAAATGGCCGAATTTTTATTCAGCCCACAAAAGATATTGCAGCAAAAACTATTGCTGTTGAGTCAGATTGGAGCTCTGCATCATATTTTTATAGTTTGGCGGCAATTTCAGAAACTGCAGAAATAAAGCTTTCCAATTTCAATAAAAACAGTAAACAGGGAGATTCCTGCCTGTCACAAATTTATGAAAAGTTTGGTGTGGTTACCGAGTTTGGCAAAAATTCAATTACACTCAAAAAGGAAAAAGGGCAGAAGCCAAATCGTATTTCAGAAGATCTTCGAAATGCTCCGGATATTGCCCAAACCATAGCGGTTACCTGTCTTGCCTTAAATATGGGTTGTGAACTTAAAGGTTTACATACGTTGAAAATTAAGGAAACCGACAGGCTTGAGGCCTTAAAGGCAGAAATAGAAAAATTTGGTGCCGAAGTTAAGATCTCAAAAGACAGTTTAACGCTTCGACCTTGCCGTAATTTAAAGGAAGGGGTGAAAATTGCCACCTATAACGACCATCGAATGGCGATGGCCTTTGCACCACTGGGTTTAAGAACGAAGTTGATTGTGGAAGATGCGGGAGTAGTTTCCAAATCCTATCCCGAATTTTGGTCAGATTTCGAAAAATTAGGTTTTCAGGTTTCCGAAACCAATTAATAATTAAATAAATAGGCATTTACTTGACAACGCCCTCTTTGAGATTGTATATTTGCAGCTTTTAAAACAGGAACTATGGGAATGAAACTTTCTAATTTCAATTTTGAACTGCCTAATGAATGTTTGGCTGAATATCCTTCTGAAAACAGGGATGAGGCTAAATTGATGGTTTTAAACCGCAAAGAGAAGACGATTGAGCATAAACAATTTAAAGATTTAATTGATTATTTCGATCCACAGGATGTGATGGTTCTTAATAATACGAAAGTATTTCCGGCGAGATTATTTGGTAATAAAGAAAAAACCGGAGCGAGAATCGAGGTTTTTCTTTTAAGAGAATTAAATCCTGAAACTAAATTATGGGATGTACTGGTAGATCCTGCAAGAAAAATTAGAATTGGAAATAAACTTTATTTTGGTGACGACGAAAGTCTTGTTGCTGAAGTGATCGATAATACCACATCCAGGGGGCGTACTTTGCGATTTTTATACGACGGTTCCTATAGTGATTTCAGAAAAAAATTAAAGGAACTGGGTCAAACCCCGCTTCCAAAATATATCAAGAGAGAGGTTGAGCCGGAAGATGAAGACCGATATCAAACAATTTACGCTAAGAATGAAGGTGCTGTTGCAGCTCCAACTGCAGGGCTCCATTTTTCAAAACATTTACTGAAAAGACTGGAGATTAAAGGGATCGATTTTGCTGAAGTGACCCTTCATGTGGGATTGGGGACTTTTAGCCCGGTGGAGGTGGAAGATCTTTCCAAACACAAAATGGATAGCGAAGAAGCCTTTATCACTTCAGAAGCTACACAAATAATAAACAAGGCTAAAAACGATAAAAGAAGGGTTTGTGCTGTGGGAACTACGGTGATGCGCGCTCTTGAAAGCGCTGTATCTTCAGATCTTGAACTGAACGAATTTGGTGGATGGACGAATAAATTCATTTTTCCTCCTTACGATTTTCATATTGCAAATTGCATGATCACGAATTTTCATACCCCAAAATCAACATTATTGATGATGGTTGCAGCTTTTGCAGGACATGATTTTGTGAAGAAAGCTTATGAAGAAGCTATAAAAGAAGGTTATCGTTTCTATTCATATGGGGATGCCATGTTAATCATCTAATTAGATTGAGTGAAATATAGAATTAGACCTCATTGGTAACTTAAACCAGTGAGGTCTTTTGTATTTTTACACCGTGAAAGAAAAGAAAAAAGATATACGTGCATTAACTAAACAGCAGTTGCAGGATTTTTTTGTTTCTGTTGGGGATAAATCCTTTAGGGGATCTCAGGTTTATGAATGGCTTTGGAATAAGGCCGCACATTCTTTTGATGATATGACCAATATTTCCATAGAAACAAGGGAAATGCTGAAAGAGAATTTTGTGATCAACCATATTCGTGTAGATCGCATGCAACGCAGTTCTGACGGGACTATAAAAAACGCCGTAAAACTTCATGATTCACTTACTGTTGAGTCGGTTTTAATTCCAACAAAAACCAGGACTACCGCCTGTGTTTCTTCACAAGTAGGCTGTAGTTTAGATTGTAAATTCTGTGCCACCGCAAAATTGAAAAGAATGCGAAATCTAAATCCTGACGAAATTTATGATCAGGTGGTAGCCATCGACAATGAAAGCAGGTTATATTTCGACCGCCCGCTTTCGAATATTGTATTTATGGGGATGGGGGAACCGCTGATGAATTACAATAATGTGATGAAAGCAATTGAAATGATCACTTCTCCTGAAGGTCTGGGAATGTCTACCAAAAGGATCACCGTTTCTACTTCCGGAGTGCCAAAAATGATCAAAAAACTTGCAGATGATAATGCGAAGATCAAACTGGCTGTTTCTCTCCATTCTGCGATCGATGAAGTAAGAACTCAAATTATGCCTTTTAATGAGACATTTCCTCTAGAAGATTTAAGAGATGCTTTGGTGTACTGGCACGAAAAAACAAAAAGCAGGCTTACATATGAATATATTGTATGGAAAGGCATCAATGATACTTTTGAAGATGCCAAAGCCCTGCTGAAGTTCTGTAAATATGTTCCCTGCAAGGTGAATTTGATTGAATACAATCCTATAGATGATGGTAAATTCAAGCAGGCTTCCGGTGAAGCTACCCAAATGTATCAAAACGTGTTGGAACAAAATGGGATTACGGTCACGGTAAGACGTTCCCGAGGAAAAGATATTGATGCAGCCTGCGGACAACTTGCCAACAAATCAGCTTAATTTAATTCTGTGTGTTCATTTACAATTAATGTATCTTTAAAACCTTTATGAAGGTAATTTCCCAAATAAAGCAACCGGTAGATAAAGAGATGGAACTTTTTGAAAAAAAGTTCTTCGAATCGATGTCTTCAAAAGTTGCCCTTCTGAACAGGATTACACATTACATCGTAAACCGAAAAGGAAAACAAATGCGGCCTATGTTTGTTTTTCTGGTCGCTAAAATGGTTTCCGAAGGTTCAGTAAACGAAAGGACATACCGGGGTGCCTCTGTGATCGAGCTTATTCATACAGCCACGCTGGTTCATGACGATGTTGTTGATGACTCCAACCGCAGGCGAGGATTTTTTAGCATCAATGCATTATGGAAAAATAAAATTGCTGTTTTAGTTGGGGATTATCTGCTCTCTAAAGGACTTTTACTTTCTATAGACAATAATGATTTTGATCTTTTGAAGATCATATCGGTTGCGGTTAAAGAAATGAGCGAAGGGGAACTTTTGCAAATTGAAAAGGCCAGAAGATTGGATATTACCGAAGCAGTTTATTATGATATTATTCGGCAGAAAACCGCCACCTTAATTGCGGCATGTTGTAGCCTGGGAGCAGCTTCAGTTAAGCCTGAAAGCAATGAGATCGCGAAAATGCGAAGATTTGGAGAGCTTATCGGGATGGCTTTTCAGATCAAAGACGACCTTTTTGATTACGGTACCGAGAAAATTGGCAAGCCCACAGGAATTGATATAAAGGAGCAAAAAATGACCCTTCCGCTTATCTATGTCCTCAATAATGTAGAGAAAGAAGAGAAAGCCTGGATCATCAACTCTGTAAAAAATTATAATAAAGACAAGAAAAGAGTGAGAGAGGTCATTATATTAGTAAAGGAACGTGGAGGTTTGGAGTATGCGGTCAATAAGATGAAAGAGTTTCAGAAAGAAGCGCTTTTAATCCTAGAGGGCTATCCTCAAACACCTTATCGAGAAAGCCTTGAACTCATGGTGAATTACGTGATCGAAAGAAAAAAATAAAGGCTCGTCCTTAAACAAGCCTTTAGCATTTATATTGTTTGAAGCTTACATATCATCATTTGCTTCTTCGCCATTTACATCATCGGTATTGTGAAGTTCTTCATCAATTTCTTTCCCGACTTTCTTAGCGCCTTTTTCAATTTTTTCTCCGGCCTCTTCAGCACCTTCTTTAACATCTTTGCCAATGGCTTCAAGGGCCTCTTCAGTTTTTTCCTGAGTAGTTTCCCTACAAGAGTATAAGCTAATACTCATTAGGGCAACTGCAAAAAGAATTAAAATTTTTTTCATAATAAGAATTTTAGATTAATTAATAAAAGCCACTCAAATACATGAATGGCTTTTATTTATTTAGAATAAATGATGATTACATATCATCATCACCATTCATATCATCTGTTCCTTCTACTTCTTCTTCCAATTCGTTACCAGCATTATCTGCTGCGTTTTCGATGTCATTTCCAGCTTCTTCAGCTGCATTTTCGATGTCATCTCCAACATGTTCTATGTCATCCATGTCATCATTTTCTTCTGTAGTTTCTCTACAAGAATAAATAGAAAGGCTCATTGCTGCAACAGCAAATAATAAAAATAATTTTTTCATTGTTAAAATGTTTAATTAGTTGAAGCAACAAAGTTACACAAATTTTAATTATCCAAAAGTACTCTTTTCACTTAAATATTTCCAGTAACGTTTTGGTACATGTTGTTGGTGAAGCCGCATATTTATTCGACTTTTGATATTGGTGCTGGTAAAATATTCCTGCCATAAAATCTGAAAATTAGATTCTTCTTTATGAAAATATCGCTGGGAAGCGCCAGAAATTCCTATTTCAGGATCAAGGTTTAATTGAATAAATTCTGTTTTTTTCAAATCGTAATACGCGCCAATTTTTCTTTTTAGATCATAAATAATCCATTTTTGATCTGCATACCGCCTGGTGAAATGGGGGATGATCACGGGAAGTACATTAAAATCTGGTTCCATCACCGCAAAATAGATATGATCTTTGGTTAACCTGAAACGAATAAAGGCTTCCATGCGGTGCTTCTCCCTACTTATTTTTTTGGCCATTTGAGTGACTTTTAAAATAGACGGATGGGAATAATCTGTATCTACCTTAGCGTCATTACTTATAACTTCTCTGATCATTTCGAAAACATCCATTTCAATGCCTTTAATTTCGCTTAGGAGCGCCCATTTCATACTTTTGAATCCGTTGGGAGAAGTTTTCAACTGCAATTTTTTAGCAACCCGCTTCGCTTTATCAACATCGGTAATTACATTATAAATATCACTGAACAATTGATTTTGGACATCTTCTTCCACCTGAATATTTGAAACTTGTAATTTTCCCTCATAAGCTGTAAAAACGCAGGTCAACAAACCTTCGAATGTGCCGTCATATGTGAAATTGACTGAATTCATGCAAAAAGGCTCAGTTGTGGTGAAATTTCTTTTCTGAATTTACTCACCGAAGTTTTGATAATAATATTTTTTAAATGGTCGCTGGAATATTCAACTAATTCCTTTTCACGGGAATCACAGATTATAAAATATTTCGCCCGATTCAAAGCAACACCTATTCTTTTTAAGTGCTCCCAATTTAATTTTCTAAATTTCCTGGCCTGGATAATTTTATTGACAGATTTAAGACCAATTCCCGGAATTCTCAAGAGTATTTGCTTTTCAACCCTATTGATATCTATCGGGAAGAGGTCGCGATTTCTAAGCGCCCAGCTTAATTTGGGATCAATCTCCATATCGAGATGTTGATGCTCCTGATTGAGAAGTTCCCGAACATCGAAACCGTAGAAACGCATCAGCCAATCGGTTTGATAAAGCCGGTTTTCCCTAAGCATAGGCACCGCACTTCCCAAAGCTGGCAATCTGGGGTCATCGCTAATGGGAACATACCCGGAATAATATACCCGCTTCATATTATATTTTTTGTAGAAAAAAGCCGAGGAATACATAATATCCCGATCGCTTTCCCCGGAAGCTCCCACGATCATTTGCGTGCTTTGGCCTGCCGGTGCGTATTTTGGAGTACTTTTTATAAACTTTTTTTCCTGTTTATACTGAATGATCTCATTTTTCACCTTTTCCATAGGTTTCATAAAATCTTCATGTTTTTTATCGGGAGCCAAAAGTTTTAATCCAGATTTGGTGGGGATTTCAATATTTACGCTGAGTCTATCTGCATACAAACCGGCTTCCCGCATCAATTCATCACTGGCGCCCGGGATACTTTTTAAATGGATATACCCATTAAAATTTTCTTCCAACCTCAATTTTTTGGCAACTCGAATGAGTCGTTCCATAGTGAAATCGGCACTTTTAAAAATGCCCGAGCTCAGGAAAAGTCCTTCTATATAATTGCGCCGATAAAAACTCATGGTGAGATCTACAACCTCCTCTACTTTAAAGGCAGCTCTTTTGATATCATTGCTTTTTCGGGTCACACAATAGGCACAGTCGAAAATGCAATGATTGGTAAGTAAAATTTTTAGCAGGGAAACACATCGGCCATCTTCCGTATATGAATGGCAAATTCCCATTCCCGAAGAATCTCCCAAACCTTTGTTGGTATTCGTCCGTTTCGAGCCGCTGCTGGAACAGGAGACATCATATTTAGCGGCATCGGCCAGGATGCTAAGTTTTTCTTTAATTCGATCGAAATTCATTAAAAATAGGATTATATCCAAAATTAGGAAATAATCCTATTTTAAACTTCTGTTTTTGAAGATCTTTTTGACCCTATTTAGAAATTACTTTGCTTAATGACCACTAAATTGTTTCAAATTAGAATTCGAATTTAATTTTTAAAACCAAATTTTTAATCCAGAGATATTTTTTTCTTCTGCGGATAGGTATCAGGATCTTCACCGGCCAGTCTGCCGAAATTTCTATAAGCATTCTTTACCTGCTCCTTTGGAGTGGTTTCAAATTCTTTGGCACTAACATGATATTTATCCTGAAGCTTCTTTAATTCTTCGTGTAAATCCTGCTGAATTTCAGTATATTTCTCTTTTCCGTATAAATTATTTTCTTCTTCAGGATCTTTTTCCAAATCATACAATTCCCATTCATCAATGTCGTCATAAAAATGGATCAATTTATAACGATGGGTTCGAATTCCATATTGGCGTTTCACCATATGGAATGCAGGAAAATCATAGTAATGATAATAAATAGCATTTCTAAAATTGCCATTTTCAATCTTCTTATTTAGCAATGGCCTGAGGGATTTTCCCTGCATATCTTCAGGAATAGGAGCTTCAGCAAAATCTAAAAAGGTAGGGGCAAAATCAATATTTTGGGTAAGTGCATCTATTTCTAAACCTTTTTCAATAGCTTTTGGATATTGCATAAGCATGGGCATGGCCAAAGACTGTTCATACATAAAACGCTTATCAAAAAATCCTTTTTCCCCTAAATAAAATCCCTGATCTGTAGTATAAACTACGATGGTATTTTCAGCTAGATCATTTTCTTCCAGATAATCTAAAATTTTTCCCACGCCTTCATCAACTACTGCAATTGTTCCCATATAATCCCGCATATAACGCTGAAATTTCCATTCGGCAAGTTCCCTGCCTGAAAGATTGAGGTCATAAAAAGCATCATTTTTTTCTCTATAAGCCCGGTTCCAGGCTTCACGCTGGGAGGTATTCATTCTGTCAAAATCTGTCGTCCAGGGATTATGCCTTAGCGAATCACTTCCTTTGGCCACACTCATTTTAAGATCATGCCCTTCATACATGTCTTCATAAATAGTTTGTAACTGCTCCTGGGCAGCTACCTGATTTTCATGTTTAGAAAAGTAGGTTTCGGGAACGGGGAAATTAACCGAGTCATATTTACGAATATACCTTAACGGCGGCATCCAGTTTCTATGTGGAGCTTTGTGATGTACCATCAAAAAGAATGGTTTTTCGTTATCTCTTTTATTCTGAAGCCAGTCCAGGCTCATTTCGGTGATGATATCTGTGGCATAACCTTCAATTCTGGTGGTATCGTTACTCTGAATAAAATCTGGATTGTAATAATTGCCCTGATCTTTTAAAATATTCCAATAGTCAAATCCCTGGGGTTCTCCGTTTAAATGCCATTTTCCGGCAATAGCGGTTTGATACCCTGTTTTTTTTAAATACTTGGGAAGGGTTGGTTGTGAACCATCAAATTTCTCACCATTCATTCTAAAGCCATTAAGATGACTAAACTTTCCGGTTAAAATTACAGCACGGCTTGGTCCGCAAATTGAGTTGGTGCAAAAGTTATGGTTAAACCTCGCTCCGTTTTGCGCGATCCGGTCAATATTAGGAGTAGGGGCTAATTGGCTTATAGGGTGGCCATAGGCACTTATGGCCTGCTCCGCGTGGTCATCGGCCATAATAAAAATAATATTTGGCCTCGAATTTTTTGTTTCCCCCTTAATTTTTGCTTTTTCAGAATCTTTATTTACACAGGAAAATAGAACCAGGGAGATTAAAATAAATGAAAAATTTTGGATAATAAATAAGCGTTTAACCATTTCTCAAATTTGATTTGCTGAAAATTACAAAATTCAGGTTAAAAATATGTAACTTTTGAGCTGCTCAATACTTGCTCAAATGCATAAAAATATATTTACTCAATTTATAGCAAGCCTTGTATTATATAGTCTTATATCAATATCAGGCTACGCCCAGGAATTCGTCCCACCCATACAAAATTTTTCCCCCGCAGTATATAATGGGGCAACCCAAAATTGGGATATAACCCAGGCTGATAATGGATTTATTTATTCAGCCAATAATCAGGGTTTGTTGATTTTTGATGGATTAAGCTGGCAGTTAAAAAGTTTGAAGGGGAATGCTATCATAAGATCTGTTTATGCTTTTCAGAATAAAATCTTTACAGGTTCCTTTAAAGAATTTGGATTTTGGGAAGAAGATGAATGGGGAATTTTTAATTATACCTCTTTACAAAGTTTGATGGCAGATCTTGAATTGCGAAGTGAGGAGTTTTGGGAAATTACTTCAATTGGAGAAATAATTTATTTCCGATCCTTTGGGGCAATATATAAATATGACGGGAAGTCTATCGCAAGGCTGGAAAATTCGGTTACAACAGCTTTTGAAAGGTATAATGACAGATTGTTAGTAGCGGGAAGGCGGGATGGCTTATATTATTTAAATGATGACGGTTCAAGAGAAGCTTTGCCAGGAAACTTTTCAATTCTTGAAGAGAGAAATATCATCGATGTAATAGAATGGAATGACCAACTGGTATTGGGGACAAAAGATCGAATTTATCTTTATGAAGCTGGTAGGATTCGTGAGTTCCCCAACCCCGAACTGAATGTTCTGATCTCTAGATTTGAATTAAATCATATTCTAATTATCAGCAATGACGAACTAATTTTTGGAACGGTAAAAAATGGGGTCATCTACTATAACTTTAAAACGGGTAAGATCAATAATTATGCAAGGACTTCCGGACTGCAAAACAATACAGTTCTTGGTCTAACCTATGGCAATGGAAAATTGTGGCTTGCCTTAGATAGGGGTATTGATGTGATTGACCTTAAAGCACCTCTGGAATTTTACACAGATGATAGTGGTGAATTGGGCGCAGTGTATGATGTGATAGATTTTGAAGGGAATACCTATATAGGCAGCAATACCGGGATCTATTCATTTAAGAATGGACAACTTTCTGGATTAAATGAGGGAAAAGGACATACCTGGAATTTGGAAATTATTAATAATCAGCTATACGTAAATCATAATACCGGAATATTTAAAATTAAGGACCAGGAATTAATCCCCATTGAAATTAGAACGGGTTCTTACCATATCGAACGGGTTCCGGGTTCTTCAAATCTTTTGATGATAAGTCATTACACCGGGCTTAGTGTGTATAATTCAGAAACTAAGGAGATTAAAGAAATCACTTCCATTACCTTTCCCATTAAAGATTTTGTTTTTGAAAATCCCAATAAGATATGGGCGGCCCATCCATATGAAGGTTTTTTTGAAATTGAATTTGATAACGACTTAAATGTAACCCGTCTTGTAAAAGAAGAACCTTTAATTGAAGGTCAGCTTAATTATAAACCGGAAGTCTATAAAATCAATAATCAGGTTATAGTTTTTATAAGCGGGCAATGGTTTATGTATAACTCTTTTCAGGATAAATTTGAAAAATTTGAAGAATTTGAAAAGTACACTAATGAGCGTTTGATCGATGCTAATAATTCTGAATATTACTTTGTGAATGAAGAGGACAATAGCCTCAAAATTGTAAGGGAGGGGAATGAGATTATAATTTCAGATAATGAGTTTGATGAACGTTTGGTGAAGTCTAATGAAAATATTGTGAAAGCTAATGATTCTACTCTCTATGTGACCCTCAATGATGGTTTTGCCAGGGTAGATTTGTACAGGCTTGAACAAAATCTTAAGGAAAATAAGATCAGCAAACCTGTTCTAAGAACGATATCAGATAACTCCAATTATTACCGCAGATCAAATAATAGTCAAATTACTTATAAAGATTCCCGGAACTTGAATCTAAAAGTTGGGTTGCCCTTTAATGAAAAAGAGGAGCTCACCTATTTACTTTCGGGTGAGGACAGTATTTCTGGAGTAGTAAAAGGCGGGTTAATAGAGCTAAGAAACCTGGATTATGGGGATTATTCCCTAAATGTAAAATCTTCAAAATCTGAAACTCCCTATAAAATCTGGAGTTTTTCTATTCTTCCTCCGTGGTACCTGTCCAATTGGATGAAATTTTTATATGCTTTAATATTTATTCTTGGTCTGGCGTTGATCTTTTATTTTAATAAGATAAAACTGAAAAAGCATCAAAAGCATTTGGAGTTGAAATTTGAACAGGAGCACAAAGAGCGGCTGGAAAAATTGGAAAAAGAACGTTTAATGCATGAAATTGATGTAAAGCGAAAAGAACTGGCCAATACTACGATGATGGCTGCCAAGAAAAATGAAGTGCTTATGGAGATTCATAATGAGTTGAATAAAGACAAAGTGAAGTTCAGTAATCAGTTTCGGCTGAAGCATATTATGACCAAAATCAATAGGGCAGTTAAGAATAAAGATGAATGGAAGGTTTTTGAAACTAATTTTAATGAAGTACATGAAGACTTTTTTAAAGCGATATTGGAGAAATATCCAAACCTGACCAGTAAGGATCTAAAGCTTTCTTCCTATCTAAAAATGAATTTAAGTTCCAAGGAAATTGCCCCTTTAATGGGAATATCTGTAAGAGGGGTAGAAGTACACCGTTATAGATTAAGGAAGAAAATGGGATTGGATAGTAAAATTAATTTAACAAAATTTCTCATCAAAAATTTCTAATAAACTAAAAGAAAAGCCAATAATTAAGAAAAAATCACTACTACATTGCTACATCATATAGATAAAAAGCTTATAAAAATTTACTTCAAAAAAATCGTATATGCAAGATAATCAATGACTTAAAATAAATTTTCACCTGATGTATTAGATGTGTACTACAACGTTTGCGTAAAAAAGGGCTTCCCTTGTATATTTATGACATACTTAAGCAAAACATCCAACCAGCATGAAGAAAAAAATACTCTTAGCAATTGCGCTTTTTATTAGTTTTTACGGCATTAATTACGCGCAGGAAAAAACCATAAGCGGTACTATTACAGATAATAATGCAGTTCCTTTACCGGGAGCCACTATTAAGGTAATAGGTAAGGACATATTTGCAGTAACCGATTTTGATGGAAATTTCACATTAAATAACGTTGTTGCAGGTGATGTTTTCGAAATAAATTTTTTAGGCTTTCAGACTTTAGAAGTTCCAATAACAGGCCAAACTACTTATCAAGTTCAATTACAGGAAGATGCCGGCCAATTAGATGAAGTTATTGTTGTTGGTTATGGAACCCAGAGAAAGCGAGATCTAACTGGAGCGATATCCACAATAGATTCAGAAGAGATTGAAAAAACTCCCACATCTAACGTGATGCAATCCTTACAGGGTAAAGTATCCGGTGTTCAAATCGTAAGTGCGGGTTCTCCTGGAGATTCACCAACGGTGAGAATTAGGGGATTAGGAACATTTCAAAATGCCACCAGCGTCCTGTATGTGGTAGATGGAACATTATATGACAATATCGATTTTCTTAATACAAAGGATATTAAATCTGTAAACGTTTTAAAAGATGCATCTTCTTCAGCAATATATGGAGTTCGTGCTGCAAACGGAGTGGTGATTATCGAAACGAAGTCAGGTAAAAAAAATCAGAAACCTGTTATTGAATATGATGGGTATACAGGTATTCAGCGAGCTCAAAATGTAATGAAAATGGCCAATGCCGAACAATTTACAACTATGGCTTTTGAATCTGGATCTGCTGCTGATGCTCAGTTTGTTATGAATGCCATGCAGCGTTATGGTCGTAGCAGGGTGAACCCTAATATTCCTGCTGTAAATACAGATTGGTATAAAGAAGTTCTTAGAGAAGGGATTATACAAAACCACAGTATTGGTGTTGCCGGTGGTGGTGAAAGTGTCACTTATTCAATTGGGACTAACTACTTTACCCAGGAAGGTATTTTGGATATGAAGAACGAATATGAAAGATTCAATATTAGGTCTAAAGTAGATATCGACATCTCCGATAGGCTTAGAGCTGGTGTAAATACCGTTATTAGTAACGCCACAAAATATGTCCCGGAAAACGCCGCGTGGTTTAAAGCCTATTTTGCAGTACCTATTATGCCAATTATCGATCCTTTAAATACTGAAGCATCTCCAATTCGATTTGCGAATGCCCAAAACCTGGGGTATAGAGGGACGCAAAACCCTTTTACAGACCTTACTTATAACGATAACAAGCAAAAAATCAGAAAGATATTGGCAAGTATCTTTTTTCAATACGAGATTATTCCAGATAAGTTAGATTTTAAAACTACCTATAGTCACAACCTTTCAGATTTTGAAGAACGCTATGTAAACCTTCCTTATACTTTAGGGAACAATTTTGAAAGAATTTCGTCGATAAGAAGAGTAGATAATACTTTCTCCAACCAATATTGGGATAATATTTTGACTTATGATGAGGAATTTGGGGAACATGATCTAAAATTAATGGCCGGTGCATCCTATCGTGATGAAGCAGCCAATACTTTTAATGCAACAGGGCAGGATATCACAGGGATTAGCCTTGAGTCCAGTTGGTATTTGAACTTTGCAGATCCTGAGTCTTTTAACAATAATGTGAATGAAATAGGGAGGAGATATTATGGTATTTCTTACTTCGGAAGGTTGGAATACAGCTTTATGGATAGATATTTGTTGTATGCTACCATGCGGGCAGATGGTTCTTCAAAATTCACCAAGGATCCTTGGGGCTATTTCCCTTCAGTAGGACTTGGTTGGGTAGTTTCTGATGAGAATTTCCTAAAAGACAATGAGTTTATTGATTTTCTGAAATTTAGAGCGAGTTGGGGTAAACTGGGTAATGATAATGTTGCTGCCAGTGATGGCTCCAATACCATTACGGTGGTGACTGCTGCAATTGATGATGAGCCAAGAACCGGAATTACTTCAAGCAGTGTATTTTCAAACAACACCTGGGAAGTTATTGAAGAGAAAAACTTTGGTTTAAACCTGGAACTTTTGGATAATGACCTTTCCATAACCGCCGATTATTATATCAGGGATACTAAAGATGCAATCCTTCCGGTTTTTATTCCCATTGTGAACAGATCTGTAAACCAGAATTCCGGAGTAATTAGAAACCAGGGACTTGAATTAAACGTAGATTATAATCATCAGGTAAATGAGGATTTCAGTTTTTCAATTGGAGCGAATTTTACCACCCTTAAAAATGAGGCAATAGAAATCGATAACGAAAGTGGTTATATAGATTCAGGATCAGCTGAATTCCGCCAGAGAACTCAGGAAGGCGGCCCGTTATTTGCATTCTATGGTTATGAAAGAACCGGAGTATACCAAAATCAGGCTCAGGTAGATGCAGACCCTGTAGCAGTTGAAAACGATCTTGCACCAGGAGATCTAATTTATAGAGATCAAAATGGTGATGGAATAATTGATGATCAGGATCGTATTATCCTTGGTTCATTCCTTCCGGAATATACTTTTGGGGGAAACATAGGATTCAACTATAAATTCTTAGATTTTTCAATGAATTTCTATGGTCAAACCGGGAACAAAATCCTTAACAGAAAAAGGGGTGAGATCATTTTTACCCAGGATACCAACATGGATGCTGATTTGGCGATCAATAGATGGCATGGTGAAGGAACGAGTAACACGTATCCATCTTCAGCGGGTCTGAGAAAATCTTGGAACCAAAGATTAAGTAATTTCTGGGTAGAGGATGGCGATTTCTTCAGAATTCAGAATATTCAGGTGGGTTATACCATTGAAAATGATAATTTGCCTACCACCAGAATATATTTCACGGCAGAAAGACCATTTACCTTTTTTGATTATAATGGTTTTGATCCGGAAGTATCAGATGGGGTAGATAGACAAACATACCCAATACCTTCAGTTTATACTGTAGGCCTAAATATTAAAATATAAAAAAAAGCGCATAATGAAAAGAATTAAAAATTTGTTTTTAAGCGTATTATCAGTTTTTGTACTGGGAGTTTCCTTTTCCTGTACAGATAAATTGGATTCGCAGGAAGGTCAGCTTAATACAAGCGACCTTGATTATACAGACACGGAGGATATGATCCAGCCACTGCTGGGGGCATATTCTGAATTTACCTCTCGTGGCTGGGAAGAGCCATTGTTACTTGGTGTTAGGGGTGATGATGTAAATGCAGGTGGTGAAGGGGATCAGCAGCCTTTTGCTGATACCGATAGGTTCGTTTACAGCAAAGATTATTGGATGTACAACTCACTGTGGGCTGTTCACTATAATGATATTGTGAATATGAACGCTGCGATTTTGCAGATCGAGAACTTCAAACAATTTGCTGATGCCGATGGGGTTGCCCTTGCCGACCAGTACATAGCCGAAATTAGTGTTTTAAGAGCCTGGTTCCATTTAAACCTTGCCAAGGTTTGGGGTGACGTTTTTATCATTACTTCAAACCAGCCTTTAGAAGAAGTTCAGGATGGACCTCAGTCTAAAGAAGCTGTATTACAGTGGATTTCAGACCAAATGGATATAGCTATTCCAAACCTTCCAAATCTGAGACCGAATGAAAGAGCCGATATCCCTGGGGGGGTAACTGCTTATACCGCTTACGCGATTAAAGCTTTGGCCAATCAGGAGCTTGAAAATTATCAGGGTGTTGCAGATGCAGCTGGAAAAATTATCAATTCCGGTAGATTTTCATTATATCCTGATTTTTATCAATTATTCAAAAAACCAGGTGAGCTAAGCGATGAAAGTTTACTTGAGATGCAATATTCAGATTTTGGTAGTGAAACCGGGGATGCTGTGTATCACTTATACGCCCCTTTTGGACCTCAAAACTGGACACCGGCAAGAGAAAACGCTTCTAGCGGTTGGGGATTCTATGAACCAAGTTTAAAATTTATCAAATTTATGCTTGATAGAAATGAATCCGTTAGGCTTCAAACCAGCGTATTGTTTACTGATAGGGGAATTACAGAATTGAAGGATGATGGTTATACAAACCTTCCCGGTCTTGTAAGTAACACCACACCTTCAGGGGATGTAATCAATGATTATGCTAGGGCATTATTTGCCAGTGGCAAACATTATTTACCTTCTAATCAATTAACTGATGGTAGAAATGACTACGGCGCAGGAAAAAATATGATCGTAATTAGATATGCGGAAATTTTATTGATGTATGCAGAAGCGATTACACATGGAGCAAGTGCAAATGGAATTTCAGCAGATGAAGCTGTAAATATGGTGAGATCAAGAGCAGGAATGTCCGCCTTAATCGGTGTGACTACAGATCAGGTTCTTGATGAGAAATTCGCCGAGCTGGCCATGGAATGGGGAATTCGTTATTATGACATGATCCGTTTAGATAAATATAACGAGTTGAGCTATGATGGTAGAACGTTTACTGCAGGAGATGAGTTATTACCTTATCCACAAGCTCAGGTAGATGCACTTCCTTTACAATCAAATGCAGAATTGAACGCCATAAGAATTTCAAATGAATTAATGATAAATCAATAATTATGAAAAACACTATAAATAAATTATTTGGATTTTTCGTTTTTGCAATCCTTTTCAGCTCCTGTGAGTATGATGGGATAGACCCTATCACTCAGGTAGAGCCGGGTGCAGATGCAGGTGCGCCTGAAGTAACTATTAGTTCGCCGGCGGAAGGAAATACGATTAAAGTTCTTGACGAAGTTTCTTCCATAACCATAAAATTTAATGTTGTTGATGATATAGAAATAGCTAACATCGAAGTAATGGTAGATGGGAATATGGTCGCTTCTATGAGTGACTTCAAAGACTACCGCATAGTAAACGATGAAGTTGTTTATAATAATATTACCAATGGAGAGCATACTGTAACCGTTAAAGCTACAGACCTTGAAGGCAATGTTACTACAAAAACGGTCAATTTTAGCAAAGAGCCACCGTATACCCCTAAATTCGAAAATGAGTATTTGTATTTGCCATTTGATGGGGATTATGTAGACCTAATTACACTAAAAGCTTCAGATGTAACCGGTAATCTTGACTTTGCGGGAGAATCCTTTTTAGGAAGCAATTCCTTTACCGGGTCTCAGGATGCTTATTTGACTTTGCCATTTGATGGAAATATAGGTACAGAATTTACGGCCTCTTTCTGGTATAAAGTAAGTTCAGACCCTAATAGGGCTGGAATTTTAGTTGCCGGTGATGATGCCGATGATCGTAACCAGGGATTCCGCTTATTCCGTGAAGGAAGTGCAGATGAACAAAGGCTGAAGTTGAATGTAGGTTTTGGGACTGGTGAAAGCTGGAATGATGGTGGGGTATTAGATGCCAATGCTGGAGAATGGGTTCACGTAGCCTTTACAGTTAGTAATACCGAAACAAAGATCTATTTTGACGGTGTAGAACAAAACACCGGAACTATGCCTTCAGCTATTGACTGGACGGGGGTTGAAAAACTAACCATTGGATCTGGTGGAGAAACTTTTAGTTATTGGGGCCACTTATATGATAGCAGTGCCATCGATGAACTTAGATTTTTTGATGCTGCTTTATCTCAGGAAGAAATTCAGAATTTGATCAACTCTTCTTCGGCAACTTTACACCTTTCTTTTGATGGTTCTTATCAGGACGATGTTTCTAACCGTGAAGTTACTGTGGTGGGGAACCCAGATTTCGCAGGTGATTCTGTTGAAGGAAACAATGCGTATGCCGGTGCAGCAGATTCTTATTTAACTACCCCGGCTGAGGGTTTAACCAGTAGTAATTTTAGTGCAACTTTCTGGTATAAAGTAAATGCAGATCCAGATCGTGCAGGTATTTTAGTAATTGGACCTCCAGATACCGAAAATCCTGATGCACAGAATAAAAGAACGAGTGGTTTCAGGTTATTTAGGGAAGGAAACGCTGAAGAACAAAGGATCAAATTAAATGTTGGAACAGGAGAAGGCGACAGCTGGAATGATGGCGGTGTTATAGATGTAACTGCCGGCGAATGGGTTTTTGTAGCCTTTACAATTTCAGAAACCGAAACAAAAATTTATCTGAATGGTGATTTGGCCAATACCGGCACCTTATCCAATCCAATAGACTGGACCGGGGCAGATATTCTTTCGATCATGTCTGGTGCTCCAAGATTTACAGGTTGGAATCATTTATCAGACTCTAGTTTTATGGATGATCTAACTTTATATAATAAAGTGCTTACCGCAGACGAGGTTCAGTCTTTAATGGCTGAATAGTTTACATAGATTAAAGCTCCGGGTCTGAAATGCCCGGGGCTTTTTTTTAATTATTCGGATTTTGGTTTTAACCTTTTCTGAAGTTCGTCCTAGATCTTCAGAAAGATAACGCATGTACAAATGAAATACTCAGGTTTAGTTTTATCGTTAGGATTATTTATCGTTGTGTCCTGTTCTAATAATGATGGCCCTGGATATCAGGAGCCATATATTCCAGGTACAGATGATGTTGGAGAAACTCCTCCTCCGGATGAAGAGGTAGAAACTTTGACTGATGATGAACTCCTTGATCTGGTTCAGGAAAAGACCTTTGGTTATTTCTGGGACTTCGCTGAACCTAATAGCGGGATGGCAAGGGAAAGGTCACAAGACGACGCCTATGGTGGTGATAGTCCAAATATTGTTACGATGGGAGGGAGCGGTTTTGGTATCGCTTCATTTCCTGCTGCAGTAGAAAGAGGATTTATCAGTCGGGCAGATGCTGTAAACCGTTTAGAAAAAATTCTTGATTTTTTAGAAAGCGTTCCTACTTATCATGGGGTTTATTCTCATTGGTATATGGGAAATACTGCTCAAACCAGACCTTTTAGTACAAAAGATGACGGTGGCGATCTTGTGGAAACCGCTTTTTTAATGGAGGGTTTATTGATCAACCGTCAATTTTTTGATGATGCCGGAGATCAGGAATCCGGAATCCGCGACCGTATCACTGCCATTTGGGAAGCTGTTGAATGGGACTGGCATACTAAAGGTGAAAATGTGCTTTACTGGCACTGGTCTCCCACGTATAACTTTGAGATCAATTTACCTATAAAAGGTTGGAATGAATCCCTGATTGTTTATGTTCTGGCAGCTTCCAGTCCTACCCATCCCATTACCAAAGAAGTATATACAGAAGGTTGGGCTTCCAGTGGAAGTATCGTGACAAACAGGTCACATTACGGTTTCAATATGCCGTTGGGTCCAAACTATGGCGGACCGTTATTCTTTAGTCATTATTCATTTATTGGCCTTGACCCTAGAAATCTTAGTGATCAATATGCCAATTATTGGCAACAAAATACTGCACACGCTATGATCAACTATACCTATAGCGTGAACAATCCAAAAAATTACGCAGGATATGGGGAAGATACCTGGGGTTTAACCGCTTCAGATAGTCATGAAGGTTATGCGGCTCATAGCCCTACCAATGATCTTGGAGTGATAACTCCAACTGCTGCCTTATCTTCTTTTCCCTATACTCCTGATGAATCTATGACCGCACTGCGTCATTTCTATGAAGATCTAGGCAGTAAGATCTGGGGGACTTATGGATTCTATGATGCTTTTTCTGAGGAACATAACTGGTATTCCAATGGATACCTGGCTATAGATCAAGGGCCTATTGTAGGGATGATTGAAAATTACAGGACGCAATTACTTTGGAATCTTTTCATGGCAGATGAGGATGTGCAAGGCGGACTGGATAAACTGGGATTCACCTACTAATATGAAAAAAGAAAGTTTCATATTCGTATTACTTCTATTGCCATTTATCAATTTTGGCCAGGAACCCGAATACAATAAAACTTTCTTCGATAACAGTTTAATGGAAAACAGCTGGTTTTACAGCGAAGTCTCTTATTCCATACCTTCCTTTGTTTTAAATGTTGAAAAAAGGCTTCCCCTAGAAAAGGACGTTGCCTTCACTCCCGGAAATAGCTTAAGCCTAAATTATACTTCTTCGGAGGGTGGTACATGGGAAGTGAATTTAAAATATCCGAAATCGAGAGGTAAAGATTTTCTGAAAGAATCGAAGACGCTTAGTTTTTGGATATATACCCCTGAAAATATCAAAGCTGAAATCTTACCTGAAATCGCTCTTAACATCGGGAATTCAACTTCAGATTTTTTACCATTTTCAAAATATTTCCGAGGTGATATTTCTGAAAAATGGATACAGGTAAAAATACCTGTTTCAGATTTCGGGATTAGGCTTTCTTCAGATGAGATTAGCGGTTTGAAATTTCGCCAAAATGGAACTGATGGTTTAGAACATCAGATTTTTCTCGATCAGGTAGAATTTCTTTCGGAGCAAATGAATGCTAAAAATCTTCCCGTTCCTGAAATTTTATCTTCAAGAGGCTATGAGCGGCATGTTGATATTGCCTGGAATCCGGTGGGTTTGGAGAATGTTCGCTATATAAAAGTATACAGGTCACAGGATGATAAAAATTATACAGCGGTAGGAATTCAGGATCCTTTAGAATTTAATCTTTTCACAGATTTTACTGGCGTTCCAGATCAAAAATATCACTATAAAATAAGTGCACTGGGTTATGATTATGCTGAATCTAACCTTTCTGAATCAAGCGAAGCTGAAACCAGGCAAATGAATGATGAGGAATTGCTGGATATGGTGCAGGAAGCAGCTTTTCGTTATTACTGGGATGGAGCCGAAGAAAATAGTGGTCTGGCGCTTGAAAATATTCCCGGCCGGAAAAATATGATTGCTACGGGGGCATCTGGTTTCGGATTAATGGCGTTAATCGTTGGCGCTGAAAAAGGTTTTATCCAAAAGGATGAGTTTTTAGAGAGAATTGAAAAAGTTGTTGATTTTATTGAAAAAAGCGATCGCTTTCATGGCGCGGTTTCCCATTTTATTGATGGTCCTTCAGGAAAAGTGGAACCTTTCTTTGGAGAGGTAGACAATGGTGCAGATCTCGTAGAAACCTCTTTTTTTATGCAGGGCTTGGTAAGTGTAGGAGAATATCTTTCGGAAGATATTTCCGAAGAAAAAATTTTAAAAGAAAGGATTAATAGGATTTGGGAAGCTGTAGAATGGGACTGGTTCAAAAAAACTGAAGATAGCAAGTTTTTATACTGGCATTGGTCTCCGGACCATAACTGGCAAATCAATCATCAACTTATTGGATGGAATGAAACCATGATCACCTATTTTATGGCCATTGCATCTCCCACGCATGGAATTTCTCCGGAAATGTATTACACTGGCTGGGCGAACCAGGATCAGGTAGCTCAGGATTATCGATCAAATTGGGGTAAAACCCTCGAAGGTTCGATGTTTACTAATGGCACGAATTATTTTGGTATTCCTCTAAAGGTTGGGGTGAGTAACGGCGGACCTTTATTTTTTACCCATTATTCCTTTTTAGGTCTCGATCCTCACAAAATGGAAGATAAATACACTAATTATTTTGACAATAATCAGGATATCGCGAAGATCAATTATCGGTATTGTGTAGAAAATCCCAATAATTTTGAAGGACTCGGAAAGGACAGTTGGGGATTGACCGCAAGTGACGGCCCATGGGGTTACAAAGCAAGGGAGCCAAAACAGGAAAATGATGATGGAACTATGGCCCCTACAGGTGCAATTTCATCTTTTCCCTATACTCCTGAAAAATCGATGGCGGCGCTCAAGCATTTTTATAGGGACAACGGAAAATTTCTCTGGGGAGAATATGGGTTTAGGGACGCTTTTAACCTTACTGAAGACTGGGTAGCGGAAATTTTTATGGGCTTAAACCAGGCCCCCATGGTTGTGATGATCGAAAATTACCGTTCCGGACTTTTATGGAACCTGTTCATGAAAAATAAAGATGTTCAGCAGGCAATTTCAAAAATTAAACAAACGGAATGAAAAGGACTGTCAACTATTAAAGAACCAACCCAAAAATGATATTGATGTTTAAAAAATTTATATTTCCTGTTCTTTTTCTGAGCCTTTGTTTAGGCTCATGTAAAAATAATAGCGACAAAAAACTTACGGATAATAAAGACGAACTAAAAGGCGACTCTTTAGAGATCTCAGATGAAGCTTTGTTGGATTCAGTACAAAAACAAACCCTGAAATATTTTTGGGATTATGCAGAACCTAATAGTGGCATGGGAAGGGAACGTTTTCATCCAGATGGTAATTATCCAAAAGATGATGCGCATGTGGTCACCACCGGGGGAAGCGGGTTTGGGCTTATGGGAATAGTAGCAGGAGTGGACCGCGGATTTATCCCCAGGGATTCGGCCGTGGCAAGATTAAATAAAGTTGCCGATTTTCTAGATAAAGCTCCACGTTTTCATGGAGCCTGGCCACATTGGTTGAATGGAGAGACAGGAGAAGTTCAGGCTTTTGGTGAAAAGGATAATGGAGGCGATATTGTAGAAACATCCTTCCTAGCTCAGGGTTTCATTGTTGTAAGGGAATATTTAAAAAATGGTTCAGAAGAAGAGAAGGCCATTGCGGCAAAGTATGATAAACTTTGGAAGGGGATAGAATGGAATTGGTATACGAACAATAAGAATGGTATTTTCTGGCACTGGTCACCAACTTATGAATGGGAAATGAACTTTATGATAGAAGGTTATAACGAATGTTTAATCACTTATGTTATGGCAGCATCTTCTCCTGAATATGCCATCAAACCTTCAGTGTACCACAAGGGTTGGGCTCGAGGTGGGGACATCACTACAGATGTTGAAGCATACGGTTTGCCCCTTATTTTGAAACACAACACGGGCGGTGATAAAGGCGGGCCTTTATTTTGGGCACATTATTCTTATTTGGGCTTGAATCCCAAAGGTTTGGAAGATAAATATGCTAATTATTGGGAATTGAATAAAAATCATTCGCTTATCAATTATGAATATTGTCTTGAAAATCCGAAAGGTTTCGCTACCTATTCTGATAAATCTTGGGGTTTAACCGCGAGTTATACTAGAAGTGATGATGGAAGTGTTGGTTATGCGGCCCATTCCCCAGATAGTGATAGAGGTGTGGTTTCACCAACTGCAGCTATATCATCTTTACCCTATACTCCCGAACAATCCATGAGGGCTATGCGTTATTTTTATACAGATCTTCATGATCTTTTATGGGGCCCTGCAGGTTTTTATGATGCTTATACCTTGGAAAATGGAGAAGAATGGGTTGCAGAGAAATACCTCGCCATTGACCAGGGGCCAATGATCGTTATGATAGAAAATTATCGTTCAGGCTTGATCTGGGACCTGTTTATGGGCGCTCCGGAAATTCAGAATGGATTAAAATCTTTAGACTTTACTTATGGAAATGCAGAATAAAATTATTTGGTTGTTATTGATCGCCTGTGGCTTTCAGCTTCAAGCGCAGGATAAGCAGGAATTTAAAAAAGAACATTTAATTCAGAATAAGGATACCCTGAATTACCGGATTCTTTATCCTCCTCATTTTTCAAAAGATTCAATTTATCCCGTGGTGCTCTTTTTACATGGCGCAGGGGAGCGTGGGAATGATAATGAAACTCAACTAGTCCATGGTTCAGATCTTTTTCTAAAAACAGAAAATAGGGAGAACTATCCCGCGATTGTCATTTTTCCGCAGGCTCCAAAAGAAGATTATTGGGCGCAGGTGGATGTTGATAGGTTCAGTTACCCCCTGGATTTTAAATTTCATCAAGGTGGCGAACCCACCAAATCCCTGGGATTGACCATGAAATTAATTGATTCTATCGCTTCGGAAAAGTTCGTTGATACGAGCCGAATATACGTTGGCGGCCTTTCTATGGGTGGAATGGGGACTTTTGAAATCATTTCCCGAAAACCGGAAATGTTCGCCGCGGCTATTGCTATTTGTGGCGCTGCAGATACTACTATATCTGAAAAATATAGGGACAATTTTTTCATCTGGGTTTTTCATGGCCTAAAAGACGATGTGGTTAATCCTGAATATTCCAAAGAAATGGTTGCTGCGATCAACAAAAATGGCGGGAACGCAAACCTTACTTTATATAAAGATGCGAATCATAATAGTTGGGATGCTGCATTTTCTGAACCTTATTTACTTGATTGGTTATTCTCTCATAAGAAGGATGATCAGCTGGAATTATCTTTAGAAAATAAATGAAAGATTTTAAGAATATACTTATATCAATAGCCTTATTATTTGGGTTCAGCGTTTATGCACAAGAGATGCTAGTTCCCGAAACCTATTGTAATCCATTGGATATTGATTATACCTATATGGTTTACAATTCCAGCAAGAATATTTCCTACCGTTCCGGTGCCGATCCGGCAGTAATTGAATTCCGGGGTGAATACTTCATGTTTGTCACCCGTTCTTTTGGTTACTGGCATTCCAGCGATTTAATAAATTGGGAATTTATAAAACCAAAACAATGGTTTTTCGAGGGGTCCAATGCACCAACCGCTTTCAATTATAAAGATTCACTGGTATACTTTGCAGGTGATCCCGCGGGTTACGGGAGCATTCTTTACACCGATGACCCGAAAAGTGGTAAATGGACACCTACCGCTTCAATTACTAATAATATCCAGGATTCGGAATTGTTTATTGATGATGACGGTAAATCTTATCTTTATTGGGGCTCGTCGAACGTACATCCCCTTAAGGTGAAAATGCTGAATAAAGACGACCGTTTCCTTGAAACCGGGGTGGAAAAAGAATTGATTAACCTGGTTGAAGAAGAACACGGCTGGGAACGCTTTGGAGAGAATAATTTCCATCCCACCTTAAAGGAAGGATACATGGAAGGAGCTTCCATGACCAAACATAAAGGTAAATACTATTTGCAATATGCGGCACCAGGCACACAATTTAATGTGTATGCCGATGCTGCTTATGTGGGCGAAACACCAGTTGGTCCATTTACTTATATGAAAAATAATCCCATGAGTTTTAAGCCGGGCGGTTTTACTAATGGTGCCGGCCATGGGATCACCATGAAACAAACCAATGGGCAGTACTGGCATTTTGCCACCATGGCTCTAGCCTCCAACTCTCACTGGGAACGTCGTCTGGCAATGTTTCCCACCTATTTTGATGACGAGGGATTGATGTATTCCAATACCAGCTACGGCGACTATCCGCTGTTTGGACCGAATCATCCAACAAAAGCGGGACAGCATAGCGGCTGGATGTTGCTTTCTTACAAAGGAAAAGCAAGAGTTTCCTCTTCGAAAATGCAGATAAAGAAAAGTACTTCTACAGATGATGATTTCGAAATCACCGAAATGCCACTGGAAAAGAATAGTGAAGGTGAAATAATTTCGAAGGTTTTAACCGACGAAAGTCCGAAATCTTTCTGGGTTGCTGAAGCCAATGATGATAAGCAATGGGTGGAGATTGAAATGCCCACAACCGGAAATATCTATGCATTTCAATTGAATTTTCATGATGAAGAATCGGGTATTTATACCCGAACTGAAGGTTTAAGACACCGGTTTACCCTGGAGGTTTCAGAAGATGGTAAACAATGGGAAACCGTGGTAGACAGAAGTAAGAGTTATAAGGATGCGCCGAACGCTTACATTACCCTTAATCAACCTGTGAAAGGAAAATACGTCCGCTATAATAACGTGGAGGTTCCGGGGAATAACCTGGCCTTATCAGAAATAAGGGTTTTTGGGAAAGGATTAGGTAAGAAACCTGCAAAGGTTAAGGAATTCAAAGTTTCACGCGAAAAAGACCGTAGAAATGCCTCTTTAACGTGGAAACCGATTAAAGGTGCTCAGGGTTATAACATCCGCTGGGGCATTGCACCAGATAAATTATATCAATCCTGGCTAATTTATGATGTAAATGAGCATTTTATGCGCAGCCTGGACCGCGATACAAAATATTACTTCAGTATAGAAGCATTCAATGAAAATGGGATTTCAGAAAGATCGGAAATAATAGTATTAGAGTAAATCCAAAAAAACCAAATAGGAAATCAAAAGAATAAGAAAATGAGAAAAATTTATGTTTCAATTAGCCTCATATTATGTTTGGGGATATCTGTCCTGAATGCACAGGAAAGAATTCCGGAAGTTGAGGAATTACTAAAGAAAATGACGCTCGAAGAAAAGATTGGGCAATTAAACTTATTAACTCCGGGTGGCGCCGTTGCTACAGGTTCTGTAGTGAGTAAAAATGTGGAGGATAAAATAAAAGCAGGAAATGTGGGCGGACTGTTTGGTGTTTCAGGACCTGAAAAGATCCGGATTGCACAGGAATATGCCGTGAACGATACCCGTCTTGGAATTCCTCTTTTAATAGGATCTGATGTGATCCATGGTTATAAAACAACCTTCCCCATTCCCCTGGGAACTGCATCCAGCTGGGATATGGATATGATAAAGCATGCCGCTGAAATTGCTGCGAAAGAAGCAACTGCAGATGGGATAAACTGGAATTTTTCACCTATGGTAGATATTGCCAGAGATCCGCGTTGGGGCCGGATCGCTGAAGGCGCGGGAGAAGACCCTTATTTAGGTTCTCAAATTGCTAAAGCTATGGTAGAAGGTTACCAGGGAACAGATCTTACCCAACCACAAACGATGCTCGCCACGGTAAAGCATTTTGCCTTATATGGCGCCTCTGAAGCCGGTCGTGATTATAACACCACCGATATGAGCAGGATCAAGATGTATAACGAATATTTACCTCCTTATAAAGCTGCTATAGATGCCGGCGTTGCCAGTGTAATGAGTTCATTTAATGATATAGATGGTATTCCCGCCAGTGGAAATAAATGGCTTTTAACCGATTTGCTACGCGATCAATGGAATTTTAAGGGTTTTGTAGTATCAGATTATACTTCGGTGAATGAAATGATCGCCCATGGGTTGGGTGATCTTCAGGCGGTTTCAGCTTTGGCCTTGAATGCAGGACTGGATATGGATATGGTAGGGGAAGGATTTTTGACTACACTGAAAAAATCTGTTGATGAAGGAAAAGTTTCCGAAGAAGATATCACAACGGCCTGTCGCAGGATTTTAGAAGCGAAACATAAATTGGGACTTTTCGAAGATGCGTATAGATATTCCGATGAATCCAGGCCAGAAACTGATATTTTAACTCAGGAAAACCGTGATTTTGCCAGGGAAGTTGCTGCGCATAGTTTTGTGCTTTTAAAAAAACAGGATAATATCCTGCCGTTAAAGAAAAATGCAAAAATTGCACTAATTGGTCCTTTGGGGGATTCCAGAAATAATATGCTGGGAACCTGGGCGCCAACGGGAGACCCAACCTTATCTGTTTCAGTGTTGGAAGGGCTTAAAAATGTTGCTCCAGATGCAAACATAGTTTTTTCGAAAGGGGCAAATGTATCTAATGATACCGCTTTTGCAAAAAAAATAAATGTCTTTGGAGAAAGGATCGAAATTTCTAAAGAAGCTCCGGAAGTACTTTTAAAGACAGCGCTTACCCAGGCGAAAAATGCTGATATCATTGTAGCGGCGATTGGTGAAGCTTCGGAAATGACCGGGGAAGCAGCCAGCAGGACAGAATTAACAATTCCTGAAAGTCAGAAACAATTATTGAGAGAATTGGTGAGAACCGGAAAGCCGGTAGTTGCTGTTTTATTTAGCGGAAGGCCTTTAAATATATCCGAAGAGATGGAAATGCCCATTAATATCCTTCAGGTTTGGCACCCGGGAGTGGAAGCTGGAAATGCAATTGCCGATGTGCTGTTTGGAAATTATACTCCTTCAGGAAAACTTACCGCTTCCTGGCCTAGAAGTGTGGGCCAAATCCCGGTTTATTATAGTATGAAAAATACGGGAAGGCCTTCTTCCAGTGTAGATTTCGAGAAATTTAAATCTGATTATCTGGATTCACCCAATACGCCGTTGTTGCCTTTTGGACACGGATTAAGTTATACGGAATTCAGTTATAGCAATGTAAAAGCCAGTGCGAAAACATTGAATTTAGGAGGAAATTTGACAATTTCAGCCACGATTAAAAATACAGGAAATTTTGATGGTGAAGAGGTGGTACAGCTTTATTTACATGATATGGTACGAAGTATTACCCCGCCCATGAAGGAATTAAAAAGTTTTCAGAAGATCATGCTGAAAAAGGGTGAATCTAAAACGGTGACTTTCGAAATTTCTGAAGACGATCTAAAATTTTATAATTCGCAACTGGAATTTGTAGCGGAACCTGGAGAATTTGAATTCTTCGTAGGAGGTTCTTCAGATATCAAAGCTTCAGGCACGTTTGTTTTGGAGTAATAATGATATGAATTTTAAGTAACCTTTTTACAATCAATTAATTTAAATGAGTTTAATATGAAAATTTCAAAATCCTTTAACCGGTTCAGTTATGTGTTAATTGTCTTTTTAAGTATGCTTTTTACGTTTACGGCATGCGAAGAAGATGAGGTATTGGAACCTGAAAGAGAAGTAGCCCTCAACCTGGAATATGCCCATATGACTGTGGGAAATGACCTTGTGCTTACTCCCCTTTTTGGCAATATTCAATCTCCCATGGCTGAATATAAATGGGAAGTTTCAGACAGCACGGTAATCGAAATAAGTTCTGTCGCTAAGAATTATGCGGCAACTATCAAGGCGATTGGAGAAGGGACTGCTACTGCCACAATTAAAACATTAGATGGATCAGAACAGGCTAGTACAACTATCGAAACAAACTTGATAAGGGAAACAGAAGTTAGACTACCTGAAAGTATTACCGCCTATACGCAATCTACAGTTACCATAACCCCAGATTTTAATCTGGTAGATATACCCACCAGAAATTATACCTGGTCTGCGAGCCCCGAAAACATTATTTCTTTTGAAACGAATCCTGAAACATATGAAGTGGTAATCCAGGGATTAACTACGGGTACTACAGAGTTAACTATAAGTTCTGAAGATGGCGGGATTGTTGGCACAACTACCGTAACGGTTGAAGATGAGAATGATGGGATATTAAAAGTTTTGGCAATTGGGAACAGCTTTTCTGAAGATGCTATAGAATACTATCTTTATGGCCTTGCAAACGCTGCTGGCGAAGAAATTGTAATTGGAAACCTTTATATTGGCGGGGCAGAGCTTGCACTACATGCTCAAAATGCTACGGATAATTCCGATAATTATAGTTACCGAAAAATAAATCTCCAGGGAAATAAAACCACTACTTCAGATGTTTCCATCGCTACTGCTTTAGCTGATGAAAATTGGGATTATATCAGTTTTCAACAGACAAGTTCTAAATCCGGTCAGTATGAAACCTTTACGGAGCCTTTGCTAAGCCTTTATGAATATGTTGCGCAAAATGTTGATAATCCACATACCAAATATTTATTGCACCAAACCTGGGCATACGCACAGAACTCAACCCATTCAGGCTTTGTTAATTATGACAATGATCAAATAACGATGTATGAAGCTATAGTGGATGCCTACAGTCAGGCTGAAGACTTAATTACTGCTTATAGTATTGTGCCTTCTGGTACCGCAATTCAAAATGCCAGGACTAGTTATCTGGGCGATAATTTTAATAGAGATGGCTATCATTTGAACGAAATTGGAAGATATACTGCCGCGAGTACCTGGTTTGAAATATTATTTAACGAAAGTGTGGTGGATAATAGCTATATGCCGGATGGATTCGTCCCAATAGATTTGGAAATTGCCCAGCATGCAGCTCATGAAGCAGTCCAGACCCCAGATATGGTTACCGAACTAACAGAATATCAAAGCGCGGGAGGAACAGGAGTGATCACTAAAAATGTGTATATAGACTTTGCTGCGTCTTCTAATTCTACCGGCTGGAATGGTATGACTAGCCACATAGAAGGATCGACTATCCCAAATTTAAAGTATGAGGATAATGAATTTACCGGGATCGAGATGATGATTACAAGTAGGTTTAATGGGCAGAACACTAGTGGGGAAACAGATACGAGTACAGATTTTAACATGCCTGCCGATGTTTCTGGTAAATCATATTTTGGAAACTCCAAAAGAGAATGGAGTGGGAGGCTTATCGAAAAAGGTGTCATAAAACTTAGCGGATTTGAAGGGGATAGTAGCTATGAATTTTGCTTTTTTGGCTCCCGTACCGCCACTGATAATAGGGAGACGAAATATACCGTTATTGGGGAGGATACGAATTCAGCAGTTTTAAATACTGCGAGCAATACAGATCAATTAGCCTGTGTGCAGGGCGTGAAGCCCAATAGTGATGGGGAAATCATTATAGAGGTTTCCGCAGGGCCCAATAATGATAATAGCTACGGATTTTTCTATATCAATGCTATGCGCATAGCACCAGAATAATTAGGTTGATAATAAGGTTAAGCCCCGGTTTGTTTAAGCCGGGGCTTTTTTTATCGCTTCTCCAGTCTTCTTCAAGACAGGATGGTTTGTTTATAGATAATAGCTTTATTTATACATTCTGCTTTATCAGTATTCTTCAATGAAAACTCCCCGCCAAAATTGATAATTTTACCAGTCTTTGCGCTTAGATTTTAGCAAGAATTAATTACTGTAGGCTATTTAAGAATTTTTTATTGTATTGAAACAGGTTGCGTCCAGGCAACTTCAGTGTCACCTTCAGAGTAAGGGTTCTTTTTCTTCTTATCTGAAATGATCTTAGCCCTTACAAATAAAACATCTTCAGAAATTTCAAAATAGGCACCCGTTCCATTTACAGATTTTAAAACTTCACTTTCGGTAGAACCTTTTTTAACCCCGATAAACTGAATTTCATAAGTGACATTTTTTTGTTTTTTAACGGCAATTGAAAGCCCAGCCTCTTCAAACTTAATATCTTTTAGTTCCACTCCCGTGGTAGCGTAGAATTTGCCATTTTCCATCGCCTCTATAATTGCTTTGGGATTTAATGCAGAAGCATTTACCATCACCCATCCGCGGCCTGCGTTACTAAATTTCGATCCATATTGATGATAATGATGACTGTCATCTGTGGCGATTCCAAGCAAAAGGGGTTTGCCCATAGAATGGTAAGCGATATTCACCTTGTCCCACATTTGTTCGGTACTTTCATGGATACTATCCCCATAATTGTTCACGTAGGGATGACCATTGAAAACTTCAAAAAACCTTTCTCCGTCAATTTTTATAATATCTTCGGCGGTAACGGCATAGGTGAAATTTGGATGATTAAGATGTTGCATCACAGGCCTGCCTGTTTCTTTCTCCTGCTCTTGAATGGCGTCCAGATTATTTTGGATAAGCTCAACGATGGTAGAACCTTCTTTGGGTTCAATAAGGTCCTCGATATTGATCGCTCCCATATGCACGGCCTTATCACCCAGGTAAGAGGTAACCTCTTCAGCTTTGAAAATCATAAATTTTTCAGGCTCTTCGAAAAGTGGACGAAATTCTTCCAGGGTTTTTAGCTTCACCTCTAATCCTTCTTTATCATTCTCATAGGTAACCCAATCTTTGCCATATTTTGCCAAATATTGTTCAAATGCCTTTTGATATAGACTGTCTTTTGAAATTGTTTTCCATTTATCACCTTCTGCAATGATGTTATGGTCTGATAAGGCTACGAATTGGTAGTCATTATCTTTATACCACTGCATGATCATTTCCGGAAATTCATCACCATCACTCCAGTAAGAGTGGGTGTGAAGGTTTCCTTTGTACCATTTTGTTTCCTGTGCGTTGGTATTATAGGCATTGAAAATGCTGAGATTTAATAGTATGGCTAAAAGAATTTTTTTCATCTGTAAATAGTGGACTGGATTTTATGCTTTTCAAAAACAACATCTTTTAAGAACTCGAAAACATGGGGCAGCTCTTTAAAGGGCATTCCTGAAATTTCATGACCGGCATCTTTATAGGTATAGAATAAATAAGAAGTATCAAGTTCTGCCAGTTTTTCTGTAATGGTCTTTGACCCGTCTAATACTAGATATCCGGGACTATCGGGTTCACAATAGTGATGGGGTGCTGTGGCATAAGGCACTAAATTGTCTGCAGTTCCATGAAAAAATAGTCCGGGAACATTATTCTTTTCGGTTAAATACCGAACATCTAAAATCGCCCCGGCTAAAGAAATAACTGCTTTAAAATCAACTTTTTTGTTTTGCTTCTCAAGCATAAGTTCTGGATTATAGACGGCATTTAGGACTGCTTCAGCCCCGGCACTGCTCCCTCCAACAATTAAATTTTCAGGATCAATTCCAAATTTTTCAGCATGGTCCATCATAAAATAAACCGATTCCATAAAATCCTCCGCAGCTAATTTAAAAGTTTCTATCTTTCCTTCAGCTGGATAATCACATCCAAAAGACTGTCCTTTGCGGGTGAGCCGGTAAGAAATTAATCCTACAGCATAACCTTTAGCGGCCGCAATATTGGCAAATCTAACTTCCTGTTCATTTTTCGGACTTCCACCTGAAAATCCGCCGCCGTGCATAAATATGATAAGGGGTTTATCTTCAGAGTTATTCTGGGGCAGGTAGAGGTCAATAATAAGTTTTTCGCCAGCTTTTTCTGCATATACCTCTGTTTGAACCGGTTGTACTTTATAAAGGCTGTCAAGATTTTTTTGTTGTGCCTGGATCGTAAAAACCGAAACAAAAAAGAAGAGCGGGGCCAGTAGACTTTTCATGAGAAAGAAATTTGAAGGCTTAATATACTTAATTATACAGGGATAAATAAATGGTATTTTCGAATAGAAAATTTTATCTTCGCAGCATAATATAGAAGGTATGAGTTTGCAGGATAAAATAATGGTAGAATTAAAAGCGGCGATGAAAGCGAAAGACAGTGTGAAACTGGAAGCTTTACGAGCAGTGAAAAGTGCCATTTTGTTAGCAAATACTGAAACTTCCGGAAAAGATGGTTTGTCTGAAGAGGAAGAATTGAAATTATTGCAAAAACTTGTAAAGCAGCGTAAGGACAGCGCTCAAATTTATATGGAGCAAAATCGAAAGGATCTTGTTGAACCTGAATTGGAGCAGGCTGAAGTAATTGAAGCTTTTTTACCAGAGCAAATGACGGAAGCAGAAATTGAAGCAAAGGTTGATGAGGCAATCGCAAAAACCGGTGCTTCCGGAATGCAGGATATGGGGAAAGTAATGGGTATGGTTTCTTCGCAACTTGCCGGGCAGGCAGATGGTAAGACAATTTCGGTTATTGTAAAAAGAAAACTTTCCAGTTAAAAATAACTGGCCGCGTGGCGCAACTGAATAGCGCATGAGACCTGCCTGCCGGCAGGCAGGTTTCGGCTGAGAAGTTTAGTTTAAGGATTTTTTATATTTAATATGTTTTGGGTTTATGTTTTGAAAAGTGAAAAGATGGCCGTTTATATAAGGGATTGTCCCAAGATTTAGGAAAAAGGATTGTTAAGCATAATAATGGGGAAAATAAATCAACCAAGGGTTTTCGGCCTTGGAATTTAGTTCTCCAAAGAAGTTTTGAAACCAGGCTCGAGGCAAGGGATTATGAGAGGTTTTTAAAATCAGGAGTAGGCAGGGAGTTTTTGAAAGACCTACTTAAATAGAAATTGGCCGCGTGGCGCAACTGAATAGCGCATCAGATTTCGGCTCTGAGGGTTGGGGGTTTGAATCCCTCCGCGGTCACGAATAAAAAGGAAAGGTTAAATATAATTTCTGAGCGAGCTCAGAAATTATATTTAACCTTTCCTTTTTTCAAAGCGGAGCTTTGAGGGATCACCGAAGGTAATCCCTCCGCGGTCACTTTTAAAACTCACAAAGGGTTACAAAACCTTGCAAATTCAATGATTTGCAGGGTTTTGTGGTTTTTAGACAATCATTTAATTTGATATTATTTGATACTTTACATCTACAAATCGTCTACAAAAAAGTTATCTGTCTACAATGTAGATAGAATGGTTTGTGAATACTGAAATACTCATTTATAGTTGATTTGATTTTCGTCTTACTAAATGTTTAATTTAAAGGACAACAACTATGTGATCTTCAACACATTTTCATTTTCTATCTTATTTTGGATAAACACTTCCCGTGCAAAAAATATCTTGCCAATCCAAATAAAATTCTGCAGGATAATTGTTAATGTCTTTTTCTATTGCATCCTCATATCCTAGTAAAAATAATCCGATAAAATAGCGGGTACTATAACCCTTTCGCTTTGAATTTGATTTTCTGCTGATTTGTAAGTCGACTTGTTCGGCCTCCCTGAACCTGTCCTCTATCTTGTAGTTGGTATACCCACTATCACCGAAAAGGGAACTTTCTGGGGGCACAGGTCGTGGTACATCTTTTTAAGTATCTGCGAATCGTGCTCGGCGCCTTCCATGAGATACATTTCTACCGGTATACCATCGGCAGTAGTGATGAGTTGGATCTTCACCCCATAGAAATGTTCCTGCTTGTTGGCATTATATCCCCTGTATTTTTCGTCCCTGAAGAGTTTGCAACGGTTAATCCTTTATTGTGACAAATCTTGGTAGGGAAGGAATCGATAATATATTCCATTTCACAACAAATGTATTTGAATGCCCTGTCAATGCGCAAAAGAATGAACATCAAGGTTTCCTTTAGTTTATGCAGGCGTTTGGTAAACCCACTCTTTTTGATAACATCATTAAAAATATGGCTGTGCATGTAATCCAATGCCAGGGGCTGGTTACCCCGAAAATAAAGCGCAGAAACCAAAGCTGCGGTGATGATCTGGCTATCGGTAAATATCCTGTTATTGTGCTCGTTATGGTTCATCCCTTTTAGTAAATCTTCGATCAAACAATAAATTGCTATAACTTTGTCCTGGAGCATAATAAGTTCATTTTGAAGTTAGATATCTCAAAATTAAGGACTTATTCTATGCTCTTCTTTTTTATTTTAGAAAACCTGAATGAGATCTAAAAGGATATAGATTTAATTGCCGGGATGTTATATTACCATTAGAGCAAGATAAATAGAAAAGAAAGAATTAAGAATTAGAAAGGTTATTGAAGGAATTAATTACTACCAGGGACTAATTCAAAAGAATTAATAGGCGTGTAGCGCCCAGAATCATCTTGAGTTGTTACTATACCGACCGAAATTTCCATAGTCTCATCAACCGTAAAGTCTATAACATAATTTAAATTTGAACTAACCACTCGCGCGTAACCAAGTACTTCAGAAGCTGATGCAATATTTTCTACATCAGGTAGTCCTTCACCTTTTGCTACTACTAAATAAAACCCTCCTTCATCTGTTTCCTGATGATTGTTGCCATTTAAAACAACATTCAATGTATAATTAGCTGCCCCAGCGGTTACTACCTGATAAATTTTACCGTTAATAATACCAGGGGCACCCCACCCAGATTCTACATTAAAGCCATTTCTTGAATCCCAGCCACCATAACCATCGTGGTTCTTCACGGCGTCATTGCTAATCCAGTCGGCTAAATTCCCCCATCTTCCATTAACTTCAGCCGCTTCAATAGGAGCTGAGGCATTCTTTAATTTTGGAAATTGTACTGGATTGAAATTTGCGTAGGCAGTATAAAAGGTATCCATAGCCACAGTAGAAGGGACAAAAGCTGTACGATATCTATAGGTTGATCCAATCTTAAAATCGCTGATTGAAACAATTACTTCATTTTTAGCAATAAATAATTCTTTGTTTTCATCTTCAGTATTAGCATAGTAAAATTCCGTTCCAATAATACCAGAATTAGCATTCGCTTGGGCAAACGTAATATCTAAAGTGTTATCATTTAATTTACTGAAAACGACCGAACGATTTTCGAGACTATTGGCATAATCTGAACCAAAAGCCTCAGCGCCCCCTGTAACAATTTTAGAGCTAAGACCCTCTTCATTAAAAGTTTGAACCTCAAAAATATAGAGTTTTTCCTGAAGATTATCAATTATTGCTTCTACGCTGTCTATTTCATTTGAGGTATTTATAGGAACAACAACAGAATCTGATTTATCATTCCAGTATATTTTCAATTCCGAAACTTTAGGATCATCAATTACTCCTTTGACCATTACCCGATTCTCGCCAGATAGAATTACCAGAGATTTAATATGACCTAAAGACTGTTGACTATTATTAAGTAACAATTGGTTGTCATCAGAATTACACGAAAAATTGATGAGACTTAATATAAGTAGTAGCAGAATTAAAAAATAATTATTAGAGTTATTTTTCATTTTTGTTATTTTATAGTAATTGATATATTCATGCTTTAGATATTTATTAGTCAAACTCAATTGTCTAAAGCTCGAAAACCCTTTATGGTTCATAAAGATAAATGATAAACCTATATTGGGTATCCTGTAGTGTGCTGATTCCCATGCGAAATGACAAAATACTCAACGCAGGTTTTCCAAGTACTCATGAAAGGTTTTGTTTGACGACGTCAAAATTTGTTGGAATCTAGCTATATACAAAACAACGTTATTACTGAATACTATTTAAAAATACTTGCAATAAATTATGATCTTTTTAAAAATTCAAAACATTAATTACTAAAGTATTCTTTAAGCCTTTTCTCGAGATCATGATGTCCATTTTAATAACGGGAGATAACCTTCCCTTGGGGGTCAATTAAAAAACTTATGGGAACTGAAAAAATCTTATAAGTAAGTGCTATATCTCCCTTAATACCTTTCGGATCATAAAGGTTAGTCCATGTCATATTATCTTTTTCAACTGCTTTTTCCCATTTTGTTTTATAGTTATCCAAGGATACACTTATAATTTCAAAACCTTTATTATTATATTTTTTATATAGTTTAGCTAAACCTGGATGTTGTGCGCGGCAGGGACCACACCAAGACGCCCAAAAATCCAAATAGACATACTTACCGCGAAAAGAATTTAGTTCAACTTTCTCACCTTTCAAATTTTTTAGGGTAAAATTTTCTACGATTTCTCCTGGATTGAGGTCTTTTGACAACTTTAAATATTTGGCTATTAGTTTACCGTATTTAGATTGCTTGACGTCATTAGTTAAAGAATTGAACAGTGTCTGAATTTCAGCGTTTGATTTATTTAAGCTCAGTTCGTCAAGTAAAAATGCGCTGTATTCATAATCAGGATGAGATTTTATAAAGCCTAATGTTTTTGCATCCATCTTAAAATAGAGCTCGCTCCTTTTTTTGTTGAGATTAGACGTTAAATCGTGATCGTTTCTTATCAGAAGATTTATACTGTCATATTTTTGTTTGGATTCAGACAAAAGCGCTACCAATTCTGCCTGTTGATTCTGAATTCTGCCACCTGTAATTACCGCGTCATTTACATATTTTTTGTTTCTCAAATCAATAGTAATAGCGGTGTTTTCTACAAAAAAAAAGGCGGGTCTTGTACCCTTCATTAATTTCACCTTTAAATTCAAATCTATTTGCTTCTAGGTAGGTCGTATCTATAGGTGTATCTAAATCCACATTTCTTAAACAGATTAAAGTACCATCAGGTAAATCAGAGGTTATGCCAGTAATATGAAATTCTTGAGCTATTAGGCAGCTACTTAAAAACAGGGAAATTAATGTAGTCGTAATAATCGTTCTCATAAATATTTAATTTTATATCGTTGGTGCTCTAAGAGTTTTCTATGGCTTTGTTCTAAAATCAGAATTATTTTTTTTTTAGAATTAAAGTTCTTTTTTTTCTATTGAATAGATCCCTATCAATTAATATATTAATTGATAGGAGAAGTTTTCTTATAAATTGTTTATGATGATGGAATAATACATGGTTCAACTCCTTCTAATGTGGTTTCTTATTACCGATGGTAAAAAACCTACTATATTATTAATAAATTTAATAATACACCCTTTTCCAAATTAAGGCTGGCCTTTTAAAATGAATTTCTAAGTTTTTTAAGGGCATTCTTAGATATTGGCAAGACACTTCCATGTCTGGTTCCTAAAGGGAATTTGATCTGTGCTGATACGTCTTCCCAATTTTTAAGATCTTTGGATCTTACAGCACCGTATTTTTTATCAGTGTATTTATCAAAATATACATACCAGTAGTCATTAATTTTTGCTACAGTGGGGCCTTCTGCCCAGTAATTACCAGTTATTGGAGAAGTTACATTGGAATAGGGTCCAGAAAGCTCATGGGCTGTAGCAATTTTAATATTCTTTTGAGCAGGATTTCTTGTTTCATCCTTTAAAAACATATAATATATGCCATTATATTTTTTTATGGTCGCATCGATGATATTAAAACCGGGGTCAAATAAAAGTTGAGTCTGAGAAAAAGTTTTAAAATCTTTTGTTTTTGTATAATATATTCTATGGTTGTAACCCTCGTCTCCCTTAGCAGCCGTTTCATTGAATTTTCCATGTATGGTTGAAGCCCAATAAATCAGATACTCTTTACTCTGTTTGTCATAAGTAATCTCCGGGGCCCAGCAATTTCTGGCATTTTCTTCATTTTCCATGACTGGAATGAATTTTTGATTACTCCACTCAATTAAATCTTTAGAAGAGGCATACCCGATACCTTTTTCTTTCCATCCAACAGTCCATACCATATGGTACTCTCCATCTACCTTAATAATACAGGGATCCCTCATCAATTTTTCATTGCCTAATTCGGGTTTGAGAAATGATTGGTCATTGTTAAGTGTATTCCAGTTCTTACCATTTTCACTATAGGCTAAATGTAGACCATCTTCTCCATTTCCCTTGAAATAAGAAAATAGAAATAGGGAATCTTTTTCTAAAAGTTTGTGCTTCTTCAGCCACTTTACTAGCATTTCAGGCCACTGATTTGCCGTAAGTTGCCTTCCCATTCCAAACCCATGTCCACCATCTTCATAGGCATGAAGTTCAGCAGGTACGCCTGCCGCTCTAGCCGCTAAATAATAATTTATACTGTTTTCTATCGGTACGGCGTGATCATCTGTTGCGTGAACCAGAAATACTGAAGGGGTATCAGAATTTACATTTAATTCATTAGAATATTCTTCAATAAGGTCCTTAGATGCATTTTTGCCTAATAAATTATTTTTAGAACCTTCATGGGTTACGCTTTCCTTCATTGACACTACGGGATAAATAAATATTGAAAAATCCGGTCTGGCGCTAGTGGTATCTGAGTTATAAACTTTAAAATTATATTTAGTAGTAATAGTGGAGGCCAAATGCCCACCAGCGGAAAATCCCATAACACCAATTTTATTGGGATTAAGATTCCATTTCTGGGCATTTCTACGTACTATTCTCACAGATTCCTGTGCGTCCTGTAATGGGCCAACTTCCTTTTTTTTCATTATTAGATCACTAGGTAACCTGTATTTAAGTACAAAAGCGGTAATCCCCAGCCCATTTAGCCATTTAGCTACTTTAAATCCTTCCTTATCAATTGCTAAGTGACTATATCCTCCTCCGGGAAAAATTATGACTGATGTGCCATTTGCCACGTCAGGCTTGAAAACGGTTAGAGTGGGTTCTGTTACTTTGCTAATACCGGTTACAACGCCTTCATCAATGTGTTTGTTTTCAGAGTAATCTGCATTTTCAATATATCCGGGCACAGCACTAGGCCATACTTCAATGGCTTTCTCCTGGGCACGAAAAATTATAGTCTGAAAAAAAACTAAGAAAAATAAGGCTGTAACTTTCATTATATTCAAAGATTTTCAATTTTATAAACCTCACTGCCGGCTAGAAGAAAACATCCAAGTCCGTAATCTTCAAAATCCGGAATTTTATCATAAGAGAGGGGCTGTCCATCTTTAGGTTCTTTTCCTGTTGATTGTACATAACCTAAGAAACCATTATCGTGAAGTGATTTTTCTGTCATCGCATTCCAGCTTTTCTTGATTATAGGGAGGTATTTTTCCCGATCTAGTAAATTATGGTTAACGCCATAAGCTATTGAATAAATGAATAGGGCAGTTCCAGAAAGTTCAGGCCCCCCAAAATGAGTATCATCATGTAAACTAACGTTCCACAAACCATCCTTTCTTTGTGTCTCGGCTAAAGCTGCAGCCATTGTTTTAAGATCCATTAGATACTGCTCCCGGTGAGGTGCATCTTCAGGAATTATTGAAAGAACTTTGGCTAAAGCTCCAGCAACCCAACCGTTTCCGCGACTCCAGTAACTGTCCTCGCCATTAGGTTCTGTGTAAGGCGGATCAAAGTCAGCGTCACGCCACCAGAGCCCGTCTGTCTCATTAAAGAGGCCATTTTCACCTTCTTTATTTCGTGTATACATATATATATTGTACATTTTTTCGAAATACCTTTCGTCATTTTCCAGGACTCCCATCTTAGCAAAAACCGGCATTCCCATCTGGATGGCATCTATCCAGTCCCAGTCATTGTTTTGAGGAGTGTGAAGAAATTTCCGCATGCAGGCCCGGGTATTCTTCAGTTTTTCCGAGGCTGGTTCAAGGTTATACAAATCTATATACGTTTGGGCAGCACAGTAATCATCTGCATTCCGGGTTTCATTTCCGCTTCTGAAACCCCAATCATGGAAATCTGCCCAATCCAGAGCATATTGATAATATTCCTTTTTTGGATATATCTCGTGAAGAGCCATCAAACCTTCATAATAAACAGCCCGGGTCCAGATATTACTGGGCCTTTCTTTATTGGTGATAATAGATTTGCCCACGTCAGGCCATTTTTCCATAAAGTATTTATTGGCCAGCTGCATTTGATCTAATACCTGGTTACGGTCAAAAGTTTCCTGAGCGCTTAGCGTTGAGATAGTCAGGAATAAGGCGAAGGCTAAAACTGTCTTTGCTTTCATTAGTTAATTTTAATTCTGTTTGGTTAGAGGAGTTAAGGTTATTGGGCCCAATAAACCGGATGGAGTAGGATCCCATTTGGTTGCATCAAATTTTTCATAATCTTTATTCACCATATTTATTTCATAAAAGATCTTCCATTCTTCACCTCTTATTTCCATATCTCTAATTCGATTTGCCGGCAGATTGGTTACTTTAATTTTAAGTGTATTTTGTTTATCTTTTAAATTCCCTATATTTAATCTAAAGGGTACAGACCAGGCTTCACCTATGTACTCATCGTTTACCCAAATCCTTGCGCTTTCCCGAACATCACCCAAGTCTAGTAACCAGTTGTCTGCTTTGCCTTCAGGTCTTTTAAAATTTATAGTATATGTAGCAGTACCGGAAAATGCTTCTGCCTTTTCACTTAAGTTTGTCCAGGTTTCAAGATGATTGATAGTGGTTTTTTTTGGTAATTCGGGTCCACCTTTATCAAAAGTTAAGTACCATTTACCCTCTAATAGATGAGATTTTTCAGATGACTGATAGTAACCCCATTCCTCATTATGTTGAATGTTGCCTGTTTTAAGAAAGAATGATTGACCGGGTAATATATTAACTTTCACCATTGTTTTGTTCTCCAGTATATTAGATTGGGCTTTGCCATATTTTCCGGTTAATGGATCAAATAGTATTACTGAAGAAAATTGTCCATTTACAGGTATAAATTCATTAATGGAATTGGAAGTGTGGTTTACTAAAAAATATATTTTTTCCCCATTTTCATCTCTTCTAATAAATTTTAGGCCAGTTTTGATCATAGTTTCGGGAAGTATCCCCCTGGTTTCAAGCTCATTTGGAATATTCGAAACTGGATTTAAAAGCGGCAGCTTATCAGTTAGTAAATTTTTTAGAGATTGAGTTCTTTGCTCATAATTTGTAAAACCAGGTACTGACTCAGGAAGCCCTTCAAAAATGATACTGGCACCTTTTTCCTTAAGATCAATTAATTTTTTTAAAGTTTTTAAAGGCATTTTATCAGAATCTGGTATAACAAGACTTTTATAAGTACCACCTGGCAGCACAATTTTTCCTTCCTGAACTTCAGCTTGGTCTACAAAGGCATCAGAAATAAAGTCTAATTGATAGCCTTTACGCATTAAGTCCTTGGTTAAATTATAAAAAGGAGTGCCATGCAGCCATTCGTCCAGAGAATGAATTTTCATTTGGAAAAAAAGCTCGCCATTCAGGTAATTCCCCCAAATATCATGAACCGGCCAGTATAAAAGAATTTCATTATCGGGTTCACCTGCCTGTAAAAAAGATTGACAGTTATTGATATATTCGAAAAGCCCTGAAGCATCTTCCCAAATTGTATTATTGGGACTAAAGTTCACAGCAGCATAAAATTTCCATCCTGGCCATTTTGCTCTTTTTGGAGAATAAGTATTTCCATGGACATAAATATGATTAATCCCGTTCAGCATTAATTCTTCTACTTCAGGTTTAGTTTGTGATAATGCTGTTTTAAAGTGATCCCTTAACCAAGTGAATGTTTCTGAAGAAGTAAGAGGTTTCCCTGAAATATGGGCAGCGGAGGATGAGAATTTTAACATAACAGGATCAGCATCACCTTCTCGAATATTTTCTTTCAATCTTCTAAATCCTGGTATGTCGAAGGGCATGGAGCCAAAGGTTTCACATTCGGGAATATCTGCGGCAGCATACAAATCTATAAGGTTCCCAGGAGAACCATGGGCCTGCAAGCGGGTTTTAAGCCCTTTTTCATGAGCCCAAGCCGTCCATGGCTCTTCAAATCTATACAATAATAAATCAGATAAAGTTTCTCTGTAATCGCTTTTAACTCTGTTAGCTTCTTCAGAATTTTTTTTACTTAAAAGAAGTTCAAGATTTGGTTTAAGATCATAACCTCTTCTTTTTTCAAATTCATCGAAGAAATCTGGTGTAAAATCCGTTCCGTAAACTTCATAACTATCATTAAAAATTGAATTTAATTTACCATCCAGGCTTTCAAAAGCCTTATTAAATGGTTTCAGGTAATCGTTTAAAGCTTCTTCGGAATAGTGGTCAAGCGTATAGCCTGCACCTCCAGGAGCTGATCGTTTTACCTGTTGTCCTGTTTTTCCAGAGAAAACTGCATAAATAGTATAATTTGTTTTTTTGGCTTTCCAAGAGAGAGAATTGCCCTCTAATTCATCTGTAAGATTTTTATAGGATCCGTCTTTACCAAATGCAAGTACGTATAATAATATAGTAGCTTGTTTTTCTTTGGAATTTGCTTTTATCAAACTATTAAATTTCTCTCCACTTTTTACCTCATATTTTTCGGTAACTAGTTTGGTTGCGGCATATTCTATTTCTACTTGCGGCCCTCCATAAGGCCATCCTGTCCCAAGTACCATGTCAACTCCCATATTAAGACTATCTGCCGTCTTAATGGTGTAATTTAGCATATCAATCCACTCAGGAGATAGAAAGTCAATAAAATTTTCTTCTTCCCCCTTTACGCCATAAATAGGAGTTATCTCGACACCACCTATTCCAGCTTCATGGAGTTTTATCAGATTATTTTTAATATTTGGCTTATCCACGGCATTACCCATCCACCACCATCTTGTCCAGGTCTTGGTTTCTCTATTTGTTTCAAGTGAAAATATGGTGTCAACTGATTTGTTCTGCGCTACTAGTTGAATGCTACTCGATAAAATAAGAGCGAAAATAATTAATTTTTTTTCCATTAAATGTTTGACTTTTGGATCTTCACTATATAAATATCGGTTTTGTTTAAAATTTGCTCTGAAAAATCGTCCATGTTCTTGAGGAGTAAAATGAACATTTGACTAAAGATCAAAATATTAGATCATATTTGAAAGTTTCTTTTAATGCTTAATGTATTTTATCTCCTTCAGTTGATAGACCATTCATTTTTCTTAAATACAAATTCGGATATAATTTCTTAAAATTTTGCCTTCGTGCCAAAGCGAGAATTAATGATTCAAGTTATGGTTTACTTATCCCCTTAGCATCCTGTGCCGTCCTGTTTTTGTTGATTCAGTATAGTACAGGATACAGTGCAGGTATTTAAATTTTATTTTTGAAATCTTATATATCCTAAATTATTTACCTAAACTTTAAAATGAGATTAAATTATAGGTATCCATATAAAATTCTACTATTCCTTACTTTATCAACTATTACCTATGGTTGCAAAACATCTGAAAAGGAAGATAATAAGAGAGATAAGGTTGCGAACTTTTCAAAACCAAACATACTTTTAATAATTGCCGATGATGCAGGCTGGAATGATATGAGCTTTCATGGATCCCAAATTAATACTCCGAATATCGATAAACTTGCTAAGAATGGATTAGAATTTAACCGTTTTTATGTATGCCCTACTTGTTCACCCACAAGAGCCAGTATTTTAACCGGTATGCCTGCGAGTCGAATAGGCATAGTCGCTCCTATTAGTGGGAGAAGTGAGAAGAGTTTGCCGGATTCTATTAAAACACTTCCGCAAATTCTTAAAGATGTAGGTTATCAAACAGCCTTAATTGGAAAGTGGCATCTTGGTTTAAAACCCGAAAGTGGTCCGGAAGCTTATGGTTTTGATTATTCTTATGGATTTTTGCATGGTCAGATAGATCAATATGCGCACACTTATAAAAATGGAGATTCCAGCTGGCATCGAAATGGGGATTTTATTAATGAAAAGGGACACGTCACAAATCTTCTAACACAGGATGCGATAGCATGGATTGCTAAAAATGAAAAAATTAATAAACCATTTTTCTTACAACTGGCATATAGTGCTCCCCATATTCCTTTACAGGAACCTAAAAAATGGAAAGAACAATACCGTGGAATAATTAAAGATAGTTCCCGACTTGATTATGCTGCTGCGATGACACATTTGGATGATGCCATTGGAAGGGTATTGAAAGAATTAGATGAAAAAAAACTTTCTGAAAATACTCTTGTCGTATTTATGAGTGACAATGGCGCTCAGGAAAACTGGTATCCTGATTCTCAATACGAAGGTAAATATGGTCCTAATTCCAATCTCGGGAACAATGAACCTCTTAGAGATTTTAAAACCCGTAATTATGAAGGGGCCATTCGAGTGCCGGCCATACTCGTTTGGAAGGGGAGATTAACAGCGGGTACTTTCAATGAGTATAATAGCGCACAGGATTTAATGCCCACCTTTTTAGAAATAGCAGGGATCAAAGAATTTCCGAAAAATATAGAAGGACGTTCTTTTTGGTCTTCAATGGTAAATCATTCCGTTTTTGATAGAAGCATATACATAAGGGGGCACCTTCAGGAAAGCTTAATAGAAAAACCATGGAAATTAATTAGAACTAGGCATCTCCAAAGGGAGCCAGATTTCGAACTCTATAATGTTGAAAATGATATTTCTGAAACAATAAATCTGATAAATGTATATCCTGAAATTACAACTACTTTGAAACATAAACTCAATGCACAATTTGATAAAGATGCTAAGTCGGTGAATGTCGAATTAAAGGAGTAAAAATTAGCATTTTCTACACAAGAATCTTAAATAAAACTCAAAAGATATAATACCTCTTAATCTTTCATGAATTAACAAATTTGTTAAAATAGAAACCAAAAAAATCGGGTGTTTTAATAGCATTTTTTCCAAATGTCTGACGCTTAATATACTTCTGTTCATTATTAAGAACTCAGTGTTTATAAGGTTAAAATAAGGATTAATAAAATTTTTAGGACAAAATTTGAGGATTACATAACTCTTGGCAGTACAGTACAGGATACCTAATAAGTTAAAAGCTTTTAATTTTACATTGTTAATATTTTACTAAGGTTTTAAAAAGCTATTCCGTAAGACTACCTAACATTAAAAAGAATGAAAAACAAAATTATAAGCTTTTTACTTTTTGCTATTTCTTTGCTCTTATCAAGCTGTAGCAAGCAGGAATTTGATGAATATTATGCTAGACCCGATGATTTGGAAGATCCTATATTTCAGGTTTTAGAGGCTAGGGGTAATTTCACTAATTTACTTCAAGTAATCGAAAAAGCAGGATACAAAGATATCTTAAGTAAGGCAGGTTACTGGACCATGTTTGCTCCAAATGACCAAGCCTTCAATAATTTCTTTCAAGAGAACCCTGAATTTAGTTCATTGGGGGATATCGATTCGGTTGCTGCATCTAAAATTGTAAAGTATGCCTTGGTTTACAATGCATTCAGAACAGATCATATTGCAGATTTTCAAGGTCCGTTGGGATGGGAGCCCGACATGGCATATAAAAGAAGAACAGCCTATTACACTGGGTTTACTCGGGAGATGGTGAATGGACAGGAAATTGTTACAATTGCCTCTAATAGGAATAATGACGGAAACGCTAATTATTATATTGAGGGGGATAATAATAATAAATATATCCCTTATTTTTATGAAGAATATATGCAGCTTAACAGGCTTAGTGCTGCAGATTATAATTACTTCTTTCCTAATGAACCTTACACTGGATTTAATGTTATAGACGGAACCGTAATAACAGAAGATATTATTGCGGAAAATGGTGTTATAGATGAAGTGTCTAAAGTCTCACTTCCGCTCCAAAATATAGATCAATATTTAGGAGGGAAACCGGAATACAGTCTCTTTAAGAGTATTCTGGATAATAATCTAGTAAGCTATGTACAAAATGATGAAGCTACTCAGACATATAAAACTTATACAGGAAATTCTGAGGATGTTTATGTAAAAGTTTATGATCCTGCTTTAGGTTTTTCTCCAAATAATGAAAATTATCTTAAAGAAAGCGACAATGATGCACAGGCTGATGGTTTTACCATGTTTGTTCCGCAAAACGAAGCTTTGCAAAAATTTATTGATGAGATTTTGCTAAAACACTATTCTTCTATAAATGCATTGCCTAAATATGTGTTTGAAGATTTTGTTAATGCTCATATGTGGAAAAATACGGTGTGGCCTAGCAAATTTGCAAGTAGTACAAATATTCTTGAAGAGGAAGCAAGATTTAATGAAAATACAGATGTGGTAGATCCACAGGTGCTCAGTAATGGATTGTTCTATGGTACTAATATTATTCAGAAATCTAATATATTTTATTCGGTTTATACCTCGGCATATTTGGATCCAGACTATACTTTAATGACTCGGGCCTTAAACGAGCCAGACGGATATAAAAATATAATAAGTAACATAGGAAGAAATTATACTCTTTTTCTCATGTCTGATGAAGTTCTTCAAGATTTAGGCTATGGGTATAATTTGGATCGTCAGGAATGGACTTATACTTCTCCTGTAACTAATACAACTGTTGCGGGTTCTATTGCCCGTGCGAGAATTTTAAGAATTTTATATAACCATATTGTTCAAACCCCTAATGGGGAGTTAGATGATCTTTCCGGAACTGGAATATTTAGAAGTGGAGACAATGAAATTCCTGGAGAATATATAAAATATGATAATAACCAGGTGTATGCTGCAGGAAACGAAGCGCTTGAAAACGTTGTGAATATTACCGGATATGAAGATCAGGAAAATGGGCGTGTATATTATACTGATAATTTACTTGAATTCAGTGAAGAACCACCTGCACAGGATTTAAAAGAATTGGCAATAGGTCATGATACTATTGTCCTGGAAGATTCTCCTTTTGAATATTTCTATAGATATCTTGAAAATACAAGTATTTATGATAGAGGGACTAACGCAATTAGAGGTGTGGATTTAGGGACTAAATATACGTTTTTAGTGCCAAGTAATGATGCCATCCGCCAGGCTGTCGAAGATGGTGTTCTTCCCGGAACCGAAACCGAGACCGGGATGGAGCCAAATTTCAATCCTTCAGACATTGCAGAGAAAGAGATGGTAGAAAAATTTATTCTTTATCATATTCTGGATACCAGAACTATAGCTGCTGATGGGTTCATTAGTGGGCTTATTGGAACACTCCTTAAAGATGATTTTGGAGAGGCAGCTTATATAAGAGTAGTAAACGAACCAGGTAGCCTTGAATTAGTGGATGAAAATAATAGATCTGCAATGTTGATTCCTGAATACAGTAACAACTTGGCAGACAGGTCTTTAATTCATTTGATTGATAATTATCTTCTATACAATGATTAATATTATGATTAAAAATTTAACCAAAATTTTATATCGCGTACTCTTCCTAACGCTGATATTTTCATTCAATATAATTGTGTCACAAAACTCCAACTCAAAATTAATTAGGGGTAAAGTTTTAGATAGTGAAACCAATCAACCAATTATTGGGACCACTGTTATTGAAAAAGATGTTGAGAATAGGACTATCACGGGGGTGTCAACAGATTTTGATGGTAGTTTCGCCATAAGAGTAAAAAATCTGAATCATCAATTAGAAATATCATCTATAGGGTATAAGACTAAAATTATCACTCTCGGTCAAAACACTAATAATATTGAGATATTTTTAGAAGCTTCTCTAGAGCAAATGGACGAGGTTATTGTTACGGCTGAAAAGGTAAGGGAAACCGGACTACTGGATATTGCTGAGCGGAACCAGACAACCAGTGTGGTAACTATTAGTGCTCAGGAAGTTGAAAACACACAGTCTGCAACTATAGAACAGGCTTTACAAGGTCGAATGCCTGGAGTGGATATTTCCTCCTCCTCCGGTGATCCGGGCGCAGGAATGCAAATTAGAATTCGAGGTACCTCTTCCATTAATGGGTCTTCAGATCCATTGGTAGTGGTAGATGGAATGCCTTATGAAACTTCAGTACCACAGGATTTTAATTTTGGTACTGCCGATCAGGAAGAATATGCAGCGCTGCTTAATATTGCTCCTTCTGATATAGAAAGTATTAGCGTCTTAAAAGATGCAGCCGCTACGGCCATGTGGGGTGCAAGAGCAGCCAGTGGTGTTTTAATGATTAACACAAAACGTGGTGCGGTTGGACCGCCTACAATTGGCTACACTTTTAGAGGATCTGTGGCTTCGCTACCGGAAACAATTCCCATGTTAAGCGGGGATCAATATTCGCAACTAATTCCGGAAGAATTTATGAATAGGGATGGACGACCTTTAAATACACTTACCATAAAGGAATTTCAGTATGATCCGCAGGAAGTTTATTGGTATGAAAATTATAGTAATAATACTAATTGGATCGAAGCTATTTCTCAAACTGGTTTAATTCAGGATCATAATTTATCGCTTCAGGGAGGCGGTAAAAAAGCACGCTATTATACATCTCTGGGGTATTATGATTCTAAAGGTGTGACCATAGGAACTGGACTCAATAGAATTAATGCAAGATTGAATCTTGATTATATCGTATCAGATAGAATTAAATTCAGGGCTGATATTTCTTACACCCACTCTAAAACAGAAAGGAATTATGTAAACGGCACTGATAATGGTGATAGACTTAGAAGTGTTGCATACGTTAAAATGCCCAATATGAGCATTTATGAATATGATGAATATGGGAACCAGACGCCCAATTATTTTTCTCCTGTATCTAATATTCAGGGAGCATATTCCAGAACATACAATCCTGTGGCAATGGCAGAGTTTGCAGAGAACACTCAAAGAGGGGAGAGAATTGTATCACACTTTAATATCAACTGGCAGCTGATTCCGTCATTACTGACTACAACCTTTGATTTGCAATTTGATATAAATAACACAAAATTAAATGCCTTTCTGCCTCAAAATGCTACCGGGCGTCCTTTTACTGAAACTGTAGTAAACCGGGCTACAGATGCCGATGTTGATGCATTTAACCTCATTACAAAAACGAACTTTATATTTACTCCAGAGGTTGGGGAAAATAGCACCTTTCAGGGTGTAGTTTCACTGCAGTCTAATGATTATAATTATGTTTCGCACCAGGCCTTAACTTCAAATACAGCCTCTTCATTGTTAACAGATCCGTCGGTTCCATCCAGAACACAAAATGACGACCTCAATCTATACACAAATAATAGTAGGTCCCGAAGTGTGGCAGCGCTTGCAAACGTACAATATGGATTGTTAGACAGGTATATTTTAAATGTTGGCGTTAGAGCCGATGGTAGTTCGAAATTTGGTCCGGAAAATCGCTATGGATTGTTTCCTTCAATTTCTGCGCGTTGGAGATTATCTGGAGAAAAATTTATGCAGCAGTTTGAATTTATCGATGATCTAAGTTTTAGAGCCAGTTATGGTAAATCTGGTAGAGCCCCCAGGTATGATTACACGTTTTTTAATACCTATGGAAATTTTGGTGCAGATTATCTTGGCTTAGCTGGTGTATATCCAAGTAATATCGAATTGTCAAATCTAAGATGGGAAACTTTAACAGGTAAAAATTTAGGATTCAACCTTCGAATGTTTGATGAAAGGATAATGCTGGATGTTGATGTTTACCAAAATTCTACAGATGATTTATTATTTAACAATTTGAATATCGCTTCTATATCAGGTTATAATTCGATTGATATGAATATTGGACGCTTAGATAATCAGGGATGGGAAGTAGGCCTATATACTACTCCATATAAATCAGATAATTTAAAAATCGAGTTCAATTTTAATATTGCCAGAAATGAAAATATAATTCGTGAAATTTCAGAATTTTTTCCCAGTGAACAGGGAAATGTTGACAGAAACGGAGAATTTAAACGATTTCTACAAATTGATAACCCTTTTGGTTCATTCTACGGCTATAAATTTAAAGGAGTTTATGAAGATATTGAAGCTACACAAGCCAGAGATGGAGATGGGGATTTAATTACCGGCCCTAATGGACAAACAGTTTATATGAGGTTTAATTATCCTAATACAGACTATGTATTTCAACCTGGGGATGCTATGTATGAAGATATTAACAATGATGGTAATATAGACTCCAGAGATGTGGTTTACCTGGGAAACAGTAATCCAAAGTTCACCGGCGGATTTGGGCCAACCATAACATTAAATGACCAGTGGAAATTTATTGCATTTTTCAATTACCGCATAGGATATGACGTAGTTAATGGAACAGATATGTTAACTACCAACATGTACGGTTGGGATAATCAAAGTACCGCTGTTTTAAGTAGATGGAGAAACCCCGGAGATGAAACAGATATTCCCCGGGCAGTTTATGGAGCGGGTTATAACTGGCTTGGGTCAGACAGATATGTGGAAGATGCATCGTTTCTACGATTCCGTTCTGCAACAGTTAGCTATAACTTTGACGAACAATTTTTACAGAATTTAAATCTGGGGGATTTAAGAGTTTTTCTTACTGCTGATAATATTTTGACTTTTACGAACTATCGTGGGCAGGATCCAGAAGTGAGCATGAGAGGAGGAGACCCTTTTGGAATTGCTATAGATTATTCGCGTACTCCACCAACCAGACGTTTTACCCTAGGTATTTCAACCAGATTTTAATTAAAGTGCTATGAAGATAAATATTTTTAAAATTTCATTTGTTTTACTTGTAGTAATGATACTTCAGTCTTGCGATGATTATTTAGATTTAAAACCAGAAGATGGTACGGTACGGCAGGAATTCTATCAAACTAAAGAAGATGTTCAGGCAGCTGTGATCGGTATTTATGATGCTATGTTGAATCAGCCAGCCGGTGTGAACGACAGGCCTTTAACCGATTATTTGTTTATGTGGGGAGAGATGAGAGCCGACATGGTTCTCGCTACCGAATATGCAAGCAATGATGAAAGGGATATTACCAGATTTAATATTTTAGATACCAACCCAATTACAACCTGGTCTGCTTTTTATAGAATTATAAATTTCTGTAATACCGTTATTGAGTTAGCTCCAGGAGTATTAGAAAAAGATCCAACCTTTACTCAAGAACAACTAGATTCATATGTTGCAGAAGCCTTAACTATAAGAGCTTATTTGTACTTTACACTTACTCGAACTTTTAGGGATGTTCCGTTAAAATTGGATGCAACATTAACAGATCAGGATAATTTTCAAATTCCCAAATCTTCACAACAGGAAATTCTTGAGCAGATTGCTTTAGACTTAAAAGAAGCCGAAGGGAAAGCAAAAGAAAACTACGGAAGTCCTGCGGCAAACAAAGGCCGAATTACAAAATATGCAATCAATGCATTGCAGGCAGATGTTTATTTGTGGCTGGAAGATTATAATTCGACGGTACAAGCCTGTAATAAAGTTATAAACTCTGGGAATTATGCATTAATACCTGCGAATAATTCATGGTTTAATATTGTTTTTGCTGAGGGAAATTCCACAGAAAGTATTTTTGAACTACAGTATAGTTTAAATAATTTGAATCCTTTCTACGATATGTTTTTTGAAAGACCCAGGTATACTGCTTCGGCAAGAGTTACCGAAGAAGTATTCGGGGTAAACTTTCAGGATCCAACCAAAAAAGATATAAGGGGTGATAGAGCCTCGTTGGTTGCAATTAACAATTACATTTATAAATATATTGGTTTAACCACCAACGAAAGAAAATCACGAGCCACCTCAGATACTCATTGGTTTGTTTACAGATATGCTGATATTTTACTAATGAAAGCAGAGGCCCTAAACCAAATGGGTGACAATGAGGGAGCACTGGCTCTAATAGGGCAGGTAAGGGAAAGAGCCACCGCCCTGGACCAGACAGAGAGAAACCCTTCTGATACTGAAGGTATCACTGATTATATCCTGGAGGAAAGAGCTCGAGAATTTGCATTTGAAGGAAAGCGCTGGTTTGATGTGCTAAGAAATGCAAAACGAAATAATTATGAGAGGATAGATTTACTTTTATCCATGGCAGCCTACAGTGTTCCTTCAGATATTCAACAATCTGTTCTGGCAAAATTAGAAGACTCAAATAGCCATTACCTTCCTATTTATTTCTATGAACTTTATGCTAATAAGGCTCTGGAACAAAATCCATTCTATGAATAAATTAATAATAAAATTATGATTCAGAAATTAAAATCTTGGGGAATATTTAAATCGATTTTGGTGCTCGGAATTTTTGGATTAATCCTTCATTCCTGCAGTCAGCAAGAATATGCCGAGAGAACAGATACTCAAGTGAACATGCTGGGTTATATTGAAAATGATCCTGATCAATTTTCATTATTTTTAGAAATTCTGAAAATTACGGGGAATGATGTATTTGTTGGAACTTATGGAACATATACGTTGTTTTTACCAACAAACGATGCTATAGACGAATATCTTACTTCAAGAGGTGCAAGTTCTATCCAAGATGTGAGTATGGAAGATCTAGAAGATCTTGTGAGGCTTCATTTAATTGAGCAGAAAATAAATACATCTTCATTTACCGATGGAAAAATACCAACTTCTACAATGTATGGAGAGTTTCTTACAACTGGTGCAAAAAATGAAAATGGTGAAACTAAAATTACGGTAAATAAAGTGGCCAGGATTATTAAGGCCAATATAGAAGTTGGGAACGGGATAATTCATGTAATAGATAAAGTGCTTCCTAAAGCAACACAAACCCTGGCACAAATGCTTGATTCCAGAGAAGATTTGTCATTGTTCAATGAAGCTGTGGTGGCAACAGGCTGGAATGCACCCTTAAATGAGCCATTAACATATGATTCAGATAGTGTTCCAAGTTACCTTACTGTTTTTGCTCAGACTAATACAGCTTTTGAAAATGCTGGAATTAATTCTCTTCAGGACTTGAAGGACAGGTATTCTCATACTGGTAATCCTATGGATCCTGATGATAGTCTAAATCTTTTTGTTGCATATAGAATCCTACCAGGTCTTAAATACGTAGCTGATCTGGTCACCTCACCATCCCATATTACCAAAGCTCCTTCGGAAGTTATTGGGGTTAGAGTAAAGAAAGATACGGTACTTCTAAATGAAGAAACCTTTAATGGTCAACTGGAGCGAGGTATACCACTGGATCGAGAAAAAAGTGATGTTACAGCTACCAATGGAGTGCTTCATATCGTAAAGGAGAATTTCAATGTAAAAGTAAGATTTCCTACTCCTGTCTATTTTGATGTGGGTGATCAGCCCGAAATCAGGCAGCTTCCTTCTATTTTTCGTAGACCTGGAAATGAAGTGACGTTTTACCCGGGAGAACTTCAAAATATTAGATGGGGAGGTGGATTATATGTGAAATATGTTGCACATACCGCCGGTTCTCGGGAAGCCCAGGCGTATTGGGGGGATTGGCTGGAAATACAAAGATTGCGTACTGGTAGTAGCTCGTGGATTGAATTTGATACCCCTGTTATTATAAAAGGACAATATAAAGTCTGGATCACTTATAGAACAAATGGTAGGGCATCTGTTGCTCAGGCTAAATTTGATGGAGAATTATTATCCAGAACAGTAGATTTTAGGGAATATAGAAATACAGAACTTCCTCCAAGAGTATATGAGTCCCAGGGTTATAAACAAAGCCTCGCCGGTGATACCTGGATCTATAATAGCAGATTTATGGGAATTGTTGATGTGGAAACCACAGGGCGGCATGTCTTTAGACTCGAAGCATTAACTGGTGCAGGGGGGCCATCCTGGATAGATGTTATTGAATTTAGACCGGTAGAAATGGATCAGCTCTGGCCAAAATTAGGGGGTGATGGAGAGCTGGTATATGAAAATGAAGGAGAAGAACCAGCGGAAGGTGAATAAGCAATAAGAAACTAAAAATTAACCTTAAATAATGAGGATGAAATTCGTAATGAAATTGTTTGGATTGTTATGCATACTAGCTGTTTGGGGTGCGGTACAATCGTGCTCAGATAGTCTGGAAGACCATGTAAAAGTGAATAACTCCAATTTAAAGGCAACAATAGGAGAAAAAATTTCTCAGGATTCAGATCTGTCCAGTTTTTACCAATTATTACAGGAAACCGGATATGATGAAATCCTGAATTCTTCTAAGACCTTTACCATCTGGGCTCCAAATAATGCGGCTATGAGCATGGTGGAATCTGAATTGCTAACTGATTTAGATAAAAAGATTGAATTTGTTAAAAACCATATAACGTTAGCCTCTACGACTACAGGATCAGTAGAAGATACGCTTCAGGTACAAATGCTTACTGGCAAGTATCAGTCTTTTTATGCGAACCAGAAAATTGAAAATGCCAATATCATTGTTGTAGATCAGTATGCCTCTAATGGAATTTATCATGTAATAGATGCACCCTTAACTCCAAAATTGAATTTGTGGGAATTTATAGTTGAAAATACTGATTATGATCAAAACAAATTTATCACAAAATTAAACGATTATGATCTTTTTGGAGAAGAGGAGAGATTTTTTGAGATTTATGAGGGTATGGAATTGGATAAGGATACCATCTTAAATGAAATTCTTAGAACAGGCTATTATTTAAAGGATGAAAAGAAAAAATTCACCTATTTCTTAATACAAAATGATGGTTATGATCAGGAGGTGCAAAAACTAAAACCATATACTAAGTCATTAACACCTAATACCCGCGCTAGATATTATGTTTCAAGAGATTTAATTTTCGAAGGCTATTACAATCGTGATAACCTTCCAGATACGCTTATTTCTCAGTTTGGGGTGAAAGTTCCAATAAATACAATGAATATAGTTGGCGAACCGGTAAAATTAAGCAATGGTATTGTTTACGTAATGAATCAAGTAAATGTAAAACTTGAAGATAAGTTGCAGCCCATAAAAATCGAAGGAGAGGAGCCAACTGGCTTTAGCCAGGATGATAAAAGAGCTTTTACATTTTATAGGGAAAAAACAGATCCATCTGGAGAATATTTTAGAGATATTGAAATCTATGGTCATGGTGTACCCGAATTTGAAATTAAATATCGGGCGCCTCAGCTTTACAGTACCACATATAAGGTTTATTGGAGGGCTGTTAATGATTTTGAAGGATCTTTCTGGCAACATTTAAGAATTGGTGGGGGAACATATATATCGGAAAATGGAACAGTAACTCAAATTGATCCTATAAAAGAATTTGGTGATCAGGAGGTGGTTCCATTTAATTATGATGAAGTTTACCTTGGTGAGTTTACATTGGAAGAGGCAGGAGATGTTGATTTAGCCCTTGTAGCAGCAAATACCGGAACATCAAGATGGAATGCTTTAACCCTGGATTATTTAGTTTTAGTTCCAATCATTGAATAATTTTAATATTAACCTTTCCTATGCAAAGAATTACAAAAATCATATTAAATTTTAGCTTTTGTTGTGCTTTTATATCCTCAGGAGTATCCTACTCCCAGGAAGACAGTACTACTGTGAAAACGGAACAAAATAAAGGTATTCCTATAACCGGAGTTGTAAAAAATGTGACAACAGGGGCACTTCTGTCTGGGATAAATATTGAAGTGCCAAATTTTTCCGCAGTCATATCGAATGATGATGGCACATTTACAATTCATGTTCCTAATCTTGATACACCACTATTATTGAAAGGAGATGGTTATCAAATAAAAGAATTTCCTTTATATGGAAAATCATCAGTAGAAATTTTATTATATGAAGCCGGTTACCCATCTTTTTATAATAATACTCAAATGCCTTCCGGGGAAAAAATGGAATCAAAAGTGCCTTACGCTACTGGAAATATTCATGATAGAGAGGCTCAATGGGGAGCGAGTGCAACAGAAGCTGTAGGTGGATATATTCAGGGAAAGGTTTCCGGCGTTTATGTGACGAGACGTTCCGGCGCTCCTAATGTAGGAGCAGACATTCTTATTAGAGGTTATAATTCTTTGTATGCAACAAATAAACCTCTTATTATTATAGATGGAATGATTTATGACGATGAAGATTACGGTGCAGGTCTAAACCAAAATTTTGTCAATTCACCTATTTCCAATATAGACATTAAAGATATAGAAGATATTTCTTTTATAAAAGATGGTTCTTCACTTTATGGAACCAAAGGAGGGAATGGTGTAATGCTCATTACCACAACACGTGCCGAAGAACTTACTACAAAAATTGATTTTGCAATGTATGGGGGATTCAACCTGCGGCCGGATAAATTACCTATACTTGGAGCTGGCCAATATAGAACATACTTATCTGAATTACTAACTACGAAAGGTCTAACTCAGGAGGGATTACAAGCTCAACCATTTATGAATGATGCCGTAGGGAGTCCGGAATATTACCAATATCATAATAATACTAACTGGCAGGACCGTGTTTTTGAAACAATTAGTGTTAACCAGAACTATTATATGAAGATTCAGGGTGGGGATAATATTGCCAAATATGCACTTTCTGTTGGCTATCTTGGGAATGAAGGAATAATTCAAAACACCGGTTTAACCAGATATCATTCACGTTTTAATGCTGATTTGCAAGTAAGTCCTAAATTAAATATACATTCTAATTTATCCTTTGTGTATGGAGAGCAGGACCTTAGGAATCAGGGACGTTCGATGACCAGTCCCCTGAACTTATCTCTAATTAAGGCGCCCTTTCTTTCTGAAAATCAAATTGACGATAATGGACAGGTTTCACCAAATCTTTCCGATTCAGATATTTTTAATACCAGCAACCCTGTGGCAATTTTGAACAACGCACAAGGATTAAATAAAAATTATAGGTTTTTTGGAAACTTGAATTTTGGATATGAATTTAATAATTCTATTCACTTAAATTCTATTGTTGGGCTTAATTATAGTAAAGTAAGGGAAAACTTTTTTATTCCGGATATTGGAGTAGTAAATGATACACTTCGTACCGGGGTTGTACGAAACAAATCTGGAAGTGAAGTACAAAGATTATTTACTTTATATAATGACACATATCTGGACTATCAGAAGGTTAGTGGATATCATTCTTTTGATTCTAGATTAGGATTCAGACTTCAGGCTAATAAAGCAGAAAGTGATTACGGTTATGGATTTAATTCTGCAACAGATGATTTTACCAGTGTAGGTGCGGGAACAAATTCTTTAAGACAAGTAGGAGGTTTCCTTGGAGACTGGAATTGGCTTAACGTCTACCTAGCCACGAACTATGGATATAAAAATAAATATTTTCTTTCTCTAAACCTTGCCCTCGATGGCTCCAGTAGGTTTGGAAGTGAAGCTCAGGATTGGGCTTTGGGAATTGGTAACGAAAAATTTGCTTTTATGCCATCACTTGCGGGAGCATGGTTAATCTCATCTGAAAGTTTTATGGAAGGTAGTGCTATTAACTTCTTAAAATTAAGGGCTAGTTATGGTTTAAGCGGAAATGATGATATTGGAAATTATACTTCCAAAACTTATTATGTTTCTCAAAATCTATTGGGATTACAAGGTTTGGTCCGTGGTAATATTGGTAATCCAGAACTGCAATGGGAAATTGTAAAGAAAGCGAATTTAGGTCTTGATATTTCTTTCTTAAAAGAAAGACTTAGTGCTAGTGTGGATGTATTCTCCAATAATACAGATAATATGATTATCTATGAACCGGTGAATGAGTCCACTGGAATGGAGTACGTAATTTCTAACAGTGGTGAAATGAGAACTAATGGAATAGATGTTTCCATGAATGCAAGAGTAATAGGTGGAGATTTTAAATGGGATATTGGAATGACTGCATCAAAATATGACAATGAAGTTCAATCTTTACCTGTAGAGCGTATTGTAACAAATTTTGGTGAAGCTACTTTTATTACTACTGAGGGCAGACCTGCTAATTTATATTATGGTCTTGAGAGCAATGGTGTCTATACTACAAATGCAGATGCAATGGCAGATGGGTTAAATAAAAGGCTTCCTAATGGAGAACTTGCAGCGTTTAGAGGGGGGGATATTAAATTTACTGATTTCAATAACGACGGGATTATAGATGAAAATGACCGTAATATTATCGGAGATCCCAATCCAGATTGGGTCGGAATGTTCAATAATAAAATGTCTTATAAAAATATAACCTTAAATGCCATATTTACCTTTTCAGCTGGCAATGATGTGTATAATGGTACAAGAGCACTTTTAGAAGGAATGTCAGGATTTGAAAACCAAACTCAGGCAGTGTTAAATAGATGGAGAACAGATGGCCAGCAAACAGATATCCCAAGAGTTTCCTGGGGTGATCCTATGGGGAATTCTTCATTCTCTAGTCGTTGGATCGAAGATGGTTCCTATGTAAGGTTAAAAACCTTAATATTAAGCTACGATATCCCCATGAATGATAACACATTTAAATATGCTAAGGTTTATGTGACTGGAAACAACATTTTTACAGCTACCGATTATCTTGGATATGATCCTGAATTTAGTGGTTCTTCATCCATATATTCAAAAGGTGTAGACTTAGGTCTTGAACCGCAGTTTACAACCTATCAATTAGGATTACGTCTTGGGCTGTAATCACATTAATAAGAATTTGAAAAATGAATCTATACATGAAAATAGTAAACAAATTAAGTTATTCTTTACTTTTCCTATCACTTTTAGCAATCTCTTCCTGTTCTGATTACCTTGAAGTTGAACCTCAGGATAAGCTTACTGAATCACAGAATTATCGAGACGTTTACGATGCAGATGCAGCGGTTATAGGCGTTTATGGCAAATTTATGAATCTGGCAAAGAAGTATGTGGTTCTAAATGAGGTTAGAGCAGATTTAATCTCAGTCACTAACAATGCCGATCCAAATTTAAGAGAATTACAAAATCATGAGGTTAGCCCGGATAATCCTTATGCGAATCCCGCAGATTTTTATAAAGTGATTCTGAATTGTAATGATGTATTGGCAAATTTTGATAAAATGCTTGCAGATAAGCGTTTTACTCAGGAAGAATACAACCAACGTTACGCTGATATCGGCGCTTTGAGATCATGGATATACCTTCAACTTGGGATTCATTATGGAAATGTTCCATACATCACCGATCCATTGAAAAATATTGAAGACATTAAAGATGAGTCTAAATTTATAAGATTACCGTTTGATCGTTTATTAGAAGAGCTAGTTCACTTCACAGAAGCTTTACCGTATGTAGACCCTTATACTGCAGAAAGTCTTGTAATAAATGTGGATGGATACAATACAGCCAAGTTCTTTATTAATAAAGAATTTCTACTTGGAGATTTAAACCTTTGGAAAGGCAATTATACTCAGGCAGCAACCCATTACAGAACCGTAATGGAAACAGCCACTGGAAGCGGAAATGATTCTGAACGTTTTAATACCTATAGATTGGCATGGGGAACCGATATTATTGTTAGTTATATAAGATATCAGGAACAAGACTTGGAATCCCTTATTAATACGGCAACAGAAGGATGGGGATCTTTATTTTCTCGGGAAATGGATAATGATTGGAATTATGAATGGATTTGGGTATTACCATTCAGTCCGGACTTTGAGCCCGAGAATCCATTTATAAATTTGTTTTCTATGCAGGGAGGAGAGTATCTTCTGAAACCTTCCCAAAAAGTAATTGATCTATGGGGCGATCAAACTCAACTCAACGGATTTCCATATGATGCAAGAGGTAGAAAATTTAGCTATAAGACTATTGGAGGACAACCTGTAGTTATGAAATATCTTTCAAATTATTTGAATTTTGAAACCTTTACGCCAGACGATTTCTTCGATAAGCAAGGCCAGTGGTTCCTTTATAGAGCTGCTCAATTACATCTCAGATTTGCTGAGGCAGCTAATCGAGACGGTCGCCACAGACTGGCCGATGCATTTTTAAATAATGGTGTTCACAATGAATATGATATCCCTGGAACTGTTGATGTGACAGATATTCAACAAACTCATGATGTACCACCTTACGATTTTGATGCCCGCCAGGGTGACTTTCCTTATTATCGTGGTGACTGGTATAGGGGTACTGGTGTTCGGGGCAGGGCTTATCTTGAAGCTGCTGAGGTTAAAGGCGATAGTACAATTGCCATTGAAAATAATATTATTCAAGAAGCTGCACTAGAGCTCGCTTTTGAGGGGAATCGCTGGGGGGATCTTGTGCGAGTTGCTTTAAGAAGAAACGATCCTGCTTTTCTAGCAGATAAAGTTTATGAAAAACTGCAGAAAGAAGGTGATTCTAGAGCATCTGAAGTGCGTTCCAAATTGATGAATCCAGATAACTGGTATTTACCTTTTAACTGGAAGGAAGAAGATAATGACTAAGTAGTTTTTAGTTTTGATAATTAGGAGGATGGGTTATAATATTTAATCCATCCTTTTTTATGGTTTGATATGAAAATGAGAATTCTTCCTATAACTTTTTTGATGTGTATGAGCATGGCCATTGGAGCAGCTCAGCATCATGGAATCAGGCAATACAATATTGTATGGGATTCCCAAAGTAAAAATAGTTCTGAATCTATGCCGGTTAACGGGCACAGCCTTGGTGCGAATGTTTGGGTTGAGAATGGAGAAATTTACTTTTATGCGGCTCAGAGTGGTGCATTTGATGAAAATAATGAATCATTAAAAATGGGTAGGTTTCGTGTAAAGCTAAAACCTAATCCATTTAATAAAGAGGATAAATTCCAACAAGAACTAAAGCTTAAAGAAGGTTATATTAATATCACTTCCAAACATTCTGAAATAGGCGAAACCGAAGTGAAAATATGGGTGGAAGCAGAAAGACCGGTTATTCATTTTGAAGCTGAATCTGATACTAAATTGATAATGAAAGTTTCATATGAAACCTGGCGGGCTGAAGATGTTTTGTTGGATGCAGAAAAAGTGCCGGGAGTTAGAGGACGTAGAGCATCACTTTTTGATTACGATAATTATCTGGTAGATCTTATAAAATATGGCGATCATTTTAGTTTAGAAGACGATAAATTTTATTTTTTTCATAATAATGACGATCATTTCAGTGCATTTGATTTTGCCATAGAGCAACAAGGGCTCCAGGATATAAAGGGTGAAATGTATAACCCTTTAAAGAATCTTATTTCAGGAGGAATGCTCTTAGGTGAAAACCTTCAATTCGTTGGAAATTCTAACGGCTTTTACTCTGGAACTCCATACAAATCATGGAATTTTGAAAATGCTTCTTCCTCAAAAAATACTTCTTTTCAGGTATTTGCCATAGTAGATCATTCAAAAAATGTCCAAGAGTGGAAAAATGAAATACACAAATTAGCAGATATAGATAGAACTGAAGAAGAAATTTTTAAGCAAAATCTTGAATGGTGGAAAAGTTTCTGGCAACGTTCCTTTATCATCCTTAATGAACAATCAACTAATAAAGAGACCGATAAGGCGTGGGAGGCAGGCAGGAATTATAATTTATTTCGCTATCAGCTAGGAGGCAATACTTACGGGTTAATGCCAACAAAATTCAATGGTGGAAACCTCACCTTTGATCCAGTTTTAGTAGATAAAAATTTTAATTATGATCCTGATTATAGAAGGTGGGGTGGTGGATCATTTACAGCCCAAAATCAGCGCCTAGTCTATTGGCCGATGCTTAAATCGGGAGATTTTGAGGCGATCTTACCACAATTCGAATTCTACAGAAGAGCTCTTTCAAATGCTGTTAACCGAACAGAACACTATTGGGGGCATACTGGTAGTTCATTTACTGAGCAGATGCAACAATCGGGATTGCCAATTGCTTCTCATTATGGATTTGTCCATGATGCTTTCTGGATAACTCAAAGACCGCTCAATTATGAAGAGGGAAAACAATCCAATCGATACGTCCAGACACTTTTTCAAACCCAACTGGAATTCGCATTTATGATTCTCGAGTATTATAAATATTCCGGTAATGATATCTCAGAGTACCTTCCTTTTATCTATAACGCCGTAATCTTTTATGATGAACATTATCAGTTCAGGCATAGGCAGGAAACAGGTAAGGCATTAGATAAGAATGGAAAATTAGTGCTTTACCCAACAACCCCGGGTGAAAACAGTCCAAACTCCACTAACGCTTCCGACGCTATCGCTGGTCTAACTGCAGTAATCCAGAATAGTCTGGAATTGCCACAAAAAGTTCTACCAGATAGTATAAGAAATTACTTCGAGGATTTAAAAAACCGAATTCCGGATCTTGAAAAATTTGTATACACAGATGATAGTGGAAAAGAACACACCTTATTACGGGAATCTAAAGAGGATATAGCCTGGCATTCAGGTTTTATGCCATCACTTTACGCATTGTTTCCGTATCGTTTAATTAATTCTGAAACAGAAGATTTTGAATATGCTCAGAATGTATGGAAATATAAGATGAACGAAGAAAATAAAAATAATTATGCGAGTTGGAGACCGGGAGTTTTCATGGGGGCCAATCTCTTACTTACTAATTATACTAAAGAGCAGTTATTAAAAAAGCTTGGAAATTCACAAAGGAAATATCCAACTTTTTGGGGGCCTGGGCATGATTGGGTGCCCGATCATAATTGGGGAGGATCTGGCATGATAGGTTTACAGGATATGCTACTCCAGGAAAAAGGAGAAAAAATTTATCTTCTGCCTACCTGGCCGAAAGAGTGGGATGTCCATTTTAGACTTCATGCCTATAAGAATACTATAATTGAACTTAACTATTTCAATGGTCAAATCCAACAATTAACTGTGACACCGGAAAGTCGAAAGAAAGATATTATCCTAGAATATAAATAACGTTTTTTTAACAAATTCCATATTTACCTTTAACTTCGGTTTTAAACTACATTATTCTATAATTATAACCTGCCAGGTTATAATTTTTTCTAGCTTTTAAAAGCTTTTTGAGTTCACAGCACAGTACAGGATACAAAATCTTATAATAACCTTTAATTTGGTTGTTGAATTTATTGGGTAATTCTTTAGAAAATTCCAATCACCCTTTTATGCGAAATCGATTTCGAAGCATATATAATATCTTAACTTTTTAACACTATTAGCTAACTAAAAATTAAATTATGAATCAAATCAGTTCTAAGTTAAGAAAACTGGTGCCGTATTTTGCATTGGTTATCTTCTTTAGCAGCTTTGCACAGGAGAACCAGGTAACTGGTAACGTTATTTCGACGGAAGGCGTACCCTTGCCCGGAGTAAATATTATTCAGAAAGGAACCTCGAACGGTGTAGTGACGGACTTTGATGGAAACTACTCCATTAACCTTGAGGCAGTGGGTACAAAGGTACTCGTATTCTCTTTTATTGGTTTTCAAACAACTGAAGAAGAAGTTAATAATAGATCGGTTATTAATGTAACTCTTCAAGATGGCGGAGAATTGGATGAAGTAGTGGTCATAGGGTATGGGACTCAAAAGAGAAGCGATGTAACGGGTGCTATTTCTTCAATTAGTGCAGAAAGTATTCAAGATGCTCCACCTATAGCTCCCGAACAAATACTTCAGGGGAAAATAACAGGTGTTAATATTGTTCAGAATAGCGGGCAGCCAGGCTCAGCTTCTACAGTTCGAATTAGAGGTATAAGCTCTATTTCTGCGGGAAATGATCCTTTATATGTTGTAGATGGTGTACCCCTTCAGTTTGGAAGTGCTAATAACAGTGTTAGTCTTGGGGCTCAAGGTGGAACAACTGCATTTTCTAATGAAGTTTCGAATCCCTTGAATATAATTAATCCTGCAGATATTGAAAGCATTGATGTTTTGAAGGATGCCTCAGCTACTGCAATTTATGGATCACGAGGTGCCAATGGAGTAATTATTATAACAACTAAAAGTAAAGATGGCGCTGGAGAAAATCTTACATATGATAATTATTTTGGAGTATCAAGTGTTCGTGAAACCTTACCGTTTCTTTCTGCAGATCAATATCGGTCCTACGCTGAGAGTATTGATGAACCTTATTCCGATTTAGGAGCGAATACCAACTGGCAGGATGAAATCTTCAGAACAGCCTTTACTCAAAATCATAACCTCGCGTTTTCTGGCGGTTCATCTACTACCAAATTTAGAGCTTCATTAGGGTACACTTCTCAAGAAGGGATTATACTATCCAATAAATTAGAAAAATACACCGGACGATTCAATGGAAGTCACCGCGCTTTAGATGGCAGATTAAGATTAGGGGTAAATATGACTTACGCTAATCTTGAAGATGATAAAGTAGCTATTTCCTCCAGTATTAATAATGAAGGAGGTAATATTTTAAAAGATGCTTTACGTTGGGCGCCAACTTTACCAGTTTATAATGAGGATGGAAGTTTTTATCAGGTGGGTGAATTAAGAATTAATCCGGTTTCGTGGGTAGATGTTGAAGACCTTAATAAAACCAACTATTTTATTGGTAATACTGATGTGAAGTTCGATATTTTTGAAGCTTTAACTTTCGGATTAAATCTAGGTTACTCAAACGAAAGAGTAGATAGATATACTTTAGCTCCTGAAACTCATCCTTCAGCAGAATCTGAAGGGGGCCGTGCTTCTATAAGTAAATTCAAAAATACCACCGCTCTTATCGAAACTACGCTTACTTATGATAAGCAGATAAATGATAGTAATTATATTAATTTTCTGGTTGGATACTCTTTCCAAAGATTTGAAAATGAAAATACTTTTACTCAGGCCAATCAGTTCGTATCTACTGCTACCAAATGGAATTTGATTCAATCAGGTAATACTTTAGCTAATACTTCTTTTAAAGATGCTAACAGACTTGCTTCTTATTATGGACGGCTTAATTATAAATTATTGGATAGATACCTTCTTACTTTAACAGTAAGAAGAGATGGCTCAAGCCGGTTTGGTGAGAATAATAGGTGGGGTACTTTCCCATCGGGAGCTTTTGCTTATAACATTACTAACGAAGACTTTATGCAGGACTCCAAAATTAGTAATCTAAAATTTAGATTGGGTTATGGGATTACAGGGAATCAGGAAATTCCTAACAATTTGTATAGAGAGCAACTTTCAATTAATGGCTCGAGTGTTTACGTGTTTGGAGGTGATGCAGTACCTAGTGTTTTGCCTACCAATTATGCAAATCCAAATCTTAAGTGGGAAGAAACTAATCAATTAAACATAGGACTGGATTTTGGTCTTTTTGACCAGAGGCTTACGGGAACTATAGATTATTATAGAAAAAGAACTAACGATCTGTTGCTTCAGTTTTCAACGGCAGCTCCATCTGTAGTAGAAACACAATGGGCCAATGTAGGAGAAGTAGAAAACAAAGGTTTCGAATTTGGTATTACCGGAGATATCTTTGAATCAAATGATTTTACCTGGACTTCTAATTTGAATTTTTCAACTAATAAGAATGAAGTAATAAGTTTATCTAATGAGAATTTTCAAAGAGATGAAATTAGAACAGTAAATGGTTCCGGGGTTGTCGGGTTTCAAAACGGAATTCAAATCATTAGACCAGGTTTACCACTAAACTCCTTTTACGGAAGGAAATTTACAGGACTTAATAGTGAGGGTATGGAAACCTATTTGGATGAAGATGGTGATGGAGAGGCAGATTTATTGGTAATTGGAAATGCAAATCCCGATCTAACTTATGGATTCAATAATAATTTTCGTTTTAAGAGATTTGACGCAGCCGTAAATATGAGGGGCGTTATTGGTAACGATATATACAATAATACTGGAGCGGAATTTTCGTATCCGGTAGGAGCCCCTGGTGTGAATGTGCTGGAATCTGCCCTCACCAATGGAACAAGCAGGGATGAACAGGCACAATACTCGTCTAGATGGCTTGAAAATGGAAGCTATTTAAGACTTGATAATTTAAGTATTGGATATACATTCAATACGGCTAATATTTCCTTTCTAAAGAAAGCGAGAATATATGTTACAGGGAAAAATCTGTTGTTAATTACAGATTATACAGGTTATGATCCTGAAGTAAATACGAGAGCCGTTGGGGTAGATTATCTGGCATACCCAAGACCAACTTCATATTTACTTGGAGGGAGTGTTACTTTTTAAAAAAAAATAAATGAAAAATATGAAAACTTTTAAACTAAAATTGAGATCAAAACTGGTCATATTAGTTAGCATTTCAATGCTAGTTCTTGGCTCATGTTCTCTGGAAGAAGATACTTATTCAATTTACACTCCAGAAACATTCTATTCGAATGATTTTCAGATATTGTCTTCTCTGTCGGGGATTTATAGGAATTTTGCTGCCATAACAGGGATGGGGGTAGAATACAGAACCTTAGAATTATCTGCAGATCAGGTAGTTGTTCAGGCAAAAATCCAGGGATGGTGGGGAGGTGATGCCTTCTGGCAATTAATGGAGCATAACTGGAATCCAGATCATTCTTACATTTCCGGAACCTGGAATACCTTTTTTAGAACGGTAGGGCAAACCAACGGTTTATTAACTTCCTTAGAAGATTCTAATCTGGAAGTATCTGGACCTGTTGCCGAACTTAAAGCATTACGAGCTTATGCTTATTTCTTTCTTATGGATCTTTTCGGTAATGTTCCAATTTTTACGGAGCCAAAGGTGGATCCTTTAAACCTGCCGGAACAAAATACACGTACCGAAGTTTTTGAATTTGTTGTATCGGAATTAAAAGCTGCTGCGGAAGATCTTCCGTCTAAAAGTGAAGCCGGTGGTGCCTATTATGGCAGATTAACAAAAGAAGCTGCTTGGTCTCTTTTAGCTACAGTTTATTTAAATGCTGAGGTCTACACAGGGATAGCTATGGATGCCGAAGCAGAACAATATGCCGATATGGTAATTAACTCTGGATCGTATAGCTTGCTTCCTAATTACTTTGACAACTTTGTTCCAGATAATCAGAATAACGCTGAATTTATCTTTGGAGCCGTTTACTCTCCTGATGTGGCGGGGGGGATAGGCCATCCTCTTGTACAAAAGGTTTTACCGGGTATTTCTGGGGGGCTTTTTGGACTTCCTTATACTCCTCAAAACGGTTTTGCCACAAGGCCGTCCATTTACAATGCTTACGAAGATCAGGATGTGAGAAAGGAAATGTTTCTTGCATATGGTCCTCTTAAAGATCCAAGAAATGGCGAAGTAGTAATGGTGGAAAGGGTTGTTCCCGATAATAATTCGGCCTTATATGAACCTGGTGTTTCTACTGAAGGTCCCGTGCCCTACGATATAATTCCTGCAACGGGAATTAGAAGTCAGCCAATGAATGCCGGAATTAAATGGATTAAATGGCTAATAGACCCAAATACACAAGGTGGAAATGCTGGTAATGATATCGCATTTATAAGATATGCCGACATAATTTTGATTAAAGCAGAAGCAATGGCTAGACAGGGAAATCTGGATGGAGCATTGGAATATGTAAACATGATCCGGGAAAGAAGTAATGCAACAAAATTAACATCTCTCACTCTGGAGGATATTTTAGAAGAACGAAATAGAGAACTGGCTTTTGAAATGACTCGTAGAAGAGATTTAATAAGATTTGGAGAATTTACTAAACCATGGGAATGGAAGGAAGCTTCAGAACCTTATAGAACTATTTATCCTATTCCGCAAGCTGCGATTAACTCCAATCCAAAATTGGAGCAGAATCCGGGATATTAATTCAATTGTTTTAGCCTTAATTGTTTTAATGAAGAGGGCTGTTTCTCTAACAGTCCTTTTTATTTAAAAAAATCAGATGGAAAAAATACCAACAAGTTTTAGTTTAATCCTTATGATCATAATCCCGCTTTTGAGTTTTCAGGAAGCGTTTTCTCAAGTAGTAGAAGGAAAAGATTATTCATCAAGGGTCAATGTAGATCATACGTTCGATATGGCCGGGGAAGATATTTTTGGACAGCGTTTTCCTTCTGAAAATTTCACCTACCAAGATAAGGTAACAGGGGTTACAATAAATGCACTTACAACTTCCAGGCATAGCAGTTCTAAAATGTATCAGACGCATCCACAGTGGACTTCAGATGGGAAATACATAGTTTTTACTTCTAATCGAACTTCCAGAGAGAATGGTGATCGCCAGTTTTATGCAGTTTCTATGGATAATTATGAAATTGTGCAAATTACAACAGGTTCTGATAATGGTAATTTCCATTTAGGATGGAAAAGCGGGAATGCTTATCTGGTAAAAGGTCAAAATATTATTGAGCTTGATCTAGACCAATTATTATCTGATAGCGAGGAAGATAATGTAGGGGAGCCTGCAGAATATGAAAAAATTATTGCAAAAATTCCGGATACGATAAGCCCGTCGGGAATTGGTTTGGATGCTGAAGAGACTAGCGTATATTTTTCAACAAAAATTGAGAAACATAGATCAGCCATTTATAAAACAGATTTTAAATCAGGAAATACAATAAAACTAAAAGAAGTTCCCTTTAGAATTGGACATCTTCAGGCTAATCCTTATGTCTCGGGGGAAATCATGTATTGCTGGGAGACAGGAGGAGATTCACCGCAAAGAATATGGTATTTAACCGTAAATAATGATGGTAGTGTAAAGAACAGGCCACTTTTTGAGGAGTCAGATAGCGATTGGGTGACCCATGAAGTATTTATGGGTCCAGATCATATCCTCTTCAATGTAATGGGACATTTAGACCGATTGAGAAAAAATAAAACAGGAATTTTTTCATTAAATATTCGGACCGGTAATCTGGAGTACCATGGCCAAACCAATGGTGGTGGTTATTGGCATTCTAATGGCACCCCGGAAGGAAATTGGATTTCAGGAGATACTTTCGACGGAAAATTATATCGCTTAAATGCCAGTGATACTACCGATGTAACTTTACTTTCACAAGGCCACCGATTACTAAGTAAAAGCCCCTTTACTGGTGAAGCTCATTTACATCAATCAGTGAGCCCTGATGGTAAATGGGTGTTAATTAATTCTAGCTATTTTACTGAAAATGATATAATGTTGGTTCCCCTTCATCCTGCCAACTCCGAAGATTAATAGAAAAAATGTAAATATGAAAATTGGATTAATAAAAATTAATTATTCTAAATTATTAGTGGATCTGAAATACAGGAATCTACCACATTATTTAAACAAGCTATTCTTATTTCTTATCATATTACTTTTTAATTTTTCAGCTGAAGCCCAGCGATATATGGAGAATTTGGATCGTGGTGTAGTCGCCGTAAGAAAATCAAGTAATGAGATTTTTATAAGTTGGAGACTTTTAGGCACGGAGCCTGAGGATACGGCTTTTGATGTTTACAGAAACTCAACTAAAATAAATAAGTCACCATTAATAAAAACTACCTTTTTTATAGATGAGACTTCCGAAAATGGGAAGTATAGTGTGAAACCTACAAATAAGAAAGATGCTTCTACGTCTTCCTACGCTACGGTTTGGGAAAATCCTTACCATGAAATTTCTCTTCAACAACCTCTCGGAGGTACAACTCCAGATGGAAGAGAATATTCCTATACTCCTAATGATTGTAGTGTAGGAGACTTAGATGGAGATGGGCAGTATGAGATTATCCTGAAATGGGATCCTACCAATGCTAAGGATAATTCTCACAATGGTTATACTGGTAATGTTTATATCGATGCTTATGAATTAAACGGGACTCAATTATGGCGAATTGATTTAGGGAAGAATATTAGGGCTGGGGCACATTATACTCAATTTATGGTATATGACCTGGACAGTGACGGAAAAGCTGAAGTTGCTATTAAAACAGCAGATGGCACCATTGACGGAAAAGGAAAAGTTATTGGAGATCCCAGGGCTGATTACAGAAATGGGGTAGGCAGAATCCTTTCTGGACCTGAATTCCTTACAGTTTTCAATGGAGAAACAGGAGCTGCTATGGCAACGACCAAATACTTGCCCTCTAGACATCCAGATACTGAAAATCCCAGTGAGGAGAAAATCAAGCAAATTTGGGGAGATGCTTATGGGAATCGCATGGACAGATTTCTTGCCGGAGTAGGATATTTTAACGGCAAGTCACCAAGCCTTGTTATGAGTCGTGGTTATTATTCGCGCACTGTTCTGGTTGCATGGGATTGGAAAGACAATAAGCTGGATCGTCGTTGGATCTTTGATACAAATAATAAACCATACGAGGCTTACGCAAGCCAGGGAAATCATCAGCTCTCGATTGCCGATGTAGACCAAGATGGAAGAGATGAAGTAGTTTTTGGTTCTATGACGGTAGACGATAATGGTAAAGGTTTATATAATTCAGGACTTGGTCATGGAGATGCCATGCATGTTTCAGATCTTTTACCTAATAGGCCAGGGCTGGAGATATGGACAGCTCAGGAAGACCCAGATAAATACAGAGGAAAAGGTTTATGGTTACGAGAAGCTAAAACCGGAGATACTATTTGGGGAGTTCCGGCCAGAGGAGACATTGGCCGAGGTCTAACTGCTAATATAGATCCTAGATATTCGGGAAATGAAATGTGGGGTGCTATAGGTGGCTTATATAGTTCTAATGGAGAAAAAATTTCTGATAAGAGATTGCCAATGAATTTTGCTATTTGGTGGGATGGCGATCTACAGAGGGAATTGCTGGATAAAAATGTTATTTATAAATGGAATTATAATTCTGATACTATTGAAAAGTTACTGGTTGCTGAAGGAACCAAATCTAATAATGGTACTAAAGCTACTCCAGCTTTAAGTGCAGATATATTGGGTGACTGGCGTGAAGAGGTAATTCTCAGGGCAGAGGATAATAAGTCTCTACGTATTTATACCACTACCATTCCAACCGACTATAGGTTTTATACTCTTATGCATGATCCTCAATATAGACTAAGTATAGCATGGCAAAATGTAGCCTATAATCAACCGCCACACACCAGTTTTTTTATTGGTGAAAAAATGGAAGCGGTAGATAAGCCAGAGATAGAAGTAATTCCAATAAAAAGGTAACCCTAATTAAAACAAACCATGAAAAAACAATTAAGCTATTTTTTATTCTTGATTTTGTTATCCTGTGGTACCGTTTTAATGGCTCAGAATGATCCAGATATAGATTTGCATTGGTTGGGAGATAAAAAACCTTCCATAACAACTGGTGTTAGTTGGGGAATTCCTTTTAACCGTGGAGAAGTACAGTCTAATAGTAAATTCAGTCTTACAGATTCACAAGGGAATGCACTTCCCCTACAATTTTGGAATATGGCCTATTGGCCGGAAGGGTCAATTAAGTGGGTAGGTTTTGCATCTGTGATCAAGCCAGAAAACAAAGGTTTAAAATTGCAACGTACTGGTAATCGTTCACGTAATGCAAATAATGATACGCTTCGTTTATCAGAAGATTCAATATCCATCACCATTGATACTGGAAAAGCTGAATTTGTTATTCCAAAAACCGGCAATAAAATAATTGAGTCTATTTCAGTGAATGGAGAGGAAATTAGTTCAGGAGGTAAACTGATTTGTATAAAACAAGACGGGCCAGATCTAGAAATTGGAAATCGCCCGGAACTCACTAAATTTATAGGTGAAATTTCTTCAGTAACCGTTGAACAGAATGGTCCCGTTAGGGCTGTAATTAAAATTCAAGGTAAGCACGTTAAAGAAGGCTCTCAGGGCTGGCTATCTTTTAGTCTAAGATTATATTTTTATTGGGGGTTAGAACAAGCCAAAATGGTTCACACCTTTATTTATGATGGAAATCAATATGAGGATTTTATCAAAGGTCTTGCTGTAAGTTTTGAAATTCCAATGAATGAAGAAATTCATAATAGACATATAAGATTTTCAGGAGATAAAGACGGTGGTTTTTGGGATGAACCGGTACAGCCTGTAAATGGGAGGATTAAACTTTATAAAGATAGTACTAACCTATATGAAGAACAGCTAAATGCCAAACGTTTGCCTAATAGAACTGAATTTTCAGATCGAAAACAATTCTTATTAGATCACTGGGCATCCTGGAACGATTTTAAATTAGTACAGAGTAATGCGGAAGGTTTCGAAATAAAAAAAAGAACAAACGATCAAAGTACATGGATTGATGCTGGATCAGGTAAAAGGTCCCAAGGGCTGGTATTTGCAGGAGACGTATCAGGTGGTATAGCTATGACCATTCGAAATTTCTGGCAGTCTTATCCTGGAAAACTAGAAGTTAATAATGCCAAAACTGAGAAAGCGGAAATTAAGGCATGGCTATGGTCTCCTGAAGGGCCAGCGATGGATTTAAGACCGTATGACACGCTTGCATGGGGACATTCCCTTGAAGCAAGTTACGAAGATGCTCAACCTGGGCATAGTACCCCGGAAGGAATTGGCCGGACAAGCGAGATTTATATTAATGCAAGTCCTGATGTTCCATCTTTAAAGAAACTGAATGAATTAGCAAATATAGGTACGAATCCTCCGCTCCTTACTGCTTCGCCTGAGTATCTTCATGGGATAGAAGTTTTTGGCGCATGGAGTTTGCCTGATACCTCTACTAAGGGTAAAAAGTGGATTGAAGAACAGCTTCAAAAGTCTATTGATTTTTACAAGTCTCAGGTTGAACAACGAAACTGGTATGGGTTCTGGGATTATGGTGATGTGATGCATGGTTATGATAGTGACCGTCACGAATGGAAATATGATATGGGCGGTTATGCCTGGGATAATACTGAATTAATGCCTAATATGTGGCTTTGGTATCAGTATTTAAGAACTGGTGAGGAAGATGTTTTTCGAATGGCCGAGGCCATGACACGCCATACTGGTGAGGTAGATGTTTACCATTCAGGTCCTTTTGAAGGATTTGGTTCGAGACACAATGTATTACACTGGGGAGGGGGAGCTAAAGAAGTACGAATAGCGCAGGCCGCCCTGGGCCGGTTCTATTATTATTTAACTACAGACGAGCGTACAGGTGATCTTATGGAAGCATCAGCTGAAGCTTCAAATAATGCGATAGGAAAACTTGACCCGGTAAGGTTAATTATGGAAAAGAGCCAATATCCTACACATGCAAGGGTGGGTCCTGATTGGTTAGCTCTTGTTGGAAACTGGATGACGCAATGGGAGCGCACGGGAGACGAAAAGTATAAAAACCGTATTATGGCAGGAGTAAAAAGCCTTGCTGAAATGCCTTATGGAATGTTTTCGGCAAAAGATGCCGCATTTGGGTATGATCCTAAAACCTTTAAGTTGTATAGACTTCAAGAAGATGACATAGGATTTTTACATTTATCGGTTTTAATGGGGGGCCCGGAAATATCTTATGAATTAACACCATTACTGGAGAGTCATGAATGGGATAAATTATGGCTTCAGTTCAGTAAATTTTATGCAGCACCATTAAGTGAAATTAAACAGGAGTTTGGCAGAGAGGTTAACCTGGGTGATCCAGGACCTTGGTATTCAAGGATGGCGGCTTATTATTATAGCAAAACAGGGGATAAAAAATATGCAAAAAGAGCATGGGATACATTTTTACGTGATAATGCCTGGGGTGGATACACGACTTTCAATTCTAGATCTTTTAGTAATTTAGAAAGTCTGGAGACTATAGATGAGGTTGATGGAGTATCTACTAATAATACTGCACAATGGGCGTTAAATGCCATCGAACTTTTAGAGTTTGCAGGAGATCAAATTCCGGAAAATCACCCTCGATTTAAAGAATCTGAATAATTAATAATTTTCCTATAATATGAAAAAATTAGTAATATCCATAGTTCTACTTTCTTCTATACTATTTATACAGTGTAAGAGAGAAAATGAGAATACTGAAAAATCGTTTTCAAAAAAAGTAATCTTAAAAAATAGCTCCTCCGATTCACTTTTTGATAAGCCAGTAATAATTGAAAGATCAAAACTAAAAATAGAAGATTCCACAAAATATCCTGTTTTAACTTCAGGTGATGATATTTATCCGCTTCAGGTTTCCGATACAGATATTGATGGGGTTTGGAACCAGATATTCCTGGTTGCAGATTTTGCGCCTAACGAATCTAAAGAGTTAGATTTAAAATGGACTGAAAAAAGTAAAAATCCTGAATACACTAAACGAACAAGTGTTAGATTCGGAAAAAGAAAAACAGAAAGCGACACAGTTGCACCAGCTACGGAAGAGGTTTTAACAAAAAATGACATGCCTGCAAAACAGGGCTTTCAGAAATATCAAACTGATGGACCCACCTGGGAAAATGATAAAGTAGGATTTAGACAATATCTGGATGGACGTTATTCTAAAGATATTTTTGGTAAACGAAGTTCAAATATTTCACCAGAAGATGTGGGAATAAATGACACAGGTGCGGTAGAGGACAACTATCATGTGATGGAAGACTGGGGAAGGGATATTCTATCTGTTGGTAATTCTGTGGGCGTTGGTGGATTCGGTCTCATTGTAAATGATACCGTGAGAAGGCTGGGTGCTTTGGTGACAGATACGGTAAGCAATGTTGCAACTACTCATTTTAAAATTGAGGAGGAAGGGCCTGTTAAATCGGTTTTAAGTTATGATTATAAGAATTGGGAAATAGCAGGAAACACTTATAATGTAAAAGAGACTACTACGATATGGCCTGGAATTTATGGATTTAAAAATACGGTTAACATCACCGGATTAAAAGCTAATGAAATGCTTGCAGTGGGTCTTGTTAATATTAATAATCAGAATCCTGTTAGTGAAATAGAAGTTAATGATGACTGGGTTGCTATAATTACGCATGATCATCAAACTTATGAACGAGAATGGATTTTAGGTCTTGCTCTAATTCTTCCTAAGGATAGTTATCAAGGATATATGGATGCACTAAAAAATGGCAAATTAACAGACTCTTATCTTGCAAAACTAAGTATTAAAAATTCAAAACCTGTAAGTTATTACGTAATCGCAGGCTGGGAGTTAAGCCAGGAGAAGAAATTTGCAGACCCCGAATTTTTTAGACAATATGTAATTAAAACTGCAAACCAATTATCTTCAGCTATAGAAATAGTAATTCAATAAGATGAATGTTGATTTAAAAAAAATCATACTAATATTTCTAATTTTTGGAATTAGTTCATGTAAATCATCAGGAATTCTTGAATTAGGAAATCAAAAGATAAAAAAAGAAAAACTATTATATAAAGACGATTTCAATAAAGATCTTTCTAGCTGGATAATTGAAAAGGAACAAAGACCAAATTCGGAGATTTCGATTATTGAAGGAAAGATGGATGTAAATGTCGCTGGCGGGGCTACGATATGGTCCCGGCAGAAAATTGAGAATAATATCCTTATCGAATATCACCGTAAAGTGATTATCAGGGGAGGTGAAAATGACCGATTGTCTGATCTTAATCAATTCTGGATGGCTCAGGATATGACTAACTCTAATCTATTTACGCGGTCAGGTTCTTTCGGGGAATACGATTCGGTGAGAATGTATTACGCGGGAATTGGCGGTAATCGCAATACAACTACAAGGTTTAGAAAATATCCTGGTAATGGAGAGCGAAATCTAATTTATGATCTTACCGGTAAGACTCATTTATTAGAGGCTAATAAGACATATTTAATTCAGATTCTTGTATTTAAAGGAACCACTAAAGTTTTTGTAGATGACAATGAATATTTTTCATATGAAGATAATGAACCGCTTACTGAAGGATATTTTGGGTTTAGAACCGTTGAATCCCATCAGGAAATAGATGATTTTAAGATTTACAAGGTAGAAGAATGAATTTTAAGAATAGGCAGAGATATTCAACTATGAAAAATAAAACACAGCTATTTTTAACTGCTGGTTTATTTCTTCTCATTTTTTTTATGACAAATGCACAGGAAAGCCGAAGTTTTAAAATTTTTCAATTTCCGAAAGATCAAATTCCGAGGATAGATGGAAATACAAATGACTGGCAAATGGTTCCGGAAAGCTACATTATTGGCATGGATCAACTTTGGGAAGATAGTGGAAAGCATGAGAAAGTGGATTCCACCAATTTATATGTGCAGGTAAAAGTTGGATGGGTAAAGGGACTGAATAGGCTCTATTTTTTATATGAAGCCTATGATGATTATTGGGATTTTTCATTATCCGGCTTACATAATGACACCTTCGAACTTATTGTAGACGGAGACCAGTCGGGAGGACCTTTCATTGATCGTTTTCATCCAAATAAACAATTAGATTCTTTAGATGCTTTTTTTTCATTTCATGGAGTGCATGCCCAGAATTACCATATTTTTACTCCGGCACAGGGAAAAGACTGGACTTTGGTATGGGGCAGTCAGCCATGGATTAAAGAGCTTCCTTTTTCTAATGCAGCTTATAACTACGATTTTCAACCCGGAGAATCCGGGAAGCTCACTCTTGAATTTTGGATTACGCCATTTGACTATGCAGGTCACGAAGGCCCGGTAAGAGCCGTAGAATCTATTTTAGAAGAAAATAAAAAAGTGAGTTTGTCATGGGCTGTTATTGATTATGATAATGTGAATAATCCTTCGAATAATGGATTTTGGAATCTTTCGAAGGAGCATACCATGTATGGGGATGCTTCTTACGCATTATCCTTTAAATTAATGCCTCTGGAACCCGAATTTTATCCAAAATTAGAGGCCGATTGGTCATTTGAAATTATTGATATGAAAAATAGAGAAGTTGCTTTTCTTGACGAGTCCAAAGGGGAAATAACATCTCTGGAATGGGATTTTGGTGATGGAACAACTTCAAATAAAAAAAATCCCATCCATATTTATAAAGAACGAGGAAAGTATATTGTAGTCTTGAAAGTTTCTGGTCCTTTTGGAAACTCAAGGAGATCTAAAGTTTGGGATGTAGTTGTAAAATAATTCTTTACAGGATAGGGCGGGATACATTTAAACTTTTATCTTTTTAAATTTAGTAATTAATTAAACTAAATCTTCTTCCTATGGTTTTTAACCGACTCCTGCTCATTATACTAGGTTTTTCTATTATTTCAGTAAGTAAAGTAGCAGCTCAAATCAATGATGCAACTACCCCTCTACATCTTTTAAAACCTGCATACCCTACGCCATATAAGGCGCCGGAAATAAGCGAGGTTAAAAATGTTTTGGACAGGGTTTATAATTTTTTAGATCAATCAACTCCTGCGGATATAATTAATTCGAAAGATAGCACCGCAGTCAAAAACTTCAAAAATCTTGATGCTAATATAGCTTTTGCACCAGCTTCTTTTAGATTAACAAGTTATGAATGGGGCGTTACTTATGCAGGAATGCTACTGGCTTCTCAGGCTACTGGAGAAAATTATTTTAAGGAATATACCAATAAAAGGCTAAAATTAATAGCTGAGATTGCCAATCAGCATCGCGGGAAGTCTTATAAAAAATCACCCGTTCATTCAGTTTTGCATCCCAGTGCTCTGGATGATGCAGGTGCTATTTGTGCAGCTATGATCAAAGCGCAAAGAGATGGTTTGGACGCAAAATTGGATCCTGTTATAGAAAATTTTATCGATTATATAAGTAATGATCAGTTCCGGTTGAAAGATGGGACACTTGCAAGAAATAGACCGCAGAATAATACGTTGTGGCTGGACGATTTATTTATGAGTATTCCCGCGCTTGCACAGATGGGTAAGCGTACCGAAAATAAAAAATATTTTGATGATGCTGTTAAGCAGGTAAAGCAATTTTCTTTCAGAATGTTTAATAAAGAAAAAGGACTTTATATGCATGGCTGGGTTCAGGAAATGGAAGAAAGACCCCAGTACCACTGGGCTAGAGCTAATGGATGGGCTGTAATGGCAATGGTAGAGCTTCTTGAAGTATTACCGGAAAACCATCCGGGTTATGAAGATGTGTTAAAACAATTACAGGCACATATAAAAGGGTTGTCCAAATATCAGGATGGTACTGGTTTTTGGCATCAACTTATCGATAGAAATGATACTTATCTTGAAACATCAGCTACAGCAATTTTTGCATATGCTATTTTACGAGCTATTAATCGGGGATATATTGATAAAATGTCCTATTCACCAATGGCAATTTTAGCATGGAATGCCGTTTCGACAAAAGTGAATGAACAGGGACAGGTAGAAGGTACTTGTGTTGGAACAGGCATGGGCTTCGATCCGGCTTTTTACTACTACCGGCCTATAAATAAATATGCAGCTCATGGTTACGGCCCTGTACTTCTTGCGGGTGCTGAAATGATTTTGCTATTAAAAAACAATGATTTCGAAATAAATGATAGTTCTCTTCAGCTTAAAGTAAAAGGATAGAATTTCAAAGTTTTTAATTTTAAAGACAACTTAATGACCTTTAAATGTTATTTAACTGCTTTTTCTGTCTGTCTCATTTTCTTAACGAATCAGGCTCAGGAAAAGAATGGTGCTCTTCATTTAAAGGGAGAATTACGGGTGCATGACCCTGTAATGATAAAACAGGACAGCACCTATTATATTTTTTCTACAGGACAGGGAGTAACTATGAAATATTCTGAAGATATGATTCATTGGAAAAGGACAGGAAGCGTCTTTGATTCTGTTTCTTTACCGGCTTGGCATAAAAAGGATATCCCTGAACAAGATGGCCATTTATGGGCTCCCGATATTCATTATCGTAATGGGAAATACCATTTATATTATTCCGTTTCTGCGTGGATGAACTTTAATTCCAGTATTGGTTATGCTACAAACACCACTCTTGATTCTGATGACCCGGACTATAGATGGGTGGATAATGGGCAGGTAATTAGCTTTAGAAATGGCGGAGAGGGAGTAAATGTTATAGATCCCAACGTGTATGTTGCAGAAAACGGCAAGGTATGGCTCCTTTACGGTTCCTATCAGGCAGGTTTACGAATGGTTGAATTGAATCCACAAACAGGACATCTCAAAAACAATCCTCCTGAAATCACTATTATCACCACATCGCTCGGAGAAGGTGTTTTTGTCATTAAAGGACTTGAATATTACTACATTTTTGCTTCCAGGGGAATTTGTTGTAAAGGTCTTGATAGTAATTATCAGGTAGTAATGGGAAGATCCCAAAATCTTGAAGGGCCTTACCTGAATAAGGATGGAGAGAGCTGGTTGGATAATAATTATACAGTTTTTCTGAAAGGAGATCATAAAGAACCGGGTAGGGGTCATAACGGTTTTTTCGTTGAAGAAGGGATAGCCTACATTGTTTATCATGCCTATACCCGTTCTGCTGATGGTGATTCACTTCTTAATATTGCACCTTTATACATAACACAGGATGGTTGGCCTACAACAGAGCCAACTGGAAAACACTTTAAAATGGCGGCTTTTCAGCAGAAAGTTTTTTCCCGAAAATAAATCCATTGAATAACAATGGTAGACTAATTATAATTAATTCAATAGAAATGAAATTCAACTTCAGTTTAGCTGTTATTACGGTTATTGCAGTAATTACCATTCTCCCGGCATCCGCACAAATAGGGAAACGTTTTCCTTCTGAAAAAAAAGTAATTAAAGATCCGGTAACGGGTACAGAATTAATCTTCCTTACCAGCACCCCGGGGGGAGATTCTAAAATTTATCCTACTCACCCGCAATGGACGGCAGATGGGGAGTGGGTTATTTTTCGTTCCAACAGGGTGAAAGGGGAAGCTATGGCGGTAAATGAAGAAACCGGGCAGATTGTACAGGTTACAGAAGGTGGATACACCGGCATGCTGAATATTGCACAAAATTCGATGAAATTATATTATATGAGGAACATTGCTGCTACTGCTGAAGGAGATTGGCGGAGTAACCGCTCTCTGGAGGTAATTGAAACTGACCTTGCCAAACTTTTCCAAGATAGTGAAGCTGGGAAGATGAAACCTGCCAATAAGTATCAAAGAGTTGTTGGGGTCACGCCGACAGAAATTGGGGCCGGTGGCGATATGGCCCTAGATGCGGGAGAGGAATGGGTTTATTTCCGGATTGGAAAAGAGGAGGCTGCCAAACATTTGGATCCTGGGATTGAAATTAAAGGTGATTTTGGCCCGCGGAATATGGGCGCCGGCCCGGGTGGGATTGCAAAAATGAACGTTAATACCGGCGAAATTCAACACGTGGTTTCCGTGCCTTTTCAGGTAGGTCACATTCAGTCCAATACATGGAATCCGGGAGAAATAGTGTTTTCCTGGGAGACTGGTGGTAAATCACCCCAAAGAACCTGGACGGTAATGACAGATGGCAGCGGTTTACGACCGCTCTATCCTGAAGCTGATTATGAGTGGGTAACGCATGAGGCAGTAATCTCTAAAGATGAAGTAGCCATGGCAATTATGGGCCATAGAGATGTTGATATTGAAGAACAACCCCTTGAAGAAGCAGCTAAAAGTACTGCGGTTAGAGATCCGGAAAATCCGGGGCAGGAAACGAGCTGGGGACCTTCCGGAACACGTAAAAAACCTACAGGTCTTGCCATAGTGAACCTCCGTACAAGGGAAATGATCATTGCCGGCCAAACCTCCAATGGGAGCGGACTCTGGCATGTACACGGTTCCCCGGATGGACGTTGGGCTGTGGGCGATGACTTTTCCAGAAGCCTGTACCTGATAGACAGGAATAGCAGAGAAATGAAAATGCTTACTACCGGACACAAGCAAACGGCGGCAGATCATTTGCATCCCACCTTTAAACCCGATGGAACCAAAATTCAAATTCAATCGGCTATGCTTTCAGAAGATGACCGGTCAATGAATATTGTAATTGTTCCCGTGCCGGAGGAGTGGCTGCAAAGAAATTATCCGAATAAAATTTAAATTTATAGTATGGAATCCAAAGCTTTTAAAATGAAACTCCTACCCGGTTTTGAAGAAGAATATAAGAAACGACACGATGAAATCTGGCCGGAATTGAGTAGGCTTCTTTCCGAAAGGGGAATTTATGATTACAGTATATTTTTAGATGAAGAAACTCGGACACTTTTTGCGGTTCAAAAATTAAAAGCAAATGCAGATGTAGATAACCTTTCTGAAGAGCCTGTCTTGCGAAGATGGTGGAAATATATGGCCGACATTATGGAAACTAATCCTGACAGTTCTCCAGTTGAAAAGCCATTGAAAAAAGTTTTCCATATGGAGTAAATAAGATTATGGCATAAGTTTCCCAATCGATAAATATTTAAAAGATCCTGAATGAATATAAGCAGAAAAATACCTCAAAACATAAAACATTATTTCCTTTGCCTTTTGCTGGTGCTTACATCGGCTCTGAGTTTAGCCACAGAAAAATATAATATCAAAGATTACGGTGCTGCAGGAGATGGTAAAACGCTGGATACAGAAGCTATTAATAAAGCTATTGTAGCTGCGGCAGAGGATGGCGGTGGAATGGTTTACTTTCCGGCAGGTACTTATCTTAGTTATTCCATTAGATTAAAAAGCAATATCCACCTCTATCTGGAAGCCGGTGCTGTTTTAAAGGCAGCGGGAAAAAATGATGGTGGAAGCTATGATGATCCCGGAGAAGGAGCTGGGAATAAGTTTCAGGATTATGGACATAGTTACTGGCGCAACAGCCTTATTTGGGGTGAGAATCTTAATAATATTACAATTTCAGGTCCCGGAACCATTCTCGGTGAGAATTTGAGTCGGGGTTTTTATGACTATGAAAAGTGGGAAGAAAAAGGTATTCCCGCAGGAAACCTTATGTGGGAAGGCGGGGGCAATAAAACCATTGCCCTTAAACTTTGCAAAAATGTTACCCTGAAAAATTTCACCATTTTAAAAGGCGGTCATTTTGGGATCCTGGCAACCGGAGTCGATAATTTTACCATTGACAATCTAAAAATTGATACCAATAGGGACGGGATAGATGTGGATGTTTGTAAAAACGTAAGAATCTCTAACTGCACAGTCAACTCTCCCAATGATGACGCAATTGTATTAAAAAGTTCGTTCGCTTTGGGTTATGCGAGAGCTACGGAAAATGTAACCATTACCAATTGCCAGGTGTCCGGTTATGACGTGGGTACGCTCATAGATGGCACCTTTAAAACAGAGGAAGGCCATTTGGTTCCTGATCAGGAAGGTCCTACAGGCAGAATTAAATTTGGCACAGAATCTAATGGCGGATTTAAAAACATCAGCATTAGCAATTGTGTTTTTGATCGGTCTCGCGGTCTTGCACTCGAAACGGTTGATGGCGGATTGTTAGAAGATGTTACCATAAGTAATATTACCATGCGGGACCTTACCAATTCCCCCTTTTTTCTCAGACTAGCAGGTCGAATGAGGGGTCCGGAAAATATTGCTGTAGGTGAACTTAGAAGGATCAATATTAGCAACATCAATGTTTATAATGCCGATTCACATTTCTCCAGTATTGTTAGCGGTATTCCCGGACATGATATTAAAGATGTAAGGTTCAGCAATATCAACATCTGGTATAAAGCTTTGGATTCAGCAAAGACGCAAATTCAAAAAGTGGTGCCGGAACATATAGATACTTATCCTGAACCCGCAAAAATGGGGATAATGCCTTCTTATGGTTTCTTTGTAAGGCATGCTGAAAATATAGAAATGCATGACATTAATATTTATTATCTGGGAGAGGAAGTGAGGCCAGCGCTAATTTTTGAGGATGTGAAAGGTGCAGAACTACATAATGTGGATGCCCAAAAAGCGGAAAATGCGCCCATCCTGAAGTTGAAGAATTCGCGTAATATTGAATTACAAAATTGCGAAGCACTCAAAGACCAGATTATAACAGAATAAATAACCAAAGATTATGGATTATAGGCTCACTTTCAGAAAAAGGAACAAACAAAATATAACCAGGAAAACGTTCCTGCTTTTAACTTGTTGCGCAATGTTTATTTGTGGGCCCGTCATGGCGCAAACAGATCAGGACCAAAATATTGCCGATAAACCCCTCTTCAGGGATCCTGTTTTTGATGGGGCTGCAGATCCGGTAATAATATGGAACCCCAGCGAACAGAAACATTTTATGTTCTATACCAATCGGCGGGCTAAAGCCGATACCCTATCTGGGGTAAGCTGGGTTCATGGTACTAAAATTGGTATTGCGGAGTCTTCAGATGGAGGGGCAACCTGGAAGTACCGGGAAACTGCGAATATAAATTATCCTTTTCTGAAAGATTCAGAATCCACCTTTTGGGCTCCAGAGGTTATAACGCATAAGGGCACTTATCATATGTACCTTTCCATAGTCCCCGGAATATTTGAGGACTGGTACCATCCACGCGATATTGTACATTTTACCAGTGAAGATCTCTTAAACTGGTACTATAAGTCTACACTGGATTTATCTTCGGAAAGAGTAATAGATGCCAGTGTTTTTAAATTACCAGATGGGAGATGGAGGATGTACTACAACAATGAAAATGACAACAAGTCCATTTACTATGCAGATAGTTCAGATTTATATCATTGGAATGATAGCGGAAAAAAGGTAATTGAGGAAAGTGGGGAAGGTGCAAAAATATTTCGATGGAAAAATAAAAACTGGCTTATTTTCGATAGCTGGGATGGATTAAGCGTCTATTCTTCGGAAGATTTTGAAAATTGGAAAAAGCAGGAAAACAATATTCTACAAAATCCTGGCACCGGAAATGATGACAAAGTAAAAGGAGGCCACCCAGATGTTGTGGTGAAGGGGGACCGGGCTTTTATCTTTTATTTCACTCATCCTGGAAGAACCCCGGAAAATAATGGGATTGATAATTATGAAACCAGGAGAAGTTCTATACAGGTGGCAGAACTTGAATATAAGAATGGAGAAATAACTACGCATAGAAACAAAGAAGTTAATTTGGATTTAAATAAATCTCCATAAAATCTGAATCTTCCGCTCCTTTTAAGTTTAATGAAGCCAATACTGTTTTCTGGCTGTTTAATATTTAATGTCTAATCTGTTCGCATTAAATGAATTACTTCAGTGCAGAGCAGGACATTACAGGATGGCTAAGCATTTTGACTCCCGTAGCTTTATATGGATTAACTGATCTTTTATAATCAAATTTACTAAAAAGCTTTCAGGTCTTTTGGTGTGATAAAACAAGGAGAAAGAAACAGGTCAATAAATGATCTGGCAATTTGAAGACTGAAATGCTCTTCAATTCATAAAAAATATTTTTTGAAAGTTAATTATTTACTCCTGCTTGAGGGGGTAAGAATATTGAATAATTTTTTAATCAAAATCCAATTATTGATGAGAAATTTTTACACTTCAAAAAAGGTAGGTATCGGCCTTTTAATGATTATGCTACCTTTTTTATTTCAGGCACAGGAGTTGACATGGAAAGGAGCTGTAGATTCCAATTTCTGGAATGCTGGAAACTGGGCACCTGAAGATGACCCCGGTGCCAATTATACCCTACAAATTGGGGCTGGAACCCCCTATCAACCTGTTTTTACAGGAAATACAAATAGAAATAGGTTTAGCAGCGTAAATACCCTTGAAGGAGGAGAGTTAACGGTAGAGGGATTATTAATGACCTGGGGCAGTGACCAGTTAAACGGCAATGTGATCGTGAACAAAGGCCGGGAACTCAATATAAGGTCCAGTGCATTTATTGGTAAAAATGGTACAGGCCGTGTGGATATTCTTGGTGGGGCGCTTTACACCAAGCAGAACGTTTATTTAGGCTATGGGGAAGGCGGAAATGGAACGATTTATATAGAAGACGGTATTCTGGAACCTGGGGAATGGTTTATTGTGGGCTCGGGAAAAGTTATCTTAAGAGGCTCGGCCCAGTTAAGGTTAAAAGGGGATATACAAACTGAGGTAGAAGCCTGGGTGCAGGAGGGGGTTATTGTTCCGGAAAGGAACTTTGACAAAATTTCCTGGACTTATAATGCCCAGGACGATAGGACAGTAGTTTCTATTTATCAGGATCCGAATAGCTTATTGAAAGAATCACCAAATACTATCGTTCTTGAAAACGATTATGTACACGCAGAAATCGATAAGGATGACGCTCATATTACTTCCTATTTATTAAAAGGGCGGGAGATGTCTAATGATATTTATTTTAGTATGGATGGGGGGTCAAATTATACCCAGCCTTCCGGTAGTATTTTTTCTGTAAAAGAGCTTTCCGATGATTTTGTGGATATATCTTTAAAAAGTTATTGGGAACCGGGCAAGAGGTCGCAAGCTGTAGATATAGATATCCATTATGTATTGGAGCGTGACGGGCAAGGGGTGTATACCTACGCAATTTTGAGCCATCCTGAGAACTATCCCGCTACTGGATTTAGTGAATGGAGAATGGTCTGGAAATTAGATCAGGACCAGGTAGAATACATTTGTGTAGATTCCTTAAGACATTGGGAAATGCCCAATTCATATGATTATGCCAATGCCACTTCCACGAGTATAGCAGAAATCATCAAAATAAATACTGGTGTAAGGGCCGGTAAATATGATAGTAAATACGATTATAATGTAGAATATTGGGATATTGGTACCTATGGCCATGCCAGCCAAAAGAATGATATAGGATCTTGGTTGGTGTTTGGTGGATATGATTATTTTAATGATGGGCCTACCAAGCAGGATTTGAGTGCTGCAACTGGGATTATCCATGTGCATTTTGGAATGAACCACTACAACGGGAGTAGCACCTATCTGGAAGCTGGAGAAGAATGGAGCAAGATTTATGGACCTTACAAACTTTACCTTAATGATGGCAAGGGGAGTGTTGGGGCACTTTGGGATGATGCCAAAAGTCAGGCCGATGAAGAAAAAGCCAAATGGCCTTATGATTGGTTGACAAATACCCCGGAATACCCAATGGCCGCAGGCAGGGGCACGGTGAGTGGTGTTTTTTCCATCAACGACCCTTATAAGCCTGATGTTACAGGTGGCGGTGCCATGATTGGGTTAGCACAGCATGAGCCAGGGGGCAACTGGCAGTTTGAATCCAAAAATTATCAATACTGGGTGAAAGCAGATGCCTCTGGAAAGTTTGAAATTCCCGATGTAAGACCTGGTAATTATACACTATATGCTTTTTCTGAAGGAGCTGTTAGGGAGTATAAATTGGAAAATGTACAGGTTTCTGCAGCACAAACCACAAATCTGGGAGGGGTTACCTGGAACATCCCACGGGAAAAAGGATCTTTAATTTGGGAAATAGGGATCCCCGATCGAACAGCTGAAGAGTTTTTCCATGGTAAGGAATATTTTCAGGGATTTCTTTGGGAAACCTTTTCAGATGATTTTTCAAATCCATTGGAATATACCATAGATGAAAGTGACTGGTCAAAAGATTGGAATTATGCCCATAATGGTTACAAACAAGGTGATAGCTGGGATACCTGGAAATGGAATGTGAATTTTGATGTAAAAGGAGCCATGGCCGATGAAGAGGCTACTTTGACCATAGCTTTTGCAGGCGCCCACTATGCCAGGATGGAAGTATTCATAAATAATGAGGAAACTTTTGTAGAGCGTTTTTACCCAAGTCATGATCGTGGAAATGCCCTTCTTCGGGAGGGGATACATGCGAAATATAGTGTGTATGAAGTTAAATTCCCGTCTTCCCTTTTAAAAAAGAAGGGCAATACCATAAGCCTTGCACAGGGGCGCAGTGAAGGAGGCGCAGATCATGTCATGTATGATTATCTAAGTTTGGAAATCCCCATGATATCGAGTAATTATGATACCCCCAACAATGCCATGGATACACCGGCAAGGGAAAAACTAACAAAAATTTCACCCAATCCCTCCAATGGTTTATTTACCATAGAATTTGGGAGAAACCTTACCAATGGGGCTATCATAGAAATTTTTAATAGCAATGGAACATTAGTACATTCTGTTGAGACCGGAATGAATTTCAAAGGAAACACTTTTAGCGTCGATTGTACTAAGTTCATTCCCGGAGTTTATTTTGTAAGGGTAAGAACTGACAGAGCACCTGAGGTTCATAGAGTGATCCTTCGTTAATTTTAAATAAATAAAATAAACTGGAAGTTCTATAAAAAATAAGACATTGTTTCAACAGTATATAGTCGTTTTCGCATTTTTTTATATAATTAAAAAGTATAAAGATGAATCTTTCACTAAGGATCTTAAAATCACTATTTTATATTATAGTAATGTTTGCCGTTCACTCTTGCTTTAGTCAGACTTATAACGAAAAACCTTCTAAACGAATTGATCATCCACATGAAACAGGCTGGCTTTTCAGCATCGCTTCAAAAGGACAAAACCTTCAACCGGTTAAAAGATGGAGGAGTGATATTTACGATTATACGGATGCTAAACAGGGAGATTTCAGTATCCACTATACTATAAGAAATGATATTTATACTGGAGTTATCGGTTTTACACCAGGCCAGTTTTTAAAGAATTGGGGGATAACACCACAGCATCAATTAAAAATGTGGTTAAAAATTAATGGAGAATCAGCCCCCCACGAATTATTAATTCTTCTGGTAGACTCACTGGGCAATCGTGGGATAGCTCGTATTGATAACTTAACCAGTCAAAAATGGCAGGAAATAGACATTCCTTTAAACACGCTGAAAGCTTCTAAAAGTTTCAATTGGGAACAGGTGAGTGCTATACAACTTGAAGGTGAATTTAAACCCGGCTTACAAATCTGGTTTGATGATGTGAGATTCTCATCGGGAAATAGGGGGCCTACTATTGGAATAACAGATAAACCACTTGAGCAAAGAATTGGGGAAGCTAAAGCCACGCGTGAGCAACGTGTAAAACAGGCATTCGAGCTAGCCAAAACAGAGGGATCAGAGAATAAACTGAATAAACATTTTGCTAAACTATGGATGGGAGAAGATTTGAAAGAAGTTAATCGCTCTCTTCAAGAAATATTAACAACTGAAAATCCGCAGGTACAAAGACAGTATTCAATTCACGATGACTGGAGTTTATCCCTAAAATCTATGCTAATTCGTATGTACTTTAATTTCAGTTCAAAAAGCAAGGTTTATCCAGGAAGGCTAGAGAAAGAGACCGAAGAAGCCTTACTTATATTGTTATGGGAGAAAATGGTAAATATCAACGATATCCATCTGGCAAGAAAAAGTACATGGTGGCTTATAGGAAGCGAAAATCATGATATTAATTCAAAAGTGGCAGCTCTGCTAACCTCTCAGATATTTATGAATGAACCTAAATATGCTCAGCGCATTTATCCCGATAAAGGAAAAGGTGGAGGGAGTAGTTACTGGTTTCACCAGATGTATGCAAATTCAACAAATAAGGGTCCAGAGGGCAATGCTGACTGGGCAGATGGAAAAGAGTATACAGCCGCAGATCATTATAATGAATGGCTGAAATTCTGGAATGAATATATTACAGAAAGAGCACGAAAAGGATTCTTTCTTGAGGTTGCCTCTCCAAAATACATGAAGCATACAATCCCATTCCTAATGAATATTTATGATTTCAGTAATAACGAAACTCTGAAGAAACGAATGGGCATGTTTCTGGATTTAATATGGGCCGAATGGACACAGGATCAATTAGGTGCTGTTCGAGGGGGAGCTAAAACCCGTTGGGGTTCTAACGGGTTCCCGCCCATGTGGGAGGCATCACGATTTTACCTGGGAGGTCCGGCTGATGCTACAGAGGAATGGTATGCTCAAGTCCAGAGTAATTATGATTGGCCGGAAATTGTATGGCGATTGGCTTTGGATCAAAAAGGAAAAGGTGAATATGCTTATAGCTCCCGAAAACCAGGGGAAGAACAACCAGAATTACAGCCTAGACCAGATGGTTTGGAAAGAACAATGACTATTGATACTGAAGCGAGGTTTCATAGATATAGCTGGGTAACCCCAGATTATATTCTGGGAACACAGATGGACCATCCTTTAGCTCTTGAGAGTCATTTAAGTGCCCAAAATAGATGGCAGGGAATATCGTTTGCTTCCGATTTTCAAGCTTTTATTTCACCTGTAGGTTTGGATAGTTCTGATCCTTTAAAATGGGAGAGGACAGATGCTTTTTATAGAAGCGTGCAGTCTGAAAATATTCTTATTACCCAGCAGAACAGGAGATGGATGCAACAGCAGCCTAGCTGGTATCCTTCAAAAGATATTTACGAAAGGGAATTTGGAGTTTGGTTCCACGGAAATTTCGATAAAATTAAAGAGCGTAAAGGATGGATTTTTGTAAAGGAAGGTAATGCTTACGTTGCATTAAAGGTTTTAATGGGAGAATATGAATTTAATCCGAAAACCTGGGGAGGAACGGGTAGGGATAGTCTTTCGTCATTAATCAGGGAAGATACCTACGAATGGGATCCGGAAAAGGACTTTATCAAATTTAAGGACAGGTACAGTCCTGTAATTATGGAATCAGGAACAAAAAGTGAATTTCCGAATATGGATGCTTTTGAAGCATATATTTTACAAAAGCATTTAGAATTAAGAAAAACAGTTGCTCCTGGCTGGTATATCTTAATATATGGCGAAGGAACAAAGGAATCTCCGAAATTCTATTTTAATGCGGCTAATAACGAAATACCTAAAGTAAACGAAAAATATATTGATTATGCCCCCTCAACAACGTTTATGAGTCCTTTTTTAAAAAGCATTTATAAAAGTGGCGTGATAAAAATATCTGTTGATGGTATGGAGGAGACCTGGGATTTTAGCTTTTGAAAGCTTTATTCCTATAATTTTTACTAAATATGAGGAACCAAAAGATACCCAATATTATAATTTGGTCTCTGGTAGCAAACTATAAGGCAACGATAAACTCTTAGTTTTTAGATAAATAAAATCAAGCGCTACACCCTGATCAATCATATAAATTTTTAAGGTCTGCTTTCCTTTTTTTACATTTACCGTAAGTTCTTTACGGGCCAGATTTCTTAAAACATTTTGTTTCCATTCCTCGCTTCTTCCGTAAGTTTTGAAATCAATGATTTGGATAGGATTGTCATTCCACTGAATGCCTATGCGCACGCTATGATTATTCGTTAATGGATGGGTAGGTAAGGCATTGAGCACAAGCTTTGCTGAATTTACAGCATTTTCAGTATGAATTTCATATTCAAGATAGGGAGCCTGGCATGCAAGCTGCATAGTATCAATAGGCTCTCCAACAAAAGGGAAAGCCTGCATTAAGGAGTTTGAATATCCCAAACCGGAAATTTTTTTCCATCTGAAAATTTCTGAATCATGTTTTGTGGTAAAATTTTCTGCGTAAATTGAAACCACATTATTTTTTTCTATGAATATGTTCTTTTCAGAAGGTTTTAAATCATAGGAAACGACTTTTAATGTCAAAGAAAGCTTTTGGTTATTTAAATTTAAATCGATTGATGAGTCTTCAGGATTTCCAGCATTATTCCATTTCTTCCAATTAACTTTAATATCAATTCTTTCCGAAGCTTGAGAAGGAACCAATGTTCCCGCTGTTTTATTTGTCTCTATCCATTCTGGTTTTTTTATTGACCAATTAGCTTCTTTTTCACTCCTAAGATAAATATCGAAAAAATGAGAAATAGTATCATTTTTATAAAAGGAAGGAATCTCTATGCCACCATCTTTTTGATTTTCTACAGCGATTGAGGCTAAGGGAGTATTATAGTTTTTATTTAAATCTATTTCGGGATTCTTATAAACCGGTAGTCTCCTGGGCATCATATCGATAATTCCATTCCATTTCCCGTTTAATATTTTTGTATTATATTTTTCAGTAAGCGCGACAATACTATCATAAGAATTAGAGGAAAACTGGCTAAATTTCTTCGAATTTAAACGATTTTGGCCACTATACTTAATCGCGAGATCACGATAGAGAAATTTTTTATTCATGAATGCTGCTCCTTTTACGGGATATTCTACCAGTTCAAAATAAGCGTCTTTTAAATTACTATCTATTGTCGAGCCAATTGATTGTGCTTTTTCTGCAAGTTTACTATATTCATCCATGCGAGTGTTAACCTCATCTCCCCAAGAAAAAGGGGTATATGCCGTAGTATTAATTTTTGTAGTGGGCTCTGTCTGGCTCCAGCCCATAAATTCAGGTTTTCGTTCATATGCCAGATTGAAATATTTTAGTTTTAAATCAGCGATCTCTTTTCCCGACGATTTTCCAAATATTGAAGTGTAAAAATCTTGCATATGCTCAGTTACATAACTCGGATCTTCAAAATCGGAGGTGTTATATGCCATATCCATAAAAAGTTGAATATTGTATTCTGCAGGTTTAATATCTCCAACATTTAGAATCCAGATCTTTTTACTTTTAGTATGAAAGGCTTTCATCATTTCTTCCCTAATCAGGCCCGGATGTGTTGAACTCAGCCAGAGATAATCATGAGGACGACCCCAATAGGAAGCATGATAATAAACACCCCCGCCCCCAGATCTTTGGCGTTCTGCGGCATTACTTAATCTTCTAATATATCCGTAATTATCATCTGTCCAGATAATGGTGATATCTTCAGGTAGTTCCATTCCCGAATCATAAAGTTCCAGTACTTCTTTATAAACCGTAAATGCCTGAGGGATCTCTGTAATATACTCCTGATGATACTTTTTTAGCAAATTTCTTTGGTTTTTGATTACATTGGAAAGTACTTCAGCGGCTTCTTCCGTGCTTTCCACACCTTCCATTCCGCTGTCATGTATTCCGCGCATTCCAACAGTATATAACGCATCCAGGTTTGAGGTTTCTTTTACTCGTTCTTCCCAGTAATTATTGACATTTTCTTTATTGGAGATATAATTAAAAGAGCCTAAAGAATCCTTGTTCCATTCATCTACATTATTCCTCAACATAGGTTCGGCATGTGAACTGCCAACGACTATATGATACTTCTCGGCCATTTCGGCATTTCCAGGATAATAAAAAAATGCTTTTGTACTGGGATGCATGGCCGGCCAGATGGTGTTGGCCTTTAAACGTAACAATAATTCGAAAATTTTGGCATAGGTCTTAGGGCCTATGTCCCCTGTTTCCGGTTCAAAAGTTTTGGCCGCCCAGGGCTGTAAGCCCCAGTCTTCATCGTTCAGAAAAATTCCGCGGTATTCCACAGCGGGTTCTTCGGAATAAAAATCGGGCACATCTATGGTAATTTCTTTTTTCTTTTCTACAGGCACATCAGCCCACCAGTACCAGGGGGAAACCCCTAAGTTTTTTGAAAGCTCAAATATGCCAAAGGCTGTTCCGCGGGGATCTGTTCCGGCAATGATAAAGGTTTTTTTGCCATTGGAAGAAGGGTTTTTAATAATCTTGTATAAGTAGCTTTCCTTCTGGGATTTAAATTTTTCAGGAATTTTACTGAGATCGATAAACTCAGAAATAACCGGTGAAGAAATATTTCCAATAATAATTAAATCACCTTTGGCATCTTTCTTTTCGGTAATAACTTTAGGATGGCTGCCTGTGATCTTCTTGATATCCTCAGCAAGTAAATAGGCGGTTAAAGAATCGAGAGAACTTCCGGTTTTGTCATAAAGAATTGAAGAAGCTTTATTATTGCTTGAAATCTGAAACGTCTTTAAAATATCCTGACTCTGAACATTATTTAAATAAAAAAGAAGGAATAATATAAAGAAGATTTTATTCATAGAATTCAATTTCCACAATTCTCAACTGTCCTTTAGCATTTGCTGCTTCCTGGTCTTTATAAAGGTCTAACTCTTTTGTAGGGTTTACTTCAACAATATCTTTAAAGGCATCATCTTCAGAATTAGCTCCAATTAACTCAATCTTAATATTTTGAGTTTTTACAGGTTTTAAAGGAAGGGTAATATATCCAAGGCTTCTATTTGTATCTCCTTTAAATAATTCTTCTCCATTTGCACTAATTCTAATGGGATAGCTTTTAGTTCTCCAGCCTGTAAATTTTACAACACATTGGGTAAGAGTTGTAGGAGCTGCAAGTTCATATTCTATCCATCCGCTGTTCAAATTTCCATCATTAGTCCATTCACTTCGTTCATTATCATCATAACTTTTATAAACTTCCTCCTCTTTAGACCCTGCAGTGGCTGATTTTATAAATGCCTGCTTTCGTTTTTCCGTATAAGAATGTGATAGCGGAGTGGGACCCCTTTCGAGATTTGATGGGAGTCCACTTCCGGGAAGCTTCTCTGCCAGTCCATTCTTTGTTTCAAAAGGAATCGTCTCCAATTCAATTTTTGCTGCCTCTAATCCTTTTGCTTTTGCCTTAATAGTAATATCACCACTTTTTGTGGATGATTGTAACATAACTCTGTTTACTCCGTTTGTTACCGCCAGATCTTTCGAAAGAATGTTATTTTCTGGACCATACCCGATTCCTCCAAGCCATTTACCTTCTCCGCTAATTTGAAAATTGATTTCTGAATTATTTGTTGGACATCTGTTTCCATCTGCATCTACAACCTCAACATCTATAAGGGCAATATCAGCTCCATTTGCTTTAAATCCTGTTGGAGATACATGGGAAGTTAACTTAATAGCAACCGGTTCACCGACTGTTTGTTTTTCAGTTTCACTTAAAACATTTCCTTCCGGGTCATAACTTACTGCCTTTAAAGTTCCCGGTCTAAATACAATATTATCAAAAGTGAATAGAAAGCCATTGCTTTTCTTCCCGAAGCCTAAGGATTTCCCATTCAGGAAAAGCTCCACCTTATCCCCTGTGGAAACTACATATTCATTTTTAACAATCGTATTGTTGTAATTCCAGTGACCTATAATATGTGAGCTATGCTTCTCAATATCAACCCAGCCGTCCCACATGACTTGGTGCGCAAAAAAACCATCCTTAGGAACACGCATGGGATCTACTTCGCCACTACCACGATAATTTCCTTCTCCCCGGTGATGGGTATTTGAATCGGAAAAAATAATATTTACACCTCCAGAACTTACTCTTTTTCCAGTGCCAGGTCTTGCTTCAAAATAATCGTTCCATCTAATAATATCTTCAATAGCATGGGCATCCTGATTATGATTGTATGCTTCTGCAAGCTCACCTTTGTATAGTGGCCCATCACCTTCTTTATGAAAAGGCGGGGTAAATTCGTCCCAATACTTTCGCAAACCTTCATCACGTGAATATTCTGTAGCCCACATTGGGATATGGGCACTTTTGTTGATGTATAACATTTCTCCACCGTATTCCGCTTCCCGGCTGTCCAGCATTTCCCGGGAGCCAATAGCTCGTCCCCCATAAGGATCATAGGTGTCCCGTATGCTTTTCATTTCATGCATATGCGGTTCACTTATGGCTTCATTTCCAGATTCGTAAAAAATAATACTTGGATTATTTCGATTGTAAATTATTGCATCACGCATTAAACTGGTTCTTTGATTCCAGTTAGCTCCACGGGAATCCCCTTCAGAATCACCTGCTGGCATTGCCTGCATCAATCCTACACGATCAAGAGACTCAATATCCTGTTTCCATGGAGTAATGTGCATCCATCGCACTAAATTCGCATTTCCTTTTACCATCATCCCATTGCTGAAATCACTCATCCATGGAGGAACCGACATACCAAGGGCAGGCCATTCATTGCTGGTTCGTTGTGCATAACCTTTAACCTGGATCACCCGGTCATTAAGCCATATTTTTCCATCTTTAAAATCGGTTTTTCTGAAACCGGTTCGTGTAGTTACTTTATCAATGGTTTTTCCATCTTCTTTCAGTTTTGTATTCACATCGTAGAGGTATCCATAACCCCAGCTCCAAAAGTGGAGGTTCTCCAGCATTTTATCAGCTTTTAATATTTTTGTTTCTCCGGAAGCCAGTTTTACAAGATCAGTGGAAAAGTTGGCAACCCGGTTCCCCTCCATATCCATTACTTCAACTTCCATGTAAATCTCTTTTTGAGAATCGCTTTCATTCCTAACCTGCGATTTTACATTAATTCTTGCAGATTTATTCTGGATATTAAATTCTGTAGGATAGATATAGGTTCCGGTGGTTTTTAGATTAGAATATAGCGGCAGCGTTTGATAAATTTTATTGGTTATATGCAACATCACATTTTTAGGAATTCCGCCGTAATTGGCGTTAAAGTTCTTATCATTCCACCGGTATTTCGCGTTTGTTTCTTTTTCCCGGTAGTCCCAGCTGTTGTCAATGCGTAGTGCGATGGTATTTTCTTTATTTCCGGTTTGTACAAGATCTGAAATATCCAGGCCAAAAGCCATTGCTCCATTCTCATGAAGACCAATTTTTTCACCATTTAGAAAGATCTCTCCACCCTGGCGAATTCCCTCAAACTCCAGAAATATTTTTTTATCTTCTGCATCTTCTGGAAGCTTAAATTTTTTGCGGTACCAGACAATTCCAGTAGAATGTTCTTCAATTGATTTTTTAAAAGCTTCTTCCTGGTTATATGCATGGGGTAGCGTTACTTTTTTCCAGTTTTTATCATTAAATTTTGGGTTTTCAGCACCATTAATGTCACCTTGCTTCAGTTTCCAATCCAAATTAAAATTGAATTCTTTTCGTTCAAACTGCTGTGCCGAAAGAGGAGAGAATACTAATATCAATACTCCGAATAGCATGAAATAAATACCTTTTTTAATCAAGGAAAAGAAAAAAATATTCATATAGTTATAATTGAAGGTATTTCTTATTCTGCAGTTTCTTTTTCTGGTATAAGAATGTAACTTCTTATTCCGCTGCCTTTAAGCTGATTTAGTGATTTAGCAAGTATAAAGGCGTTTAATTTCGCACCTTCCATATTGGTGTGGGTATGGTCTTTAGGGAAATATTTTTTTACTTGCTGCTGGCCCATTTCTTCATATCTCTTCGCAATAGAATCATTGAGGTCTATAAAATATCCACCCGCTTCCTGTACGGCTTCTTTGGCCCATTTTGCATAGCTGTTGTCGTTACGTTCAACCTTATTGCTATGCCAGATGTTTCGGGGTATCATGCTTAAAACAATGGGAGTAGCTCCTTTGGCTTCGGCTTCTTCAATATACTTTTTCATATACCAGCCATAGGTATGTACCACTTCGGTACTGTCATTTTTAAAATCTACCGTCTGTGTTTCATCTCCCATGCCTTTTAGAGATCCTCTGTATTTTGGGGTATCAATATGACCGCCATCATTATGTCCAAACTGGATCAGTAAAAAATCACCTTTATCTAAACTATCTTCCACCGCTTTCCAAAGTCCTTCCCCCCGGAACGTGCGACTGCTGCGCCCTCCACGTGCTTTGTTATGTACGTTTACTCTTGTGGTATCAAAATAGGTCTCAATTGGCACGCCCCAGCCAACTAATGTTTCATTATTGCTAGCAACGGTAGAGTCTCCTATGATATACACACCTTTTTTCTTAGGAAGCTTAATTTGTGGATCGTCCAGAAGATAATTTTTAAGGTCGTTATCACTTTCTTTTAAACCTTCTGCAATTTTTAAAGCGGCTAGAACTGCTCCTTTCGCTGAAGTATGCGTATGGTCTCTTTTATAAAAATAAGTACCGGTGACATTATCTTCACCCATCTTCTCCATTGCAGAAGCCATTTTATTATTCAGGTTTATAAAAGTGACCTCTTCCTCTTCAGCAATCTTTTTAGCCCATCTACCGTAAGAATTATCATTTCTTGGGACTTTACCATTTTTCCAGTCATTTCTGGGAATTGGCGACATCACAATGGGAATAGCCCCTTTTGCTCTCGCGTCCTGTATTACTTTTCTAATATACCAGCCATAGCTGTGAACAATCTCATGTTCACCGGTGAGCATATTATCAATTTCCTTACTTTCTTCGCCAGTTCCTTTTATGGTCCCCCTTGCCCTGAAATCGTCATTCAAAGGCCCGGAATCATTATGTCCAAACTGGATTAGTACATAATCCCCTTCTTTTAAGCTATCTTTTACCGGCTCCCATAAACCCTTTGCCTGGAAAGTACGGCTGCTAGTGCCTCCCAAGGCATGGTTTTCCACATTAATTTTGGTGGTGTCCAGAAATTGCCCAATATAATCCCCCCAACCCCAGAGGCCATCATCTCCTTTTCCACTGCCATTTTTTACGGTGGAATCCCCAACTATATATACAGTAGGTTTTTCTTCGGAATCGGCACCTCCACAGCTTAGGAGAACGAGAGCAAAAAGGGCAGTTATAACGTGTTTATAGATTTTCATGTTTTCAATTTTATTTTATTCTGAAATGTTTCTGAAGTCAAACCATAGATTCATAGTAATGCCGTCATCTCCGCTTTTAATCCTGATATTGGTAGGCTGACTGCTGGGGCCCTGGTGTGACAATGGTTTAAAAGCCCGCATTGCCGGAATTTCGTACATAAATGAAATATCACCTTCCGGGAATTCGGGTTGTGGGTGGGCGCCGGGGAATGCATTTTTAGGCTCATCGGGAGTAAACAGTCTTAGAAATAATTTGTCCGATTCGGTGAAGATCCTGAAGGTATTTTCCCCTGCAATTATTTTGGCTGCCAAAAAGTTAGCATGATATCCTTTAAATTCAGGATAAACAAGGTTTTCAAAACTCTCCCCGGTTATGGTGTTATTATAATCTTTTTCCCAGATGTTATATTCGGTTCCCTGCAACCGGTTTTTCCATACGTGATAAGGGCCTTTGCCAAACCATTTTATACCTTCCATTTTCTCTTCTGGAAAATCGAAAGTAATCCCAAATTTGTCAATATCACCTTCATAAAATGCACCATCAAAGCCGCTGCTTCTACCGGCATTTTTGAGAGTAATCATCTCCATTTTCAATCTTCCATCTGGGAACATAGTCCATTTAATGGTGTGGATTCCGCCATTATAGTTCAACAAAGCCACTGCATTTTCCCCTTCTTTGCGGGTTTCCACCTTTTCTACTTCGGCTTTCATCCCAATGGGCCGGGGGCCGTTAAGAAAAGGGATCTCATTTTGCCCATTTTTAATCTGAAGAATTTCCCCGGTTTTAGCATTCAGTTTTACCATGATGTTTCCGCCTGAAAGCACAACTTCATCCTGGTTTTTTTCCACACTTGCAGTTGTTGAAATTTTTTCTTTCAGCAAAAATTTTTCAGCATAATATGGTGCTCTGTGTATTGGCCATGTCCAGGTATAGATTTCACGGTCATGTTTGTCTGTTCCGGTGATTTCCACCCAGTCCCCTTCGAAGAAATTGTCTTTCAGGGGAATTTTTATTGCGCGTGTTTCTCCTTGCTGGATATCCGGCACATCAATTTCTCCGGAATAAAGAATTTCGGTTTCATCTTTTTCATAGAAAGTATCCTCTCCTGCTTTTTTTACCTGGTATTTCAGTTCAATTTCATTAAGATTTGTGAATAGATAATCATTGGTGATGAGGAAAGAACCGTCAAAGCTTTTCGTAATTTGCCGCGGCTCAAATTGAATAGGTGCCCATACTTCTTTAACTGTATAAAAGCTACCTTCTTTCTCTCTATGGGGACCAAGAATACCATCTGGAGCAAGAGAACCTTTGGAATCGTAGACTTGGTCTCCTGTCCAATCACTTCTTCTCACAGCCGAGTCATTGAAAACCCATAAAAAACCTCCGGCAAAAAGCGGACTTTCACTGTAGTGCTCCCAGAAGTCAGCAAGACCGGCACCATGTCCGTTGTCATAGGTGCCATGCATAAATTCGGTTGGAAAAAAAACATTTTCACCATTGCCAAACCTGTGTACACCGGTAAGATAAGTAGGGTAGTGGTGGGTATCCCAGCCATTAAAATCGGCCCAGGGATGAATGACTATCCTGTCCTGCGGGTCAAATTCTGAAAAAATGGAATCCAGTTCTTCATTCCAACCACCTTCGTTTCCCTGATCCCAGATAATTACGGAAGGATGATTGACATCCCGCTGCACCATTTCTTTTATTAATTTCTTTCCAGTAGCCGTATCATATGGATTTTGCCATCCCGCAAGTTCATCCAGCACAAAAAGCCCCAGAGAATCGCAGGTTTCCAGAAAATGGTCATCTGGAGGATAATGGAATCTCACCGCATTCATGTTCATGTCCTTTATTAGGTTTACGTCCATTACACTAATCCGCTTGCTGGTGCTCCTTCCAGATTCTGGCCAGATGGTGTGACGGTTGATCCCCTTCATCACTATTTTTTCACCATTTACATAAATCCCGTCTTTTTTCCTGAAATCAAACGTGCGAAAACCTATACGCTGCGTAAATTCGTGCAATACGTTACTTCCCCTTACCAAGCTTAGTTTTAAGTTGTAAAGGTTTGGATCTTCTGGGTCCCATGGCTGGATGTTATTCCATTTTGTTTCAATAGAGATTTTTTCTGAACCGCGTTCTACCGGAAAACTGAAGATTTTCAAGGATCCTTCACCGCCGATCGGTTGTAGGCTGGCTTTTATTTCAGCATTCTTCGGAACATTCTTCAGAAGTAGTTCTGCTCTTAACGTACCATCCATCTCTGGATCTACAGCAATATGAGAAATATGAGATTCAGGATAAATTTCAAGCCATACCGGCCTGTATATCCCTCCAAATAACCACCAGTCCGCCTTACGTTCAGCATTATTTACCGTTAGATTTGCAGAGTGTTTCCATACGTGCACTTCCAGTAAATTTTCTGAACCATATTTTATAAGGTCGGTAATATCGTACTGAAATTCATAGAAACCACCCTGATGGATGGAACCGGCAAGTTTACCATTAATGCGAACCTCTGTATCGGTCATTACTCCACCGAATTTGATAATTACTCGTTGCCCGGCATATTCTTTTGGAGCTTCGAATTGATATTTATAAAAACCTTCTTCTTTACTTGGTTCATCCTGTTCCAGTTCTTTATACCATCTTCCATAGGTATATGTTCCAAACCCTTCCAGTTCCCAGTTGGATGGAACGTTTATCGTACTCCATTTTCCGCTGTTCTGCCCATCAGTAACTTTAAAATCCCATTTTACCTGATGTTCAAAATCTTTACCTGAAAGCATGATCTTTTTTGTTTCCTGAGCCTCTAAGAAAAATCCTGTTAATACAAAAAGAAGAATTAGCTGTATTGAAGAATATTTTATTTTTATCATAAACTTAAATTAATTGCCATCTGGTTTTGCATTTTCGAATCTTGGACTTAAGGGGACCTGCCAGCTTGATAGCTCATTTGGGTGTGCTGGATCATAATCTGGTGCATTTTCATTCAAATATTTGGCAAGTGGTAAATTTTGTTCTCTAAGACCATGTATAAATGCCAGGGCAATTTCATTAGCGCCAAAACCATTAAAGTGTGTATTATCTTCTAATTTTTTATCCTGTCCTGGAAAAGTGTTCGCAGGATATTGTACAAAGGCTTTTCGGGAATTCTCATCTCCCCAGCTTTCATACATTCTGGTGGTCATTACGGTTAGATCTATTAAGGGTACATTCATTTCCTCTGCGACTTTCCTAATTGCAGCAGGATAATCACCATGTGTTGGATTTAAGCTACCATCGTTATTGAAAGACCTACGCTGAGTGGGTGTGATAAGAATTGGATTGGCATTTCTTTCTTTTGCTGCTCTCATAAATTCTTTTAAAAGCTTAGTATAAGATTTCCAGGGGCCAATACCTTGTCCTTTTAGTTTTTCATCGTTATGGGCAAAACCTATTACCAGATAGTCACCTGATTGTATTTGATTTTTAATTTTTTCCAGTCGCTTTCTTCCTTTAAAGGAAACAAGAGCGGCACCAGAGAATGCATGGTTTGAGATGGCGACCTTATTATTAAAATACTGTGTGACTGCCTGTCCCCATGAGGCCCATGGTTCCAGATCCTGATCTGTCATTGTCGAATCCCCTGCCAAATACACAGTTTTTACATTATTTACGGAAGTGACACATATTTTCTGAACAGCTACATCTCCTGAAAATTCTAGTGTTAGTTTATTGTCCCAATCAAGATCATCAGTTTCACGATCTTTCAGGCTTACATTTTCGCCGTTCCCAATGGAGGGTTTGCGTATATTTACTATAAATACTTCTGTTTGACTACCTCCTTTATCAACCTTGATTCTATCTCTCATGATTCTCTTGGATTCAGCTTTGATGGTAGTTTCAGACGATTTTGTTGGAGAACCAAGAACAACCTCAATTTTATAGTTTCCTTCAGGTACAATGGTAGAAAAATAGACCGATTCGTTTGCGGTAAAATCTTGAGTATTGATCCTTACTTTTTTTGAGGTTCCAAAATCGAAACCATAGGTATTTTTTTCACTGAATTTGATGGGAGATTTTATTAAAGATCCCTTTTCCTTAATATAACTATCTCCAAAAATGAAATTCTTTTCTTCCTTTTGGGCAAGAAGCACCTCGCTTGAAGTAGAAAGAAAAATCAAGAAATATATAAATGCATTTTTCATAAGGTTCTAAAATTTGTTATAGGTTTCTCCTGGCCAGTTGTCTGTTCGAAAAGGAGATGCAGGCAATCCTGCACTATTATATAGATTTGGGTTAGGACTGGCCTTCCAGGCAAATCTTACGGCTACCGGATCTTTAACTTTTTCAGAGGATACTATTATTGTATTCTTTTTTATTTCAGCTTTCGCAGAATAAAATTTTTGATCAGTTCCAGCGATTTCAAATTCACTTAATTCTTTTTCTTCAGCCTTTAATCCGTTTTCGGCATAATTAAAGAAGATTTGTATTTTCTTTCCTTTTTTTTCGAAATGATCATATATGGGGCCTGAAAAATTAATATCCTTTTTATTATAAGTTTTGGCCAGAGCCCAATAACTTAAACGTTCTCCAACTGTTTTTTTATTTCTGGGATGAATATCGGTTGGATTCCCTATATCTGTAGTAACTACCATTCCAGTATTAGTCATTCCTTTAAAAGCAATTAACTGAGCTTCCCTTATTTCGGGATTCTGACTGCGATGTGGAGCAATTTGAACAAAATAAAATGGAAAATCCTCCTGATTCCAAACATCTCTCCAGTTTTCTATCATTGCCGGGAAAAGAGTTCGATATTGGTAGGCACGATCTGCGTTACTTTCACCCTGATACCATATGGCTCCTTTAATTGTATAATTAATCAGTGGGTGAATCATTGCGTTGTATAAAACATAAGGATCTTTATTTTCTTCCCATCTGGAAGGTTTTTCTACAGCTTTTTGGAAATCCGATTTACTGAGAATGGAAGTATAATACTGCTCTAATTTGTCATAATAATTCTTTTCTTTTTCGGCATGACGCTTAAGAATTGGGAGGAAATTTTGATTTTTCTGAAGTATGTCTTTAGAAGTCCACGATTCTGCTTTGGTGCCTCCCCATGATGAAGAAATTAAACCAATAGGGACTTTTAGATCCTGATAAAGGCTTCGACCAAAATAATAAGCAACAGCCGAAAAATAATAGGCATTTTGAGGTGTACATAATTGCCAGGAACCTTCAACATCTTTTTCCGGAGTTTGGGAAGCGTTTACTTCAACAGTGAATAACCTAATGTTTGGGTAATTTGCCGCCTTAACATCTTCTTTATAATTCATTACTCCTGTCTTCCAGGAATCTCCCTGTTTTCCTAAAGTAAAGTACATATTTGACTGGCCCGAGCAAATCCATACTTCTCCCAGTTTAACATCACTTAGTGTAATGGCAATCTCTCCTGTTAATTTGATTTGATATGACTTATTGTCTGCTGTTGGTGTATTAATCTGAACTTTCCAATTTCCATTCGCATCGGCAACTATATTGATGATTTCATCTTCCCAGCCGAGTTCTATTTTTATTTTTTCATCTGGAGAGGCCCAACCCCAAAGATTTACTTCAGAATTTTGCTGTAAAACCATATGATTTCCTACAAGTGGGGGTAGTTTGATTTCGGCCTTGCAGGGATTAGATAGAAAAAAGATCCCACAACAACCAAATACAATTTTCTTTAAAAATGACATAAAACAGGTATTTGCAAATATAATCCTGTCTAAGCTAATACAGTTTTTGTATAGATGTATCCTGTACTGTTATGAAAAGTTAAAGAATTAAGATTTTAAACAGAGTTTCTTTCAATATATTTGAAAACGTTTTTCACCTTTTCTTTTTTGTTTTTCATCACCAGATAAGCTGCGGTTTCGCCCATCGCTTTAAAATCAGTACTTATAACTGTAATTCCTAATAATTCTTTTAAGGGTGTTTCATTATAAGAAATCACTCCAATATCCTTGCCCATAATAAGTCCTTTAGAGCGAATTTGCCTCAATAAATTAACAAGATCCATTTCCTCTATAATAATATAGGCATCCTTGCTTTGTAACTCCATATCTTCATATATTTCGTCAAGGATTTCGAAGTCGAAATTATATTCAATACAAAATTGTCTAAATCCATAAAGAATTCTTTTTGGATAGGGATGCACAGATTTATCGGGATATACTAGAATGAGTTTATCATATTTTCTTAATTTTTCTATACCTTCCTGTAAAGCGCCATAAATATCACCACTGAAATCCTGATACACAGATCCATAATCCCCATGAATCTCAGGTTTCGTATTATCTAAAATTATAAGCTTGTCCTTCGGGATTTTTTCGATTTGATCGAGTGCCTTTTGTGTAACACTGGTATGATGGGATTTTTCATCCCTGAAATGTGGCATGATCACATAATAATTAAACGCTCCCATATTCTTCTCCAGTGCTTTGATAAATAGCGATTCATCACAGTGGTAAATAGATAGATTTACATGTCCATTAACTCCCAGGCAATTTACAAAAGAATTGTAAATCATCATTTTATATGAACTGGGTTTATTTACCATAAAAAGAACATTAATCTTGCTGATTAGGTCAGTTTTTGCAGTATAAAATCCTTTGCCTTTAACCGAAATTATGATCTTTTTCTCTTTAAGAACCCTGTAAGCTTTTTCAACTGTGTCTCGGGAAAGGTAGCAGGTTTCACTTAACTCATTAATGGAAGGAATTTTTTGGCCAATAGTAAGGTTACCTCTTGAGATATCCTGAATAATGGAGTCCACTATTTGTTTATATTTGGGTATCCTGGAAGCTTCATTGATCTTTATTTCAATTGTTTGTGTCATATTTTTCAATAATACAAGTATTTTGCCATTTTCCGATAAGTGTGTAAAAATACACTAATAATATTGTTTTTTTTAACCCTCTTTAATTCTTTTTTTAAGCAGTACAGCACAGGATAGAGCAACGAAAATTCGGGATTATATTTGGATATAAATACACAATTTTAACAATTTATATGGAAAAAGTGTTCGAATACGTAGATTATCTCTGGGACGAGCAGAAAGCAGCCTCATTAGCAAATGACCAGGTAGCCTTATTTTTATATCGTTCCAATATTTTAGGGGCAGATTTAAGGATCACTAATTTTGGCGGTGGAAACACCAGTTGTAAGACCATTGAAAAAGATCCGCTTACCAATGAGGATGTTGAGGTTATGTGGGTAAAAGGTTCTGGTGGTGATATTGGAACTTTAACTAGAGAGGGTATTGCTGGATTATATACTAAGAGATTGCGAGATCTTAAAAATGTGTATCAGGGAATTACAGATGAAGATAGAATGGTTGGCCTGTTCAACCACTGTATATACGATCTAAATAGTAAAGCTCCTTCTATAGATACCCCATTGCACGGTCTCTTACCTTTTGAACATATAGATCACTTACATCCGGATGCTCTTATTGCGGTTGCGGCTGCTAAAGATAGTGAAAAAGTAACCAGGGAGATTTGGGGAGACACTATGGGCTGGGTTTCATGGCAAAGACCTGGTTTTGATCTGGGACTTCAACTTGAAAAATGTTTGGAGGAGAACCCTGGTATTCGAGGAATCGTACTTGGTAGCCACGGACTTTTCACTTGGGGAGATACTTCTTATGACTGTTATATGAATAGTCTGGAGGTTATTGAAACGGCTTCGGAATATATAGCCAAGAAGATCAAGGAAAAAGGAGAAGTTTTCGGCGGTCAGAAATTAGATAGCCTTCCTCCTGAGGAGAGAAAGGATAAAGCAGCCAAGCTGATGCCCTTACTTCGTGGATTGGTGTCTTCAGAAAATCAAATGATCGGACATTTTACCGACAGCGATACTGTATTACAATATATTAATAGTAATGATCTGGAAAGGCTTGCCCCAATGGGAACATCATGTCCAGACCATTTTCTAAGGACAAAGATCCAACCCCTGATTTTAAATCTGAAGACTTCTGAAAATATTACAGAAACAGAAAAGGTTTTAGGGAAATTAACTCCAGATTTCGAACAGTATCGAAAGGAGTATAAAGATTATTACGAAAATTGCAAGCATGATAATAGCCCGGCGATGAGAGATCCAAACCCGGTGGTCATTATTTATCCAGGAATTGGAATGTTCAGTTTTGCCAAGAATAAGCAAACGGCAAGAGTGGCCAGCGAATTTTATGTGAATGCAATTAATGTGATGCGTGGTGCTGAGGCCATTACTGAATATACCTCATTGCCAAGACAGGAAGCCTTTGATATTGAATACTGGCTTTTAGAAGAAGCTAAATTACAGCGTATGCCTGCTGAAAAACCACTTTCCAGAAGAGTAGCACTTGTTACCGGAGCTGGTGGAGGGATTGGTAAAGCAATAGCTGATAAATTAGTAGCTGAAGGAGCCAATGTGGTCCTGACAGATATTAATGAAGATAATTTAAAAGAAGCAGTTGCTACCTATAAACGCGATCAGGTGGAAGGAGCTCTTTGTGATGTCACAAAAGCCGATTCTATTGATGCAGCCTATAAAAAAGCTAACTTGGCTTTTGGTGGAGTAGATATCATCGTGCATTCTGCGGGATTAGCCATTTCCAAATCATTAGAAGACACTACTCAAAAAGATTGGGACCTGCTTCAGAATATTTTGGTAAAAGGTCAATTCTTGATAGCTCAAAAAGGAGTGGAAATTATGAAACAACAAGGGCTTGGTGGCGATATCGTAAATATAGCCAGCAAGAACGGACTGGTTGCGGGACCTAATAACGTAGGTTACGGAACTGCCAAAGCGGCTCAGCAACATATGACCCGTTTACTTGCTGCTGAACTTGGACCGGATCATATTCGCGTAAATACGGTAAATCCTGATGGAGTGATCGTAGGAAGTAAGATATGGGAAGGTGAATGGGCAGAAGGCCGCGCTAAAGCCCACGGAATTAAGGTTGAAGACCTTCCGAAGCATTACGCCAAAAGAAATCTTCTTCAGGAGATCATTCTTCCCGAAGATATCGCCAATGGAGTATTTGCTTGTGTTGGAATTTTAGATAAAAGCACTGGAAATACCATTAATGTTGATGGAGGAATGGCCAACGCATTTGTTAGATAATAGTTTGTTTTTACATTTAAAAGGGATTCTCAGTTATTGACTATCCCTTTTTAATACTTAACCTTAAGGTGATTTATGAAAATTGATAAGAATAATATTTCAGATCATAACAGGAAATATAAGGATTCATTCCAAAAAGAATTCAATTTTGTTTCCGGTAAACTGGAGCAAAAAGGGATCAATATAGAGCAGATCGTACAAAAAGTTAACGATTTCCAGGTAGCTATTCCTAGTTGGGCATTGGGTGCCGGAGGAACACGTTTTGGACGTTTTTCTTATGGAGGTGAACCGTCTTCTCTGGAACAAAAACTTCAGGATGTTGGAATATTGCATTCGCTTACAAGATCTGCCGGTTCTGTTTCGCTTCATATTCCATGGGATATTCCGAAGGATATTAAGGCGATCAAGGAAATTGCAAAAAGCAACGAGATCACTTTTGATGCCATGAACTCCAATACGTTCCAGGATCAGAAGGATGCTAAAAAGAGCTACAAATTTGGTTCTTTAAACAATTCAGATAAAGAAATAAGGGATTTTGCTGTAGAGCACAATCGCGAAGTAATCAAGATCGGAAAAGAGCTTGGATCTAAGAGTCTAACCGTTTGGTTAGCCGACGGAGCGAGCTTTCCGGGTCAGTTAAATTTTCAACGAGCTTTAGATAACACACAGGATAGTCTTAAAGGTATCTATGATACGTTACCTGCAGACTGGAAAATGTTCATTGAATATAAACCTTACGAGCCAAATTTTTATAGTACAACCATACAAGATTGGGGAACTTCTTTTATGCTTGCAAATGCCTGCGGAGAAAAAGCATATACGCTGGTAGATCTTGGTCATCATTTGCCAAATACCAATATTGAGCAAATTGTAGCTACCCTTATGTATAAAGGTAAACTTGGTGGTTTTCATTTCAACGATAGTAAGTATGGAGATGATGATGTTACGGTAGGATCTATTAAACCATATGCCTTATTCCTGATTTTTAATGAATTGGTTTACGGAATGGAGAATAATCCAAATAATCCGGAACTGGCCTGGATGATAGATGCAAGTCATAATATCAAGGATCCGCTGGAAGATCTGCTTCAGTCTATAGAAGCTATTCTTGTAGCTTATACACAAGCGCTGCTGATAGATCAAAAAGAACTTAGAGAAGCTCAACTGAGACATGATGTTGTGAAATGTCAGGAAATTGTACAGGATGCTTATCGTACCGATGTGAGATCTATACTTCAGGCAGCAAGGTTAAAAACTGATGCACCTTTAAATCCGCTGGAAGCTTATCGCAGTTTTGAAGTACGTAAGAATCTAATTCAGGAAAGAGGTAGTAAAACCGTGGCTACGGGTCTATAAAGAAATCATCATGAATCAGGGAAAGGTAACGGCTGTTTTTGATATCGGAAAAACGAACAAGAAATTTTTTCTGTTTGATGAAGAGTTTCAGGAACTTCACCGGGAATACATCAGGATAGGTGAAATTACTGATGAAGATGGATATCCTACAGAAGACCTGGAGTCGCTGAAGAATTGGATGAGAAAAGTTTTTAACGATATCCTTAAAACTGAAAGATTTGATATCTCTGCTATTAACTTTTCAACCTATGGCGCTAGTTTAGTGCATTTAGATGAAAATAATGAAGTGCTTACCCCTTTGTATAATTATACAAAAGATATAGATGCTTCAGTGATAGATTCATTTTATAAAAAATATGGTCCGGAAGAAGATTTTGAACAAATAACCGGATCGCCTAAAGCAGGTATGTTGAATTCAGGCATGCAGCTATACTGGCTTAAACAAACCCAGCCGGAAGTTTTTAAGAAAATAAAATACTCCCTTCATCTGCCGCAATATCTTAGTTACATCTTTACGGGAATTCCTATAAGTGAATATACCAGCATTGGTTGTCATACAGCCATGTGGGATTATAAGAAAAGAGACTATCATCGTTGGATATACGAGGAGAAAATTTACCTGATTTTACCGCCTATTGTTTCAACTGAAACAAGTTTTAATATGAACTATAATGGCAAACGGATAAAAATTGGCGTAGGCATCCATGATAGTTCGGCTGCATTGCTTCCATATGTGAGAAGTATAAAAGAAAATTTTATTCTGGTTTCAACCGGGACCTGGAGCATTTCTTTCAATCCTTTTTCTGATTCTAAACTATCTAAAAAGGAAGTAGAGAAAGGATGCATCAATTATATGCGTATCAATGGGAAAGCGGTTAAAGCTTCCAGGATTTTTCTGGGGAACGAGTTCAAAAAGCAAATAGAATTTCTTTCAGATCATTACAATGTTCCGAAGGATTTTCATAAAAAGATCGTTTTCGATTATGACATTTATTATGAGATCACGAAAGACTTCGAACCTATGTTCAGATGGTTTAATTTGGAAACTGAAAACATGCCTTCTAAAACTACCATTAACTATTATAATGTGGAACAGGCTTACCATCATTTAATGATCGAGCTTGTAAAGATACAGGCTGAAAGTATAAAAACCATAGAAGGGAATACCATGAATTATAAGTTGTTTGTAGACGGCGGTTTTACCGATAACAACGTCTATATTCATTTATTATCACATTACCTGCGCAATATGTCTTTAAGAACAACGAAAGCCTCATTGGGATCTGCTCTTGGTGCCGCTCTTTCTATTTCAGACAAGGAATTAAATTCAAAATTTTTAAAGAAAAACTATTCTTTACAAAAGCATGTTCCCTTTATAATTAAATAACAATGGCAGTTAATTCCAAATATCCTTCAGTAGAAGATCTTCGACAAAGAGCTAAAGAAAGAGTACCCGCATTTGCTTTTGAATATTTGGATGGCGGCTGTAATGAAGATGTTAATATTAATCGTAATACCACTGAAATTAGAGAAATACAGTTACAACCCAGATATTTAAGAAATTATGGTAATAGTTCCATAAAAACCAAAGTTTTGGGAATGGAGTTCGATGCTCCTTTTGGTATTTCTCCAGTAGGACTTCAGGGTCTAATGTGGCCAAATTCACCTCAAATACTGGCTTCAGCAGCATATAAGCATAATATTCCTTTTATTTTAAGTACCGTAACTACGATGGATATTGAAGAGGCGAGTCGCCTCACCGAAGGGAAGGCCTGGTTTCAACTATATAATCCTGTGGAAGATTCTGTAAGGAATGATATTTTGAACAGAGCTAGCGATGCCGGTTGTCCTGTACTCGTTCTACTTTGTGATGTTCCAACTTTTGGATACAGACCAAGAGATATCAGGAATGGTCTTGCTTTGCCTCCAAAAATGTCGGTTAAGAACATTTTACAAATTCTGGGAAAACCTACCTGGGCTTATAATACTTTAAAATATGGACAGCCAACCTTTGAAAATTTGAAACCTTATACACCTGAAGGCTTGAATTTGAAACAACTCGGACAGTTCATGGATAAAACATTCTCGGGTCGCTTGAATGAGGAATTGATCAAGCCTATTCGGGACAAATGGAAGGGAAAACTGGTTCTTAAAGGAGTGGCATCTGCACAGGATACCGAAGATGCCATTAGATTAGGTTTCGACGGTGTAATTGTCTCTAATCATGGAGGAAGGCAGTTAGACGCCGGGCAATCAACCATTCACGCTCTTCAGAATATAGTAGAAAAATATAGTGATCAAATTGAGATCATGATGGACAGCGGATTAAGGTCTGGACCTGATATTGCCAGGGCAATGGCCTCTGGTGCAAAGTTCACTTTTATGGGTAGATCGTTTATGTACGGGGCAGCTGCCTTAGGCAATCAGGGTGGTGAACATACAATTAGTATGCTTAAAACTCAGTTTCAACAGGTGATGGATCAACTATGCTGTGATAAAATAGAAGACTTACCGAAGCATCTTATTAAAAATTGATTTAAAATAAATTTTAGCATGGCCTTATACAGTCAAGAGGAAGTTGTAATAGAAGAAATAGCCGGAGGTGAATTTGAGAGAGAACCAGTTCCCGAGTCCCACTGGAAAAGCTGGAAAAGCTTTCTTGGAATGTATGCAGGTGAGCATGCCGCTGGAACAGAATTTGTCATTGGGCCATTATTTCTTACAACCGGTGTAAGTGCCTTGGATTTGATTTTAGGTCTTATTTTAGGAAACCTGATGGCCGTATTGAGTTGGCGTTTTTTAACTGCCGAAATTGGAACTAAATTTAGATATACCTTATATTTTCATCTGGAGAAGATATGTGGGAAACGATTAGTTACTTTTTATAATTTGGCGAATGGCATGTTATTTTGTTTCCTCGCCGGTGCTATGATTACTATTTCAGCTACAGCAGTAGGAATTCCTTTTGATATGGAAATGCCGCAGCTTACAGATACAATGCCAAATGGATTGACGTGGATTATTATCGTACTTTCAATAGGGACCGTTATATCAATTATCGCTGCGAGAGGATATTCAACGGTAGCCAAAGCGGCAAATTGGATGTCCCCTATAATTGTTTTGGCTTTTATAGTTTGTGGTATTGTAGCACTGTTTCAATTGAATGTAAATAGTTTTTCTGATTTTTGGAATATATGGGGGAATGGTAGTGAACCGTTTCCGGGACAAATAAAATATACTTTTTGGCATGTTTTCTTATGGTCATGGTTTGCAAATGCCGCAATGCATATTGGTATGTCTGATCTCTCAGTTTTTAGATTTGCCAAAAAGGCTAATACGGGATGGACAACGGCAGCAGGAATGTATGTTGGGCATTTTATTGCTTGGATAGCAGCATGTCTTTTGTACGCGGTTTATTTAAGATCTCCTGAAGCTCAGTTTTTCCTGAATAATGGTCAGGCTCCACCAGTTGCACCAGGTCCTTTAGCCTATAACGCTATCGGTTTTTTTGGAATTATAGCGGTGATATTAGCCGGATGGACAACCGCAAATCCAACCATTTATAGAGCAGGTTTAGCTTTCCAGGCGATCCTTCCGAAGGCTTCAACCTTTTGGGTTACGATCCTGGCGGGAGCAATTGCAACAATTGCCGGATTATTCCCGGCATTCGCCATGCGCTTACTGGATTTTGTAGCTTTATATGGATTTATTCTGGCGCCAATAGGAGCTGTGATCGTTTTTGAATATTTCTTCGGAAGAAAGATAGGAATACAATCTTTTTATGCTGAAAAGTCGGGGACAAATTTCAATATTTCTGTATTTTGGGCCTGGTTGATAAGCTTCGGAGTATTTTACTTTATATCTGTTCAATTTGATATATTTCTTTCGTTTTTAACCTTGCCGGCCTGGTTAGCCTGTGGTGTGTTATTCTTAATTTTCAGTAAATATTTTCAAAAACCTTTAAAAACGTAGAAATTAATAAGTGTGAAATTTTACGTTTTACCACCATTTTTTAATGGTGGTTTTTTATTCACATGTACGTGCAGGATGCAATAAAATTAAAATCAGTGCATATTACAATTCAATTTAATTCAAAATGAAGTGGTATTTTTTATTATTCATAATTTCTTCAGTTTTAATTTTCTCTTGTAAAAACCAAGAAAATGAACATTCTTCAATTCTTCAGCAAAATGAAAATAATAGCTTCCGGCCAGAATGGGTTAAAAAAGTGGGGGCAAAAGTATATCAATTCGAGGATAGCACATATTATGTGAATAATTTTGAAGCTGTTGATGACGGTTCACAATTAACAACGGAGGCTATTCAGAAAGCGATTGATGAATGTGCTAAAAATGGCGGTGGAATGGTAAGGTTTAAACCTGGTATATACCTCACAGGATCAGTTTTTATTAAAGAAGGTGTTCATTTCAAAATTGATGAGGGGGTTGAGATAAGAGGCAGTGAAGATATTAAAGATTACCCATTAATAGATACCCGGATTGCCGGAATAGAAATAGAATGGCCCGCGGCTTTAATAAATGTGAGAGATCAAAAAAATGTAACTATAAGTGGAGAAGGTCTGGTAGATGGTCAGGGTAAGGTCTTTTGGGATTACTATTGGAAATTACGCAAAGAATACGAACCAAAAGGATTAAGGTGGATCGTAGACTATGAGGCTCAGCGCCCCAGAACTTTTCTTATTTCCAATGCCGAAAATATATTTTTAAAAGATCTTAATATTCAAAGAGCAGGATTCTGGACGGTGCAGATACTTTATTCCAAATATGTTACCGTAGATGGAGTCATCATAAGGAACAATATTGGCGGACACGGCCCCAGTACCGATGGAATAGACATCGATTCTTCACAATGGATACTGGTTCAAAATTGCGATATAGATTGCAATGACGATAATTTCTGTTTAAAGGCGGGTCGTGATTGGGATGGCTTGCGTGTAGATAAACCTACAGAATATGTGGTGATTAGAGATTGTATCGCCAGAAGAGGTGCGGGATTATTTACTATAGGAAGTGAAACTTCGGGAGATATTCGCCATGTATACGTTTCTAACATTGAGGGTCTGGGAACTTCCAATGGCTTAAATATCAAATCTGCCATGACCAGAGGAGGAACGGTAGAAGATATATATATTGAAAACATTAAAATGGATAGCGTGGGAACATTTATGGAGGTTTCTATGAACTGGAATCCGAGTTATAGTTATTCCAAATTACCGGCAAATTATGATATTGATGAGGTTCCCGAACACTGGCGTACTTTATTAAAGAGGGTGGAACCGGCTTCTAGGGGGATTCCCAAATTTCGTGATATAAGCCTTTATAATATTAAAGTGAAAAATGCCAAGCAGGCGATAAATGTAAATGGAATCGATAGTTCATTAGTAGAAAATATAACTCTGAAAGATGTTTCTATCCAGGCTGAGACTGCCGGACAAATCCATTACAGTAAAAACTGGGAGCTAGATAGAGTACACCTCAAAATTAAAGATAGTTCACAGTTGGAAATAAGGAATTCTCAAGATGTTAAATTCTCAGAATCAGTATATTATTTTAAGTAATAGGCTTTAAGCAATCCTTAGAACTCTCCAAGGATTAAGTCGCTTATATTACTTTAATATTCATTCTAAGACAGTGTATTCTCTCATTAGCAGTATAGAGCAGGACAGTGAAACTCCACCTAATTATTACCTTGAAGAGAATTCATTTGATAATTAAAACATTCGTATACGTTGCAATTCCCAAATTTTAATGCTTAAAAATTTGAGGAAACACCAATAATTAAAAAAAAACATTACAATCGCGTAATCGATTGCATAATTATAAACTTAAAAAATATGACAAAATCAGAATTTAGATACGCACATCATCCCGAAGATGTAAAAAAATATACGACACAAGAATTAAGAGATCATTTTTTGATCCCGGAGCTATTCAAAAAAAATGAAATTAACCTTACCTATACGATGTACGACCGGTATATAGCAG
>NZ_QEYO01000015.1 GCF_023718305.1 Gramella sp. AN32
GGGCTTTATTTCCAGCACCAATTTTTAAAACGGCCACACATAGAGTTCGTATTAAATTTAATATAGATAAAGATTCCTGCCCACGTTAGCACAAGAAATTAATGGAGTTCTTCATATGGTGAATTGCATAGAACGGTCTTGTTGAACGTAAGTAGCGTGGAATAGGGACGCTTTCTTGTCGGCTTAAACCATTTTCTTTCCTGGTTTCTAAAATTATACTTTTTCTATAATACCCGTTATTTGAGATGAACCGTTAGCTGCTACTGTTTAAACGTTTCTGCAATTGATTCAAATAATCCTCGTAATCATAAAACTTTTCTGCAACATCTATTTCTAACATTTTGTTCAAAATCTTCTTTGAATCACCTTTAATTTCGAGTTCTTCGAGTACTGTTATAATATGGTTTTGTATCTCCTTTTTGATAGTCTTTGTGTATTCAAAGTTTTCTCTTTTAGTCTTCCACACTTTTGAAAAAAACTTCGAAGGCTTTCTTTTTGTAAGGTCTTTTATCCAAATATCATTATCTAATGTCCCGTAAATTAGAATTTCACGATATTTTTCTGGCAACCAATTTGAATCAGAACTTAAAAGCCACACTAAACCTTCAAATGCATCAATGTGTGATCTTGAATAATTGGTATCATGCGCGTAAAAATATGTTCTTGCAATAGTACTTTTTGAATAATTGCCAAATTCTGGATGTCTTAACGCAATTATGTTTCCACAACTTGGTTTTTTATCTAATAAGGTACCTAATTCTCCATATGAAAAAATTATGTCTGAACGACTATCTTTTGTTTCTAGTAAATTATTGAAAACATCTTCAAATCCTTTATCAAATCCAGGAATTGTTAGTTGTGGAACATATAATGCTAATATTTCCGGATTTTGTCTTGCACAATCATAAAGTCCTGGCCATCTATGGATGAACTCATGAACTTTCTCAGGTGGGGTAATAGGATCAATATTTAATTCTTCCCCTTCAAAAGACCAATCAATTTGTAAAACTGTTGAAGCTATATTCAAACCCCTGTTTTTTCCAAAATCATTATCGGCATGAGGAAGCGGAAAAATCCATCTTTTAGTAGAATTTAAATCAGGATATTTCAAAAATTCCTTGTATTCGATCATATCTAACCACCATTCATCAGATATTATAGGTGTCTCTACATTTAGTTTACTTAAGTATTCTTTCGCAACAACAAGCGGACTTTGTTCAGGTTTAATCTTCTTAATCAAATCTATTACTAAGGAGTTAATTCCATTTAGGGAACTACCAGCTAATTTATCTGCTAAGGGAGGAGAAAATTTTGCAACTTCTTCAACGTTAACACGATGCCATATTGGTAGAATTAGATTCTTATTTTCTACCATTTCACGAAGATTTAATCCGTTTAACTCTCTTTTTGCCCAAGGCTTTTTAAAAAAGTTTGGGCTTAAAACTACAATTCCAAAGTTTGAATTTGCTAAACCTTCATCAATTTTTTGAGTTAGACTGTCACCAATTTTTAATGAAAATTCATCATACCATACTTCAATATGTTGCTTTTGAAGTATGTTAGCTAATGGTCTAACAAAATCATCTTTGTCTTCGCTTGCATGGCATATAAAAACATCATATTGCATATAAGAATTCTTAGGTTTCTATGTAAAGCTTGGTGCAAACAGTCTCGGTTATCGCAAGTTGCGGGAGTAAGGACGCGGACTTGTCAGCTTAGTTGTTTTCATAATTGGTCTCTAAAATAGCCATTTTCAGCAGAATACCCGTCTTTGTGATGAACCGACTTGGCTGTAGTGTTAAATGAGATTATTTCTAATGTAATCTTTTACTTCAATTACAAACGAATTATATTCTTTCAGTACTTCTCGTAATTCAAGCGTATGAAATTTTGGAGTTTTTTTTAAATCATTATAATTTAAACTTAGAGCAATTACTATAGGTGTTTCTGCACCTTGATAATTATGTATTTGTGAGTTGACAAATGAATGTTTGAATCCATTTGAAATTTCATTTATATTTTGAAGTAGAATTTTGAATTTTTCTATTTCTTCTATCTCAAAAGATGATTTGTTTAAGTATTCTCCAATTGAGCTTATTTTCAATTTTTTAGGATATTTATTATTCAATTTTTTATAGTTTAACAACCACATCAAACTTATTAATTCATCTGTGGTTTTTCTTATCCAATAAAAAATCTGTTCTGTATTAATTTTTTGTTCGTAAAGCTGATTTGAGTTTCCTACTGGAGTTATTTTTCTATGCTTATCAATTTCTTCAAAATCTTCAAATATTCTAATTATTAAATCATTCAAATAATCCATACGCAGCAACATTTCTACCCAGTTTAAGTTCAAATTGCCAAATGGTGTGTCAGCAGGTAACTCTATAAAATCATTTTTATGAATCGGAGCTTTGTGTTTCTTTAATCCTTCAATCAAGGGAATTGGTTGATTCATTTTTTAACGGGAATTATAAATTAACATTACTGCCAACGGGAGTCTGCGCAGCAACCCCGTTTTTTATAAAAATAGCAACTTCTGGTGTAGTTTAGGTCAATTAGGCGCAGTTTTGTTGAACTGCAATTTTGGGCGTTTAAGATTGGGAAGGTATATAAGAAGGGCATACAAGGGGCAGAATTGGACGGAAATGGGACTAAGCCCTTTGACGCCTGTTCTTTAGCTTTTTTGGTACAAGGATGGACATGAGTCTCCTAAGTAGTAATAGATCCTGAAATTCATTCCGAAAGCGACGCCGACTTACACATCCTACCACGCAATAGGCGAGGTTAATCATTTTCTTTCCTGGTTTCGAAAATTACGCTTTTTCTATAATACCCGGAATTTGAGATGAACCGCTGTTATAGCCAGTGGTTAGTTCCTCAATTCTCTATTAACCTACTGGTGGAGACGGAATATTATCAGATACTTCAGTCCAATATTCATAATTCTCATAAAACCAACATAGATGTTTTGATAATCCGTCAAGATCAGGAAAAATCGTCATTTGATTTACCCCAAGTTGATTTATTGTAAATAATAAGTCTCTTTTTAAGTTTTTAGGAATGATAATTTTATGTAAATCATCATTAGCAATTCCTCTTTTCAATTCTGTGTTAGGTCCGTTATGTATTGTAAAATACCCAAATTGATTTACCAATCGTGAATGAGAAGAATTAGGTTGAAGCATATCAACACTCCCTTTTGGACGATTAAAAGGATTTTTTAAGTCAGCAATACTTAAATATGATCTGGATTTATAAGCATATAATGAGCCATCTAAATCTTGATTTTCTGTACATGCAAAAAATACCGCAACTAAAGGATTATATGTCCAATCTAAAAGTCTTGTTGGTAAACCGGTGTGTTGTGCAATAGTTAATAATTCAATCTCAGATAAAGATTTATTATCTAAATAGGCGTAAGCTCTTCTTTTCCATTGCTTAAAAATATCTTTATCATTTCTTTTGTTGTATGGAGGTCTACCTACTTTAGGAATTAATAGCCAATTTGAGTCACTTTGTCCACGAAACTGGTAACGAGTTGTTTTTCTATAATCCTTTAAAATTTTGAATAAATCCTCAGTATTTTTTAAGTCTGATACTTTCATAAATTTTCGTTTACCATTGGCTATAACTCGTCGCGGTTATCGCAAGTTGCGGGAGTAAGGACGCGGATTTGTCGGCTTAACCATTTTCTTTCCTGGTTTCTAAAATTACACTTTTTAATCAAATGCCAGCTATTTGCAGTTTACTGATGTTGTGCCTTCGTTATTTTTCTTTAAGCGTAATAGTTATCATTTCTTTTATCTTATTTATGTTAATCAACATATTAGTTAGTGATCTTTTTACCATCTTATCTGTATAGCTTTTAAGTATTAAAGCACCTTCAAAAGACAAAATAATATCAGCAAACTTGTTTTCGATTTCCAATTCTTTAACTCTAGATGCCTGGAATACTAATCTTGGAATACGTTTAACGCAAGTAAGGACGTGGATTTGTCGGCTTAGTTGTTTATTACTTGATGTCTAAAATAGTACTTTTCACCAGATTGCCCGTTATTTGCGAAGAACCGATGTTGTGCCCAGTTAAATGCTGTATCTGGTTTTATTTTTCTCCCCTATTTTTTTAAATAATTTGAGTTCTACGCCTTTCTTCAAATCACGACTTGCTGTGGCTCCAGAAATATCTTTGAAAACTTCCATATAATCTTTTCTAGTAAATTCCCTTTTGTTTAATGATATAAAATATTCAAGTCGATCTTTCTCATTAAAAGTACGGTTATTGAAATTTAATAGTTCATCCAGGGATTTATTAATTACTCCCAACATATAGTCAATAAAAGCTGTTGAATTTCCAGCTTTATCACTGTCCGATAATGCTTTGTAATATTTCTCCTGGTCTTTGCTAATTAATGTTTCGAAAGGTATGTATTCAAAAGTTGGATATTTCTCCATCAATATTAAAGTCTGCCATAATCTACCCATTCTACCATTGCCATCTAAAAACGGATGTATAAATTCCATTTCATAATGAAAAACACAACTTTTTATTAATTCTATTTCTTTTGATGTTTTTAAGTAATTAAACAAGTCTTTCATTAAATAAGGAACATTTTCATAGGGCGGAGCAAAATGTTCTACTTGTGATCCTTTCATTATACCAACTCCTTGCTTTCTATATTTTCCGGCGTCTTCGATAAGATTATTCATTAAATGTTTATGGCATTCTAAGAATGACTTTTCATTTGATGGTTTATAATTTTCTAAATGTTCATAAATCTCAATCGCGTTTAAAACTTCTTTTACATCTTTTTTTGGACCAATAATTCTCTTATTTTCAAGCAAAGCAGTAATCTGTTCTTCAGTTAACGTGTTACCCTCAATTTTTAGGGAAGAATGAATAGTTTTAATTTTGTTTTCCTTTCTCAATTTAGGAGAAGGTTTGTATAAATAGTTTGCATTGATAGCTCCGACTTTTTCTGAAATAGAAGTTATTTCATTTAAAATATTAGGAGTAATATCGTAAGGTGGTTTCATTTGATACTATCATTTGATATTATCAAAGGTAAGATCATTTAAATATAATTCGAAGTAAAAATTACGATTTTTAATTGGGCACAACGGTTTCGGTTATCGCCAGTTGGCGGAGTAAGGGACGCGGATTTGTCCGTTTAGTATTGGTTTGTTGGTCAAGTTAATTATTTTCTTTCTAACGGTGCCGCTTATTGGCGATGAACCGTTGTTGTAACGCGTTATTGTTGCGAGAAACACGTTAAACAATATCCTTCTTCTTTGCTTATAACATTTCCTCTACATTCTTCATTCTCACAATCTGCTCTTTCTATGTCATATTGCCCATTGCAGATCATACATTCTATCTTTTCAGCTTCTGGACTATTCGGATTTAAAAATGACCATTTTGGAACTGATTCTACATCATCATTTTTAGTCAACCAATATGTGCAATTTGGACACAGGAACTTTCTACCCCTATAATCAATTGGTAAATAGTCGTTTAATTCTTTTTTGGATAGTGATTTTTTTATAAAATTCAATAATGTAAAGAAATAAGCTTCTTCTATATCCCAATCCCAATAGCCAAACATAGGTTCAGACTTAAATCTTGATCTAAAAAAATCTAACCAATAGGTATTATGGTAAAAAGCTGAAGTAAAAAATATGATATCCTTTACTATAGATTTATAATTCAAATCATTAAAACCTGTGCTATGCACTAATTTATTTCTTCTTATTCTTAAATCTTCAAACTTTTTTACGTAGGATTCTAAGTCGAAATTTTCAGATTCTACAGCACAAAATACTCCAAGGAGGTTTTCTCCTGAAATTGTAATTAATTCATCAAAATTTTTGTCTTTTCTATCAGGTAAGGTTGGCCAATCAGACTTATTATTTTCAAGTAATAATAAAGGACTTTTTTCGGTAACTTCCTTTTTCATTAAATATTCTACACCTTGAAATAGAACTATTAATGAAGTTCTTACGGTTATATCATTATAATTCCAATAATCTTTTTCAGGTACATCATCTTTAATTATTTCATCTTCACTGGCTTCTGAATAAGCGTTTGAAACTTTATAAAGCATTTCAAAGGACTTGTATATACAATCGAGTCCTAATTTTTCAAATTCTTGTGGTGTAGGTAAATCTTTAATCATAATAATGCGTTACAACGGTCTTGTATAACGCAAGTGGCGTGGAGTAAGGACGCGAACTTGTCGGTTTTGTTGTTTTTTAACTTGGTCTCTAAAATAGCACTTTTCAGCAAAATACCCGCTATTTGCTGTTATACGATGTTAGCTGCTGGTTTGTTTCTCCTCAAATGTATATTTTCCTAGTCTTAGAATACAAAAAAATACTAATAAAGCTGATTGATAATGGTAATCTGAAAACTGCAAAAATGAATGAGCAATATTGTTTCTGAGATTTTTGCCTTGATTAATATTAGTAAAAGTGTATTTAAATAGAGCAATATCTTTCTCTGTAAAATATTTCTTAGTTACCTCATTATCTAAAAGCTCTTCCAATAACTGCTCTTTTATCTCACCTCTTTTAGAAGTAGAAGTGTTTCCGCCAGAAAGCCTTATAAAATCCCTTAGAGCTCCTTCAAATTTTAATGTAAGCGAATCCAATGCAAGAATAAAGTTATTTATTTTGTTGGTGTTCATTAACACCGAAAGCTCAAATTGAGCAATTAAATTATGAATTCCAGGCGCAAGCATTGTTAACCAAGAAGAATTAGTATCAATTTCATTTTCAGTCATTCCTCTTTTAAACTTTAAACCATACCAAGAATGTTTTTCGAGAAAATCATAAATTTTATAATAATTGATTTTACCAGACCAAATACCTTCCACCATAACCTTGAGAAATAAACTGAAACATTTAGTTATATGTGATAATGTATAATTTTGGTTTATTTCACGTTTTAATTTTTCCGCCTCTTCGAGATCTTTGAAGTTACTATTTATATCAAATACACTTACGGAAAATAAGTATTGAAGAGATTGTTTTATTGTATTCTTGGAAAGTTCTTCATTTTGCTTTGGATCAACTAAAATATCCTCGTTAATTGCAAAAAAAGTTAGTATTTGTTCGGTTGGTAAATCAAGAATAGGTTTTGAAGTTAATTCTAGATATTTATTTAGCAATTCAGTTCCTTCTTCTCCTAGTTCCCAGTTGAATTTATTTAGCTTGGTTGTTTGCTTTAATTGATTGTATTCCTTTAATAATTCCTCTGCTTCATAACTCTTGCCTGCCATTTTTAGGTATTTAGCTTTTTTGCCCAGCGTAGTTATTTTTAAGAAATCCTTATCGTCTTGATGTTGTTCTAGTATTAAATCTTCATTTATAGCAAAATATTCGAAAAGTTTTTTGGCTGACAAACCTATTTTATTATAAAGCCTGACGCCAATATCCAAAATCATCTTATTTTGAGAATAGAAAGTAGGGTTTTTTAATTCCAACCAATCGAGTATTTCAAAAGCAATTTCCTTTAATTGCTTTGTAGAAAAAATGTTGCTTTCTAAAGTTGTTTCAAGTATACTCGCTTTAAACCAATTTGGTAATTCTTTTAAAAGATTAAGCGACAATGTCTGACACTCTTCTATACCTAGTTTGGATTTTTTAGAAATATATAAAACTGCGGAAAGTAGAATTGGTAATTCTCTGGCTTCTTCAACCTTAATTTTATTAATTGTTTTTATATAATTCAGTATTGCAATTTCTGCAAAATCATTATGCTTACTTTTTTGCCAGAGTAGATGAGAATATCTTGAAAGTAGCCAAGTATTTTTAGTTTCTTCTATTCTGTATTTTAAGTAATCTTGTTCCTCGTCAGTAATTTCAATTTTCTGTACCTTTCCTTTTAAATCAGTTGTTTGAACATTATTTAAAAGCTTTCCTTTATTAAGGTTGTAGTTTAATATTTTACGCTCAACTACAATTTTACTTTTCCAATCAACTTCTAAATTTTCAATAGGTTTTAGCTCCCTTTGTATATTCCATATGTTTAGAGAATTTAAGTTTTCAATAGAATCATAAAATTCTTCAACTTTCTCTGGAATATTCTTCATAGTTTGAAATTTTCTGCAAACTTGCAGCTAACTCGTTATATCCCAAACAAATTATAAATTTAATTCCCTACTCTCCCGGATAAACACAGTTTTTCTAAATTTAAATCAATAAAATAAATGGCAATTACGGAAGACCGTAGAGAGCATTTAAAACATCACCTTTTCAACCTAAAGAATTTTAAGGGTTTCTTAATTAACGATTATTCCCTCTCCAGGGTAAAAACACTATTTCATTTCAGAATAAATAACTTTAGTAATCATATCAGGCTCTATGTTTAATAAATTCGCAAGCCTTACAATCTCTCCTATTGTAAATTTATCTGGATGACTTAGTTTAGCCATATATCTACCGTAATTTATCCCTAATGATCTCGCTATTTTAGTTGGATATAATTCAGCAAGCGTATACATCTTTTTAATTCTTCCCGTCTCAAACATTGATCCTATGGACAGTAGGGTGGGGTCTTTATGGTGGTTGTCTGGTGTCATGGGGTATTTTATTAACCCTAAAATGACAACTAATTCATTTATGGTACTGATTAATATACTTATTATAAATTATAATTTGTATTTTCATTATAATGATTTACTTTTAGTAAATCATAGTTTACTAAAAGTAATTGAATGAAATATTCTTGGGAAAACGATAATTTCGAATTATTAAAACAAGGACATCCAGGCGCTTTGCGATATATACATGCCCGGTACAGCCGAATGGTCTATTGGCTGGGCAAGGGAATCATTAGCGATGATTTCGTGGTAGAAACTTTAGTACAGGATACCTTTTTAAAGCTATGGGCGAACCGGGATCATATAGAATCTGAAAAACATATGTTCTTCTTTCTTAGGATGGTGATGAAAAGGGAATGTTATACCTATTATACCTGTCCTAAACATAAGTTCTTTCGGAGAATAAATGCTTTGGAAAGTTATGAAAACTACCAGGATTATTTGGCAGGCTATGACCCCCTAAGGGATGCCGAGACTTTAAATGACCAGCAACGAAACCAGGAGGCTTTCGATAAGATCAAACGGGTTTTGCCATTATTAAGTGATAAAAGAAAACGCCTGATTGAACTCTGTTTAAAATATGGTTTTCAGTATAAAGCGATTGCCCGGGTAATGGACACCAGTATCACCCAAACCGGCAACGAAGTAAAAAGGGCTATTGCAGATATTAAAAACATCATCCACCAGGGAAGTACACTTGCAGCCAAGCCAAAGCCAGTAATAGCCGTAAAGATACAGGGTGAAATGACTGACGAACAGGAAAAGGTGTTGCAGCTGCGTACGGAAAAGCAATATTCCTTTGCTTCCATCGCTAAGGAGCTCAACCTTTCCCAAAAGGAAGTGCACGCAGCCTTTATGGCCGCCTATAAGCTCATGCAGGAGAAACAGCAGGAGCAATTAGAATCGGCGTAATATGGAAAAATCTACCATGAAACTCACCCGCAAGATCCAGCTGTTGATAGACCTGCCAACCAAAGAAGAACGTACAGAGGCAAAAACCAGGCTGTACCTGTGGCGGAACCGCTGCTACCGGGCAGCGAACCTTATTGTTTCCCACCTCTATGTGCAGGAGATGATTGAGGAATTCTTTTATTTATGCGAAGGTGTTAAGTATAAACTGGTTGATGAAAAGAAAGATGAAAATGGCATTTTAAATCGTTCCCGAACGAATACCACCTACCGGGTTATATCCAATCGTTTTAAAGGGGAAATTCCCACCAATATACTTTCTAATCTAAACCAAACCCTGATCTCCTCTTTCAATAAAAACAAACCGGAATACTGGAGTGGCGAACGCTCCTTAAAGAACTTCAGAAGGGATATGGCTTTTCCCTTTGATATGGAAGGGATTTGTGGATTACAATACGATGCAGACAAGAAAGCCTTTTGCTTTCGGTTTTTCTCCATCCCCGTAAAAACCTATTTGGGGAAAGATTTTAACGATAAGTGGGAATTGATGCATCAGCTTGTAAACGGAGAGATTAAAATGCGTACCTCCCATATCAAATTAAAAGAGGGCAAGATCTTTTTGTTAGCCGTGTTCGAATTCGAGAAGGAAAAGCATATCCTAAAACCGGAAGTGATCGCGGAAGCTACGTTGTCTCTGGAACATCCCATTGTGGTAAAAACCGGGAAGGCGAAACTCAGCATTGGCACCAGGGAAGAATTTCTATACCGAAGGCTGGCCATACAGGCCGCCCTGAAAAGAGCGAGGGTGGGGGTTAAATATTGCAAATCGGGAAAAGGACGTAAAAGAAAAACAAAAGCTATGACCAGGTTTCGGGATACCGAGCATAATTATGTAGACCATCGCCTGCATGTCTATAGTAGGGAGCTTATCAACTTCTGTATAAAAAACCAGGCGGGAACGCTTATTTTATTGGATCAACAGGAGAAAATAGAAATAGCCAAAGAGGAAGCCTTTGTGCTGAGGAATTGGAGTTATTATGAGCTGATGACCAAAATAAAATATAAGGCTGAGAAAGCAGGTATTGAACTAGTGATTGATTAGCCAATTATGAGGGTGCTTGTTAACCCGTAAGGTGAGGTCTACGGTGACACTCACTAAATGCGCCTAGCATATACAACGCGTGGGTAAGCTTATAATTAAAATTTCCCGGACTGAACCAATATAAAGTATTCCTGGCTCACAACTTATAACAGGGTGGATTTAATTTTGAGGGTGCCTGTACACCCGCAAGGTGAGGTCACTGACACTCATAAAATGTACATAGCATATACAGCGGACGTGAGCTCTTATTTATAAAAATATTCAGGCTGGCTACCAGAGCATTAAGGTTATGCAGTCTGGATTAATTTCTAAATCCTGGTATTTTGCATTCCAAAAAAGGAAGTACAGTGATGGCCGGGGAAAAAGTTTAATTAATCCAGGGAAGTAATAAAGGAATTTGAAGCGGGAAAAGATCATCCTACAAGGAATTTTGTTCCATTGAAGGCTTATCTTATTTAGGATTTTAAAATATGGGCCAAAATTTAATTAGATTTTTACTTTATAACTCAGTACTGGAATGGTAAAATTATTAAGATCTCCATTTTATTAAGTGTAAAAACAACAATTAAAAAAAATAATATTAAATTTAGCCAGAATTATAATTAATTGAGATGCAAAATAGTATACTTTACTCATGTAGACGATTAGGAATTATTGCTTTAATAAGCTTATTATTTTCCTGCTCTTCTTCAAATACTGAAAAGGAATATTCAAATTATTTATTCTCTTATTTTACTGGAAATGGGGAAGGTGAAGAAGCCGTTCACTATGCATTAAGTTCTGATGGCTACAATTATTATGCTCTGAATAAGAATAGACCTATCCTTGAAACCAGCGATATCAGTAAAGCGGGTGGAGTACGTGACCCTCATATTCTAAGGGGTGAAGATGGAAAGTTTTACATGGTACTTACCGATCTAAAATCTGCCGAAGGTTGGACCAATACTGCAATGCTTATGTTGAAGTCTGATGATTTAATAAACTGGGAATCTTCATTAATTGATATTCCTGAAACCTATTCAGATCAATTTTCTGATGTAAACAGGGTATGGGCTCCCCAAAGCTTTTATGATGAAGAAAAAGGCAAATACCTGGTTTATTTTTCCATGCTACAGCCAGGCAGTTATGATAAGATATATTACGCTTATGCAAATGAAGATTTCACAGGGCTTGAAGAAGCTCCACAACAATTGTTTTTCAATCCCAAGGAAAAGGCTACAATTGATGGAGATATCATCAAAAAAGATGGCAAATTTCATTTGTTCTATAAGACTGAAGGGGATAGTGATAAAGGTATCAAGGTCGCAATATCTGATAGCTTAACTGGTATTTATGAACCACTTTCCGGGAATGTTGATCAAACCGATAAGGCTGTGGAAGGTTCAGGTGTTTTTAAACTTTTAAATTCTGATAAATACATTCTGATGTACGATGTATATATGGATGGGGAATATCAGTTTGCCGAAAGTACGGACCTGAAAAATTTCAAGATTGTTGATGAGCAGATATCCATGAATTTTCATCCAAGACATGGTAGCGTTCTTCCAATTACAAAGGAGGAAACCGAAAGATTGTTAAATGCATTTCCTTCAAATAATATCCCTGGGATATCAACAGTGACTGGTGAAAATATTAAATCAAATAATGTTGTCATTGATGAGGAAAAAGGTTCCATATTTATTCCGGTAAAAGCGGGAACAGACTTATCTAATTTCGAGCCCGATTTTCAGATGATACAGGCTGAATCTATGAAGCCGGCAGGACCTCAGAACTTTGAAAACGGTGCCGTGACCTATACGCTTCAATCGGGAGATAAAAGTAAATCTTATAAAGTTTCTGTTTCCGTAAATAATAATCCTGTTGTTGAGGGTTACTATGCCGATCCGGAAATTTTATATTCCAATAAAACCAAAAAATACTATCTGTATCCAACCAGTGACGGATTCAACGACTGGTCCGGCACCTATTTCAGAACATTTTCTTCGGAAGACCTGGTAAACTGGAAAAAGGAAGATACCATTCTGGATCTGAAAAAAGATGTTTCCTGGGCCGATCGGAATGCCTGGGCACCGACCATTGCCGAAAAGAAAATAGACGGAAGCTATAAGTATTTCTACTATTTTACCGCGGCACAAAAGATAGGGGTTGCTGTCTCAGATAATCCCACCGGACCATTTAAAGATAGCGGGAAGCCGCTAATCGATTTCAAACCTGCCGGGGTTGAAGGAGGACAGGAAATAGATCCTGATGTATTCACCGACCCGAAAAGTGGCAAAAGTTATCTCTATTGGGGGAATAGTTATCTGGCCGTTGCCGAATTGAATCCGGACATGACCAGTATAAAGCGTGAAAGCATTAAAGTAATGACTCCAGACGAAACTTTTCGCGAAGGAGCTGAGGTTTTCTATAGGGATGGAAAGTATTATTTTCTTTGGTCTGAAGATGATACTCGTAGCCCCAATTATCGAGTGAGATATGCGACCTCAGATTCACCTTTAGGACTTTTAAATATTCCCGAAGATAATCTGGTGATCAAGAGGGATGATGAAAAGCAAATTTATGGAACCGGTCACAACTCAGTTTTAAATATACCCGGTACAGATGAATGGTATATTATTTATCACCGGTTTACCCGTCCTAAGGGCCTTGAGATGGGAAGAGCAGCTGGTTTTCATAGGGAAGTGAGTATTGATAATCTGGAATTTAAGGAAGATGGTAATATTGTGGAGGTTAAACCGACTTTGGAAGGAATTAAACTGGAATAAAGTTTAAAATATGAAATTAAGATTTCTAAGGTTTGTCACACTAGCGTTCTTTTTTAGTATCAGTGGTTGTGCGCAGGAAAAAGAAGAATTTCATTTTGATAACCCTTTGGCTCTGCAAAGAGCCGATCCTTTTGTGACCAAAGCTGAAGATGGTATATATTACTTTATTGCAACTGTTCCGGAATATGATCGTATTGAAATTAGAAAATCTGTGACGATCAATGGGATTAAGGAAGCTGAACCTGTAGTGATCTGGAGAAAACATGATAAAGGCCCAATGGGTAACCATATCTGGGCGCCGGAATTACATCGAATAAATGGAAAATGGTATATATATTTTGCTGCAGGTTCGGCTGAAGAAAAATGGAAAATCAGAATGTATGCCTTATCGAATGAGTCTAAAGATCCTACTAAGGGGCAATGGATAGAGGAAGGCCAGATTGTAAGTAACCGGGACGATTTTGCTCTGGATGCAACCACATTTAAATTATATGATCAACGCTATCTTATATGGACAGATAGGGCATCTGATACCATTGAGAACACCGGCCTATATATTGCAGAAATGACCAGTCCTACGACCCTGGCTGATAAGCAGGTGGTAATCTCTCAACCTGAATATGATTGGGAGATACAGGGACACCGGGTGAACGAAGGACCGTCCGCACTTATTAGAAACGGTAAAGTGTTTATAACATTTTCTGCCAGTGCTACCGATTCCAATTACGCGATAGGGTTGCTTTGGGCTGATGAGAATGCTGATCTTCTTGATTCGGCTTCCTGGCATAAATTACCAGAACCTGTATTTTTTAGCAATCCGGATCTTAAACGCTTTGGACCAGGTCATAATAGCTTTACCGTTTCCAAGGATGGAGAAACCGATATTATGATCTATCATGCCAGGAATTATAAAGAAATTGACGGGGAACCTTTATACGATCCTAACCGAAATACCAGGGCAAGGGTTTTAAAATGGACTAAAGACGGAATGCCCTTTTTTGGACAGGATCTGAGCGACAATGAAATGAGTTGGAAAGAACCGGAAAAGGCAAAGAAATAAGTATTCAAATCAATATAATTGAATACGAGATAGTAAGCCTCTGAACACATATTTCCAGTAGGTCGAGCCTCACAATTCTTTTCACTGGCCAATAGCTGAAATTCTACCGAAATTGGCAATCCTGATCTTTTAAAATTGAAGAGGATCGGGGAATGGAATATTACGTCGCTGTTACGATAAGTATAGGATGGTGCATCCTCCATCAACTCATCAATAAAACGGTATTTGAATTTTTAAACGATAGAGACTTCCCCCCGAAGTAGGTTTTGATGAGGTAAAATATTTCAGGAAGATCTTAAAAAAAACTAGGTAAAAATCCTTCAGAGTTCAAGAGCTAGAAATTTTTAATCTTCTATATTAATTCTATTACAGTTATTGCCCATAATAACCGAAGTAGGTTTACTTATTAAAATCGAGGCAATAGCTTTTTCAATACTTCTTAATAGCAAATAATCTCTTTTATTTCTCTGGGAGCCATAATTTTTTTCTTAAAAAATCTTACAATCTCTAAAAAATAAGTTCTGTAATTAAGAAATTTTTATATATTTGATTTTAATTGTAAAAAACACACTTATTAAAATAAATCATCCTTAATCCTTAACTGGTTTATTAATTACCAACTAGCTTAAAACTAATTTTATGAGAGGAATTTTTCGAATTGACTTAAAAAAGAAGGCAAAATGGCTTTTCATTTTTGTGTTTCCTTTACTTTGGCAGCCTCTTCTGGCTAATGATAATGCCCCTTTGGAATTGTTCCAGCAGGAGGTGACAGGAACCGTTGTTTCTACAAACATGCCTCTAGGTGGGGTTACGGTTATGATAAAAGGTAGTCAGCAGGGAACAGTTACCGATTTTGATGGTAATTACGAATTAACTGTGGACAGGCCAGATGCCATATTGGTATTTTCTTTCGTGGGATTTAAAACCATGGAAATACCTGTAAACGGACAGAATGTTATAAATGTAGAGCTCGAAGAAGATCTAGGTCAGCTTGACGAGGTTGTGGTGATTGGTTACGGTGAACAGGAGCGTAGCAATATTTCAGGAGCTGTTTCGGAAATTGCTTCAGAAGAATTAGAGCAAAATCCTGCACCTAACCTTACCAGTTCTTTGGTGGGCCAAACCGCCGGGATAATTGCTACGCAACGTTCAGGTTCCCCGGGTGACGATTATTCCAATATTTATATTCGTGGTATAGGTACTACTGGGGATGCAAGTCCAATTTTTGTAATTGACGGAATTGTTCGGGGGTATCGGGATTTCGAACAATTAAATGCCAACGAAATTGCGTCCTTATCCGTTTTGAAAGATGCGGCTAGTGCTGCTGTATTTGGTGTTAGAGGTGGTAACGGAGTAATTCTGGTGACCACTAAACGTGGAAGTGAAGGTAAAATGCAGATTAATTTATCAACGAGTCTGGGTATTCAGGAACGTACAAACTCCCCTGAGATCCTAGATTCCTATAGGTATGCTCAATTATATAACGAGGCATTAATAAATCAGGGGGATGACCCAATTTATACCCAGGAAGATCTGGATAAATATCTGAATGGTACTAATCCAGATACGCATCCAAATGTCGATTGGCTTTCGGTATTACAAAACACAGCCTTATTAAGAAAATACGGACTTTCTGCAAACGGAGGATCAGAAAGGGTTCAATATGCAGCATCTTTGAGCTTTCTGGACCAGGATGGTATTGTTCCTTCAAATAATTTCAAAAGATATAATTTTCGGTCGAACGTAGATGCTGATGTAACTGAAACCACCAGGCTATCTTTTGATATTTCGGGTCGTGATGACAGGACCAATAACGTGGCATCACCGGAATTATTCCGTTGGTTGACCAGTACTCCTCCCAATGAAATACCTATCAAATGGTCTAATGGCACATATTCCGGAGGCCCATCTTATCTGTCACTTCCGGAAAATGGTTACCGTAACAGAGCGATTATGGCTTTTAAAAGTAGGTTACAGTTAGTGCAACAGTTACCTGTAGAAGGTCTCTCCATAAAAGGGGTTGCTTCCTATGATAAAACTTTTACAGATCAGAAAAATTTCTTATATCCTCAAACTCCTAATTTCTCCAGGAATAGTGATGGGAGTTTTACAGAAGCACCAATAGGTAAGACTGAATTATATCAGGATCATAATGATTTCCAGTCTATAACCTTAGAAACACATTTAAATTATGATCAGGAATTTGGAGATTCTGATGTTTCAGCTTTATTACTTTACACTCAAACAGAGGAAAAATGGAATTTTATATCGGCATACCGTGATCAATTTACTATCGCAGTAGATGAACTTAATTTTGGAGGGGTAGATAACAGAACTAACGGAGGATACTCAGGTAGGAGTGCCAGACAAGGTGTAGTAGGTCGTTTAAACTGGACTTTCAAGAATCGATATATTCTGGAGGGTAGTTTTCGTGCAGATGCTTCTGAACAATTTGCTCCAGACAAGCGTTGGGGATTTTTTCCTTCCGTATCCTTTGGTTACTTAGTATCACGTGAGCCTTTCTTAGTGAATTCAGAAGTTATAGATTTCTTAAAATTCAGGGGATCTTATGGTGTCCTTGGGAATGACCGTATAGGGGGAGCCCGTTTGCTTTATCTTCAATCTTTTAATCAATCTGGAAATGCCGTTTTTGGTGATGGGCAGGTTCAGCCATCAATCAATGAAGGAAACCTGGCAAATCCTGATGTGACCTGGGAGACGGTAAAAAAACTCAATATAGGGGTTGATGCTACTTTGTGGGATAAGAAATTATCAGTAACTGTTGATTACTTTTATGATAAGCGAAGTGATATCTTAGGATACAGAAACTTATCGATTCCAAGTCTTCTTGGAGTAGGGCTTCCTGTTGAAAATCTATCGAAGGTTGATAACAAAGGATTTGAAGTAGTTCTGGGTCACCAAAATTCTATCGGGGATGATTTTCGATATTCCATAAGTGCCAACTTTACTTATGCCAGGAATGAGATCGTATATATAGATGAGCCGGAAACGGAAAACCCAAATATTAGAAGAACGGGTAGACCGCTTTATTCTCAGTTTGGATATAATGCATTAGGCCTTTTCCAGACTCAGGAAGAAGTTGACAATGCCGCTGAGCAGATTGGAAATACTGCTCCTGGGGATATTCGATATGAAGACATTAATGGTGATGGGGTGATCGACGACCTGGATAGAACATTTATCGGGACATCTAATACTCCTGAGATAATCTTCGGATTGAACGGAAGTTTTGATTATAAAAACTTTGAATTAAACTACCTTTTTCAGGGAGCTACGAATGTTAATCAGTATTATTCTGGTGAAGCCGCATGGCCTTTCTTTCTTGGTACCAGTGGGGCGTATGTGCAGAACCTAGATAGGTGGACACCTACAAACACCGATGCCAGTGAACCTCGAGTTCTAATTAACGCCGATAACAACCACGCAGGTTCATCATACTGGTTAAGAGACGCTACTTACGTGAGATTAAAAAATCTGGAATTAGCATACAATATTCCAGTTGATTCTTTTAAGAATAATTTCATTCAGGGAGCTAGGATTTACGTTAATGGTAATAACCTTTATACATGGACGGACATTGTAAATTTTGACCCTGAAAATGGGGACTCCAGAGGATGGTCTTATCCTCAAATGAGAATTTGGAATGTAGGAGTAAACTTAAATTTTTAAAAACTTTGTGATGAATAGAAATACAATGAAGCTAAGTTATCTAATTGGGGCATTGCTTTGCATTTTCACAATTATGAGTTGTCAAGAAGATTTTCTTGATCAGGTTCCTAAAGAATCCCTTACCGAAGAAACTGTTTGGACCGATCCACAGGGAGCAGTGCAATTCGTAAATGGTATTTATGGAGAAATGCCCTCTGGATTTGATCGTTGGTATGATGGCTGGGCAAAAGGACTTTATCTTTTGGATGGAGCATCAGATGATGGAGATGTAGCTATGGGCTGGACCCATTCAACACTTTTACAGAATGCAGAATTCCTGCCAAGTTATGTGCCATGGGGGAATATGTGGGGCAACTACTATAGTTTAATAAGAAAAGCTAATGTTGCTCTTGAAAATTTAGATCGTCTGGAAGAAGATCCCGAATTAGCTGAAAGATTAAAAGGGGAGGTTTATTTTCTTAGAGGAATGATGTATCATGAACTGTTAAGATTATTTGGTTTCAGATCTGAGGGCGCAGAGCCTACGGGTGTACCAATAATAACTACAGCCTTAGGACTTGAAGATGACCTTCAAATTCCCAGATCTACTTATAACGAAGTAGTTGATTTAATTGTAAGTGATCTGGACAAAGCTGCGGAAATTCTTCCGGCTAAAGGAGAGATTGAAGCTGGTCGTGCGACTTCAGGTGCTGCAATGGCCTTTAAAGGAAGAGTTCTTCTTTACGCCGAAAAATGGCAGGAATCTGCTAATGCCAGTAATGAAGTAATTGGTACAAATTATTCTCTTTTTCCTGACTATAAAACATTATTCTTAACTAAAAATAACCAGGAGGTTATTTTCGCAAAGAAATTTCTTTACCCAGATAAGCATCATCAGTCAAATGCCGGTGGTACTCAAAATGCCGGCTGGGATGTATATAATTCTCCTGAATCCTTCCGTGGGACAAGCGATGGCGGTTGGGGAGGCAATCTACCAACCCAGAACTTTGTAGATTCCTATGATATGGTGGATGGCCAACCACAGGATGAATCTCCCTTGTATGACCCGGAAAATCCTTGGGATAACTTGGATCCGCGTTTCGAAGCTACCGTTGTACATAACGGGGCTACATTCAGAGGCAGGGAAGTGGAATTATTTGTGGGAGGTAGAGATATAAATTTTATTCATACAGGTTATTTCCTTAGAAAATTTCATAATGAAGATCTGGTTATTTACTCTCAATCAAGTGACCAGGATTGGATTTTTATGAGATATGCTGAAGTTTTACTGAATTATGCAGAAGCTCAGAATGAAGCCACGGGGCCGGATGGAACGGTTTACGATGCGATCAATTCCATTAGAAGTAGAGCAGGAATGCCAGATCTACCTCAGGGACTTACCAAGGATTCAATGAGAGAAGAAATTAGAAATGAAAGAAGGATTGAACTTGCTTTTGAGGAACACAGATTTTTTGATATTAGAAGATGGAGGATTGCGGAGGATTTATTGAACGGTCCATTATTAGGGATGAAAATAACAAGAAATGAAGATGGTTCATTTACCTACGAGAAGGACGAATTTGAACAACGAAATTTTCCTTATAAATTATATGTTCTTCCCATTCCCCAGGATGAAATCGATAAAAATCCTGAAGCAGAACAAATTCTCGGATGGTAAGATTTTAAATTCTTGAATTATTTTAAAAGGGTTGCTATTGATGTCTGAATTAGTCTGACTGAAAAAATAGCAATCCTTTTTATTTTTTTGAATACTACCGGTAAGACAAAGCCGAAAAAATTAACTTACCTATGAATGTTTAATTTGTCATATCAAATTTGATAAAAAGAATTAATTTAAATCGAAACTTATAAAATATGGTGCCGATTAAAAGCAATCTTCGAATTCTCCTTATCTGCTTATTTGTTGTGGGCTGTGGAAATGAAGACAAAGAGAATACCATGTTTGAATCTTTAGGATCTTCTGAAACAGGAATTGATTTCACTAATGAGATTATTGAAACAGAGGAGTTGAATGTGATGCAATATGAATATATGTATAATGGTGCAGGGGTAGGGGTAGGAGATTTTAATGATGACCAGCTTCCTGATCTTTATTTTACTTCAAATACAGGAGAAAATAATCTTTATCTTAATAAAGGAAATTTTAAGTTTCAAAATATAACAGCTTTATCCGGCACTTCAGGTAAGGAAGGCTGGAAGACAGGTGTTGCTATTGCAGATGTAAATGCAGATGGTTTACTGGATATTTACGTATGTTATTCAGGATTGGGCAGCAAAAAAAATCGATCAAATCAATTATTTATAAACAAGGGACCAAATAAAGATGGGATTCCTCAATTTAAAGACGAGGCAAAAGATTTTGGCCTCGAGGCAGAAGGGAGCTTTAGTACACAGGCAGTCTTTTTTGATTATGATTTGGATGGAGATCTTGATATGTTTTTATTGAATCATTCAAAAGAATACTACTCCCCATTTTACAATAGCACCAAACTTCGAAATACCAGGCATCCTTATTTCGGGAATGCTCTGTACCGCAATAATAATGGAACTTTTCAAAATGTTAGTGAAAAAGCAGGTATTCATGGTAGCGGATTGAATTTTGGATTGGGAGTTTCCATAAGTGATATTAATGAGGATAATTGGCCAGATATTTATATTTCCAATGATTATGTGGAGCAGGATTTCTTTTACCTGAATAATAAAGATGGAACATTTACGGATGTTTCTAAGAATTCCTTTGGACATATATCTCAATTTTCCATGGGAAACAATGCCGCCGATTTGAATAATGACGGACATGTAGACCTGGTAACTTTAGATATGCTTCCCGAAGATAATTACAGGCAAAAAATTTTAAAAGGTGCTGATGAATATGATAAATATCACCTGGCTATAGATAGTGGATATCATAAGCAGCAAATGCGAAACATGTTACAGCTTAACCGGGGGATAGATACATTAGGTATACCGCAATTTAGTGAGATAGGGCAGTTGTCTGGAATTTCGAATACCGATTGGAGCTGGGCACCGCTTATTGCCGATTTTAATAATGATGGTATCAAGGATATTTTCATAACCAATGGATATTTAAGAGATTATACCAACAGAGACTTTATGAAATTTGAAGTCAATACGGCAGTAGCAAAAGTGAGAAAGCAAGGTGGAGATTTATTCGGCGACAAGGGAAAAGAAAAATATTCAGATGTTATTTTTGAACTGATTAAAAAAATGCCTTCTACCAAGATTTCAAACTATATGTTTGAGAATCAAAATGGGATGATTTTTAAAAACGTGGCAGAGAAATGGGGAGTATCCACGCCCTCAGTTTCAACAGGGGCCGCCTATGCCGATCTGGACAATGACGGAGATTTAGATTTGATTGTTTCCAATACTAACGACCCGGTTGCTATTTACAGAAATCATGTTGATAAAAAGAAAAATAATTACCTTAAAATAAAACTAAAAGGCGACGGTAAAAATACGTATGCTTTGGGTTCTAAAGTTTGGGTGAAAACCGATTCGTCTATACAATTCCTTGAAAATTATAATGTTCGGGGCTATCAGTCTTCTGTGGATCCTGTCCTTTTCTTTGGACTGGGAAAATCTAAAAATGCAGAAATAAAAATTCAATGGCCAGATGGTCGTATAACTACTGTAAACAATGTAAAACCGAATAAGTTTCTTCAGTTTGATCAGTCTAAATCTGTTTCTAAGGAAACTGAAACCAGGATTTTACCGAATAAAATTTTCCAAGAAATAAAGAATTCGGGAATTAATTTTAAGCATATAGAAAATAAATATATAGATTTTAAAGTGAATCGCCTGGCACTGAAACAGAGCTCTATGTCTGGACCGAAAATATCTGTTGGGGATGTAAATGGAGATGGTAACGACGATTTGTTTATAGGAGGTTCCATTGGTCAGCCGGACGTATTATTCATTTCTGATATTTCAGGCCACTTTACCAATGCTAATGAAAAGTTTTGGGCCTCAACTAAAGCTATGGAAACTACTGGCTCCACATTTTTTGACGCTGATCGTGATGGAGATATGGATTTATACGTTGTGAGTGGGGGTAGTCAGGTTGATGATGATCCATCAGGTTTGATGGACAGGCTATATATAAATGATGGACAGGGGAATTTCAGTCTGGTTGGTGATCATGTTTTGCCACCGGCTTATTCTAATGGTAGTGTTGTAACTGCGGGAGATTTTGATCGTGATGGAGATGATGATCTTTTTGTTGGTGGCGGGAGCAAACCCGGCAGCTATCCAGATTCTTCCCTGGGGGGTATACTTAGGAATGATAGTGATGCTAATGGGATCAGTTTTACGATCGCTACTAAAGAGGTCAATTCAGAATTGAGACAACCCGGTTTGGTAACCGATGCCCTCTGGGAAGATATCAATGGAGATGAATGGTTAGATCTTATACTCATAGGAGAATGGATGCCCATAAGGATCTTTATTAACGAAAAGGGTATCCTAGCAGAGAAAACAAAAGAATACGGACTCGAAAAAAGCAACGGGCTCTGGCAGAGCATGGAAAGAGCAGATATGGATGGTGATGGAGATATCGATTTCATAGTTGGTAATATGGGATCTAACCTCCCTTTCAAGGTTTCTGAAGAAGAACCGCTTGAAGCCTATATTGGTGATTTTACTGGAGAAGGAGTGAACAGTTCTGTGATTAGCAACTATATTCAGGGAGATCGTTATCCTATCGCAAACTTAGATGAGTTACAGGATGCTTTTCCCTTGATAAAAAAGAAATTTCTAAAGTACGAGCAATATGCTACCGCAACATTAAAAGATATTTTTACTGAAGAAAAGTTGAATAAGGCAAAACATTTAAATGTTTTTCAACTTAAGAGCCTTTATTTGGAGAATATGGGTGGGCATTTCAGAATGCATATATTACCGTTAGAAGTGCAGTTTTCTGCTATTCAGGGAATCATTGTTAAAGATTTCACTGGGGATGGCATAAAGGATGTCTTCTTAGCAGGAAACTATTATCCTTTTAAAGTAGAATACGGTCCCAGTGATGCCGGAAAAGGCCTATTATTGAGAGGAAATGGGGCAGGTGAATTTAAGACGATCAAAAATGATGAATTAGGGGTATGGGTTGATGGAGACGTGAGGGATGCTGAAATATTAAACCATAAAAATGATACTTATATAATTGTATCAAAAAACAGTGATAGTATACAAATATTAAGATGTATCAAGTAATCTTATTGATTCTCCGCTCAATGAAGGGCTTATATCCTAGTGAGTAAATATATCCCATGTTGATGGAGCTGGACTTAATAATTTATCTTATATATGACCTGGTGATGGAGTCAAAAAGAGATTTAGCTAAAAATCGGCAGTTAAATTTTTGTCAACAACCTGCCCGGGAATTGCTTTTTCGCCAATGGGTTGTACATAACCTACACCCCTGTTTTCCTGAAGGGTAACTTTGCTAAGATACTTTCGTCTTTCGATTACGAGCAGCATTCTTCCTATCTTATGGTATAGTATATCCCGAGTGTTACATACCGCCCAACTTCAACAGTACGTTTTTATTCCAGTATATATCAATTATCCTCAAAAAATGACAAATCCCATTCGCTCTTCCACCTTATTACGGGTTTTCCGTTTTCCCATTCAATGGGTAACCAGATATAACGTCCATCTATATGATTATCAGGATTCCAGCGGTCGGCCATAAAGATAAAAGCATCTTCTTTTCCCTGTGCGGGAAGGATGAACGTGCTTTGTGAATAGAAGGTTTTATCAGCATCTTCTCCTTTAGCCGGATTACCTAAGGCCGTCCATTTACCCATAATTGAATCTGCTACAAATGACCTTGCGGGATTGGGATCCCAGCCTGTAAGTCCGGAAGTTATCATATAGTATTTTCCCTCTTTTTCAAAAATAGCAGGTGCCTCATTTTGACCTCCAACCTGAACGCGTTTCCATTTACCTGTAAAATTTAAATAATCATCGGTAAGCTCTGAAATGTGTAGCGTCTGATTTTCTTCCGAAGAATGAATATGATAGGCAGTTCCATCTTTGTCTACATAAACAGTCATATCTCTGGCCATTTGTCCTTCTTGAAAATCGCGACGCACAAACATTCCTTCATTAAGAGCCTTATGCCATTTTGGAGTCCACCATTCTTCAGGATCACCACCATCAAGGCTTTCTTTCCATTCTTCCTTATAATTCAATGGCCATTCTCCGGCATTGGGGCGGTAAGATCTTATATATTTAAATGGACTCGTAGGAGTATCACTTACAGCTAAACCGGTTCTTGCCGCGCTATAACCCTGTCCTTTCAATTCTAAGTGAAACCACATTATATATTTCTCGGTTTTTTCGTTGTAAATTACCTTGGGACGCTCCATAACGCTGCCTGTGGTAATTTCCGAATCATGATTCTTTTCAACGGCAAGTGCTACACCTTCCTTTTTCCAGTTATAAAGATCTGTTGAGGAGTAGACATTGATACCGACTTGTGCCGTGCTTCCTTTTCCTTTGTGTTCACCATACCAATAATACGTGCCTGTGCTGTCTTCATAATAAATGCCGCCTCCATGAGCATTAATATGTGCGCCCTCCATGTCCCTCCAAATTTCGCCTGGATGAAAAGCTGAATACTTCTTGTTTTCTTCTGTTTGTTTCTTCTCCTGCCCAGATGACAATTTACAGGAGGTAAAAAGAAGGGTAAAACAAATTAGAATATAGAGTATATTTTGTTTTTCCATTGCTGTATATCTTTAGTGTTCGTAAATCTTTAAGTACTGATATTGGTGAAAACAGGGTATAGCTCTCATCATATTTTCCACAGAATATTTTCTGAGGAAAACTTTATTTCCAAAACAAGGAACACAACTGTTTTCTGATCTTCAAAAATTTCATCATTAATTATTTTTTCTGAAAAACTCTTACATCAATCATATATTTTCCGGGAAATTCTGATTTTGAAGGATCTCCACCATTTCCGCCAATTGCCATATTCAGTAAGATATAGTGAGGCTGATGAAAAGGATTAAACCCATCAGGATTGGTAGTAGATGCTAAATCAATTTCATTCAACAATTCATCGTCCAGGTATATTCTGATGTAATCCTCCGTCCAGTCCATTTTCCATATATGAAATTTCTGCGACCACCTTGGATCTTTATCTATAAATTTTGAGAAGGGAATTTTTTCACTGTCCCATGAAACATGTTCCTCACTGCCTTTCCAGGCAGCGTTTGCCAGAATTGCCGATTCGTGATTCACCAGATAAAATTCCATAATATCAATCTCACCGTTAGATGGCCAGGGTTTATGAACACCAAGAGTCCAGATAGCCGGCCACATACCTCGGGAAGTATCAATCTTTGCTTTTACCTCCATCACCCCATATTTAAAGCTGTATTTTCCGTTGGTATTAATGCTGGAAGAAGTATATTCTGCATATTCACGATTTTTTCCCCAATCCGGACTATTGACCTTAAACCTGTCATTTTTAACCTGTTCCCTGCGTCCTTCAATTATGAGAAACCCGTCTTTAACAGAAGCATTATCTTGCTGATACCATTGTAGTTCTTCATTTCTCACAAAACCCTGTTCATATGACCAAAATTCAGGATCCGGATCGCCGGTGGTATTAAATTCATCAGCCCAAACCAATTTGTAGCCTTTAGGGATATTCATCTTTTCCTGAGAAAAACAAAATAGATTTAAGCCCAACACAGTCAACATTAAAATCTTACGCTTCATAAAGTATAATTTCATAGGTCTATTTTAGTTTTAATAAACTATCCCCGGGAACTATGAATCACCACAGGGATAGCTTAAATCACACATATAAAACCATTTTATTCGATCAGGGAAATTGTATAGGTATAACTATACTGGTCTTTCAGTAAAAGATATTGCTCATGAGGCATCGCACCCCAGCTGTTGTCACCTCCCAGTCCGCGTTGTTTTAGGTCTATGTGAAGGAATATTTTATCCTGTGGCTCCAGGTCGGTAGGGTGGCGTTGTGCCTTCCATTTGCCGGGATCCAACTGTTCAGTAGGGATATTAAGAGCGCTAAAACCCAGGGGCTGTGCGCCTTCAATTTTTATACCCTTGCCCTTTCCATCTAAAAGACTTAGCCATCGTGTATCGGTTTTATAACCTGATTCCTGTGGCCGGATATATGTCCAGGTAAACTGGTTGGCTACTTTATCTTTATATTTTCCTAAAAACGAGGCATTATTTCTGTCGCTATAGTTTTCCCAAGGACCTCTACCGTAATAACTTAAATTCTCATAATCTCCAGGAAGTATCATCCTCATTCCAAATCTGGGAATTTCCGGCAAGTCTTTTCCTTTTAAGTCTATACTTGCAGTAACTTCTATATTACCATTATTCCTGATTAAATAAGATACTTTGTAGGGAAAAGAAATCGTATCTGAAAGTTTATAATTTACCGTAATGGGCAGTCCTTTCTCAGTAGCTTTTCCTATTTCAACATGTTCTACCTCTGCCTCTTTAGTAGCATCTTTCCAGAAGATTAATTTTCTGGGCATTCCATTTCCAAAATCATTATCTGTGGGGGCACGCCAGAAATAAGGCTCCGGGAATTGTGAAATCAACTGTGATGAGGTTTCTTTAAAAGTATATTTCTGAAGTTTACCAGTCTCAAGATTGAATTCCCCGGAAATTTTATCAGTGTTAAAAGTGAGGAGCTTATTTTTCACAGAATGCTTTAATCTTTCAGAATTTGAAGCTTCGGAAGAAGTGAAATAGTTATTCTCTCCTAGTTTAAACTGGGCTCTCGCGATTTCATGGTGTTCAGGGACTAATGCTGACCTCTCTTTAGTGTAAGTATAGAGATTCAGAAAATATTCTTTGTTTACGTCCATTTTCGGAAGCTCTAAACGAATAGTTTTCCGTTCATCGGGCGCAAGGCTAATTTCGAAGTTTTCTTTTTCAACAATTTCACCATTCGCAATCAATTGCCATTCAAAATCGTAATTTTTTAGATCCGTAAAATTGAATTTATTAGTGACTGAAAGTGTCTGACTATCTGTAAGTTCAAATTTGATATTCTGATAGACTTTTTTCACCTCCTGTAAGGCGGGGTGAGGTTCCCTTGCCGCATCTACTAAGCCGTTTGCATTAAAATTCTGGTCATTTTGAAGTTCTTCTCCGCCAAGGTCACCCCCATAAGCCCAAAACATTTTACCATCCTTAGTATGAGTTTCTAAACCCTGATCAACCCAATCCCATATAAAACCTCCCTGCATTTTCGGACTACTATCGATAATATCCCAATATTCCTGAAAATTCCCGTTACTATTTCCCATGGCATGGGAATATTCACACAAAATGTAAGGCCGTTCCTGGGTATCATCTTCAGCATATTTTTTCATGCTTTGGATACCCGCGTACATAGGGGCGACGATATCTGTATTCCTGTTTTCCCCGGCTTGTTCAAATTGGACCATTCTGGTAGTGTCACGCTGTTTGATCCAATCATAGGCATCATAAAAAATCTGACCGTTCCCACTTTCGTTCCCTAGCGACCATATGATAATGGAAGGATGGTTTTTGTCCCTTTCTACCATTCTTTTTACTCTATCTAAATGTGCAGGAGCCCATTCGGGTAGGTAAGCCGGGTGTTTAGATTTGTCAAAACCTCCCTGCCATTCGGCGCCCATTGCATGGGTTTCAATATTGGCTTCATCTACCAGGTACATTCCATATTCATCTGCAAGTTCGTAAAGCTCAATACCATGTGGATAATGGCTCATTCTAATTGCATTGATATTATTCTGCTTCATCAGTTCAATATCCCTGATCATCATCACCCTGTCTGGAACGTGGCCTTTGGTACCGTGGTGTTCGTGCAGGTTTACTCCTTTTACGGTGATAGGTTCCCCGTTAACCATTAGCTGAGCGTCTTTGATTTCCACTTTTCTAAAACCTGTTTTTCCTGAAATTGTCCCAATATTTTTCCCTTTTTCATCTGAAAGCGTGATCTGGTAAGAATAAAGATTGGGAAATTCCCCGCTCCATTTTTCCGCTTTCTGGATGGTGGATGAAAATTCCACATTTTCATCAGCTGATAATTTCTTTTTTTCTTCTGAAAAAACCTTTTCACCTTCAGGGCTAAAAAGTTCAATTTTTACTGCAGGTTTTTTTATTTTACTGTCCTTAAATTTTCGAAGGTCTACGCTTAAGTTGAAGATTCCGTCTTCATATGTGTCATCCAGATTAGCGTTAACCCAGTAATCCCAAATGGTGGTTTTGGGCATGGCCTGTAGGTAAACATCCCTTTCAATTCCACTTAAACGCCAGAAATCCTGGTCTTCCAGATAACTCCCGTCATGCCACCTAAACACTTGTACAGCTAATAAATTCTCACCTTTTTCTAGATAGGGGGTAATGTTAAATTCCGCCGGGGTTTTGGAAGCTTTGGTCATCCCCACTTTTTTTCCATTCAAATAAACCTGCGCGTATCCCGAAATAGAACCAAAATGAAGGATGATTTCTTTTTCATTCCAATCTTGTGGTATGGTAAAACCAGTTCTATAGCTGCCTACAGGATTGTATTTCTCATCTATATAAGGTGGATTCTTAGGGAAAGGATAGGTAACGTTGGTGTAAATAGGAATATCAAAACCTTCGAGTTCCCAGTTTGAAGGTACTGTTATATTTTTCCAATTTTCATCGTTTAAACCTGCTTTATAAAAATCTTCAGGTCTTTGCCCGGGAGTTTTAACAATGTTGAATTTCCAGGTGCCGTTCAAACTTTGGTAATATTCTGATTCGGTTTTACTGGCTTTTTTAGCGGTAAGTTCATTTTTGTACAATACAAACTGGGCACGGGCCCCTTCTTTATTCTGGTCTAATTTTTCCGGGTTTTCCCACTCGTTTTGCTTTTCCTGAGCCGTTCCCATTACAGTGATCAGGATACTAAATACCATTAAGACGGTCTTTTTCATTTTCAATTGTTTCGCTGAATATTCCTTACTTCTCTACTTTTTACTAAACTTGATATTTTCAAAATTCTACCATTTGCCTAAAAAGACGAATCAGAAAAAAAGTAAGCATACGCGGTTTTTAATTTTTATTTTTTAATAATTCGAAAGGTCTCCACCGGATCAGAATTTACTCTAATCACGTAAGTGCCAGATGGTTCATTTTCAATATTTACGGATACTTTTCCCTCTTCAATTTCATAAAGTTTTTTCGAAATAAGTGTTGAGTTCATATTATAAATTTCCAATATTACCTGATCAGATTCCGTAGGAATGGAGATTTCAAACAAGCCTTTAGAAGGATTGGGTGAAGCTATAACAGTGTCCAGCAATATTATCTTTCTTGAAAGTATCCCTTCACAATCCTTGGAAGATTTTATTTCTAAAAGATCATTTGCTTTTACTGAAACATCGAATCCTGTTTGGCTGGTTTGAAATTGTAAGATGCCATTGATTACAACATTGTAAGGAGCGGTTCCTGAGGTTACTTCCACATGCGTCCGGTTAAAAACTGCAGAAATCATACCGGTTAAATCTTCACTTTCAGGAACTTCTACAAAATAACACTGTTCTGTATTCGCTTCTGCAACCCAAATACAGATATCATAATTTAATTCTGTTAAATCAGATAATATTAGGGTATTATCTGTGAATGTATAGGGCGTTCCATTTACGGTAGCGCTGTAGGTCAAGTCAGCCTGACCAACAATTGATATTTCCCCATTGTTTTTTCCGGGACAGGTTTCCCCCGTTACTTCAATAGAAAAGTTGTTACCAGATAGGTTAATTTGTGCAAGTTCTGCTACTTTATCTGCCTCTAATGCGTGATTATATATTTTAAAATCGTCTATAGTCGCATCTAAATTAGGATCTGGCCATTGAGATTTCCCTAGGTAATTCTGGGTTGTTTTCCCCAGCATAGATGGGTTAATTGTCATTGCTTCATTCCTTCCGGCCTCTACACCATTTATATAAATAATACCTGTTGAACCTTCTAATGTAACGGCAACATGCACCCATTTGCCTAATTCCGGACTAAGGTTAGTAGTAACAAACTCTTCATTCCCTGCATGTTTAAAAACAAAAAAGTACTTTCCGTCGCTCCCATTTTGAGGAGTTAAAAACATATAAGTATCGGTGCCAGAACCAAAATCAAATATCCGCACCCAGTTTTGAGAGGATTCCAGCTTTACCCATGATGAAATCGTAAAATCGCTAAGGTTTTCCATCATCCCTTCTTCAATTTCCATATATGATTCAGCAGAACCATCTAGGTAAATGCCGCTGTCCTGGCTTCCCGGTTTCCATTGAACAGAAGAATTTAGCGTTCCCTTATAATTTCCCCATTGATCGTGCGGGTTGGAACCTTCATTTTCGTTGAAATCATAATATAAATGCTGACCCGCCTTTGGTTTAGCAAGCTTTATAGAAGATCCTTCACTTTCACCTTCTGCATTGAAAGCCGTTATTTTGTAAAAATAGGTTGTTCCGTTTTCTACATCGGAATCTGTATATTCATTGGTATCTACCGTTGCAATAGTTTCAAATGAACCATCTGCTGAAGTAGAACGTTTTACGTAAAACGCTGCATCATATATAAAATCCCACTTCAATTTTACTTGGGCATCACCCGAACTGATTAAGATATTAGAAACAACATCTGGGGTTTCTATGGAATTAGTCTTCACGGAAACTGGAGAGGATTCCTCACTCTCACCTCCGGAATTTAATGCTGAAACTTTATAATAATAGGTGGTGTTTACATTTAGACCGGTATCCTGGTAATTTGTTTCAGTTACATAGGACGCGATGATTTCGTAAGTGCCATCTTCGGTATTAGATCTTTTTAAATTATAACTTTCAGCATTTTCTGCTTTAGTCCAACTCAAATTAATTATTGAACTAGAAACAGCTTCACCTGTTAAATCAGCCGGTGCTGCCGGAGTTTCACTTTGTTTAAAACTCAGTATTTCAGAATAAACCGATTCTGCGCCATCTTTGCCTATAACTTTTATTCGATAATCTACAGAACTTTGTACCACATCATCAACTCTCAGAACAGTATAATCTGAAGATTCATAAAAAACGGAAAATTCGGTTTCGCCTTCGAGTTTTCTCTCGACGATATATGTATTTACCAAATCATTATTTATTCCTTCCCATTTAATAGTAATATTCTGATAATCTTCAGATAAATCATAAGATAAAGAATCTTTAAGAGGTGTCCAGGTTGGAATATATTCCACAGACGGTTCATATGCTTTTCTCGAATCAAGGCTCGCATAATATTCCCCAGCCGGAGTAAGTGCCTTATAACCACCGTCCCAACTTGAAATTACAGGTGCTGTTTTTAACCATTCATAATTTTCCCAATCTGGATTTCTTGATTTAAAGTCATCATCAATTGTAGCAATCACCGCTCTGGCATCCTGAACCCAATTGTAAATAGAATAGCGTTCCACAAATTCTTTACTTTCCAGTACCTCTAATACGGCTATGAGGTCGTTTTTATGTTTCGTAGCATTTGCATCAGTGATCATTTCAGGATCGTCCGGGAAACTATTTTCTGTCCAGTTGGCGCCTATATTCCATTCTGTAATCCATATGGGGCGTTTATATTGGTTGTATAGATAATCAAGATCGTTTGACCATTGTTCTGCTGATTTATTCCAATAAGCATGAATTGGTATGAAATCAATACGATAATTCCGGGCTTCTGCAATGGTCATAAAATCGGTAAGCCATCCATTAAAAGGATCGGAAGTTGCCGGAGAGCCCAATCTTAAACCAACTTGCATAAAATTCGGCCATCTTTCTATAGCAGTTTCAACGCTAATATTTGCCTGATCTGATCTATCTGGTTCATTATACCCCAGAACATGGGTAGCACCCGTGTTGGAAAGGATATCTCCCCATCCCGGCCAGTCCAAATTTTGTTTTATAGGCACATATTCCAATGCAGGTTTTGTGTTCCCATTGGCAGACCAGTCGTAATACCAGGTACTATTAGTGGCATTTAAATCTATCTCATCCCATCCGGCCCAGCCTTTTTTAGTAATATAGTCGTGTAGGGTCATTACTCTTATAAAGGAGACTGTTCCATTTAAATAGGGTGGGAGAGCAGTCACTTCCAAATTTGCATCATCAGCTCTATAAACCCGACTGTAGCCAGTACCATCAGGATTGGAAGCAAAGGTTACCATATAGCCTTTATCCAGTTTAAAAGATTTAATATTATTATCAAATTCCTCTAAATCTGAATAAGGAGTAAAGATTTCGTATTGCTTTGAACTACCTCCATAATTTTCTTGAGGAAATACCTCTAAAGGTGATTGAGCGGAGACCTGAAAAGAAATAAGGCCACAAAAAATTATAAGAAATGCGTAGTTTTTCATCATATTCATATTAATAGTAAGTTTTTATTCAAAATATCTTTATGTATAAGATATTTTAAGACCTGTTGATTTATTGGTTTGAATCATTTACCTTTATTCAACAGTAAATTTCCACACTTGGCCAACGGTTGCCCCTCCCTGATCATCCCTAACAACTACCTTCCAAAAATAATCTCCGTGAGTTACCTCATCTACGGTTACTGAATTTGAAGTTATTGCTGTTGCGATTATTTCGGTTGGTGGGTTTGACTGGCCAAAATAAACATCGTATTCCAAAACATTATTTTCATCTGCATCGGTAGCAGTCCAACTTAATTCAATTGAGCCACCTGACTGCACGGAATTCAATTCTGGTGAAACTAGGTCTGGAGCAAACGGCAAATAGTTCACTATCCCATCCCCTTCAGTATAAAAATTAAAAACTTCAGAATAGTCACTTGATGCATCTTTGGTATCTGTAGCTTTTATTCTCCAGTAATACATTTCTCCTCTATCCACAGTTATACTTTTGTGAACATCTAAGGTGGAAGCAGATTGTAAGCCTTCAGAAAAATTATTATCTGTAGCAATTTCTACTTCATATCGAATAACATTTTCTTCCTCATCGTTTGAAGGTTCCCATTGAAAGTCAATAGTATTTTCGATACAAACTAAATCTTTGGAGGGATAAATTTGCACAGGAATACTAGGCGCTGTATTTTCAACTGGTTCAGGTGAATCTATACTATCATCCTCATTGCTGCAAGAAGCGAGGAATAAATTAAGACATAAAACTAACAGGTAAATATTTTTCATTTTAAAGGTGTTATAATTTCGTATTGTTTAATATCAATATTTACAAAAGACCTTATTCTGTTGATTCATAAAGGCATAGAACCGATTTGGAACTTTTTGCGAATTTTCAGGACATTGCACTTTATATTTCTAAGGCTAATAATGCACAGGCTATTGAGCCTGTGCATTTTAATAATTTTAGAATAGGCATATCTACTTTACTACTTTACAAATAGTTGAACATTGTCAAATTGTGTCCAACCATCACCTCCATCTGTAGATATGTTGTCGAACTCAATTCCCAGATTTGCTCCAACTGATGCTTCTGTTGCCATGGTGGTCAATTCAAAAGGTTCTTCTGAGCTAAGATCGAATGTTTGAGTTGCCAGGACATTTCTGGTTCCGTCCCCGTTGTCGTAGTATAACGTAACAATAAATTGTGAGCTATTCCAGGCATCCGATGCCTCCACATTAACTTTAAATTCTTCACCAGCAGCGATTATATGATCTGTAAGATTATATACAGAAGGATCACTACTCATTTTATAAGCCACCACGTTTCCATCTTCGGCCGGAGCTTCTACTCCCGAGTCAGCTGCCTGGGTATCGCTATTCCAGCCTGGTATATTCTCCCAGTTTGAATATTTAGCATCACCAGGAAGTGAGAAATCTCCATTCTCTACCGCAATAGATGCAAAAACGGCTACTGCTGCAGCCACTGTTGTGGTATAGGTAGCAGGGATAGAGCCATCTACTACTCCTATTGTTGTTAATGTAACAGAATATTCTCCGGCTTCGGCATAGGTGTGAACCGGATTTTCTTCTGTAGAGGTTTCGCCATCACCGAAATCCCATGTATAGGAAACCGCTCGTTCTGATGTATTAATGAATGTTATGGTTGTATTATCTACCTCATAGGTGAAATTTGCAGTGGGATTAGTTTGTTCGACGGTAATTGTTCGAGTGGCAACTTCAGTTGAAGTGCCCACTTCGCCTATTGCCTTTAATACTACACTATAATCACCTTCAGATGCATAAGTATGTGTAGGATTCACTTTTGTGGAAGTTTCCCCATCCCCGAAATCCCATTCCAGAGCAACCGCATAGCTGGTATTACTTGTAAAAGAAACGTCAAGTTCATTCATTTCAGCTGAAAAATCTGCTGTTGGGGTCATGGGTACATGTTCGTCATCACTACATCCCACCATAACTGTAATGAACAAGCAGAATACTATTTGCTTAAATTTATTTACTATTATATTTTTCATAATTATCAAGATTTTAATCTACTTTTTTAAAAGCCAAATCATTCCAGGTAAGATCGTAAGGTTGGTTTGATCCACTTTTAATGACTATATAAAATGTTTTAGGGGCATCAAATGAATAAAGACCGTCATCTGGGAATTCTCCACCCTTATTAGCATCCTTAAGATCATAAGTTCCTGCTTCTGTTGGACTTTCATTCCATGTACTATAGGACACCTGGTACGGAATACCGGGAGCAAAATCTTCGCCAGGTTGAGGTTGGTCTGTACTGAAAATAAGTTCAGACCAGGTTTCATCTATCACCGAGTTAACGGTTATTGTACCGCTAAGTTGGTAAGTACCGGCTTCTACCGTCACTTCCTGAAAAATATGAGAACCAGCCCATGCACCGGCGCCAGAGAAGTTTATGGAATTACCAGAAATATCTACGCTTACACCTGCAGTAGCTTCCTGAACTGTCCAGTCATTCATATTTATTACTCCTGAATCAAATGGTTCTGAACCTCCACCACCATAGAACTCCAATTCGGCAATATTTCCATATCCATCAGATGAAAAATAGTAGATATACCTGTAGCTTCCTGTACCTGTTAGAGGAACCTCAGTGAGCTCACCTGTTGCTGGAGCATTGGTAATGCTATACAAAACATCATAGTTGTTTAAGTAATCTGGATCATTTGAGCCTCGAATCTCACCACCTACCATGCGGTAGTCATAATCTTTTCTAGGGGCGTATTTTACCAGCGATACTACAGCTTCATTACCTGCCCCCAAATCATAACCTACATATCCTTCCGCGGTTGGACCATCAACAAATGTTTCAAAATTACCATCCAATGCAGCTGTTACATAAGTATTGGGATTATCGTTCCATGAACTTTCATGACCAATCACAGTACCCTGCAATTTGGATAAAACAGTGCCGGCAGAAACTTCTTTTGTTATGGATGCAGGGGTTGTTCCATCAAATCCTGTAACGGTTAAGGTGACCATGTATGAACCAGCGGCTGCATATTCATGAGTTGGATTTTGTTCGGTAGAGGCAGTGCCATCTCCAAAATCCCATGCAAAAGACCTTCCGTAGGTACTATTTGCAGTAAACTTTAATATAAGGGGATTATCTGTACTTGCGGAAGAAGTAAATTCTGCTGTGGGATCGTTTAGTGTAATTATAACGGCTTTCTCAACAACGGCCGGGGTAGAGCCTCGTTCCCCAAAAGCAGTTAGGGTTACAATATATTCACCAGTTTCAGCATAGGTGTGCGTGGGATGGGCTATTATTGCGCTTTCTCCATCACCAAAATCCCAACGAAGTGAATCCCTATCTGTGACATTGCTGGTAAATGCTACCAGGTAGGGATTTGTGTCACTTGTCGTCATGATAAATTCTGCCTTTGGATTCACCACGTTGGAAGTTAGTTCATCATCACCATTACAGGAATAAAGAAGGCTAAGTAGTATTGAAACTACTAGAAGATTTAGAAAATGATTTTTATAGTTTTTCATCTTATTTTATTTCCAATGATTAAAAAAACAATCTATTTATAGATCTGCCGGAGGCGTATTAGCATCCGTTGACCATCCTGGATTTTGATAAATAGGAGAGGTAGAAACATTCTCTCCTTCAGATGTTATAAGGAAGTGTTCTGCCGCAATAGGATTTAGGTAATGTGCCATCGTCCAACTGTAACCGCCATAAACTAATTCATTACCATTTTTTTCATAGGGTCTTAAATATTCGCTTAAGGCTGGAGAAGATACACCAGAAGATGCCGTGCCATAGGTAAGCTGGGAATCTGTATACCATTCCTGCATGGGGCCCCAAAGTTTAAAGCCTTCTATATGGTATGGCTCGGTGATTAATTGATCGAGTGCTCTCCACCTTTTCAAGTCCATCCAGCGAAGGCCCTCTGCCAATAATTCGCTACGTCTTTCACGACGAATGTTATAAAGTGTTGGATCTATTAACTGTCCTGCTGAATAAGCTCCCCAATCATTTTCGGCCTCCCGTTGCATCTGGGTATTAGCAATAGTTTTCTGAAAGTCTGGATCTACTCCAGCACGATTCCTTATAGCTCTCCAATATGAAGTTGCTTTACCATCTATAGTACCATTTCTTTCATAACTAGCTTCCATATAATTTAAATAAGCCTCAGTAGCTCTAAAGACAATTGCGCCAGTAAAACCACCACCATTAGCGCATTGATCAGCATTATAATTCAATCCCTTGCGAATCGAATATCCTGTACTATAACCTTGCTCAACATTGGTATTAGTGATTTCTGGTATAGTTTCAATTTCATTGCAATGGGTTCCAAGAGGAGATTCAAATAATGTATTTATCTGCCCAGGTTCTTTTAAGAATAATTGGAGCCTACCATCACGGTTTTCTCTAACATCAGAGATATAATCATCACCTTGATATCCAGAACCGGCAGCATAAATTGGCAAACCATTTTCCATTAAATAATTATCAACCATTCCACGGGTTAATCCTACGCCATGATTCCCTCTAGATGCATATACCGGCACATTGTGTGAAATGCCCAAACCATTGTCGTAGCGTCTCCATAACAACACCTCACTAAATCCTGACATATCAACTGCACTGAACATATCAAAATAAGGATTGTCAGGATCATTAGTTGATTGTTTTAAAATGCCATTATTAGGAACAAGTTCATAGGAATCTGCAACTTTTGCCGAGGCATCCATCGATTGATCCAACAACCAGTCGATCTCTGCATCAATACTTCCAGCCTGAAATTGATAACCTTGATTATAATCTTTTTCTGCTCCGGGCCAACTGGGACCATTAGGGACAAATGCAGTATTTTTGAAATATTTTAACCAGGTGCCTTCATAAAGGGTCACTCTTGACTTTAGTAGCTGTGCGCTCGCTTTGTTCAATCTGTTCTGGTTACCATCTGGAGAAGTGCTTAGCATCAATTCGATCGCTTTATCTAAATCGGAAATAATGAATCGAACGACTTCAGTGCGTGGTTGACGCTTACTTGCTTCAATCAATGTTTGCGCATCACTTTCCAGCGTTGTTGTTACAATTGGGAAATCACCAAGCGCAATGACCTTTTGAAAATATTCCCAAGCTCTGAAAAAGTATATTTCTCCTATATAATGTTCAACATTTGTAGGGTTTCCTGTAATCTCTCCTGCTTCCCAACGCGGTATTACTGTCTGTAAAAAATAATTGGTTTGATAAATATTGCCGAAATTCCAGTCGCCACCAGTCTGACCAACTTTCCATTGACCAGGTGCATATTTATTATCATAACCAAAAGCAGCCATGTTATCAGTATTATTATCAATTTCAAAGGTTCCAAAAGACCATTGCCAGTGCGTAGGTAAGGTGCCATATCTTTCAATCGCATAAGCTGAAAGTTGAGATTCATCTTGAAGATATGCTTCGGGCGTAATACTTGATAAGGGTGCTCTATCTAAAAAATCCTTTTCACATGAGGTTAGTAAAGTCATTCCCCCAAAAATTAATAGTAGAATAATATTATATTGCTTTTTCATTTTTATACTTTTTTAAAAATTAACACTCAATCCGTAAGAAATGGTTCTGTTTAAGGGATAATTATTTCCTGTCGATGAATCATCAATAGTTTCTGGATCAAATATTTCTGTCATGTTTGTCCCTGTCCAAAGATTTTCTCCTGAGACGTAAAGACGGAGTTTATGAATGCCTAATTTTGCAACTGCATCCTCTGGTAAACTATAACCAAACTGAAGATTTTTAAGTCGAATGTAGGATGCATCTTGAAGATAGCCCGTTTGAGCTTGATGGTTTTTTCCGTTAAACAAAGGTCGTGGATAATAGGAGTCTATATTTTGACCCAGAGGGTGATCTGCATCGGCTCTGTAATAATCGGTATGAGGTTCTAATCCGGTTGACCACCATCTACCCCAATCCCAGGCGCCCCAAAAATAATAGCTATTTACATAATAATCGCGCTTAAGGATGCCTTGAAAAAATATACGGGCATCGAAATTTTTCCAATCAGCATTTAAATCCACTGAGAATGAATATCTAGGTGTATTATTACCAATCACCTTTAAATCTCCGTGGTCATTTTCGGTATATGCACCAGAATCAATTGTACCATCTCCATTTAAGTCCTTATACATTATATCTCCCTGAGCCCATTGACTACCTAAGGCATCTTGTCCCCCATTAGGGAGTGAAGCCAAATGCGCCTCCATTTCACCAGCATACCTGGCTATATCAACAGTTTCATAACCCCATATTTCACCTATAGTTCGATCCTGTACATAGGTGCTTAGGGTTCCCGTTTCATTAGGATATTTGGTGATTTCAGTTTGTGCATCAGATAATAAAATATTTATGTTATATCCAAGACCATTTTTCAATTGGTCCCTCCAGTTTAAGTTAACTTCGAATCCGTATGTTTTTAAATCGGTATTATTTTCAACTGGAACCGCAGTCCCTAAAATAACTGGCAACTCAGGAGCCGGGCCAACCATATCAGTCGTATAGCGGGTAAAATAATCAAATGAACCAGAAAGCCTATTATTGAAAAGGGCCACGTCCAATCCAGCATTCCAGCTTTTCACCCGTTCCCAGGTTAATGATTCGCTAACTAAACCGGGAGCAGAACTTGTATTTGGTTGGGCTGCGTTTACTAACCAGCCTCCATTTGCTGTTCCAATTGGCATTGTGACATAGGTAGGATACCAGCTATTAGTATTTTGATTTCCTAACTCTCCGTAGGATCCCCGGAATTTGAAAGTATTAATTGTGTTTTCTAATGATTCCCAAAATGGCTCTTTCGCAACATTCCATCCTGCTGAAACAGAGGGGAACCAATTCCATCGTTTATCATTTCGAAATCTGGAAGTCCCATCATAACGAAGGTTCCCTTCTAATAAATAACGCTCCTTATAATTATAATTTAGACGCCCAAAAACTCCTTGTGTTGACCAGTGATTATAATCTCCTGCAACTACAGGAGGTGCTAATACCCCATTGGCATCGGTACCACTAGTGGTGTTGAGAGTTGGAAGGGGAGGAACAATAATTCCATCCCTTTCTGCTGATAGAAAACGAGTTTTATTTAATTCCGATTGATAACCTAATAAGACCTTAAAGTTATGCCCTTCTCCAATCTCTTTTGAGTATTCGTTTAAAAGCGTGGCATTTAAATAATTTTCCCTAAATCCCTGTTCATGAACTAAATTGGAGGTACCATATGGAACAGGGTTGCCATCTACATCATGATTGTAAGTTTTTTGAGTATCCCAGTGGCGAAAATTATTCTGAGTTCTGTAACTCATTCTTCCGGTAATTAAAAAATCTTTTACCGGTTCAAGTATCAATTCACCTTGTTGGTACAACCAATCAGTCTGGCTTTTATCACGACCTCCCTCTGCTAAACCTAGAGCTGGGGATGGAGAAGAATATAAAAATCCATTTGGATCATAAAGGGGAAGCATAGGCCATCCCTGACGAGCCAAATTTTCAAATAAACCATCGTTTAATGCTGAGGGTCGTCCAAAATCTTCACGGATAAAACGGTTACTCACACTAACTTTTGCCCAATCTGTTATTTGAGCATCTAATTTTATTGTAGTTGCATAGCGATTAAAGTTATCGGTATTAAATTGCATCAAACCATTTTGGTCTAAATAATTTCCAGACGCGTAATACTGAATATCTTCAGAACCTCCGCTAACACTAATATTATGCTCTTGAGAAAACGATGATTCTTTATAAATCAAATCATACCAGTCATTGTTAGCTTGCCCCGAGGCATATCCATCGGCCCAGATTTGTGGATTATTAGGATTTTGTATAATCTCGTCCCTAGTTAATCCTTGCTGATAATTTAAAATAGCCTGTAGCCTTTCTTCTGAGAAAAAAGGAGCTTCCCCTCCATTAACATGTGCATCATTAAAGAATAAAGCATATGTGTAGGAGTCCATCATGTTTGGAACGTTGATTGGGGAACTAACCCTTATGTTGGTATTATAGTTAATGACCGGTTTCCCTTTTTTTCCAGTTTTAGTTGTGACCAGAATAACCCCAAATGGGGCACGAGAACCATAAATCGAGGACGCAGCTGCATCTTTCAATACCGAGATACTTTCAATATCCTGAGGGTTTATAGCATTGATATCCCCCTCCATTCCATCTATTAAAATAAGTGGAGACCCCGTAGATCCTTGCCCTATTGTTCCCGTACCACGTACATTAATTGTTGAGCGGTCTTCTAAACTTCCCCCGGTTGAAGAAATATTTAAACCCGCAACCAGCCCCTGTAGCATTTGCGATGCATTTTGAACAGGCCTGGACTCCAGTTTTTCCCCATCAACTACTCCTACAGCTCCGGTGAGGTTAACCTTTTTCTGCGTTCCAAAACCAACAACAATGACTTCATCCAGTTGCCCAAGATCTTCCTCTAAACTTACATCAATAACACTTCTACTATCTATGGCAATTTCTTTAGTTGTATACCCTATAAAACTGAAAACTACTATTCCGTTGGCGGGTACATTAATTTGGTAATTCCCGTCAAAATCTGTCACTACCCCATTAGAAGTATTCTTTAAAAGAACAGTAACCCCTGGTATAGGTAATCCTTCCTGATCTGAGACATTTCCAGATACTGAGATGTTTTGTCCGTACGAATAACAAATACCTAATAAAAAGATTAGGAAAAATGTTACCGGAAATTTTTTATTCAAGTAATAATATTTATTCATTTGACTTACTTAATTAGTTAATAGTTTGAGTTAGTTTCTTTAGCCTCAATGCTGAGTTGATGATACTGCAAGAGTCCTGTTAAATTTGTAGTACAAGATTGGTAAAGTGTGGTTCTCCTATGGGATATAAATTGCTAAATTAGGAGTGGTAAATTGTTCAATCCCCCTTTTTTATTATGATTTTGTTATTCTGGGTGATTATATTTTGATATTCAATAATAATAGCGTCCCTTTTTTTCAGACCTTAAAACAATCTTAATTAAAACGTTTTCGTAAAATAGGCTGATAATTTATTCATATTATTTCATGAAAATTTTATTGCGTTCCCATGATTTTTATGAATTTGAATTTTAAAATTCTCTTTTAGAAATCAAATTTTATGTACGGTGATTTTTTCTATTCCCAGATCCTCGGAAGAAATTTTTATTTTTATATCCCCTCCATTGGTTTCCGAAGCTTGAATATAAGCGCGTAATCTCCCTTCAAATGTGTTCCTTTTATTTGACTGATATGATTCATGGCTATCTCTATTTCCGCTTTCAAGTGCCAAAACCTGAGCAGTACCCTCTACCTCAAAACTTATTTCGATATCCTTATTTGTTATTCTAGTACCATTCTTATCAGTAAGCAAAAGGTCAATAATGATGATATCTTTATTATTTGAATAAGTCTTCCGGTTGGTAGTTATCTCCATATTCTTTAATCCTCGAGGAGTATTCAATTCAAACGAAGCTACCTGGAGTCCGTCTTTATAGCCTTTGGCTTCAAGTTTGCCCTTTTTGTATGGAACTTCCCAGTAGACCATTTTTCCGGGAATATACTCAGCTTGTTTGCGACCTAAGGATTTACCATTTAGAAAAAGTTCAATTTCATCTGTATTACTATAAGCTGTTACCCATTTTGTTTCCCCGGTAGTACCTTTCCAGTCCGGCTGAATATTTCTTCTGAGATTCACATTGCTTTCGCTATCGGTCACACCTAAATAAATCATCGGCTTATCGCTCCATAGACTCTGACGGAAATAAAAGTCAGCTTTTGGTTTTCCGGCAAGATCCAGAACTCCCGCACCGCTACTCCTATTGGGCCATTCTCTGGCTTCTCCAATAAAATCGAAAGCGGTCCATAGAAATTGCGAAGGGATATAGTCATTTTCAGTTACTGCCAGCCAGGCTTCCAGTGCATCACCGTTTTCACTACCGTAGATAATCCTCTTAGGAAAAGCTTTGTGATCTTCCTCATATCGATATTCCTGATAATTATAACCTACTATGTCCAATACCTGTGGATAAATGGTATGATTAGACATAGTCACACCGGCAAGAGCTGCAGTAACTTCTCTCGTAGTATCGAACATCTTCGCAGCGTTTACCAGCTCATTGGCAAGTTTGCCTAATTGAGATGCCGGGGGATTATCAGGGTTATAACCTTTTCCATAGATCTGAGGATTGCGACCTTCGTCTAATACAGGGTGGCTATATGGATCATTTGGATAGTCGATTTCATTCCCGATACTCCACATAATAATAGAAGTATGATTTCTATTCCTGCGAATCATATCCTGGACATCACGCACGCCCCATTCGCTAAAATCTTCATGAGAACCATCATTCCCTGGAGCCCCGACATTCCAGCCGGTGATCCATTTATTTTTTCCGTATTCCCACTCATCAAAAGCTTCATCCTGCACTAAAAATCCTATTTCATCAGCCAGATTATAAATATAGTCCTGATGTGGATAGTGACTCATTCTGATGGCGTTCGCGCCCATTTCCTTGAGTGTTTCTAAACGTTCACGCCAAACAGCTTCTGGTACCGCCGCGCCCAAAGCTCCGGCATCGTGATGAATACAAATACCTTTGATTAGCATATTCTTAGCGTTCAGAAAGAATCCTTTATTAGCATCAAACCTGAATGACCTGAAACCAACCTTTTCCGTCCAGGTGTCGACAATGTCCTGATCATCTTTCTGAATACTAACTTTAAGATCATAAAGATTTGGATTCTCGGGAGACCACAGGTTTGGATTTTTAACTTCGAAATCCAGTTCTATATAATTTTGTTTTTTTGGTCTTAATGACAATGGTTTTTCAGAAGTCGCCACCGTATTCCCATTTTTATCAAGCAAATCGGCTTTAATAGTTGATTTTATGATTTCATCAGTCTGGTTTTTGATTTCTACCGCAACCTTAGCCTTTCCCTTTTCTGCGGAAACTTCAGGAGTGGTAAAAAATACTCCCCATTGCGCAAAATGTACCGGTTCTTGTTGAAGCAAATAAACATTGCGATAAATTCCGGAACCGGAATAATATCTGGAATCGGCAAATTCAGTGTGGTCTGCCTTTACCAGTATTTCATTATTATTAGTTTTTAGATAGGGGGTAAGGTCATATTGAAAGGGAATGAAACCATTTGGCCTTTTGCCCAGAAGGTGCCCGTTGATCCAAACTTCACTGTTTTTGTATACCCCGTCAAAATAAATGGCGTAGGTATTTTCAGGTTTATAATTGCTGATGCTAAAAGTCTTCTTATACCAGCCAATTCCACCGGGAAGGAATCCAGTACCGCTGGCCCATTTGGAATTAAAAGGTCCTTCTATACTCCAGTCATGGGGGAGTTTTATATTCCTCCAATCTGAATTATTCGAGAACACTTTGGTGCTATCTCCTTTTTGAAATTGCCAATCTTTATTAAAATCGACTTTGTTATCCTTTTGGGCTGAAATTAATGATGAATAAAATAAAGCGATCAGTATGAAAATAATTCTTGTCATTCGAAAATTTAAATTTTTCATACAAGATCATTATACTAAGGCAAAATAAACAGGGTTTATTGGCTCAATTCAGGGGGGTAAATTGTGCATGGTGATGAAAGCCTTAAATTATGACATGGTTTTTTAGCAAATCATAAATATTAAGCCGTAGAATTTTGAATCTCGAATTTTCTATTGAAAAAAAATTTTACTTAAAATCGGATGGATTTTTGCCAAAACGTTCTTTAAAAATCTTTCTAAAATATTTTATGTTATTAAAGCCGACTTCGTAACAGGCCTGAGAAACCGTGTAATTTTCATGGGTGATAAGATCTGCAGCTTGTTCGATCTTTAAATTCCTGATATATTCGTTAATACTCTGATCTGTTAAAGCTTTTAGTTTACGATATAAAGATGCTCTACTCATCCCAACATCTTTTGCAATATCATTCACATTGGCGCTATTGGTTGCTATGTGTTTCCAGATGGTTTCATCTAACTTTTTCAGAAAAGTTTTTTCCTTTGATACTAATCCACTGGATACTTTATTAGATTCGTCGGTGGGTTCTATTTTCTTTTTAAATGATTTTTTTAGGGACTCCCGGCTTTCTAAGAGGTTTTGAACTCTAGTTTTCAGAAGCTGTGTATTAAAAGGTTTGGTAATATAATCATCGGCACCCTCTTCATAGCCTATATTCATACTTTCAATGGCTGTATCTGCGGTTAAAAGTATGATGGGTATATGACTTGTGGCAAAATTCCCTTTTAAATCTGCACATACATCAAAACCACTTTTTTTGGGCATCATTAGATCTGATATTATTATGTCAGGTACATATTTTTGGGCTTTTTTTACACCTTCCAATCCATTTATAGCATGAATTATATCATAGTCTTTTTTGAAGATGCTATTTAAAAAACTTAATATTTCCTTATTATCATCAATTATTAAAATTAGTTTTCTGTTTTCGCTAGAAGTGACATATGCGAGTTGACTATCGAAATTGAGAATTTGGTTGATTTCAGCAGGTTCCTCTAATTCATCTAATTCTTTGGCAAAATCTTCTTTTGAAGGAAATTCCATTTCTTTAATAGGAATTTTTAGACAAAAATTAGTTCCTTCATTAATTTTGCTTTCCGCTATAATGTTACCACCATGAAGCTCCGCAAAACTTTTTGATAAAGCCAGGCCTACTCCTGTACCGGCTCGATTCTCGGCTGTATTCGCCCTATAATACCAATCGAAAATGTGTGGTAAATCATTTGGCAATATTCCTTTACCTGAATCCTGAACCTTAATTTCAAAACCCATATCGTTGCTAAGGAAGTTAACCTCAATTTGATCTCCTTTATCACAATACTTCAAAGCATTAGAAATGAGATTGCTAACAATAATTTCGATTTTTTCGATATCAATTTTAAAAATCCTTGATTCGATTGGCCCAATGTAGTTCAGGGTAATTTTTTTATCCTTAGCCAATGCTGCGTAAGTTTTTACCCAGCGTCGTACCCTTGAGGGTAGATCATGCGGTTCTAAAATTATTTTTGTCATACCCTCTTCAGCCTTTCTAAACCTAAGCAGCATATCGATAGATTTAAATAATTTCTTAGCATTCCTTTGAATGAACAATAAATCCTTCTTTGAATCTTTACTGGGTTCTTTTGATAACAAATTTTGAACTGGTGCCAAAATAAGGGTTAATGGAGTCTTTAATTCATGGGAGAATGCCGTAAAGAATCTAAAACGTTCTTCATTAAGGTCATGTTCTAAAGTTCGCTGCTTTTGCTCAAATAGTAACGAGTTTTTTAATTTAATACGCTCTGAGTAGTATCTCATTACCAACCATATACTTAAAATAATAAATAATGCCATTAAGATATAGGCTGGGATTGTTTGCCAAAATGGGGGAATTATTCTAATATGGAGATTCTTAGTATTTCCTTCCCCCAAACCAGAGTCAGTCTTCACAATAAAGTTGTAGTCTCCCGGCGGGACACCTGTAAAATTTGCAGTACCAGAATTTTGATTATCTATCCAAAAGTCATTATAATTTTCCAGCTTATAAGAGTAAGTAAGATTTTTAGCCGTGGGATATTTTAAAGCAACAAAATCAATCGAAAAGGTACTCTGGTTGTAATTTAGGTTAATAGTATCTACATACGGTAGGGCTTCCTTCAATATGGCATTCTTGTCATTTTTTGATATATTAATATCCCTATTTAAAACTCTTAGACCTATAAATCTTAGGGGCAGTTGATTTTCTGACGGAGTAAAATTAGTAGGATCAAATATATTGAGACCGTTATTACCTCCAAAAAAGAGTTTACCCTCCTCATTCATAACGGCAGCTCCAATATTAAATTCGCCTTCCTGGATATTATTGAGAGAACTTATGTTTAATATTTGATTTGTTTGGGTGTTATACCTATTCAGTCCATTGTAACTACCCATCCATACATAAACAGAATCCTGCTGGATCATACTATTAATAGTGTTATTACTTAACCCATTTTTTTCAGTAAAATTTTCGATCTTTTTTAATTCAGGATTTATTTTCAAAAGACCGCCATACCGGGAACCTGCTAGTATATTCCCATCAGGGAGAATTAAAAGGGAAAAGATAACGTTTGTCATTCCTTTAAAATTCGCTTGGTTGTACTCCCGTATAGTGCCTTCATCTGGATTATAAATAATAATTCCGGAGCCATAAGTTCCCAGCCATAAATTTCCCCTTTCATCTTCAGCTATATCCCTTATATCAATTTTCCCCAGACTTTCTATATAATTAAACTCGTCTTTCTTGCTATTGTATTCAAACAGGCCCCCTCTATTGGTTCCTATCCATAAAACATTAGTATGGGATTCAAAAATTACACGAACATCACTCCCATTGGAAGTAGATCCTTGTAAATAATGTTTATTTTTTCCGGTTTGAGGATTCAATAGGTTTAAACCACCCTGATAAGTTCCTACCCACAATGAATCTGAAGATTGTTGATAGAGAGAAATCAAATAGTTATTACTAAGACTATTGGGATCGTCTTCATTATGCTGAAAATGTTTTATACTACCTTTATCCGGATCATAAAGATCCAAACCTCCCCCATCGGTACCTACCCATACCGTATTTCCACTAGCTTTTGCAAGCGATCCAATTCTATTATGGCTGATGGAGTTTGTTCCGAAATTTAGCTGCTTTATTAAGTTTATTTGTTCGCCCCCTGGTTTCACAAAAATTACTCCAGTTGGAGTTGCAAGCCACATATTTTCATGCCTGTCTTTAAATATGGACGTTACAGTTCTATTATATACACTTTTGCCATCGTTGCGCGGAAGGTACCATCTAATCGTTGGGTGATTTCTTCCAGTGAGGTGAGAAATATTTAGGATATTAAGTCCGCCATTTCTGGTTCCTATCCACATTTGCCCAAATTGATCTTCCTGAAAGCTTAAAATATCATCGTCACTAAGTCCTTTTTGAAATTCAGCCGAACTTCTTAAATAAATAGATTCTCCTTCATGTGTTTTAACTAACAGGCCATTACGGGTCCCTATCCATATATTTTGCTGTGAATCAATATATATTCTATTTACAACCGGGCTGGGTAATTCGAGGTTCGGAAGGTTTGAAGAATGGGTAATTGTACCATTATTAAGAGAAATTTTCCATAAACCCATGTCAAATGATCCAATCCACATAATAGAATCGCCCTGTATATCAATTGTAGAAATTTCTGTAGAAGGAATTTCCATATTAGAATTAAGAAAATCCCGTAAACTTGAAATATTATCAAGCCCTTTATTGGCTACTTTTATGCCCTCATGATAAGAGGCGACAACAATATTGCCATCGGGTAGTTCTTGAATTACGCTAGCATTATTATAAAGGCCTTTTTTTTCATTCAGGAGCCGAAAAGTATTGTTTCGTAGATTGTATGAATTTAACCCGGCATCTGTTGCCAGCAATAAATTGTCTTGGGAAATTTCAATATCCTGAATATAATTGTTTGCTAATGTAGCATGAGGTTCATTTATTTGTGTTTTAAACTGGAGGAATTTTTTACCATCATACCGGTTCAATCCATCATAAGTTGCAATCCAAATAAATCCTAAGGAATCTTGGTAGATGTCATTTACGAAATTGTGAGAGAGTCCTGAAGAAACATCCAAAAGGTGGAAGTTTAAATTTTCTTCGGAAACATTTAACTTATTAGTTTCCTGTCCCATTGCCATACAGCAATCCAAAATTGCAAATAAGTAAAGCAAATGCGAAATTTTCATTTTCTGAAGATTATATCAATAAAATTAATTATTGCAATCGTTAAATTAAGGTAATTTTCAAAGAGGGTAAATTTCAATTGAATTAATGATGATTCATCTCTTCATATAAATCTTATGGACAAATTAAAATGTCAAGATCTTGTGTGGTTTGAATATTTTAAAAATCCTGCAATTGAAACCACGAAAAATCAATCCAGCGGAGTAGGAGTGATTTGAAAACTTTCTAAACGCACTATAAATAATTTTAAGTCATCCAGGGTAATTACAATTTAAATGAAAATCCCTCCGCCTTTTTCCTTTTGTATTTCTGTTCATCGAACATATGTAAGAAAGAACCTTTTCTAGATGAATTCATGTCTTTTTCATCCAGTTTTATCAAAATGTCCATCGCATTGATTTTATTGATAAAATTTCTCTTGTCAATCTTTTCGTCCAGAATGGATTCATAAAGTTTTTGAAGTTGCCGCATGGTAAATTTTGGTGGTAATAATTCGAAACCAATGGGCTCTTTCGATGTTTTATAACGGAGCCTGTTAATAGCATTTTTTACCATAATATCATGGTCGAATATGAGTTTTGGGGATTCGGAAACTTTAAACCATTTTGCAGAATATTGTTCTATAAGTTCTTCATTGTGGTCCTCAATATTTATTAAGGCATAATATGCAACAGAAATAGTACGTTCGGCTGGATCACGATCAATCTTACTGTAACTATGAAGTTGTTCCATATACACATTATGAATACCGGTAAGGGTTACTAATATTCTGTCAGCAGCCTGATCTAAATTTTCCTGCTTTCTAAGAAACCCCCCCATCAAGGACCATTTTCCTTTTTCCGGTTCGAAATCCCTTTTAATAAGCAGGATTTTAAGGTCTTCTTTATCAAATCCAAAAATAATGCAATCTACAGCTAGTAGGATTTTGTCTTCCGTGGAGTAATTATTGAGCATAGACCAAATTTAAAAATTTTATTGAAATCCCTGATTTTAAAGCAAGAATTTAAAATTGGAAGATCTTACAATTACCATATTCATATAATATTAGCATCAAAGTTAAAGAAATGTAAAATTTAACTTGCTTTTCTGAAAAAACTTTGATTAATTTGGAAATGTAAATATCACACTTATAAATTTCAATTTAAAACTATGAGAATAAACCTTCTAAAACGAAATCGATTGAGCTGGTTATGTCTATTACTAACATTTATCAGTTTCTCGACATTTGCTCAAAACAGTACCGTGTCGGGAGTAGTCCAATCTGCGGGTGATGAACTTCCTCTTCCCGGCGTGAATGTCATCGAACAAGGAACTTCAAATGGAGTCACAACAAACATGAACGGAGAATATTCAATAGAAGTAGCGCCAGATGCGGTGCTGGTTTTCTCTTTCGTAGGTTTTGAAAACAGGGAAATTGAAGTGAATAACCAAACAACTATTAATGTCATGATGGTCGATAACCTTGAGGCATTAGAAGACGTGGTTGTGATTGGATATGGAACTCAAAAAAAATCTGATCTTACGGGATCGGTAAGTATTGTAGATGTAGATGAGGCGAAAAAAGTCATTACACCAGATGTTGGAAAACTTCTTCAGGGTCAGGCAGCAGGTGTTACCGTTCAATCTTCAGGAGAACCGGGAGGATTTGTAAATATTAAAATCCGCGGAATTACATCTTTTAATAATAACAATCCATTATTTGTGATCGATGGCGTAATTGTAGATTCTCCTTTTGATTTTCCTCCGGGAGAAATTGAAAGTATACAGGTGCTGAAGGATGCCTCAGCTGCAGCCATATATGGTCAGCGAGGTGCAAATGGGGTTGTAATCATCACTACCCAACAAGGGAAAGATGGAGTTAACAGGATTTCTTATAAATCACAGATTGGATTCCAAACCGTTCCCAAAAAGATTCCTTTAACTAATAGGTTGCAATATCAAAAGATCACCAGTGCAGCAGAAAGGAATGCCGGTCTTGAAGTAGTGCCCGGGAATGATCCTACCAGTGATTTATATATTGATGATGTAGATACAGATTGGCAAGAGGCAGCTTATGATACCGGAATAGTTGAAAATCATAATTTAAGTTTTACGGGAGGAGCTAAATCGCTGAGTTACAACCTTAATCTTGATTATTTTAAAAATACAGGATACTTTGAAACTCCCCAGGATTATGAAAGATATTCCACAACTCTAGACCTTAACGGTGAAAAAGGACGTTTCAGGTATGGTGCTAAACTCGCTTATACAAGTTCAGATAAAAATAACTTCAGTGAATATTTACCCGGTGAAACCGCGGTTGTTGACCTCCTTGGAGCCATTCCAACCATGCCCGTATATGATGAAAATCGTCTGGGCGGATTTGGGGGAGCAGATAACCTAACGCAAAGAGCTATTACCTTAAACGTTATAGGTTACCAAAACCTTATCACGAACCTGAGCTCAAGAAACAGGTTTCTCGGAAATATCAATGCTGAATATGATATTCTGGACGGGCTAACCTATAAGTTCAATGCCAGTGCAGACAGGCTTGATTTTAAAAATAAATTTTTTAATCCACCAAGTGATCTGGGATGGTACTACATTACCACCAATGATGAAGCTGCTTTAGATGCTTCAAACGGAAGTACGATTAGAACTATCATTAATAACCTACTTAGCTACGATAAGGAATTCGGGAAACACAATATTGGAGCACTTATAGGTGTAATTCAGGAACGCAGCGATTTTGAAGTTACTACTGGTCGAGGGGTAGGTTTTCTTCCAGATGAAATTGGTAAAATTCAATTTGCCGATGCGATCTCTGGAACAGAATATGAAAATACGGTAACGTCTCTTTCTTACCTAAGCCGATTAAATTATGGCTTTGACGATAGGTACTTGTTAACATTCAACTTTAGGCGAGATCGAACTTCGTTATTTGCTCCTCAAAACAATACGGGAGACTATTTTTCAATTTCAGGAGCATGGAAAGTACACAATGAAAATTTTATTGAATTGCCTGAATGGTGGAACACTCTGAAAATAAGAGGTGGTTACGGCCAGCTTGGAAATAATACAATTGGGGTATATGATTATGCGGCCGTGGTTAATCCTTTTGCAAGTTATGCTTTTGGAAACAGTCTGGCACCAGGAACCATTGCTATAGATATAAAAGATCCCGATGTAAAGTGGGAGGATACTGAAACTGTGAACGTCGCTGTGGAAACAGGAATGTTTAATAACAAATTGCAATTCACTACAGAATATTTTAAGAAAAGGTCCAGTGATCTTTTAGCAGATGTTCCTCTTCCTTATTCCACCGGGGCATTTCCGGCGAGTATAACCACAAATGCGGCGACAATAGAAAATCAGGGACTTGAATTTTCTCTAAGTTATAGTAATGCCGAACATGAATTTCAGTATAATATTTCAGCAAATCTTGGTACCTTAGAGAATAAAGTAATAAAAATCGGGGAAGACGATCTCCCTATTTCCGGGGCGGCGTCAAGAACTGAAGTTGGCAGATCTATTGGCGAATTATATGTTTTCGAAACTGAAGGTATATTCCAAAACCAGGCAGAGATTGATGCACATGCCACACAACCCGGGGCAGCTCCTGGAGATGTGAAATTTGTAGATGTTAACGAGGATGGGCAAATTACCGATGATGACCGTACATTTCAGGGTGTTACCATTCCTAAATATAGCTATGGTTTAAATTTTAGTTCCTCTTATAAGAATTTCGATTTTTCTTTCTTCTGGCAAGGGAATGCAGGTAACAAAGTTTTCAATGCTACTTACCAGGGATTGATGGTTGGCCAGTATACAAACCACCATATAGATTTGTTAGATTACTGGTCTCCGGAGAACACAAATACGAATGTTCCCAGACCGGTAATTGGAGATCCTAACGGAAATGCCCGAGCTTCAGATAGATTTATTGAAGATGGCAGCTATATCAAACTTCAGAATATACAATTAGGGTATACGATGCCATTACCGAAAGACTTATTTGTACAGCGGGCAAGAGTATACGTTACAGGACAAAATGTCCTTACTATTAGCGATTACCGTGGATATGATCCAGACTTTATAAGTGATGGGTTATTCTCAAGAGGTTTTGCCAGGGGAAGTTATCCTAATCCGCGTACTATCGCATTAGGAATTGAAGTAGATTTTTAAAGTAAAAAAATAAAAAAACATACAAAATGAAAAATCAAGGATTTTTATATGCAATACTTTTCTCAGGTTTATTCCTGTTGAACGGATGCGTAAAAGAAGATGATCTGGTTCAATCAGATCCAAACGTGAAGACCACTGAATCTTTCTGGGAGAATGATAATGATGCGCTCCTGGGAATAAATGCAACTTATGGAAGTTTGCTTACCGACGGGACCTACATGCGTAGTACCCCCTTGCTTTTAGACCTGAAAGGAGATGATAGCAGGAGCCAGAGCCCATGGGGTGCAATGTTCAATGTGGGTCGTTTTAATTCGAGTATTGCAGATGCCGCGATATATGGATGGGCATTTGAAACATATTATCAGGGAATTTACCGTGCCAATCAGGTTCTTGAAAATGTACCTAATATAGAAATGGAAGATGAAGCATTGAAAGAAAGAATTCTGGGTCAGGCGTATTTTCTACGGGCTTTATATCTTTTTCATGCAGTGAAATTGTTTAAGAATGTACCGCTCCCTACTAATACAGATATCTATCACGAACAGAAAAGTATGGAAGAGGGTTGGGCGCAAATTATGGACGATTTAAACAAAGCGGCTGAAATGTTACCGGTTAGTTATGATGATGTATCGGGGCGTGACGCTGGCGAAGTAGGCAGGGCAACCAGAGGGGCAGCACTCGCTTACCTAGGAAAAGCACAATTGTTTAATCAGGAATTTGAAGCAGCAAAAGGCAATTTTAAAAAAGTAATTGATCTGGGTATTTACTCCTTGGTTCCCAATTACAAGGATAATTTCACCAGTGAAAATGAAAACAATTCCGAATCTATTTTTGAAATTCAATTTAGTCGTGATGCCGGGGGAGTAGATCTAGGCTGGGGAGGAGCACCTCAATCTGCCTGGGGGAAAACTTCCGCAAGGGCAATTACCTATGCACCAAGAGGTTTTGGTTGGACAGATGTACAACCCACCCAAACTTTGTTCGAAGAATTTATGAAAGAGAAAACCATCAACGATGAAACCGACCCACGTCTTAATGTGACCATTGCATGGAATGATCCTGATGGATATTCGCTTTACGGACAGGATTTTGCGACCTTTTATGCTGCAAACCCTTCCGATTTGAATGCTTTATTCGTAAATAAATATCAGAATTCTTATGGTGATCGGGAAAACGAGTTTGACTGGAGATCTGGTATCAATGAACGTATCATGAGATATGCAGATGTACTATTGATGTATGCTGAAACTCTTAATGAAACCGGGGATACAGATGGCGCTTATACCTATGTGCAAATGGTAAGGGACCGTGTTAATTTACCTGATCTAAGGGAAATAAAACCAAATATGACCAAGCAAGAAATGTTCGAACAAATTGCGCATGAACGATTTCTGGAACTGGCCCTTGAAGGACATCGCTTTGACGATATTCGGCGTTGGGGATGGTTAGATACTAGATTGGACTGGCTGGTGGAGAGAGATCCGGAATTTGAAACTTATTCAGATGGAAGGGAATACTTTCCAATTCCACAAACTGAGGTAGATAATAATCCTGGTACAGTACAGAATCCCGGATATTAAATAGTCTTTTAGAATAGTTTTGTTTTAGCTGAATATGCCTGGTGGCCATATGGCCACTGGGTATTAATCTCATATTTATGAAAAATTTCAAAAACATATTACTTTTTCACAGTCTCCTATTTTCGGTTGCTTTGGGTTTTAGTCAGGAAGTGTCAAAAATAGTATTAGAGCCTTCTGAGGATACAACTATTATTAGTAGGCATATTTATGGGCATTTTGCGGAACATCTTGGAAGGTCCATATACGACGGTCTTTATGTGGGGCCAGAGAGTCCAATTCCTAATACCGATGGGGTACGTAATGACATTATTCAGGCATTAAAGGATATTCAAATTCCAAATTTAAGATGGCCAGGGGGATGCTTTGCCGATACCTATCACTGGAAAGAGGGAATTGGCCCAAAGGAAAATCGACCCACAATTGTGAATCAGTGGTGGGGTGGGGTAACAGAGGACAACAGCTTTGGAACACACGATTTTCTAAACTTATGTGAAAGATTAGGGGCAGAACCTTATTTAGCGGCCAATATTGGTAGTGGTACAGTTAGGGAGTTTACAGACTGGATTCAGTATGTAAATCATGCTGAAGGCAGCCCGATGGCTAAATTGAGAAAAGAGAACGGTAGAAATAAACCCTGGAATGTAAAATACTGGGGAGTTGGAAATGAGATGTGGGGTTGCGGTGGAAATATGACGCCAGAATATTATGCAAACCTTTATAAGCAGTATGCCACTTTTATGGCAGATTGGGGAAATAGTTCAAACCTGTATCGTATAGCGTCTGGAGCTAATACCGATGATTACCATTGGACTGAAGTTTTAATGAGGGATATTCCAAAGAATCTTATAGAAGGAGTGGCCCTGCATTCATACTCTTTTGTAGAATGGGAAAACAAGGGTTCTGCTTCTAATTTTAATGAAGCCCAGTATTTTTCGACCATGCAAACAGCCCTAAAAATGGAAGAGCTGGTAACAAAACATATTGCCATAATGGACAAATATGACCCGAAAAAAAAAGTGGATCTAATTGTTGATGAATGGGGTGGCTGGTACGACGTTGAAGAAGGAACTAATCCGGGATTTCTTTATCAGCAAAACACGATGAGAGATGCGATGATTGCGGGAGCAACCCTCAATATATTTAATAATCACAGTGACCGTGTAAAAATGGCAAATCTGGCTCAAACCGTGAATGTACTTCAGGCTGTGGCATTAACAGATGGGCCAAATATGATTCTTACCCCTACCTACCATGTGATGAAAATGTATACGGTGCATCATGATGCTGAGCTAATACCTTTAAAGCTTAAAGGTGCAGAATATTCATTTAATGGAGAGTCTTTACCGGCCATTTCGGTTTCAGCATCTAAGAATAAATCCAACAAAGTCAATATTTCCCTGGTAAATATTGATTCTAAAAAGAAAAATAAAATTGAATTGGACCTGGGAAATCTTGAAGTAAAAGATATGACGGCCACAATTTTAATTGCAAATAAATTGCAGGATCACAATACGTTTGATATTCCTGAAAAAATTAAGCCTGGCCAATTCAAAGATTTTAAACTGAAGAAAGGAAAACTCGAAGTGGAATTACCCCCATTTTCAGTAGTAGTACTTTCAGAAAAATAAATAATTATAGGGATGCTTAGAAGAAGATTTTTGACGGGTAGCGCCTTGACGATCATGTTGGTATTGATGATTTTTGTTTCGGCATGTACCAAGGATGATCCGTTACCAGAAGAAATGGAAGAAGTAGTTGAAGAGGAAGAAGAAGTCCCTGTCGATGCTTTTGCCGGTCCTACCTATCGCGATGACTATACCAGTATCGCATCGTGGAATAACCGTTCCCAATGGAACCTTGCCAATGTGCATGATCCTTCTGTGGTAAAGGATGGGGATTATTATTATATGTACCAAACAGATGCTTCTTATGGCAATGCCCATGACGGTCATGGACATTATCCTTCCAGGAGGTCCCAAGACCTTGTAAACTGGGAATATATGGGGGCAGTTTTTTCTGAGGCCCCGGGATGGATTAAGGATTCGCTTAATAATATGAGGGCAGATATGGATCCTGCCTTGCCACCAATACAAAATCCAAATTATGGCTTTTGGGCTCCCCACATTACCAAAGTTGGGGATATATTCAGGTTATACTATAGTGTAGTGGTGACCAATCCTATTGTAGGCAACGATCCTAACACTTCCTGGACCGAGCGTGCTTTTATAGGTCTTGCGGTAAGCAGTGATCTTTCTTCCGGTAACTGGGAAGATAAGGGAATGGTGATAAGCTCGGTTGCTGATGGTTTGGAGAGCTATCAAAGAAACGGTGGAAATGACTGGAGCGCTTATTTTAAATTTAATGCCATAGACCCAAGTTTTGTGGTCACTCCAAATGGTGAGCAGTGGCTGGTTTACGGTTCCTGGCATTCAGGAATAGCCGCGGTACAAATAGATCCTTCAACCGGTAAACCATTCAAGCTGGAAACAGTTGCCGACTATGGCGTACGCATTGCAGGTCGGGGAAGTAATGACAATAGATGGCAGGGACTGGAAGCTCCTGAAATAATTTACAATGAGGATACAGGTTATTATTATTTATTTCTTGCCTATGATGAACTTTCTGTGGCATATAATACTAGGGTTGCCCGTTCCCAAAATATTACCGGTCCTTATGTGGGTATAGACGGCCTGAATGTAACCGCAGGTGCCCAGGCATGGCCAATACTTACACATCCGTACAAATTTGATGGCCACACGGGCTGGGTGGGTATTTCCCATCCTTCGGTTTTTCAAAATCCAGATACCAAAGAATGGTATTATTCTTCACAGGGAAGATTGCCAGAAAATGTTCCTGGTATAAATGTTTCTAACGCCGTGATGATGGGGCAAATTCGGGAAATTTACTGGACTGAGGATGGCTGGCCCCTCGTCGCACCTGAACGTTATGCCGGGGTGCCTGATGCTGAAATCACAAAAGAAGACATTGTAGGTACCTGGGAAGAAATTACCCTTGAATACCAGTATAGGATTATGCAAACTTCTTATGATGTAGTGTTCAATGCAGATAATAGTTTGGGCGGAAGCCTGTCGGGTTCCTGGAATTTTGATGAAGATTCTCAAAAATTGACCATAAATGGAAACAATTTTATAGTGGATACTGCCTGGAATTGGGAAGCATCCCCGCGGAAGAAAACATTTACCTATGTTGGATTATCTTCCACAGGGCGCTCTATTTGGGGTAAGAAGAAAAATTAATTTACTGATCATACATCACTTTTAATTAGCGAAATCATTAGGGAAATGAAGCAAAGAATTTTTAAAGATCGAAGTTTTCCGGGAAGCCGCTTTTTGCTGGTCTTTTCAGCATTACTTATTTTAAATGGTTTCGTTGCTACTGCCCAGGAAAGTCAGGAAAAATTGATGCTTTTTCCACTCCAGGATGTGCAGTTAAAAAAAAGTCCATTCAAAAATGCCATGCTGGTAGATATGGATTATATGCTGGAACTAGATCCTGATAGATTACTGGCGCCTTTTTTAAGAGAAGCAGGTTTAAAGCCAAAAGCTGAAAGCTATACAAACTGGGAAAATACGGGATTAGACGGCCATACAGCAGGGCATTACCTTACCGCACTTTCTTTGATGTATGCTTCTACACGCAATGAAGAGGCATCAGCCCGGCTTGATTATATGTTGGAGGAACTTAAAAAAGTTCAGCAAGCGAATGGGAACGGATATATAGGAGGTGTGCCCGGCAGCAAAAAATTATGGCAGGAAATTGCTAAAGGTGAAATAAACGCCGGTAGTTTTAGCCTGAACGATAAATGGGTTCCTCTGTACAATATTCATAAAACTTACGCCGGTTTGCGCGATGCCTACCAGATTGCAGGACGCGAAAAAGCTAAACCTATGCTCGTGGCATTTACAGACTGGATGCTGGAAGTAACCTCAAAGCTTTCAGAAGAGCAAATCCAAAAGTTGCTTATTTCGGAACATGGCGGATTGAATGAAGTTTTTGCCGATGTTGCTGAAATTACAGGAGATCAAAAATACCTGGATTTGGCCTACAGCTTTTCGCAGAAAACATTACTGGAACCTTTGGAAAAAGAAAGGGATGTGCTGAATGGGATGCATGCGAACACGCAAATCCCAAAAGTTATTGGTTTTGAGGCTATAGCATCTTTAGATCAAAATAAAGATTATCACGAAGCCGCAAAATATTTCTGGGATAATGTGGTAAAGAAACGCACGGTAGCTATAGGAGGAAACAGTGTTCGGGAACATTTTAATCCCACCGATGATTTTTCTACGATGATCTCAGACGTGCAGGGACCGGAGACCTGTAATACCTACAACATGCTAAAACTTAGCAAAAAACTATTCCTTGCTGAAGCTGATGAGAAATACATCGATTTTTACGAACAGGGATTGTACAATCACATCCTCTCTTCCCAACATCCGGAAAAAGGCGGTTTTGTATATTTCACTCCCATGCGCCCGGGCCATTACCGGGTTTATTCGCAGCCGGAAACCAGCTTTTGGTGTTGTGTGGGATCGGGTATTGAAAACCATGGAAAATACAATGAGCTGATTTATGCCCATACTGAAAATGACCTGTTTGTAAACCTTTTTATCCCTTCTACTTTAAACTGGGAAGAAAAAGGCCTAAAACTTACACAGGAGACTGCTTTTCCGGAAGAAGAAACTACTTCGTTTTTGATCCATACCAAAGCACCGCAACAACTTAATTTAAAACTAAGGTACCCGCGATGGGTTTCTCCCGGGGAATTGGAGATCCATGTCAATGGAGAACCTATAAAGATCAATATCGCACCGGGAAACTATATTTCCCTTTCCAGGAATTGGAAAGATGGTGATAGGGTAGATATAAAATTGCCCATCCACCTTACTTCAGAGAGCTTGCCTGACGGATCCAATTATAAAGCCTTAAAATATGGGCCTCTTATTTTGGCAGCAAAAACCGGAAATGAAGATATGGAAGGTTTATTTGCAGATGCCAGCAGGGGAGGGCATATTGCTGCTGGAAAAACTATTCCTTTGACTGAAATGCCTTATTTTCTTTCAGATAAAACCGAAAATATAGAAAACCTGGTAAAAAAAGTTCCCGGTAAAAAATTGACGTTTTCAGCAGCTGAGGTTTTATATCCCGCAGGATATAGAGATCTGGAGTTTATTCCTTTTTACAAAGTACATGAGTCAAGGTACGTTATGTACCTTCCTTTGGAAACTATTAAAGGGATTAAAGAAATAAAAGAAAAATTGAAACAGCAGGAGAAAGAAGAAAAAATTCTGGCTGCAATGACCATAGATAAAGTTTTTCCCGGGGAACAACAGCCTGAAGCAGATCACTTTATAAAAAGTGAAAATTCGAACATGGGAGTAAATCAGGACCGCCATTGGCGGGATGCGACCGGCTGGTTCAGCTATGTTTTACAGGATCAAAAAAGCGAGGCCGAAGAATTAAGGGTCACTTACTATGGTACCGACAGGAATCGAAAATTTAAAATTTTGATTGAGGGGATTATAATTGCTGAAGAAAACTTTAAAGACGATAAAGGAGATATCTTTTACACGAAAGAATATTTGCTTCCGAAGAAATTAATGAAACAACACAGGAAAGAATTGACCATTCGGTTTGAAGCGGCAGAAGGTTCCTCAACAGCCGGCATATACGGAGTAAGATTAATGAAAACTGAAAAAAAATGAATAAAATTATAATCGGTTTATTAGTTCTGATTTTTCTGCCTGTATGCCAGGCCCAGAATGATCAAGACTTCCATAATCCCATAATTACTGAAAAATTTACGGCAGATCCTGCCGCGCTGGTATATAAGGATTCGGTGTACCTGTACACGGGTAATGATGAAGCGCCAGAGGATTTTCATTTCTATAAAATGAACGAATGGCTGGTCTATTCTTCCGCAGATATGGTGAACTGGAAAGAACATACGGTGCCTTTAAAAGTTTCAGATTTTAAATGGGCAAAAGCTGATGCCTGGGCAGCCCAGGTAATCGAGCGGAATGGAAAATTTTACTGGTATGTAAGTGTTTCTCACGATTCTATACCAGGCAAAGCAATAGGGGTTGCGGTAGCCAATAATCCTACAGGACCTTTTAGAGATGCGTTGGGAAAGGCTTTGATCACTAACAATATGACTACCCAAACAGCTATAGACTGGGATGATATAGACCCTACTGTTTATATTGATGAAAAAGGACAGGCCTATTTGTACTGGGGAAATACCGTGCTGTACTGGTCTAAATTAAAGGACAATATGATTGAACTGGAGGGTCTTATTCATACTGTAGATCTTCCAAATTTTACCGAAGCTCCCTGGATTCATAAAAAGGCAGATTGGTATTATTTAAGCTATGCCTATGGCTTTCCTGAAAAGATAGCTTATGCGATGAGCCATTCTCTGGAAGGGCCCTGGGAATATAAAGGATTGTTAAATGAAATTGCAGGAAACAGCAATACCAACCATCAATCCATCATCGAATTCAAGGGAACCCCGTACTTTATTTATCACAATGGTGGAATTAACCCTAACGGAGGTAGTTTTCGAAGATCGGTTTGTATAGACCGGTTGTATTATAATCCTGACGGAACCTTAAAGAAAGTTCAGATGACTTCAGAAGGTATTCAGACCACTGACAATTAAAGGATGATAATTGAGCTCAGTCTAAGATGTCACTCTGAGCGAAGTCGAAGAGTGAAAAGTAGAAAATAAAAAATAGCCAATAATTAATTGAAATTGAAAACATGAAAACTTTCAAAATTCTATCCGCTTTGATTTTTCTGGGAATTTTGAGCTCCCAGGCGCAGGATACCAGGGATATTAGAGTTCACGATCCGGTAGTGGCAAAGGAGGGAGACACTTATTACCTGTTTAATACAGGTAAGGGAATAGGTGTATACAGTTCAAAAGATCTAAAAGACTGGAAACCTGAACCTTCTGTTTTTACCGAAAAACCAGCGTGGACAGATTCTGTTGTTCCTAATTTTAAAAATCATATTTGGGCTCCAGATATTATAAAAAAAGATAGCACCTGGTACCTTTATTACTCTGTTTCAGCTTTTGCCAAAAATACTTCGGCAATAGGTGTTGCGACGAATAAAACCTTAAATCCCAAAGATCCGGATTATAAATGGACAGACCAGGGGATTGTAATTCGTTCCATTCCCAACCGCGATATGTGGAATGCTATAGATCCTAATGTAATTTATGATAAAGAAGGTACTCCCTGGATGGCGTTTGGTTCTTTTTGGAACGGACTAAAGATGGTTAAGCTCAGTGAAGAATTAACCCAGATAGCAGAGCCCCAGGAATGGTATACCATCGCCAGCCGTAAACGCAGTTTTGGAATCCCTTCAGAAGATCCGGGAGATGCGGCTTTGGAAGCGCCATTTATATTCAAGAAAGGGAACTGGTATTATCAATTCCTCTCGTGGGATCTATGTTGTCGCGCTGAAAAAAGTACCTATAAAGTGGTTGTGGGAAGATCAAAACAAGTAACCGGCCCTTATGTGGATAAGGATGGAAAGTCTCTTAACGAAGGAGGAGGTACTTTGCTCCTGCAGGGGAATAAGAACTGGTACGGAGCGGGTCACAATTCAGTTTATAATTTCGACGGAAAAGATTATATGTTTTTCCATGCCTACGATGCCAATGATAAAGGCGCACCTAAACTTGGAATAAAAGAAGTGAAATGGAAGAACGGCTGGCCTTCAGTTGAACCCATGAATGAGCAAATAAAATAAATATAATGAAAAGAATAATCAGAAAAATAATTCCCGTTATAGTTATCTGTCTGGGGCTAACGGCCATCGCACAGGAACACGAATTAAAGATAGATGCCACGAAATCGCTTGCCAAAATTCAGCCCACGATGTACGGGATTTTCTTTGAAGATATCAATTTCGCGGCCGATGGTGGTTTATATGCCGAAAAAGTGAAGAACAGGTCCTTCGAATTTGAACTTCCTAAAATGGGGTGGATAGAACCTGACAGTGATCGGCATTCTTTCAATAAAAATTCAGGGATCGCCAAAATTGTAAGATATCAGGATGAATCCGGAAACCACAATTTCGCCAGAATCACGATAAATGATGCTTCAGGATATAAACTGATTAATGAAGGTTATCGCGGAATGGGGATTAAGGAAAATGCTGAATACCGCATATCTATTCAGGCGGCCCAACCTAAGGGTATTGAAAAAATCAATTTTAAGCTGATCGATGAAAGCGGAAATGTTATTGGCAAAACAAGTATTTCTGTAGATTCTGATTCATGGAAAACCTATGAGTCAGTTTTTACTGCAACCAAAACTCTTGAAAAAGCCAGGCTTGAAGTGACTTTTGAAGGAAACGGTGCAATAGACCTGGATATGATCTCCCTGTTCCCGGTAGATACCTGGAAAGGAAGAAAGAATGGATTGAGAAAGGATCTGGTACAGCTGCTTGATGATATGGATCCCGGATTTTTACGCTTTCCAGGCGGTTGTATCGTAGAAGGAAGAACCCTCGAGAAAAGATATCAGTGGAAAAAGACGGTTGGACCGGCTGAAGATCGGGAGATTTTGGTGAATCGTTGGAATACCGAATTTTCTCATCGCCTTACCCCAGATTATTACCAGAGTTTCGGACTTGGATATTTTGAATATTTTCAACTTGCCGAAGATATGGGAGCAGAAGCGCTGCCAATTCTTGGAGTTGGGATCGCCTGCCAGTTCAATACAGGAGAATTAGTACCTATGGAAGATCTTGATCCCTATGTAGAAGATGCCATAGACCTTATCCAGTTCGCAAATGGTTCAGTCGATTCTGAATGGGGAAAAATACGTGCCGAAATGGGACATCCGGAACCTTTTAATCTCAAATATATCGGGATTGGAAATGAGCAATGGGGTCCGGAATATATTGAACGTTATAAAGTTTTTCAGACAGCAATTCAGGAAAAATATCCTGAGATTACCATAGTTTCCGGTAGCGGACCTTTCCCTGAAGGTGATTATTTTGAATACGGCTGGGAGCAGCTAAAAAAGCTCGACGCGGCTATTATTGATGAGCATTATTATAAGCCGCCAAAATGGTTTAGAGAGAACGCTACCCGTTATGATGATTATGATCGCAACGGCCCCAAAGTATTCGCGGGAGAGTATGCCGCGCAAAGTGTTGCCATAGCCAGCCCTGATAATAAGAATAACTGGGAAACCGCAATGTCTGAAGCTGCTTTTATGACCGGTTTAGAGAGAAACGCCGATGTGGTTCATTTAACCTCGTATGCTCCACTTATGGCACATAAAGAAGGATGGCAATGGACACCCGATCTTATCTGGTTTGATAACCTTTCCTCTTACGGAACTCCTAATTACTATGTTCAGAAATTATTTGCGAATAATTCCGGAACTGATCTTCTCAAAATAACTGAAAATAAAAAAGCACTTACCGGGCAGAAAGAACTTTATGCTTCTGCGGTTCGAGATACAGATAAAAATGAGATTATTATAAAACTCGTGAATACTTCCAGTTCAGAAAAAGAAATAGAAATGGATATAAAAGGAGTTCGTTTAAATGAGAGTGGGGAGATGTTGACTTTACAAACTAGTGACCTTTCCGCCGAAAATTCTTTTGAGAAACCTAAGAATATAAGTCCTCAAACTCAGAATGTTAAACTTAAGGGGAGAGAACTTGAAGTAGACCTTAAACCATATTCAGTAAATATTATAAAGTTTAAGATTAATTGATATTATAAATGTTTAATACACACTTACTAAATGAAAAGTTTATATTTGAAAACAATAAAGTAAACAGAGCATGGGTAATTATGTTATAGGACTGGATTATGGGACCGATTCGGTGCGGGCAGTTTTAGTAAACGCTGAAACCGGAAAGGAAGAAGCGTCTGCCGTTCACTGGTATAAGAGATGGAAGGAGAAATTGTATTGCGAAGCTTCTCAAAACCTTTTCCGGCAACATCCACTTGATCATGTGGAAGGACTGGAGAATACGATCAGGGAAGTGATTTCAAAATTAGGTGTAAAGGCAGAAGAAGTAAAAGCCATCTGTATAGACACTACCGGATCATCTCCGGTACCGATTAACAGGGAAGGTAAGCCGCTTGCATTTGAAAGTGGCTTCGAAGAGAATCCTAATGCCATGATGGTTTTATGGAAAGATCATACTTCTATTAATGAAGCTAATGAGATCAATGAGCTTGCCAAAAGTTGGGGAGGCCCCGATTATACAAAATATGAAGGGGGGATCTATTCTTCTGAATGGTTCTGGGCCAAGATCCTGCATATCGCCCGGGAAGATGAGCAAGTGAAAAATGCCGCGTATTCTTGGATGGAACACTGTGATTTAATGACGTTTATGCTGATTGATTCAGATCTTGAAAATTTTAAAAGAAGTCGCTGCGCTGCGGGTCACAAGGCCATGTGGCATGAGGACTGGGAAGGACTCCCTTCAGAAGATTTTCTGGGGAAACTTGATCCTTACCTGGCAGAATTAAGAAATAGACTTTACTGTAATACCTATACTTCTGATGAGGTCGCTGGAAATCTTAACCAAGAATGGGCAACTAAATTAGGTCTAACCACTAATTGTGTGGTGGCCGTGGGAACTTTTGATGCGCATTCGGGAGCTGTAGGAGCCCAGATAGACCAACATTCCCTGGTTAGGGTTATGGGAACTTCTACCTGTGATATTATTGTTTCGGCTCATGAGGAAATAGGAACTAATACCGTAAAAGGAATCTGCGGACAGGTTGATGGCTCGGTTATTCCGGGAATGATTGGCCTGGAAGCGGGACAATCTGCTTTTGGAGATGTACTTGCCTGGTTTAAGGACGTGTTAAGCTGGCCTTTGGAAAATCTGGTTTACAAATCTGAAACCCTTTCTGAAGAACAAAAGCAGAAACTTAAGGCAGAAATAAATAAAGACTTTATTCCGAAATTATCAAAACAGGCAGAGGAACTGGAACTTTCAGAAAGTATTCCAATTGCACTTGACTGGATCAATGGCAGGAGAACTCCCGATGCTAATCAGGAACTTAAAAGTGCGATCAGCAATCTTTCCCTGGGGACAAAAGCCCCGCATATATTTAATGCTTTGGTAAATGCTATTTGCTTTGGCTCTAAAATGATCGTGGACCGGTTTGAAAGTGAAGGGGTAAAAATAGATAATGTGATTGGTATTGGCGGGGTAGCCAGAAAATCTGGGTATATCATGCAAACTTTGGCAAATGTCCTCAATATGCCTATCAAAGTAGCATCTTCCGATGAAGCGCCGGCACTTGGTGCAGCAATTTATGCGGCGGTGGCAGCAGGTTTGTATCCAAATGTGATCGAAGCCAGTAAAAAACTAGGCAGCCCGTTTGAAGCCGAATATCATCCACAACCGGAAAAAGTAGAGGAATTCAAAGTTTATCTCAAAGAATATAAAGAACTGGCTGATTTTGTAGAAAATAATATCAGCAAAAAAATCAAGGCAAATGAGCTCGTATAAAGATTTAAAAAAGGAATGTTACGATGCCAATATTCAGTTGAATAATCTTGGGCTGGTGATTTATACCTTCGGAAACGTGAGTGCGGTAGACCGTGAAAAAAATGTTTTTGCGATCAAACCCAGCGGTGTTCCTTATGAAGATTTAAAACCTGAAGATATCGTGATCCTGGATTTTGAGAATAATGTGATCGAGGGAGACATGCGGCCATCTTCTGATACCAAAACCCATGCTTTTTTATATAAGAACTGGAAAAACATCGGTGGGATTGCCCATACACACGCGACCTACTCGGTGGCCTGGGCTCAGTCGCAAAAGGATATCCCGATTTTTGGAACCACGCATGCTGATCATTTAACCGAAGATATTCCCTGCGCAACACCGATGAGAGACGATTTAATCGAAGGAAATTACGAGTATAATACAGGAATCCAGATCCTGGACTGCTTTAAGGAAAAGGGAATTTCATACGAAGAAGTGCCTATGGTCTTACTGGGAAATCATGGCCCATTTACCTGGGGAAAGGATGCTGCTAAAGCGGTTTATCATAGTAAAGTTTTAGAGGCCGTTGCAGAAATGGCATTTCTCACCCTTCAGATAAATCCTGAAGCTCCAAGAATGAAAGATTCATTAATCAAAAAACATTACGAGCGTAAACATGGCAAGGACGCCTATTACGGTCAGAATTAATATTATATAATATTAGACCTCACAGGTTTTAAAAACCTGTGAGGTCTTTATAATAGTCACGAAAGAATCCAACTTATTTAATTTAAAAATTAATGATCAATATTGAACAAAAAGAAGTCTGGTTTATCACCGGAAGTCAGCATTTATATGGAGAAGAAACCCTAAATCAGGTTGCGGCCAATTCAGCAGCAATTGTAAAGGGTCTCAACGAATCCAGTTTAGTTCCCGTAAAGCTGGTACATAAAGACACGGTAAAAACTCCGGACGAGATTACTCAGGTGATGCTGGAGGCCAATAATAATACGGATTGTATCGGGATCATTACGTGGATGCATACGTTTTCACCTGCCAAAATGTGGATTAATGGTTTGAGTATTTTGAAAAAGCCTATCTGCCATTTGCATACGCAGTTCAATGCTGAAATTCCATGGAGCAAGATCGATATGGATTTTATGAATTTAAACCAGTCGGCTCATGGGGATCGTGAATTTGGGTTCATTATGTCGAGGATGCGTAAAAAACGAAAAGTGATCGTTGGTCACTGGAAAACCGAAGCTACTCAGCGAAAAGTGGGGAACTGGCTGCGTGTAGCCCTTGGATGGGATGAACTTCAAAATCTCAAGGTTGCCCGAATTGGGGATAATATGAGGCAGGTAGCCGTAACAGAAGGTGATAAGGTTGCCGCGCAGATCAAATTTGGGGTTTCGGTGAATGGCTATGATGCTTCAGATGTAGTAAAACATATCAATTCAGTTTCAGATTCAGATTTGAACAAATTGCTGAAAACTTACGAAAATGAATATGAACTCACTGCTTCTTTAAAGGAAGGCGGCGACAAAAGAGACTCGCTGATAGATGCAGCAAAAATAGAATTGGGGCTTCGCGCATTTTTAGAAGAAGGTGGATTTAAGGCCTTTACCGATACTTTTGAAAATTTGGGTGAACTAAAACAACTTCCCGGTCTTGCCGTGCAGAGACTAATGGCTGATGGGTATGGTTTTGGGGCAGAAGGTGACTGGAAAACAGCGGCATTATTAAGAGCCATGAAAGTAATGACTCAGGGACTTGATGGAGGAACTTCTTTTATGGAAGATTATACCAATCATTTTACTTCAGACCGTGATTATGTGTTAGGTTCCCATATGTTGGAAATTTGTCCCTCTATAGCCGATGCAAAACCTACCTGCGAGGTACATCCTTTGGGAATTGGAGGGAAAGAAGATCCAGTAAGACTTGTTTTTAATTCTCCTAAAGGCCCGGCTTTAAATGCATCCCTTGTTGATATGGGGAATCGTTTCAGACTAATCGTAAATGAAGTTGAGGCAGTAGAACCAGAAGCAGATTTACCAAATTTACCCGTTGCACGCGTACTCTGGGATCCAAAACCAGATATGGATGTAGCGGTAACTTCATGGATCCTTGCCGGGGGAGCACATCATACCGTCTATACCCAGGCCTTGACCACAGAATTTCTTGAAGATTTTGCAGATATTGCCGGGATAGAACTTTTGGTGATTGACGATAAAACAACGCTAAGGCAGTTTAAAGATACACTTAATGCTAATGAAGCTTATTACCATTTGTTCCAGCATGGAATGTAACCACTAAAAATTTATATTATGAACAACCTTTATAAACCTCTGAAAATTTTAAGCCTTGCACTGGCTCTAATTTTTATCCAGTGTAAGGATGCGGAAAAAAATAAGGAACCTGAAACTAGTCCTAAAACAGATGGACCGGGAATGAAAATAGATCAAAGCGGTTTTGGTAAAACTGCCGACGGTAAAGAAGTGGAGAAATATATTATTTCCAATTCCGCAGGACTCGAAATGAGCGTAATTAGTTATGGCGGGATCATTACTTCTTTAAAGGTTCCTGATAAAAATGGGGAATATAAAGATGTAGTTCTTGGATTTGATAATATTCAGGATTATGAAAATGGCAGCCCTTATTTTGGGGCGATCATTGGTCGGTATGGAAACCGTATTGCCAAGGGGAGATTTTCGCTTGACGGAAAGGAATACAAATTAGATACGAATGATGGGCCCAATAGTCTGCATGGAGGGAATAAAGGTTTTGATAAGGTACTTTGGAATATTGAGCCAAGTTCAGGGGAAGATGAAGCCTCACTAGAGTTAAGCTATACCAGTAAAGATGGAGAAGGCGGTTACCCTGGAAACCTAGAAACTACCGTAACCTATACCCTGAATTCAAACAATGAGTTACATATCAAATATGAAGCGACTACCGATAAAAAAACCGTTGTAAACCTCACGCAACATTCCTATTTCAACTTAACAGGTGATTTCAGTAAAAAAATCCTTGATCATGTAGTTGAAATAAATGCTGATGAATACCTGCCGGTAGATAAAACTTTAATCCCTACCGGGGAACTTAAACCGGTAAAGGGAACTCCATTCGATTTTACTGAACCTGTAAAAATTGCCACCGGCATGGAGCAGGAAAATTCGAATGAACAGCTAAAAAGAGGTCCCGGCTTTGATCATTGCTGGATATTGAATGAACAGGATAGCGGAGTGCGATTTGCAGCTTCCGCCTATGAACCTGGGAGCGGTCGGTTTATGGAAGTTTATACCAATGAACCAGCACTTCAGTTTTATATTGGTAATTTCCTGGACGGCACGTTGCCTGCCAAAGGTGGCGGAAATTATGAAAAACGTACCGGTTTCTGTATGGAAACCCAGCACTATCCAGATTCACCAAACCAAAAGGATTTTCCTTCCGTAGTACTGGAACCGGGATCAACCTATACTTCTGAAACCTCTTATAAATTCTCAGTTAAATAATATGCAAATTTTAGATACATTAGACTGGATCACCATTTCGATATATTTCGCTGTGTTAGTGGGAATTGCGGTCTGGGTGATTAGAAAAAAACAGTCGAATACAGAAGATTATTTTTTAGCGGGTAGAAATGTTGGCTGGTTTGTAGTTGGTGCATCTATTTTCGCCTCCAATATTGGTTCGGAACACGTTGTTGGGCTTGCCGGAGCTGGCGCAGGGGATAAACTACCCATGCTTATTTATGAAATACAGGCCTGGGTAGTATTAATATTAGGTTGGGTTTTTCTTCCCTTCTATGCCCGTAGTGGTGTTTTTACAATGCCTGAATTTCTGGAGAAACGATTTGATGCACGATCTCGCTGGGTCCTTTCAATATTCTCAATTATTGCCTATGTGCTTACCAAGATATCGGTAACTATTTATGCCGGTGGGATAGTAGTATCAGCTTTACTCGGAATAGATTTCTGGACTGGAGCTCTTGGTACAGTTATCCTAACGGGAATTTATACCGTTCTTGGCGGAATGCGTGCCGTGGTTTATACCGAAACCTTACAGGCGATTATTTTGGTAATTGGAGCGGCTGCACTTACATTTATAGGTTTAGACAAAGTAGGGGGTTGGGAAAGTATGACCCAGACTGTTGGTCCCGAATACCTTGATATGTGGAGGCCGGCTACCGATCCCGATTTTCCGTGGCCTTCATTATTGATCACAAGTACTATTGTTGGAATCTGGTACTGGTGTACCGACCAATATATCGTTCAGCGCGCTCTAACAGCTAAGAACATCAAAGAAGGACGAAGAGGTACTATTTTCGGCGCTTTGCTAAAATTGCTTCCTGTATTCTTATTCCTAATTCCGGGAATTATCGCGCTAACATTGAAGATGAGAGGAGAACTTCATTGGGATAGCCCGGATGAAGCTTTCCCGGTATTGATGAGTAATTTATTGCCTTCAGGACTTCGCGGACTGGTTGCCGCAGGATTATTAGCAGCCCTTATGAGTTCCCTGGCTTCAGTATTTAACTCGTGCTCTACTTTATTTACGGTAGATATTTATAAAAAACTACGTCCCAATACCCCTGAAAAGAAACTTGTTCAGACGGGACAGATCGCCACGGTATTTATTGTAATTATCGGGATTATCTGGATCCCAATTATGGCAAATATCTCCGGAGTCTTGTATGAATATTTACAAAGTGTCCAGTCGTATATCGCACCACCGATTACGGCAGTTTTCCTTCTCGGTATTTTCTACAAACGGATCAACTCAGAGGGCGCTTTAACCACGCTGGTGGTTGGATTACTTGTGGGCGCATTGCGTATTGTTCTGGAAATAGTAAAAGATTCCCTTGATCCCGATAGTTTTTTGTTTCTGCTGGGTGATATGAACTTCCTTTCCTTTGGGGCATGGTTCTTCCTTTTCTGTATTATATTGATCGTGGTGGTGAGTTTACTAACTCCTGCTCCTGCTGATGAAAAGATTGAGAACCTAACTTTTCAAACTATTTCAGCGGAAGAGAAAAGAAAAAACAAAACAAGTTATAACTGGAAAGATATCGCTGTGTCAATTTTAATATTGATTATAGTTGCCGGGGTGATGATATTCTTTAATGGAAATTAATTAGATATGAAATTTTTTATAGATACAGCTAACCTTGATCAAATTAAAGAAGCCCAGGATCTAGGTGTATTGGATGGGGTGACTACGAATCCTTCGTTGATGGCAAAAGAAGGGATCACCGGGAAAGATAATATCCTTCAGCATTACCTTGATATTTGTAAAATTGTTGATGGAGATGTTTCTGCGGAAGTGGTTGCCACAGATTTTGATAATATTATTAAGGAAGGAAAAGAACTTACACAATTGCATGAACAAATTGTAGTAAAGGTTCCCATGATCAAAGAAGGGGTGAAGGCCATTAAATATTTTTCAGATAATGGCATTCGCACGAACTGTACTCTGGTATTTTCTGCAGGGCAGGCATTGCTTGCCGCAAAAGCCGGGGCCGCTTATGTGTCTCCTTTTCTGGGCAGGCTGGATGATATTTCTACAGACGGCCTTCAGTTAATTGCAGATATCAGGCTTATATATGATAACTACGGTTTTGAGACCGAGATTTTAGCAGCATCCATCAGGCATAGCATGCACGTTATAAACTGTGCGAAACTTGGAGCCGATGTGATGACCGGTCCGCTTTCTTCTATAGAGGGATTATTAAAACATCCATTAACAGATTCAGGTTTGGAGAAATTCCTGGAAGATGCCAAGTCATTCAATCTTTAAATGAAAAAGCACCTCTATATTCAGAAAAACCTTTTCCATGAGTGATAAACACACTTTATACGCTTTAATTCTTCTTCTACTATCTGCGAGTAGCTTCGGTATGTTGGCGCAAACAGTCGGGAATGTAAAAAGCCCGGATAAAAACCTTTCCGTAGAGCTAAAGCTGAATGAAAATGGAGCATTGCTCTATCATATTCAGTTGAAAGACGAAGTTTTTCTGGAAGATTCCCCGCTGGGATTGAAAACTTCCATAGGAGATTTTTCAACTGGGTTAAAATTTATTTCAACTAAAGATTCGGCTATTTCTGAAACTTATGAAATGGATAGGGCTAAGGTGAGTAAGGTAAATTATACGGCAAGAGAACTGGTTAGTACATTTACGAATGAAAATAAGGATACGCTGCAGGTAATTTTCAGCATAAGCGATCGCGATGTGGCGTTTTCCTATAAAATTATTCCGGGAAATGATCAAACCAAAATTCGCATAAAAGAAGAAACCACAGGATTCGATCTTCCGGACTATGCGACTACGTATATCACGCCACAGGCGCTACCTATGACCGGTTGGGAGAATACCAAGCCAAGCTATGAGGAAGAATATACCCTCAACGGATCTATGGGAACGCCTTCTCAATATGGCGTGGGATATACTTTTCCCGCTTTGTTCAAATTAGCTGAAAATGGCTGGATATTAATTTCTGAAACAGGCGTCCATGGACAATATGTAGGTTCCAGATTGGGCGAGGGCATAGCCAAAGGACTTTATAAGCTGAATTTTCCGCAGGAAGCTGAAAATAACGGAATAGGTGAAACCTTTCCATCCATGGCCTTGCCAGCCCAAACGCCCTGGAGAACAATTACACTGGGAGAAACCTTAAAACCAATAGTTGAGTCCACGGTAGCTTTTGATGTGGTGAAACCGCTTTATGAGGCTTCGGAAGACTATAAAATGGGAAGGGCTACCTGGAGCTGGATTGTATGGCAGGATAACAGTATGAATTATGATGACCAGGTTAAATTTATCGACCTCGCCGCAGATCTTAAATTTGAATATATTCTTATTGATGCCAATTGGGACAGGAATATCGGTTATAAAAGAATAGAAGAGCTGATTAACCATGCCGACTCCAAAAATGTAAAGACACTTTTATGGTATAATTCCAACGGATACTGGAACAATGCTCCGCAGACTCCGCAAGATAAGATGAATTTTTCGCCTGAAAGGAAAAAAGAAATGCGATGGATGCAGGAGATTGGGGTGAAAGGTATTAAAGTAGATTTTTTCGGGGGTGACAAGCAATCAACCATGCAACTTTATGAAGATATTTTATCCGATGCTAATGAATATGGCCTTGGAGTTATTTTTCATGGTTGCACTTTACCCCGTGGATGGCAACGAATGTTCCCAAACTTTGTAAGTTCTGAAGCGGTGCTGGCATCAGAAAATCTTGTCTTCCGGCAGGATGCTTTAGATAAGCACGCCCTAAATGCCACGCTCTTGCCTTTTACCAGAAATGCCGTGGGAGCCATGGATTTCGCACCTGTTTTTCTGAATAAGAAGCTGTCCAGAGATCAAAAGGAGGGGACAGTTCGCAGTACCACAGATGCTTTTGAACTGGCTACATCGGTGCTATATTTTTCACCCATTCAGCATTTTGGATTGACCCCAAATAATTTAGAAGAACAACCGGAATTTGTACTGGATTTTTTGAAAAATGTCCCCACTACCTGGGATGAAACGGTATTTATTTCCGGTGCTCCTGAAAAGGAGGTCATTTTGGCCCGAAGAAAAGGTGAAAAATGGTACATCTCAGCAGTCAACGGGGAGAAAAAACCTAAAAAATTGGAAGTAGAATTTCCTATGCTGGCAGATAAAAAGGTTCAAATGATTTATGATAAAAATGATAAAACTGCCGGAACGAAAGATGTGAAAGTCGGGAATAATGGTGCAATCACTTTAGAACTTTTACCCGAAGGAGGGGCTGTTTTAATCAGTAAATAGAAAAGAATTCAAGTAGTTAAACAAGTATTTTAATTTTCACTAATTTTATTAACTTGACATTATTCTAAATTACTTATTATATAGGGTGTAATTTGTTTAAATTTGAAAATCAGCGAGTTAAAAATTCACCGATCGTCAAAAGTTAAACAAGTTAAAAGCCCATCATAAAGGGCAACTCAGCCAGGATATATATTCTGGCGAGGCTACTTTTTAAATCCCTTCCTAAAACAGCTTAACAGATATTAGCATACTGTTTTAAAGTTTGCTTAAATAACATCGGCTTAACAGTCTTCCCCACATCCATCTCTTAAATTCGAGTAACCAAAAAAATAAAATAATGAAAAAATTAAGCAGTTATTTAGGTATGGCAGGATTATTAATGTTGTTCGTGGCAATAACAAGTTGTGGCCCCGGGAAAAATGCTAATGTAGATTCTTTGATAAAGGATGCAAATGATGCGAAAGCCAACATGATCCAGGCTGATGCAAGCGTGCAGGAATTGTTTGCTAGCTCGGCTGGATATGCCATATTTCCAAATGTTGGAAAAGGGGCATATATCATTGGCGGCGCTTCAGGAAACGGGATTGTTTATGAAAACGGAACTATGATTGGATATTCCAATCTAAAGCAGGTTGATGTTGGACTTCAGGTAGGTGGTGAAGCTTATAGCGAAGTGCTATTCTTCGAAACTAAGGATGCGCTGAATGATTTTAAAGATGGGGAATATGAGCTTTCCGGAAATGCAACCGCTGTAATTATCGAAAAAGGTAAATCTAAAACTATTAAGTTTGAGGATGGAATTGCCGTAGCAACAATGCCTAAAGCAGGAGCTATGATTGGAGTTTCAGTTGCCGGACAACGATTTGGATATACCGCAAAATAATTAAGCACTTATATGTTACAAAGCCGATTAAGAATCGGCTTTTTTTATCCTTTTGCGTTTAATAACAAAGCATTAACTCTTGACGAATTGAATTGTAAGTACCTTTAAGCGTAATAAAAAATCAAAACTATGAAAAAATTATTTTTACCCGTAATGGCCTTTTTCGTTCTGGCTTTGTCTGGTTGTTCTTCTACGATCGATAATGTAAAAAAAGATCAGATTGCAAAAGATGCCCAGGTTGCCAAGACAGCTTTCATTAACAGTAGCACCAATCTGGACGAATTATTTCAAAAATCTGAAGGTTATGCGATCTTTCCTAATGTGGGAAAAGGTGCCATGGTTGCGGGGGGTGCTTCAGGAAATGGAGCAGTTTATCAAAAAGGTAATCTTATTGGATATGCCAAACTTAAACAGGTTGATATAGGTTTTCAATTAGGGGGCCAGGCTTTTAGACAGGTGATTTTATTTCAAACCACCAAAGAATTAGAGCGTTTTAAAAATGGAAATTTTGAACTTTCAGGAAATGCATCTGCCGTGGCGATGGATGATGGAGTGGCAAAATCTGTAGAATTTAGAGATGGTTTGGCCATTGCAACTATGCCTAAGGCTGGAGCAATGATCGAAGTTTCGGTTGGAGGACAAAAATTTGAATATATTCCATTGAATTAATAGTTGAAATATTGAATTTAAAAGCCGGCAATTTGTCGGCTTTTTTTAATCCTAAGAAACAATGAAGAATCCCAATCTTATCGTTTTTGACGTAAATGAAACCTTGTTGAATATGAGTCCGTTAAAAGCGAATATCAATAACGCGTTTCAGCATGACCAGGTGGCAGAGATCTGGTTTGAGCAACTGCTGCATTATAGTCTGGTAGAAAGTACGATCGGTAATTATCAAAATTTCAGTGAGATTGCCCGGGCAGTCCTACAGATGAATGCAGTTCAGCATAATTTGAAGTTTACAGAATCTGATATTCAAAGTATCCTGGAACCCATTACGCAACTAACCGCGTATCCCGATGTTCCCAAAGGTTTTGAGATTTTGAAAGAGAAAGGATATAGGCTGGTGGCCTTGAGCAATGGGAAACCTGATGTTTTAAAGGAACAGTTAAATAATTCAAATTTGACCGGTTTCCTCGACAATATCTATAGTATTGAGGGTTGTAAAAAATATAAACCCCATCCTGAAGCTTATCACTATGTTTTGGAAAGTGAAAACTGTTCCGCAGAAAATGCCATGATGGTCGCGGCCCATGGTTGGGATATCTATGGAGCTTCTGAAGTTGGGATGCAAACAGCATTCATCAGGCGGCAGGATAAAGTTTTATATCCTTTGTCTAAAACTCCAAATTTTGATGTGAAAAAAATAACCGATCTCGCGGAAAAACTCCGCTAAGATCGGTTATTTACCCTGGTTATTTAGTTTTTTTAAAAATCGAAATTAAAGGTGAAATTTAATCTTCCTCCTTCATCACCTACGTAGTATCCAATATTTCCGGTAAAAGCTTTGAAGGCATTTATAAATATCGATCCACCCCAATCGGTATGCCAGTCATTAGAATTATCATCATCCAGCCAAACCCTACCATAATCGAAACCAACGCTGGCTCCCATACGAATTGGGATAAAATTGGTCCTAAATTGTGCAACACCACTTCTAATATCGATGTTTTGATAGAAAGCATATTTACCATTAAAACGCTGATTACGATAACCTCTTAGGCTATTTTGATCTCCACCACCCAAAACTGCAGCATGATAAAATTCATAATTATCCCCAATTATCGCTTCCCCGCCAATTTTGGTGGCCAATGCGGCAAAACCACTTTCATGCAACGGGTAATCCAGCGCTAACATGGGTCTTACGTATGCAAATTTATTATCAAATTCGTCGATATTCGCTTTATAACCTGCGGTAAGATCCAGTTCTACACCTCTGGATGGAAAAGCTTCCCGATCTTTATTAAAATAATTATAATTCAATTCCCCTCCTGCATAAAGCTGACTTTCAAAAATTGGATCGGCTGGTGTAAAAGTATCTGCTACAAAACGGCCTTCATCATAATCTACTTCCATAGATTCTATCATGGGCATGACGGTAAAAGAGCTTTTTTTGCCATTTCTCCAGATGAGCGATGGGGCAAAATGCCATTGTTGAACTTTAACCCGGTTATAATCTTTGGCTACATCATCAGGGTCATATTCACTATCATTACCGCTTCCGAAGTAGTTCAATGTGAAATTCGGACTGGAATAATAGGCATTTAAGCCGAAGTTCCAGTTATAGAAAATATGTGCAAATTCTGCGTTGTATTCTACATCGAATCCCTGCGTAGCGAAAAAGTAGTTACCGCTAAGGCTTTGCCTGGTGGTAAAGGGGTTTCTGGCCAGGCCGTATGTTGTATAGGTGTTTTTAATACCAAGTTTAAAACCAGTATCCGAATTAAAATCGGCACCTGGAAATAAAGTATACTCTCTTATTCTTTTCTTTTTAGGGTCATAATTGTTGATGTCGTAAGAATCGACTAACATTTTATGCGCACCCGGGGTTTTAATGGTATTGTCTTTACTCTTATAATCGTAAAGTTTTGCTTTTCTGGTGTTCTGAAAATCATAAATATCATTCTCTTCCCCGCCAATTATTTTTAATGGTACCAATTGGGAGCCTTTCCCCACAATCTTAAATTCGTCGTCACCATCCAGGCCATAAATCCAAACCTCCCTGGTCATATCTGAATTATATGATTTTTCAGCTTTGATGTCGCCATCCTTATTTTTAAGCTGGACAGTAGTAATCCCTTTAGCTTTCCTGGTAATAAGGAATTTATCATCATCATCAGTACCAATAAACATATCAAATTCAGCCAGATGCTGATAATATTCCCGGGCGATTTTTTCAAGATTGCCTCTTCTCGCTTTTAGGGTAGTTTTTATATGCTCTACATTTTGATCCTTATTGATTCCAGCGGGTAATACTGCAAATGCTTCCTGTATCACTTCATCAGTAATATTATTCTGAATATAATCTACTTGTTTTTGCCAGTCTTCCCATTGTGCATTTCTAATAAAAGCTTTATCCAGAGGATACCCGGCTACATTGAACCATTTTGGCCTTTTCACCATATCGGTATAATTTTCCAAAGCTCTAAATTGTGAAAAACCCAGTTTCAAAAGGGTGAGGGCAAAGCCATCATTTTTTGGAAAAACCTGATCCCGGTCTTTGGCAATAGGGAGATATTTTTTACCTCCCTTATCATCTTCAAATTCTGCCCATTCATATTGCCCATCATGTCTATCCCAATCGCCCATCAGCATATCCAGCAGCCTGGCCCTTATAAACATATCTTCATCTACATAAATATCCTTTGATTCCCTTATCTTCAGAAAAAGATCTGGGGTATTCACGATATCATCAGCATTACCGAAAACCTCGAGATCCTTATTTTCATCTCCTACATGTTTCTCAAACATATAAAGTTCATCCCCATAGTCAATATTAAAAACTCCCAAAGCTTCCTGTTTTGGGACATAATATAATTTTGAATTAGGATGGTAAATATCCAATTCATCCATCAATCTACCAGCAGGAAATGTTCCATAGGGGAAAGCGGTAGTATAAAAATCCTGCACATATCGCTCTGCGATGGTATTTTCTAAAAAATCTTCCACATAATGCGTTTGAACAACTGATGTTTGCAGGTATTGTAAGGCACTTTTCTTAAGTGCCCTTAGTGTATATTCATGTTCATCATCGTCTATAAAACTAAGAGACCTGGACTGGTGACCACCACCGGCGCCCAAAACTTCAAGATTCCCGGGGATTGTATCTAAATACAGGACTGGAAATTCGAATTTTTTACTATAAAAAGATCTGTAATGTTGTCCCCAGATAGCTTTGAATAAGCCATCCTTATCGGTTTCCTTCTCGGTGTAAACAGAGGAAATGGTGGTTTTACCTAATTTTTGCTTTGGCCAGGTGACATCAGATAGTTTCGGTCTTTCGCGGGATATTTGTTGATTAAAAATAACTTCGGAGCCCGATGGTGTAACTTTAAAAAATTCTACATCTGAACTCCCGTCCTTAAAAACATTCATCTTAGCATAACCCAGGTCATAAGCCGCAAAATCACCATGACGCTTGATTGGATTTGCTTTTTTTGGATTTTGAGTTACCCCAGATATGATTTGTTCAACTCCATCGTCTTGCAAATACTGTAAGTTATGATCCTGTCCGGAAAGGAATATTACATCATGATATTGTTGGGCAAGGGTGGACAAAGTTCCCATTAATTTGGCTAAATCTGGATTCCTACGGGTTTGAGTTCCCGTACCAATTATTTTTTCGAAAAAATTTAATTTGGTTTGGGTCATCACCGGGTGATACACCGCTACTAACACGGTTTTCATCTGGTTATCCTCCAGTTCATCATTAAATTCTTCCCTAAACTGGGTACGTGTTTTTATGTCACATTTATTATTGATGTAAGGATGTTCATCCCAATTTTCGAGATACCATTGTGAATCGATCATAATAAGCTGAACATCATCGCTAAGGCTTTCGCTTTCGATAGGGCAACCGTCATTAGGCCAAAATTTCACTTTTGAATTGTCCTGTAAAAATGATTCAAGATCATCTATATTATCTGGGGCATCCTCCTGCCATTCGTTATAACCGGGAGTGATAATAACCCTTCCTTTGAATTCTTCAATTTTAGAAAGCAGGTTTTTTTTCAGGTATTCTTCAACCCGATCACGCCCATTATCTTTATCTGGAAAACCTCCTTTAGGGACGATGTTCCCTGTGATTACTAAAGTTGAAGAATCTTCTTCTTTTGAAGCTCTCACGATTTCAGAAAGAATTTTATCGTTGGAAGCGTCATCACGTATACCTGTATTGGAAGTGATGTATACAGAGTGGATATTGTTTTTTTCCTGGGCTAATATGGTAGTGTTCGTAAAAAGGAAAATTATTAAACCGAGATAAGTAAGTAGGTTTTTCGGAAAAACTGAATTGGTACTTTGAGACATATATGAGTTAGGTTGTTTGATAATTCACCAAAAGTAGTATAGTTAACCGTCAAAAAAATTCAATAAAAATGAATCTTCATTGGGCTTTATCAATATTTAACATCTACAACTAAAAATTTTATTAACACATTTTAAGCAATTTAACGAATTATTTTCAGCTTTGAACCAGGATGATTACCTTTCAATCACACCAAAAATATTTTTTTTGAACAATTTTTTTAATTCAATATTTTTCTTCCTGTGCTTATCGATTTTCGCTCAGGAATTACCTCCGGTAGTAAATTTCACCCCAAATGATTACGCTGCGGGAAATCAAAACTGGATGGTCTCCCAATCTTTAGATGATCATTTTTATTTCGCCAATAATAGCGGATTGTTGGAATTTACCGGTGAAAAGTGGAATTTGTATCCAGTGCCTAATAAAACCGTGGTGCGGTCGGTTTTATCATTTAAAGATAGGATTTATACCGGTGCCTATATGGAATTTGGTTACTGGACCAAAAATGAATTCAAGGAACTTGAATATCATTCACTAAACGATAAATTTCCCAATCTCATGGTAGACGGGGAACAATTCTGGAATATTGAATCTTATGAAGGATTGATCATTTTTAGAAGTTTTGAAGGGGTATATTTTTATGATCCGGAACCCAATTCAATTATCCTTATGGAGAATTCCCGGGGCAAACCAATTTCTGCGCTTTATAAACTGGAAGATGGAATTTACTTTCAGTATGTGGGTGAAGGGCTTTTTAATATAAAAAATGGGAAACCACAACTCCTTATTCCGCAGGAGAAATTAGGAAAAGATCAGGCAGTAATCGAAATTTTTAAAAGGAATGGCAAGTTGGCATACGTTTCCCAAAATGCACAATTTTATGAATGGGATGAAAATAATTTGGTGCCTTTCTTTACTGAAACCACTTCGGAATTTAACAACCAACAAATCCTTTCAGCCGATTATTTGAAGAATGGAAACATCTTACTGGGAACCGTGGGCAAGGGAATTTTTGAAATTAATTCAGAGGGAAAAATGCTTCATCATTTCAACCAGGAAAATGATTTGCTGAACAATACTGCACTTGCTTTATATGAGGATAAAACGGGCAATGTTTGGGCGGGGCTGGATTTTGGAATTTCTCTTTTGGACCTCAATTCACCTGTGACCGGTTTTGAGGATAATCGCGGCGAGATTGGCTCGGTTTATTCATTTTTAGCGGAGGGGGAAGCCTTATATCTTGGAACCAATCAGGGTTTATATTATCGTGATAATGGGGGATCTAAATTTGATCTTATTTCGGGAACCAATGGGCAGGTATGGGATATCAGGAAAGAAAACGGAGTAATCTTCTGTGGACATAATAGTGGTACTTTTCAGATAGACGGTAATAAGGCGACCAAAATTTCTGATCGCTTGGGAACATGGCTGGTTAAAGCAGTGAATGAGAAAACTTTTATACAGGGACATTACAACGGGATCAGTTTCTTAAAAAAGAAGGATAATAATACTATTGTGGATACTCCCATGATTGAAGGTTTTCCGCATTCCTCTAAATTTATCGAGATCGACGATAAAGGTGATATCTGGATTGGCAATGAACATAAAGGAGTTTTCAGAATAAAATTGAATGATTCGCTGCAGGTATCTTCAATTATAAATTATCCCCTAAAAGAGGAATCTGGTGTGAACTCCAGTATTTTTCAGTTTAACGACACGCTTTACTATAGCACCCAGGAACACATTTACCAGTTCAATGAAAGGAGGGAGGTTTTTTCAAAAAAGAATTCCCTCGAAGAATTATTTAAGAATAAAAGCAGACTTTCCGGCAGAGTGGTAAGCGATACAAATGCTGAAAAAATCTGGGCCTTTGGAAATGAAGGAATTTATGAGGTAAGTAGGGCCTCTTTAAATAATTCCTATGAACTTAAGGTGATCTATATCGATCAAAAATTCAGGAATATTGCCGTAGGTTATGAAAACCTTTCCAAAATTAATGAAAATGAATATCTGGTAGGTATTTCAAACGGGTATTTAAAATTTGATAATGCTACTTCTTTTAAGCAAACTCCTTCCGTTCATATAAATAGTATAGTCGCCGGAGATATTAATTCTGAAAAGTTTCAGGTAAAGCCTGATGAATCGGGAGAATTTGGGTTTAAAAATAATAATATCGACTTTGAATTTAGCACCCCTAATTATTCCAAATATTTAGAAGCACAATATAGTTACCGGCTGTTAGGGCTAACCGCTAAATGGAGCAGGTGGGATACCGGGTCTATGGCCAGTTTTGAAAACTTACCCTTTGGAGAGTATACTTTTGAAGTTCGTTCAAAAGTCGGAAATGAGCAAAGTGAAATTTCTACTTATGAATTCGAGATCAAGAGGCCGTTTTACCTGTCTTATATAGCGATCTTCCTGTATGTGTTCATCATTATCGCAATTATTTTACTGGTGAATGTACTTTATAACAGGCATCATCGTAAGATAGTATTGGAAAACGAGCGTGCCTTAAAACTTAAAAATCTGCAGGCGGAACAGGAGATCATTAAATTGAAAAATGAAAAGCTGGAGCAGGAAATGGATAGTAAGAACAGGGAACTGGCTGTATCTACTATGAGTATGATTAAAAAGAATGAATTTCTTACGCATATTAAAGATGAATTGAAAGACAAAGCCGATTCTTCAAAAATTCGGTCGGTGATTAAAACCATAGATAAGGATATTAATGAAAAAGACAATTGGGAATTCTTCAAAAAAGCTTTTAGTAATGCCGATAAGGATTTTTTCAAAAAGGTTAAAAACTTGCATCCTGAATTAACTTCCAGTGACCTTAAACTTTGCGCTTATCTCAGATTAAATTTGTCTTCAAAGGAAATTGCTCCACTCTTGAATATCTCAACTAAAAGCGTGGAAATTAAACGATATCGTTTGCGTAAAAAGATGGATTTAGACAGAAATGTGAATTTGACGGAGTATATTCTAAATCTTTAAACTTTACAATAAAGAAGAATAACTCTACATAGCCTTAACATGATGGAGAATTAACCTTTCCTTTCGGTTAATTTATTTGAAGTCTTATTTTTATCGTAAGTCCTTCTATTTCTTATTTTACAATAATTTTGTGTAAAGATAATTGAGGTTTAATTGTATGTAGATTTTTTGTAAAGGTGGTTCTTCCCAATACTTAACACTCCCTCCCTATATTGTACTTTCAATTTTAACAATTATACACATGAAAAAATACACCTGCCTATTCCTCTTATTATGGAGCGGGTTATTTACGGCGAACGCACAGGGTAGATCTGTTAGCGGTACAGTTACCGATTCTAATGGAATACCCCTTCTTGGAGTAAATGTTATTGTGAAAGACCAGTCAAAGGGAACAACCACCAATTTTGACGGAAATTATTCACTTAATAATTTGTCTCCCGAAGATGTAATTCAGTTTAGTTATATCGGGTTTATCTCCCAGGAAGTTCGGGTAAGTGATCGGCAGATTATAAATATTCAAATGGCGGAAGATGCCCAGGCACTTAATGAGGTGGTAGTAATTGGATATGGAACCCAAACCAAAAAAGAAATTACCGGGGCGGTTAGTACGGTAAGTAGTGATGTAATAGAAGATCTAAATCCGGTAAGAGTAGAACAGGCATTACAGGGTCGAGTTGCCGGGGTAAATATTACTTCAACTTCCGGCTCTCCGGGAAGTGCTTCTACTATTAGTATTCGTGGGATTTCGACTAATGGGGATTCACGACCTTTGATTCTCGTGGATGGCGCTGTTATTGAGGATTTAAGTGTGATTAATCCAAATGATATTGAAAGTATTAGTGTCCTTAAGGATGCTACAGCAGGTATTTATGGAGTTAGGGCAGCAAACGGGGTAATTTTAATCACCACCAAAGGTGGTTTCAAAAATTCTGATTTGAGAGTGGAACTTGATGCCTATACCGGCGTGCAGGAAACCAGTAGGAAATTACCCGTTTTAAATGCCACTGAATATGCCGTTATCCTTAACGAAGCTTTCGCCGCCGGGGGCCAAAATCCCCCATTCCCAAACTTTAGAAATTTAGGCGAGGGAACCGATTATCAGGAGGAGGTTTTTCAGCAGGCAATCATGTCGGACCTTAACCTTAGTGTTTTTGGGGGTGGTGAAAAAACAGCCTATTCCTTTGGCGCGGGTTATCTCGATCAGGATGGGATCGTAGGTGGGAATGCTTCAAATTTTGAACGATTTACGGGAAGAATGAATTTCGATTATGATATCATGGAAGATCTAAAATTTTCCACCACGGCTATTTATACACATTCCAATAGAAAAACGCTTGCGGAAAACAGTCTTGGTTCGGTATTGTTCAACGCAATCAACATGGCGCCCACTATTCCTGTCCTTGATGAAAATGGGGATTTTAGCCTTGCCGAAGGTTTAGGGAACGAGGTGATCAACCCCGTAGCTCAAATAGCGAATACTTATAACAACTCCGAGGTAGATAAAATTACCGGGACATTAGGTTTAAGCTATGATTTCTTTGAACATTTTAAAGCGGAAACCCGCTACCAGTTCAACTATTCTGAAGTTAGGGGAAATAGCTTTTTACCTACTGCTTTCTATGGTTCAGGAAAAGTTTTTAATATAGACCGAAATGTAGTTAATGAAAGCACGAATTATTTTCGGGATTACACATTTGATGCTTTTCTTTCTTATACAAATACATTTAATGAACTTCATAACCTAACCTCTCTTTTAGGTACTTCCGTATTTAAAACTACAGGGGATTTTTACGGTTTTACAGGTTTTGATATTCCTGGAAACCTTTACGAAAATGCAAGTATCGAGAATGCTTCAGATGTGGTGGATAATTATCAGAATGTAAGCAACAGGATCTTTGATTCCAGATTGCTGTCATATTTTGCCAGACTTCAGTATAACTACGATCAGCGGTACTTGCTTTCCGCAGTAATACGTCGTGATGGATCTTCCAATTTTGGTCCTGAAAACAAATTTGGCTGGTTTCCTTCTGCTTCCGCAGGTTGGGTAATTAGTGAAGAGGATTTTTATGGGGAGAACGATATTGTAAATTTCTTAAAGCTTAGAAGTAGTTATGGGATCCTGGGAAATGACCGTATTGGTGCTTTTGGATATGTTTCCCTACTCAATGGTGAAGGGACTTACGTTTTTGACGATACACTTTTTTACGGAATTGCCGCCGGAAGACTTTCTAACCCTGAATTACAATGGGAAGAACAAACTGCTTTTGATATTGGTGTGGACGCAAAATTATTTAACGATAAGCTGGATGTTACTGTGGATTATTTCCAACGACAAACCGATGATTTATTATTAGTGCCACAAGTATCCGGAATTTTAGGAGTTGGAGCTCCCGGTGCCGGTGCACCTATTGTAAACGCAGGTTCTGTAGAAAATAAAGGTTGGGAATTTTCAATGGCATATAATCAATTTGTAAATGACGATTTTGAATTCAATATTAATTTCAATTTAACCACTTTAGAAAATGAAGTGCTCTCTGTTGCCAATGAAAATGGATTTGTTCCCGGAGGATTTTTCGCCGTGGGACAGGGTGATGCCCCCTCAAGAATGGAAGCAGGACATCCTATTGGTTACTTCTACGGCTTACAAACCAACGGGATTTTCCAAAATGCCGCTGAAGTTGCCGCAGGAAATCAGCCTAACGCAAGTCCGGGAGATCTACGTTTTATAGATCAGGACGGTGACGGGACGATCACTCCAGATGATCGTGTAGAAATTGGAGATCCGATTCCAGATTATACCATGGGTCTTAATTTAGGCTTCAATTATAAGAATTTCGATTTTGTCGCTTATGCCTTTGCATCTGTTGGTAATGATATCGTAAGAGCTTATGATCGTAACGAAACCAGGACGAATAAAACATCTTTTGTACTTGACCGCTGGACAGGCAAAGATACAAGTAATGATTATCCAAGAGTGAGTACAGGTGCGAATGGGAATAATACTTTTTCAGACTTTTTTGTGGAAGACGGTTCTTATTTAAGACTTCAAAATGTGCAGTTGGGTTACAGTCTGGGTGAAAATATAACCGATCAACTGGGCATTAGAAAATTAAGATTTTACGTTTCAGTGAATAACGCTTTCACCTTAACAGAATATAATGGTTATGATCCTTCTGCATCTTCCGGAGACCCTATTGGGGGTGGAATAGATCAGGGGTTTTATCCGGTACCCAGAGTTTATACAGCAGGATTAAACTTTAAATTTTAAAAAATGAAGATGAAAATGAAAACAATCAAGAATCGAATAATCTTCAGTTTAATTGCTTTTGTGGCTATTTCCTGTAGTGATGATTTTGTAAATGTAGTTTCAGAAAATGAAAGTTCAGATAATTATTTTAATTCTGAAGAAGATTACCAACAGGCGTTGATTGGAGCTTATGATTTGCTGCAGGCAACTTATTTAAATGTGATGATTGGCGAAATAGCGTCAGACAATACTGTGGCCGGTGGTGAAAGCGCCAATGATGTAATAGGCTTGCAGCAAATTGATGATATGCAGCATACCCCGGTAAATCAACAATTGCGGGATATCTGGAACTGGATGTTTGCGGGGGTAAACCGTGCAAATTATATTATGCAGTACCAGGATAAAACCGATTTTGCCGGAAAGGAAGCTGTAATCGCCCAGGCCAGGTTTTTAAGGGCTTATTATTACTTTGAACTGGTAAAATTCTTCGGGGATGTGCCTTTAGTGGTAGATCGACCATTGGAATTTGGTGATCAGTTTACCGTAGATCGTACTCCACAAGCAGAAGTTTATGACCAGATAGAAGCAGATCTTATTTTTGCTGCGGAAAACCTTCCGGCAACTCAGGCTCAGGGGGGAAGAATTACTTCCGGTGCGGCCAATGCCCTGCTGGGAAAAGCCTATTTATATCAAAAGCAATATGATGACGCAGCAATTGCCCTTGAAAAAGTGGTTAATGGGCCTTATTCGCTGGTTGCAGATTATGCAAGCATTTTCGAACAGGAAGGTGAAAACGGACCAGGTTCAGTTTTTGAAATTCAGTATACCGATAAAGAAGGAGCGGGATTTGGTTGTCTACAATGTTCTGAAGGGAATGTTGCCGTTGGTTTTAACGGGATAAGAAATTTTAACGGCCCTATTTTCGATTCAGGTTTTAGTTTTAATCTTCCCACACAGGAAGTTGTTGATGCCTTTGAGTCTGGAGATATTCGTAAAGATGTGGCCATTCTTGATATTGAAGCTTTTGCTGCCGCCAATGGGGCAACGTATGTTGAAGGTTATGAACACACCGGTTATTATAATAGAAAATATATCGCCAGGAAAGGCGATCTCAATACAGGGGATCAAAATCTTACCAATCCTAATAATTATCGGGCAATTCGGTTTGCTGATGTCTTATTAATGGCGGCGGAAGCGAACTATTTAAAGGCCAGTTCTAATCCAGATAAGGCTAAAACTTATTTGAACAGGGTTCGTGACCGTGCAGGATTAGATCCTGTTACTGAAAATGGAGCCGATCTTTTAGATGCTATTTATGATGAAAGACGTGTGGAACTGGTAGGTGAAGGACATAGATTTTTTGATCTGGTTCGCACTGGCAGGGCCGCCACAGAGATCGATGGTTTCCAGGCCGGCAAACATGAACTTTTTCCCATTCCACAAATAGAAATTGAACTGGCAGGAAATAATTGGGAACAAAATCCAGGATACTAAATAAAAATTAAACACCATTAATAAGATGAAAATATTTCGATTACTAACAGTTTTATTCATTTCCACGCTTGGCTTTACCGCCTGCGAAGATGAGGAGATCACGAATTACGCATTTGATGATATTTCAGCTCCAACAAATGTAACTGCAGCATTTGATATTGCTCAGGACGATTCAGGAACGGTTACTATTACGCCAAGTGGTGAAGGAGCGCAAATTTTCCAGGTTTATTTTGGAGATGCAGAAAACGAAACTCCGGTAGAAGTTGCCAATGGTGAAACCATTTCATATACGTACGGAGAAGGAGAGTATCTGGTAAGGGTTGTTGCGGTTGGTTCAACCGGGCTTACCAGCGAATTCAACCAAAGATTGATGATCGCCTTTAAAGCTCCAGAAAATTTAGTAGTAAATGTAGATCAGTCTGCTTCAAATCCTGCGATGGTTAGTGTTAGTGCTTCTGCAGATAATGCCACGATGTACGACGTTTATTTTGGTGATTCTGAAGATGAAGAACCAACACAACTAATGCCAGATGAGACTATCAGCTATACCTACACTGCTCCGGGAACTTACACCCTAAGGGTAGTAGCGCGTGGTGCTGGTGTGGCAACTGCGGAAACTAGTGTTGAAGTAGTGGTTCCTGAGGCCAGTGATCCAATGAAATTACCGGTAACTTTTGACGATCCTGCGGTTGGATATAAGGTTGTTGCTTTTGGAGCTGAAAATACCGCCTTCGAAATTGTGACAAATCCTAAATTATCCGGATCTAACGATATAGAATCTATGGTTGGAGCACTAACTAAGACAGGTGCTGCTTATGAAGGACTAACCTTCAACCTTGATGAAGCGATTGATTTTTCAGCAGGAAGTAAAACATTTAGTTTAAAGGTGTATTCAGAAGAAGCATTCACTACACTTTTAAAATTAGAAACAGGGATAAACGGTGAAAGATCTAATGAAGTGAAAGCCGAACATGGTGGAACAGGATGGGAAACCTTAACCTATAATTTCGATACAGATGCAACTACCAGTTATGTAAATAATGATGATACGGGTGGAGCAGCATTTGTTCCGGTTGGCCAGTATGCTGCCGTTTCTTTATTTTTTGACCTTGCCGGAAGCGCTTCTGGAACCTATTATGTAGATGACCTTATGAGAGAAGGAGATACTGATGGTGGAGGAGATCCCGAAATTGCAGAAAGCTTTCCCATTAGTTTTGAAAATGGCAAGACCCTTTCAGGCGTATTTGAAGGTGATGTGGTAACCGGGATTCCGGTGGCAAATCCGGATATGACCGGAAATAATTCCGCAACTGTATATGAATTTACAAAAGGTCAGGGAGCTGTGTGGTATTCCGGTATATTCCATATTTTCCCTCAGGACATTGATCTTAGCAAAGGTCGCACCTTCTCTTTCAAAATTTGGTCGCCTAAAGCGGGCATCAATGTGAGGATGCAGTTGGAGAAAGAAGGTGACGGCGGCGCTGCCACCAAATTTATAGATAAAACGTTAAGCGAGGCGAACACCTGGGTAACCCTTACCTATGATTTTTCTGAAATAATCGATGCCAGTGTGGCTTATGATAAATTCGTGATCTTCCCTGAATTTGATGCTGAAGTTCAACCATCGGGAGATGGTTCAGTATATTATATCGATGATATTGCCCAATCTGCAGATGGAGATGGTGGCAACAATGCCGGAACGGCTAAAACCAGTTTTCCTGTAGATTTTGAAGCTGCCATAAATGGTGGTGCGGCAGGAAATTGGGCAGTTTTTGAAAATGTTGATAATCCTGAATTAGAAATTGTCAATAATCCTGATGCCAGTGGAATTAATACCTCTATGAACGTAGCTAAATTCACTGCCAGAGTAGGGGGTGAACCATACGCAGGAACTGAAACTGTGCTTGAAAATCCATTTACGCTCAGTGCATCCAATAGCACCGTTAAAATTATGGTGTGGAAGTCGGTGATCAGTGATGTGGGAGTAAAATTTGCCAATGCGGCGGGTGGTTCTACCGGGGAGATTAAGGTGGCCAATACCAAAACGAATGAGTGGGAAGAACTTACTTTTGACTTTTCAGGCGTGATTGGAAATCCTAATAATACAGATATTACCAACCTGGTTATTTTCCCTGATTTTCAGGATAGATCACAGGAGAACGTAGTGTATTTCGATAATGTTACTTTAAACGCCCAATCTACCGGGGGTAATGGCGGTGGAAGTACAGGAGGAACTTTTGGACTACCTATAGATTTTGACGGAGGGGATGATTATACAACCGGTACCAACAGTGTTCCTTTTGAAGTTGTTACCAACCCTAAACAAACGGGGATCAATGCTACAGATACTAAAGTTGGACAGGTTACCAACCAGGGAGGACAATACGAAGCCTTGACTTTTATACTTGATGAAGCCATCGATTTTTCAGGGTCTAACAAGGTCATTACTATGAAGGTTTATTCCGATGTTGCCTATCAGGTTTTATTCAAACTGGAAACCGGTGTTAATGGTGAAAGGTCTAATGAAGTAGAGGTAAGCCATACCGGTTCAGGATGGGAAGAATTAACTTTCAATTTCGGCACCAATGCAAGAACGAGCTACATAAGCAATGATGATCCGGGAGGAGCGGCCTTTGTACCAACCGGGCAGTATGATGAAATATCTATATTCCTTGATTTTGCCGGATTTACTGCGGGCACTTTCTATATTGATGATATTGAGCAAAACTAGAAAATAAAAAAATGAAATATCTAAAATTAATTTTAAGCTTTTTGGCAGTCGCACTGCTGGTCACAAGTTGCCAGGAGGATGATCTTGGCCTTGAAACCATGATGGTGCCTTCTAATATCCAGGTGAATACAGATATAAGCGACGATGGTTCGGGGATTGTGATTTTTAACGTTTCCGCAGATAATGCCATAACCTATCAGTTTAATTTTGGCGACGGCACTACCGGCACTTCCTTAGACGGCACTTATACCAAACGCTTTAACCGGAATGGCTTAAATACCTATCAGGTAATTGTGGTTGCCTACGGTAAAGGTGGGATTAGTAGCTCCAAAACGATTGAAGTATCTGTAGAAAGTGATTTTTCAGATCCTACAACAAAACAATTACTTACCGGAGGCGATACGAAAATGTGGTATGTCGCTGCATTTCAGCCGGGACACCTGGGAGTAGGGCCTTCTTCAGGAGACGGTTTTAACAGTCCCATTTATTATCAGGCAGCACCTTTTGAAAAAGACGGGGCTGAAGCCAGTGACTGTTTTTATACCGATGTGCTGACATTTAGCACAACCGGTGAAGAGAACTTCACCTATAACCAGAACAATAACGGCGCGACTTTCTTTAATGCTGATTTTGTCGGCCAATTTGGAGGGCCCACGGGTAGTGGCGATCAGTGTATCGCTTTTGATACGGGAGCACCAAAAAATGTAACTCTCGCCCCGGCTACTTCAGGTATTGAAAGTTCTACGGGAACAGTTTTGGAATTTTCCGAGGATGGCTTTATGAGTTATTATATTGGTGCAAGTTCTTATGAAGTACTGGATGTGGATGATAACAGCCTTTATGTGCGTGCCATTATGGGCAATAATCCAGATTTAGCCTGGTATTTAAAGTTTACCACAACACCATACGAGCAACAACAAGCTGGTGGCGGCGGAGGTGGCGAAGCAGATTTTGAATCTCAATATACAGATCTTTTCTTTTCTGATGAATTTGAGGGAGATGCATTAGATACTTCGGTGTGGAACTACGAAACGGGAAATGGAACAAACGGATGGGGTAATGGTGAAGTCCAGTATTATACCAATGAGGAGAAAAATGTCAAGGTTGAAAATGGCAACCTTATCATCACGGCGATTAAAGAAGAAACCAACGGTTTTGGATACTCTTCCGGACGAATCAATACGATGGATAAATTTGAATTTACCTTTGGGAGGGTGGAGATAAAAGCAAAACTTGCCGGTGGCGGCGGGACCTGGCCAGCACTCTGGGCTTTGGGCGCTAACTTTGATGTGGTGGGATGGCCTACAACTGGGGAGATCGATATCATGGAGTTTGTGGGCAATGAGCCAAACCGCGTTCAATCGGCTTTGCATTTTCCTGGAAATTCTGGTGGGAATGCCATTTTTGAAGGAGTAAGTATAGAAAACGCGACATCAGAATTTCATGTTTTTGAAGTTGAATGGACGCCGGAAACTATTACTTTCCTGGTTGATGGGGAAGTAAATTTTAGTTTTGATAATGATGAAGATAAACCGTTTAACAAAGATTTCTTCTTAATTATGAATGTTGCAATGGGTGGGGCACTTGGTGGCGCTATAGATCCGGCTTTTACGCAGTCTTCTATGGAAATTGATTATGTAAGGGTTTATAATTAATATAGTTTGATACATGCCAAATCATCCCAAAGTCCAGGTTTTGGGGTGATTTTTTAATTCAAAGTGAGATTTAAATATTTTACCTTTAAGCTTACTTCCTCATTTTTTAAGTAGTTAACGAAAATATTATATGAAAAAATTTTCTGGTATTTTAATTTTACTGTTTTTGTTCTTCAACTTCTCAGGATTCTCCCAGGAGAATAATACAGGTTTTTTGCATACAAAAGACAAAAAAATTGTTGATGCTAACGGTGAAAATATAGTTCTAAGAGGGATTGGCCTTGGCGGATATATGCTCCAGGAAGGCTATATGCTGAAAGTGCCATTTTCAGGACAGCAGTACGTATTTAAGGACAGTATTCAAAAACTGATTGGCGAAGAGAAAACGGAAGAATTCTACAAAACCTGGCGACAGAATTTTATTCAGAAAAAAGATATCGATTCCATGAAAAAGTGGGGTTTTAATTCCGTGAGGCTTCCTATGCATTTTAACCTCTATACTTTACCGGTTGATGCAGAACCTGAAAAAAATAAAAATACCTGGCTGGAAGAAGGTTTCCGATTAACCGATTCTTTGGTTAGCTGGTGCAAGGCCAATGAGATGTACCTTATTCTGGATATGCATGCCGCGCCTGGAGGGCAGGGTCAGGACGTAAATATTTCCGATAGGGATCCTTCCAAACCTTCCTTATGGGATATTGACGAAAATCAGCAAAAACTGGTTGCCTTATGGAAAGAACTGGCATTGAGATATAAAGATGAAAAAACCATTGGTGCCTATGATCTTATTAACGAACCTAACTGGAGTTTTGAAGGTCGGGAAAATGGTGTGGAAAAAAATGGGATAGCCGATACTTTAAACGAGCCTTTAAGAAAGTTGATGGTTAAAATTACCAAAGCCATTCGCGAAATAGATCAAAATCACATGATCGTGATCGAAGGCAATGGCTGGGGAAATAATTATAATGGCATTTTCCCGCTTTGGGATGATAATATGGTGATCAGTTTCCATAAGTACTGGAATTATAACAACACGGAATCCATCCAGCAGTTTTTAGATTTTCGTGATGGGCAAAATGCCCCTGTTTGGATGGGGGAATCTGGTGAAAATTCCAATGCCTGGTTTGCTGATGCTATTGGATTAATGGAAAAGAACAATGTTGGCTGGTGTTGGTGGCCGTTAAAAAAGTTGGGTTCTAATAATCCAATCGAAATTAAAATAGATGAAGGGTATCAAAATTTGTTGGATTATTGGAAAGGTGAAGCAGAAAAACCTTCCAAAGAAGAGGCTTATGCTGCCATCATGCAATTAGCTGAAAATACTAAAATTGAAAATTCCCTTATCCATTATGATGTAATTGATGCCATGATCCGGCAGCCTCGATCTTCTAAAACCAAACCCTTCAAACCAATTTCCAATAATTCCATTGAAGCTGAAAATTATGACCTGGGCAATGATGGGAATGCTTATAAAGACAAGACTTCAGCCAATTACTGGGTTGCCAACGGTGGGAAAAGTGAAACCGGAAACAGCGGTGGTGCTTATCGCAATGACGGAGTGGATATTTTTGAAAATTCCGAAGCGATTTATGTTTCAGATACCGAAAATGGTGAATTTTTACACTACACCTATTTCCTTCCTGAAGGAGGAACGTACCGAGTAGAATTGAAAATTTCTTCTGAAGAGGATATTTCGGTCAAAATTGAAAATAATGCGAAAACTTTTGAAATTTTGCCCATTAAAAATACAAATGGCGAATGGAAATGGATTCCATCTGATACAGTAAATCTGAAAGAAGGTACGAATACGCTTAAATTTGAAATGCTCTCCGGCGATTTCAAATTCGACAAAATAAGATTCATAAAATTATAAACAAGATTTCTAAATTATAGGATTTCCAAAACCAAAGAATGAAAAATTTCAAAATATTCAACCTATTGCAAAAGAAAACAGGCAAAATTGGACTCTTCATACTAAGCCTGGGAATAGTATCCTCCTGCGGCAGGAAATTGATCTTTGAAGAGAATTTTGAAGGTGATACCCTGAATATGGAGGTTTGGAATTATGAGGAGGGAAACGGTTGCCCGGAACTTTGTGGCTGGGGAAATAATGAATTACAGATATATGATCGCAACAACGCTGAAGTAAAAAATGGCAATCTGGTGATCACTGTGGAGAAAAAAGACAGCACCTATTATTCTTCCAAGATCACCACAGAAGACAAAATGGAATTCACCTATGGTGAAATTGAAATCCGCGCAAAACTGGCTACAACTGAAGGTTTATGGCCTGCGCTATGGATGCTTGGTGGAGATATCGATGAGATAGGCTGGCCAAAGAGCGGGGAGATTGATATCCTGGAATATATAGGCAGAGAACCCGGCATTGTTTTTACAACCTTACATACCCCCGCCAGTCATGGAGATAAAGTAGTAAACACCAAAAAGACTAAAATTGAAGGAATTGAGGAAGGCTATCATATCTTTAAGGTAAACTGGACCAAAAATTTTATTGAATTTTTTGTAGATGGAAATGCTTTGTACAAGTTTATACCGGAAAAATATGATGATGAAAATTATCCTTTCCGCAAGGATTTTTATTTTATCGTAAATATGGCCGTGGGTGGTGGATTAGGAGGGCCGGTGATTCGGGATGAGGAATTACCCGCTAAATTTTATGTAGATTATATTAAAGTCTGGCAGAAAAATTAATTCAGGTTGCGTTTTTCAATAAAAAACCGCTTTAAGAGCTCTGAGGCTTCAGCAGCCATAATTCCACTCACAACTTCAGTTTTTGGATGTAATTGAACGCCTGTTTTTCTATAACCGCGTTGAAGGTCTGGAGTGCCAAAAACAATTTTCGAGATCTGGCTCCAGTAGAGTGCCCCAGCACACATCTGGCAGGGTTCCAGGGTAATATACATGGTACAGCCAGTCAGATATTTTCCGCCTAAAAAATTAGAAGCCGCGGTTATGGCCTGCATTTCCGCATGCGCGGTCACATCATTTAAAGTTTCGGTAAGATTGTAACCTCTGGCAATGATCTTATCCTTTATCACTACCACTACGCCTACCGGAATTTCTCCTTTTTCAAAAGCATATTCGGCCTCCTGGAGCGCTTTTTTCATGAAATATTCGTCGTTAAAGGGAGAAAGCATAAAACAATTTTTCGGAAAGATATAAATTTTAAGATTCAGCAGGTAGTAGCTGGCCATATTTCAGATTTCATAATGTAACTTTGTTTGCATGTCGCGATTACTGGATCAAATCAATTTTCCCAAAGATCTTCGGAAATTATCTGAAGAGGAATTAGTTCAGCTTGCTACTGAATTGAGGAAATTCATTATTGATATTGTGGCAACCAAGGAGGGCCATTTAGGTGCCAGTCTTGGAGTCGTGGAATTGACCATTGCCCTGCATTATATTTTCAATACGCCGAAAGATCTCTTAATTTGGGATGTGGGACATCAGGCTTACGGCCATAAAATCCTCACCGGCAGAAAAGCTGTTTTTGAAACCAATCGCCAGCTCCATGGAATTAGCGGATTCCCAAAAAGAGGTGAAAGTGAATATGACGCTTTTGGAACGGGACATTCCTCTACTTCAATATCTGCGGCACTTGGAATGGCTATCGCTTCCAATTTAAACGGGGAAACCGAAAAACAACATATCGCGGTCATCGGCGATGCTTCTATTGCCAGCGGAATGGCTTTTGAAGGTCTTAACCATGCGGGCGTTACGAATGCAAATTTACTGGTGATCCTTAACGATAATGCGATTGGTATAGATCCCAGTGTGGGAGCGTTAAAGGAATATCTTACCAGAGCCCGGGTAGGTTACAAACCTGAAAAAAGCAATATTATTGAAGCGCTTAATTTTAGATATTTTGGTCCGGTAGATGGCCATGATATCAAGGGTTTGCTGAAAATCCTTTCAGAAATGAAAAATATCAAAGGGCCTAAATTTTTACATGTCATCACCAAAAAGGGAAAAGGCCTGAAAAAAGCAGAAGAAGACCAGGTGAAATATCATGCTCCGGGAAAATTTGTTGCGGAAACCGGCGAACTGGTAACATCTGAGTCGGTTGATTTACCTTTAAAATATCAGGATGTATTTGGTTTGACTTTAGTGGAGCTTGCCGAAAAAAATGAAAAAATTATTGGGATCACTCCGGCCATGCCTACAGGTAGTTCCTTAAAATATATGATGGAACGTTTTCCCGATCGAGCTTTTGATGTGGGCATTGCCGAGCAACATGCGGTGACACTTTCTGCCGGAATGGCGACGCAGGGATTTGTTGTTTTTTGTGCTATTTATTCAACCTTTCTGCAAAGGGCATACGATCAATTGATCCATGACGTGGCTTTACAGGATTTACCGGTAATTTTCTGTTTGGACCGGGCGGGGCTGGTGGGCGAAGACGGCGCCACACACCATGGGGTTTTTGATATTGCCTATGCCCGCGGTATTCCAAATTTGCATATTGCGGCTCCCAGAAATGAAGTGGAACTTCGAAATTTGCTTTACACCGTTCAGTTGGGAATTGAACATCCCATTATAATTCGATATCCCCGTGGTCGCGGGGTTTTAAAAGAATGGAAATTGCCTTTCAAAAAAATTGAAATTGGGAAAGGTGAATGTTTAAAGGAAGGTTCAAAAATTGCAGTTTTAAGCCTTGGAAATATGGCTCAAAATGTGGAAAAAGCAATTGAAGCTATTTCAGAAAAAGATAAAATTGCGCATTATGATATGAAATTCGTAAAGCCAATTGACGAGCATTTGTTAAAATCTATCTTCTCCAGGTATAAAATAATATTCACTATTGAGGACGGGGTAAAAAAAGGTGGTTTTGGAAGTGAAATTTTAGAATTCGCTGCAAAGCAGGAGTATAAAGGGCTTATTGAAATTTTAGGTGTAAAAAATACGTTTATTGAACACGGAAATATAAATCAGTTACAAGAAATCGCGCAAATTAACGTTGAAGGAATACGGCAAAAGCTGGAATCTTTAATATGATTTTTTATTTTTGCAATCCTGAAACATCTACCAATTAATGAAATTCAAAATATTCCTTCTTTTTCTTTGTTTATTTTGCCTTCAATCTTATGCGAAAACTAGTTATCCTGTAAGCGTTAGCGATACAACATCTATTAAAAAAGATACTACGGTTTCTGATACCATGATGATTTACTGGACAGAGAAAAACACCTTAGGAGTAAATTTGAATGAGGTCGCATTTGTGAATTGGAACTCTGGAGGGAATAATTCCATTTCAGCATTATTTTATGCAAATTTTGAACGCAACTTTAAAAGGGATTATACGATCTGGAAAAATTCGGCAAGTTTTCGCTTCGGAATAAACGCGCAGGAAGGGCGGGAAATTAGAAAAACTGAGGATGAATTCAGGATAAATTCATCTTTTGGTTTCCGAAGGGATTCTACCTCCCACTGGTACTATTCGGGTCAGTTTAGTTTTAATACACAATTTTATAAAGGCTTTAAATATCCGGATACCGATGTGGCTATCTCTCAATTTATGGCTCCAGGATATTCATTCTTGGGTGTTGGAGGCCAATATTCAGATCCTGTGGAAGACCTCACGGCATATTTTTCCCCGCTTACCATGAAATCTACTTATGTGCTCAACCAACGGCTGGCCAATGAAGGGATGTTTGGGGTGGAACCAGCGGTAACAGATGAACTGGGAAACATTATCAAAGAAGGTGAAAATATGCGTACCGAAATTGGTGTTCTGGTCACCAGCGATTTTTCCAAAGAAGTCTGGGAAAATATAAACCTGAACAATAAGGTTAGTTTGTATAGTGATTACCTTAATAAATTCGGAAACATTGATGTAGACTGGCAGCTTAATGTCAACCTGAAAGTAAACGATTTTGTGAAAGCCAATGTAGGTACACATATTCGTTATGATGACGATGTGAAATTTAAAGAGGATACCAACGGAGATGGTCGTCTGGAAACTTTAGGCCCCAGGCTGCAGCTAAAGCAAATGCTGGGGGTTGGGGTGATCTATGAATTTTAGTTCTTCATTTAAAGTTTACCTGCAAGCTAGGCAAATTACCCGTGTTTCTTGATTTGCTTCCGTTAGCTGGGTAGATGATTCAAATAAAGTGTGGCTGCTATTTTTAGTAATCTAACAGGTCTCAGAAAAGCTCGATTAAACTAAGCAAATAACCCAAGAGTGCCCCGCCCAAAACGATATAGACCACATTCACTTTTTTAAAAGTAAAGGTGATAACAATACTCAAAATAGCGATTAGCCACGCCCTCCAATCGGTTAAAACGGCTTCGCCTAATTTAATGGTGACGGCTATCATAACGCCTACGGCAGCGATATTTACGGCATCAAGGAAGCCAGCGGCAAGGGCAGAATTTCGAAGTTTCGGTACGATGGGGTTTAGCAGTAAAACAAAAAAGAAAGAGGGTAAAAATATTCCGGCCGTGGCCGCCAGTGCCCCACCTAATCCGTTAACCTGAAAGCCGATAAAGGTAGCGGTGGAAAGTACGGGTCCCGGGGTAAACTGGCCAATGGCAATGGCATCCAAAAGTTGCTGTTTTGTGAGCCAACCGAGTTTTTCTACCAATTCCCCGTCCAGATAAGCCACCAGTACATAGCCGCTGCCAAATAATACCGCGCCTATTTTCAGGAAAACCAAAAACAGTTTAGTGTTGGAAATACCTTGCACGGCCAGTGAAAGGGAACCGGCAATACCCAATGGAAAAATAAAAGTACTATCTGCCTTTTTAAGCATTTTAGGTACGCCAAACCAAAGCAGTCCTATTGCCCCGGCCCCCAGGATAGCCATAATTTCATTTACCCCGAGAAAAGAGGCTGTGATTACCAAAACACCTATAACCCCAAGTTGCCAGTTTTTTAAAGCCTTTTTACCGAGTTTGTAGATGGCAGATAAAATAATGGCGAGCACAGCGGGCTTAATTCCGTAGAGGAAAGGTTCAATGGCGGGCACTTTTCCATATTCCACATAGAGCCAGCCTAATATCCCGGTGAGTACCACTGCGGGAAAAATAAAGCAGGCACCAGCCACAAAAAGGCCTTTCCATCCGGCCCGTTCATGGCCGCAATGCATGGTCATTTCAGTAGAATTGGGTCCGGGAATAAGGTTGGTGGCACCAACCAGGTCGAGAAAATGTTGCCGGGACATCCATTTTCTTTTTGTGACCACTTCCTCCTCCATCATGGCGATATGGGCCGCAGGACCTCCAAAAGCGATGATCCCCAATTTAAAAAACAGCCCGGCTACTTCTTTTAATTTGTCACTTTGATTCATTCCCTTGAATTTTAAGTTGCAAATTTATAGACGCATGCCCATATATTTTTCAAAGGAAGCCACCGTCTTACCATCGGTTAACGAAGCGGTATAAGAACAAATGCCAATCAATTTTTCATAAACAGAATCTTTCTCCTGTAAATAATCTAATTGAGATAATGATTTTAAGATCAGTTTTCTGAAATTGGAAGCCTCATTTTCTTTTTCCGGAATTAAAGCGGAAGTGAAAATATCAAGTAAATAAGCCAGCATTCGGTAACCCGCAATTTCTTTGTTGATCACTTCTTCACTTTCATAGATTTTTTCAATACTAATTTTGATAATATCTTTGATCTGGGCTTCGTAACTGCTTTTGTCAAAAAGGGATTCATGAAATTCCCCTTTTAAAATTGCTTCCTCATTTTTAAGAAAAATATCTGCAGCTTCGTTGATTAATGTGCTTATAGCTAGTGCTCGCAAATAAGCAAGACGATCAGCCGTATTGGTGAGCTGATTGTATTTTGAGGTATTAATGTTATTTTTGACCAGTTTTATGAGGTACTCCAACGCATAATCTTCATCGATTAATCCCAGATTAATTCCGTCTTCAAAATCGATAATCGTGTAACAAATATCATCAGCCGCTTCTACCAGAAATGCGAGCGGATGCCTGCAATATCCAATATCCTTACCTTCTCTCGTCTTCTCAAGCCCCAATTCCTCAGCAACTTCTTCAAAAACCGCTTTTTCATTTTGGAAAAAACCGAATTTCTTATCCTCAATTTTTTTTGAAGGTTTATGCGGAAGTGATTCTTTAGGATATTTGGTAAAGGCTCCAAGAGTTGCATAGGAAAGGCGAAGGCCACCCTGAATTCCCGGAAGGTTTTCAGTTAAAATTTTAAAACCATTGGCATTTCCTTCAAATTTCGCCAGATCCTGAAATTCTTTTTCTGAAAGTTGCTCTTTAAACCGCTGCCCGTTTCCGTAGCTAAAATATTCACCAATCGCTTTTTCCCCGGAATGTCCGAAGGGCGGATTCCCAATATCATGCGCCAGAGCCGCTGCAGCTACAATTGCTCCAAAATCATTCATCTGGTAGCCAAAAGTATCTTTGAGATGCGGATGTTTTTCCAGTAATTTTTGACCGGTCAGTCTTCCTAAAGACCTTCCCACTACTGAAACTTCCAGGCTATGCGTTAAACGGGTATGTACAAAATCGGTTTTGGAAAGTGGGATTACCTGGGTTTTATCCTGTAAACTGCGGAAAGCCGATGAAAAGATGATCCTATCATAGTCTACTTCAAAGCCAAGCCGGGTTTCATTTTGTTCTTTACGCAGCCTTTTGTGCGTATCTCCAAAACGTTTTAATGAAAGCAGCTGTTCCCAGTTCATTTTTTTGAATTTAGTAAAGTCTGCAAGGTTTTTAAACCTTACCGGATTATTTTAGGTTAACCAAAAATACGTAAAAGAAAGCCCCGCCTAAAAAGTAATTCGATCGTCCTCCTGAATTTATTTCAGGATCTTATATAACTGAAATTTCAATAATTCAGAAGCTGAAACATCCCGATAGTCATAGGGACATCTTGACGGAAAAAGTTTTTGTTCCTGGTAAATCCTCTTTGAGGTGTCGTCTATTTTTTAGGTGGAAATAGTGGTTCCCGGTCCATTTAGTAAAATTTATTAATCCTGCAAGGTTTTCGAAACCTTGCAGGATTTTTTCTTCGTTAATAACAAGCTGGTTAAGATCCGCACATAAGGCAGTCGTCTCCTTCAGCTTCTTTAGACTGTGCGATGATCGCTCTTAATTCTTCAGGGCTCAGCGAACCTTCCTCTTCAGAGCGTGGAGAAAGTACCGTATTTGGCTTATCCTGAAGTTTTTCCGCAGCTCTTTGCGGAGCCGTGGAAATTTCTTCAACCGCAATAGGTTCTTTTTTTACTTCTTTTTCCAAAGTGAATTTGATAGCGTCTACAGCAGATTTTGTTCTCAAATAATACATTCCGGTTTTGAGTCCGCTTTTCCAGGCGTAAAAATGCATGGACGTAAGCTTGCTGTAATTCGCATTTTCCATGAACAGGTTAAGCGATTGGGACTGGTCGATAAAATATCCGCGGTGACGGGACATATCGATAATATCTTTCATGCTCAATTCCCAAACGGTTTTGTACAATTCCTTAAGATCATCTGGAACCACATCGATATCCTGGACTGAACCATTATTCCTCATAATAGCGTTTTTCACATCTTCTGTCCACAGGTCTCTGGAGACAAGATCCTCCAGTAAATGTTTGTTTACCACGATAAATTCTCCCGAAAGCACTCTTCGGGTATAGATATTTGAAGTGTAAGGTTCAAAAGCTTCGTTATTTCCCAGGATTTGAGAAGTGGATGCGGTGGGCATGGGAGCTAAGAGAAGTGAGTTTCTTACTCCGTTTTTCATCACCTGCTTGCGTAATTTTGCCCAGTCCCATCTTCCGCTTAAATCTTCATCTTTAATTCCCCATAAGTTATACTGAAATTGACCTTCGCTAATAGGCGAGCCCTTAAAGGTGGAATAAGCGCCTTCTTCCTTAGCCATTTCCATAGAAGCGGTAACCGCTCCAAAATAAAGGGTTTCAAAGATTTCCTGATTTAGTTTTTTAGCTTCATCTGAAGTAAACGGAAGTCTTAATTTAATAAAAGCATCAGCCAGGCCCTGAACTCCAAGCCCGATGGGACGATGACGCATATTGGAATTTTCTGCCTCAATTACGGGATAGTAATTACGGTCGATCACTTTATTCAGGTTCTTGGTCACCCTTTTAGTGATCTTAAAAAGTTCTTTGTGGTCAAATTCATCTCCTTTCACAAACATGGGCAGCGCAATGGAAGCAAGGTTACACACCGCTACTTCATCTGGGCTGGTATATTCTAATATTTCTGTACAAAGGTTGGAAGAGCGAATGGTTCCCAGGTTTTTCTGGTTAGATTTCCTGTTCGCGGCATCTTTGTAAAGCATGTACGGAGTTCCGGTTTCAATTTGAGACTCCATGATCTTTTCCCAGACTTCCCGGGCTTTTATTGTTTTCCGTCCTTTATTTTCAGCTTCATATTTTTCATAAAGTGCTTCGAATTCATCTCCATAGGTATCGAATAGCCCAGGACATTCATTAGGGCACATCAGCGTCCACTTCCCATCTTCCTGAACACGTTTCATAAAAAGATCTGGAATCCACATCGCGTAGAAAAGATCCCTGGCGCGCATTTCCTCTTTTCCGTGGTTCTTTTTAAGATCAAGAAAATCGAAAATATCAGCATGCCATGGTTCTACATACATAGCGAAAGAGCCTTTACGTTTCCCGCCACCCTGGTCCACATAACGGGCAGTATCATTAAAAACTTTTAACATAGGAACAATCCCATTGGAAGTTCCGTTCGTTCCGGAAATATAGGATCCGGTCGCACGAACATTATGAATAGAAAGGCCAATTCCCCCGGCAGACTGGGATATTTTCGCAGTTTGCTTGAGCGTATCATAAATACCATCGATACTGTCATCTTTCATAGTTAAAAGAAAACAGGATGACATTTGTGGTTTTGGCGTTCCTGCATTAAAAAGTGTTGGAGTTGCATGTGTAAAGAATTTCTTCGACATTAACTCATACGTTTCAATTGCAGCATCTAAATCATCGATATGAATCCCAATTGAAACACGCATCAACATATGCTGGGGCCGCTCAGCGATCTGGCCGTTCAGTTTTAATAAATAGGACCTTTCCAAGGTTTTAAAACCAAAATAATCGTAGCTAAAATCGCGGTTATAAATAATGGTTGAATCCAGTAATTCTTTGTTTTCTGCAATGACCTTATAAACCTCGTCTGAAAGCAGGGGTGCTTTTTCATCATTCCGCGGATTCACATATTCATAAAGATCTGTCATCACTTCAGAAAACGACTTTTTTGTATTTTTATGAAGGTTGGAAACCGAAATTCTTGCGGCAAGCCTGGCATAATCCGGATGAGCCGTAGTCATTGTAGCGGCAATCTCTGCTGCTAAATTGTCCAGTTCACTCGTAGTTACATTATCATATAATCCTTCAATAACCCGCATTGCAACCTTTACAGGATCTACAAGTTCATTTAAACCATAACAAAGTTTTTTAACTCTGGCGGTGATCTTGTCGAACATTACAGGTTCCTTTCTCCCGTCTCTTTTTACTACATACATAGGCTGGTATTTTTTTAAAAGGCTCGAAAAATTGTCGTTAAAATTGGCAAATAACGAATCCTTTCGGTTTAAAACCGGTGTTAGAAAATTATGATATTAGTGAAAATATAAACTCAGCAGCGCTGTGTTGGGGTTCGCAGCGCAAGTGAGCTTTTAGAAATCAGCATCAAAGCTAATTTCGTCTGATTCTTTGTCTTTGTTCATCACCCCTGCTTTTTGATATTCACTTACGCGTTTCTCAAAGAAGTTTGTTTTACCCTGCAGGTTGATCATATCCATAAAGTCGAATGGATTGGAAACATTGTATTCCTTTTCACATTCCAGTTCTACTAATAGTCTATCTGTAACAAATTCAAGATATTGGGTCATCAATTTCGCGTTCATTCCAATAAGGCTTACCGGTAAAGATTCGGTAACGAATTCACGTTCAATATTTAATGCATCCACAAGGATCTCTCTAATTTTTTCCTTGGGAACTTTATTTACTAAGTGATGATTATGAAGATGCACCGCAAAATCACAATGCATTCCCTCATCACGGGAAATTAGCTCGTTCGAAAAAGTAAGCCCGGGCATTAATCCCCGTTTCTTCAGCCAGAAGATAGAGCAAAACGCACCTGAAAAGAAAATTCCTTCTACGGCAGCAAATGCTATCAATCTTTCGGCAAATGAATCAGAATCAATCCATTTTAGAGCCCAATCGGCCTTTTTCTTAATCGCCGGAAAAATTTCAATAGCTTTAAAAAGGTTGTTCTTCTCCTTATCATCTTTCACATAAGTGTCAATCAATAAAGAATAGGTTTCAGAATGGATATTTTCCATCATAATCTGAAAACCATAGAAAAATTTAGCTTCTGAATATTGTACTTCATTCACAAAGTTTTCAGCTAAATTCTCATTTACAATCCCATCTGAAGCCGCGAAAAAAGCGAGAATATGCTTTAAAAAATAACGCTCATCAGCATTTAATTTATTTGTCCAGTCATTCATGTCCTGGTGAAGATCGATCTCTTCAGCCGTCCAAAAGCATGCCTGCATTTTTTTGTACCAATCCCAAATATCATTGTGTTTGATAGGGAAAATTACAAAGCGATCTTTGTTTTCCAATAAAATTGGTTCTGGTTGAGACATGGGGGATAATTTTTTGGTAAAAGGTTAATATGCTTTTAACAAAGATTTAAAATAGAAAGGAATAATGAAACAAATGTGCGTAAACCTTTTCAACAAAGTTTTCAACACGGGCAATTATTTGCTTTCATGGCATTTTGCTAATATGCAATTTTAAAAGAATGATAATCAATTAATTATGTAGAATACTGGGGCGTTTTAATATATATAATCCTAAATACTGAAGCGGTGAAAAGCGCTGTTTCAGGGGTCTGTTGGAATGGTTAATAAAAATTAAAATTTTTGTCAAAATCAAATTTTTTGGACTCAAATTTTGAGCTAAAGCGTTAATTTTAAATCTGAAAAATATATAAAGGCGTTTTGTTTGACTTTTCAACTGCGCTTAAGGCGACAAAAAACTTATGTGAGGTATCTGAACGGATAAGTATATGATTTTATTTTTTAATTCCTTTTTCAAACTTACCGGCTACTTTTTCAAGTTCCTGATACCAATTTTCGCCAAATTTCCGGATAAGGGCATCTTTAACAAATTTATAAACAGGAACCTGTAATTCAGCTCCAAGGCTACAGGCATCATCGCAAATATGCCAGCGATGATAATTTACCGCAGAAAACGAGGAATAATCATCTACCCGGACCGGGTATAAATGGCAGGAAACAGGTTTTTTAAAAGATATTTTTCCGGCATTATAGGCTTCTTCAATGCCACAAAGCGCAGTTCCCCTCGTGTCAAAAACAACATAGGCACAATCTGCCCCGTCGATCAGGGGTGTTTCAATTTCACCATTTTCCGTAATGACGTAAACACCTTGTTCTTTAATCGCTTTTTTACCTTCTTCCCGGAGAAACGGTTCCACTTCCGCATAAATTTCTTCCATGATCTTTGTTTCCCCTGGCTCTATCGGCGCACCCGCTTCCCCATCAATACAACAAGCCCCTTTGCAAGCAGATAAATTACACACAAAATCATTCTTGATGATCTCTTCAGAAACGATGGTTTTATCAATTTGAAACATGGGGCAAATATAATTTTTAAAGCTGAATTTTTGACTTAAAAGGATGCCTTTAATATTTGCTAAATTTTAACCATTAAGGAATTATATATCTGAAAAAACAGACTACTTTTGCCGGCAATTTGAAAATAAGGAATTATGTTTAAACTCATTGATTTCAGAGAAATATTCACAGCAGGGATGATTCTTTTTGCCGTAATCGATATTGTTGGGAGCATTCCAATCATTATCGATTTAAAAAGGAAAACCGGACATATAGAAAGTAAAAAAGCTTCTATAGTGGCCGGCATTATTATGATTGTCTTTTTATTTTTAGGAAAGGAAATATTGAACTTAATTGGGATTGATGTTAATTCGTTTGCAGTAGCAGGTTCTTTTATTTTGTTTTTCCTGGCCTTGGAAATGATTTTAGGAATTAGTCTTTATAAAGACGATCAACCGGAAACGGCCTCTATTGTACCCCTGGCATTTCCTTTAATCGCAGGAGCAGGAACTATGACTTCTTTGGTCTCCTTACAGGCGGAATATGAAACGATAAATATTATTGTCGCTATCGTTATCAATATTATATTTGTATACCTGGTTTTAAGATCTTCCACGAAAATCGAAAAATTTCTTGGTAGCCAGGGTATTAATGTAGTGAGAAAAGTATTCGGGGTGATTTTACTGGCCATTGCGGTTAAACTTTTCGCTGCGAATATTCAGAACCTTTTTATATGAAGTATCTTATTTATACCATAATTGCCTTAGCTGTTGTTTTTATTGGAATTAGTGTGGGTAAACTGGATTTCCAGAATCTACTTGAGGGAGACAGTATGTATGCACTTATAGTCATTCTTGCAAGTCTTTGTGTAATCGTATTAATGTCTATATTGCTGGTTTCCAGAACCATTTCTAAAAAGCAGGACTCTTAGGTTTAGCTTTTAATTATCACGATTGTACTGCGGATAATTTCACTTTAAAAATAAAAGCCGAAATGAATCAGGTACTTGCTAAAAGCATACCTTTTGTTGCTGAGTAATATAGAGCCAATAAATTTTGGATGGAAAAATAAATTCTCCATCACAAGTAAAAATTTTAAATAAAATGGAATAATTGTGAATTTGGTTTCACAATTTAGAAATTTAAGAAGTAATATATACTTAGAGGAAGTGAAAACAAGGCGATCATCATACAGCTTTGCTGAAGGTTCCTAAAGATCAGGGCTTTTTTCAAATTTTTTCTGAATTCTAGGTCTTCGCTATTTCTAATCTGGTCTTTTAATAATTTTCTGGAAACATTCGACGAGTTTACAAGAATTTCCTTTTTAAGAAAGAGCACAGCGCTGTTATCCATCAATCGGAAAGTAACTGCGACGATAAAAAAAATTAGAGGGGATATTGCTCCTAAAAGGCTAATATTTTCAATAAAAAAGTCCACTTCATCCCGAAACTATTATTTTTCTTTCGACAATTGGATAATTTTCTCGATTAATCGATCATCATCATTTAAATATCGTTCAAATACATTGCTTCCAAGCAATTGCTGGATCATTTCAGCCTTGATATAATTGCGTAATAGGGGTTTGTATTCGTTACTCGTCGTGTTAATTCGTTCATTAAATCCTCGAAGAAATCGATCAAATCCCAATAACATATCATCTGAAACCACGATTTTTTCTTCGAAATTTTCTATGGTGACGGTGTTATAAAATTTACGGTCTTTTTCCAGCAAATCGAACACGAATTTGCTCATATAACCCCCGCGAAGCAAAAGGGTTAATTTCTCCCGTTCGGGATTGGTGTTTTTAGGTACAAAAACATCGGGGATGATCCCGCCACCACCATACACCACCTTACCTCCGGGTGTCACATAACGAAGGGAATCATTCACCTGAATGCTGTCCTGGCTGCTTAATTCTCCATTTTTATACCTGCGCATATAATCTTTAAAGTATGACTCATTTCCTTCCTGGTAGGATTTCTGGATAGATCTGCCCGTAGGGGTATAGTAGCGTGCTATGGTTAGTCTCACGGCACTACCATCGCCAAGATCCATTTCACGCTGCACCAAACCTTTTCCATAAGAACGCCTCCCTACAATGGTGCCTACATCATTATCCTGTAAGGCTCCTGCCACGACTTCGCTAGCAGATGCTGAGTTTTCATCAATTAAAACAAATACTTTTCCGTTCTCAAAATCGCCTTTTCTTTGTGCATAGGTTTTTTCTATCGCGCCGCTTTTGTTTTTAGTAAAAAGGATAAGCTTATCATCTTTAATAAATTCATCTGCAATATTAATAGCTTCAGAAAGATAACCTCCCGGATTACCACGAAGATCAAGGGCGATTTGTTTCGCGCCTTTTTTTTCCAGAAACTTCAATGCATCCCGAAATTCCTCATAGGTACTTTCAGCAAAACGGTTCACTTTTATATATCCCAGATCTTTGGTGAGCATATAAGTGGCGTCTACACTTTTTAAGGGTACTTTACCCCTTTTCAGCTTAAACGTCAAAAGGTCCTGAAAGCCTTTTCGCATAACTTTTAAGGTCACCGGAGTATTCGCTTTTCCTTTTAATTTGTGGGTGATGGAATCTTCAGAAAGATTTTTATCGAACAGTCGCTCCCCATTTGCAAACATGATACGATCGCCACCTTTTATCCCAATTTGTTCACTTGGGCCATTTTCCAAAGCGCGAATCACCACAATAGTATCCCCAACTTTATAAAAACTAACGCCAATACCCACGAAATCACCTTTCATATTCTCGGTAACCGAGGCATATTCTTCTTTGGGGATGTATACGGAATGTGGATCGAGATTCTCAAGAATCCTGTTGACGGTAACATCTACGATGCTATCGGTATTTACATCGTCTACATATTCATAATCGATATAATCAATAAGCCTGTTTAACTTTTGCTTTTTTGGGTTGGCAGAAAACAATTCATCTGAAGTATCAAAATTCAACCTGGCGCCAAGGATTATTCCTGCCGCACAGGCAATACTTAAAAGAATGGGTGTGTATATGCCTCTTTTTGTTTTCAATCTTCTAAATCTTTAATCTGCTCAATTTCAACCCCGGCTTTTCCTAAAAATTCGATCCCGGAATTATCCTTATAATCTATATTAAAAACCAGTCTTTTAATTCCCGACTGGTGAATTAATTTGCTACATTCTTTACAAGGGCTCATCGTTATGTACAAGGTAGCATCTTTACAGGACTGTGTAGAACCGGCAACCTTTAAGATTGCGTTAGCTTCAGCGTGTAAAACATACCATTTTGTATAACCTTCCTCATCTTCACAAAAGTTCTCAAAACCTGTAGGGGTTCCATTGTAACCATCAGAAATAATCATTCTATCCTTTACAATTAACGCACCAACCTGTTTTCTATTACAATGAGATAATTTACTCCATTCCCGGGCGATCCTCAAATAAGCCTTATCGAACTTCAGCTGTTTCTCTGTATTCATAAATGGCGGAAAATCATTATTTTATATCTTTCTCTGCAAATTAAAGCATTCTGAAGAATTCTGAGGAATAATAAAGCGCTAAAGTGAAAGATTTACATAGGCTTTTTGAAGTATGGGAAGAATCACCCCAATCACAATGGAGGAAGTAATTAAAATCCAATCGCGGCGATTCACTTTTAAAAAATTCTGAAAAATATAGGCCAGGATTAAGACAGATAAAACCACGATCACCTGGGCCAGTTCTATGCCCAGCGCAAACTCCAATAATGGAAGGATTTTAGAATGCGCTCCTGCGGCGATCATTTTGAAATATGTAGAAAATCCCAGTCCGTGGATAATTCCAAAGAAAAGTGTGGTGATATATAAAAGATTGAAGCCGCTCTTTGCCGGTTTCTTCTTCGCTATAAAAATGTTATAAAGCGCTGTGATCAAAATGGTAACGGGAATTAAGAATTCTACCAGAGAAGATTGAAAATTGATTACCCCGTAGGCTGCCAGAAACAATGCGATCGTATGGCCCAGCGTAAATAAGCTTACCAGCAATAATACTTTTCGCCAGCTATTAAAGTTATAACCTGCTACCAAAACAATTAAAAACATCACATGGTCGTATGCGTTCCAGTCTAAAACATGTTTTAGGCCTAATTCGAAATAAAGTTGGAATTGAGACATTTTTTAAATTTAAAACGAAATTACAATTCCTTCCCAGAAGATAAAAGTATCCAAATAATTTATAAAATTCCCCTACGGTTTGCCTCGGAGATAATGGGTTTTAAGAATTTTTTTATTAAAAAAACCGTCATTCCGAACGAAATAGGAATCTTTTTTATTTATAAAGTTTAGATCTTTATTAAAATAAGATTTCTCGACTTCGCTCGAAATGGCGGAATATCATTTTCTGAGACAACTTCTTAGTTTTAGTTCATTATGCCGGAATTTTTTTCGCTTCTTTTTCCCGCTTCCAGTTTCTATGCATGGCAATTGCCTTTATAAATTTTGAAGGTTGCTTATCTATACAAACTGCCTCATCATCTTTAAAATCCTTTCCGTGGGTAGCTTCGAACAAATCTTTTGCTTCCCCATCCAGCGCAATTGCTTTACAATGCTTCAGGCTTTCATTGATAAATTTCTTGGCTTTAGCGGTTTCCATTAATGTATCGATACTTTTCTTTCCTCCCGGAATATATAAGGCATCAAACACTACACTTTCCGTAGTCATAATCGCGGCGTCCACTTTATGGGATTCATTTTTAGAACATTTAACTTCCCCGCCGTGTGAACCCACTACTTTAACCATGGCATTTTCTTTTTCCAAAGCAGTTTTCATTTTACTGAATTGTTCATGATTAAAACCATCACTTACCAGGAAGGCAATTTGGCGTGTGGCAATGCCTTTGGTTTTAATATGGGTTTGACTTAGCGCTTCAGATTTGTCTAAGTAATCTTTCCTTTTCTTAGGTTCGTTTTTATCCCCGGGATCATCGGCGCCAATAGCCTGATTTATCGGTTTTTCAATTTTAGAAGGAATTTTCATCCCAAGGTTTTCAGCAACTTTCTTGGCCAAACTTTTATCAATTTCATTGATTAGCCATAACATCCTTTTTTTGATATGGTCGTAATTTACCTTGCCCAACTCAAATGAATAAGCCTCGGCAACATGCTCTTTTTCCCAGTCTTCCAAACTGCGGTAGAAAATTCCCGGTTGAGAAAAATGATCGCTAAAACTTTCACTTCGCGCCCGTACTTTTTTTCCATCCAATCGTTCTTCGTAGCTGGTGAAGCCACCATCAGCCATTTTTGCCAGATGGGGACAACCTCCACCTAGTGAATTGGGGAAATAAGCAGTTTTACCTTTATTCACGGTCATACGCATGTGCGCATCACGTTGGTTATTATGTGTTTCATTGATGGGCCTATTGATAGGGATTTCATGAAAATTAGGGCTTCCCAAACGAGACAATTGCGTATCTGTATAAGAAAATAGTCTTCCCTGCAATAAGGGATCATTTGAAAAATCGATACCGGGCACAAGATGTCCCGGATGGAATGCCACCTGCTCGGTTTCAGCAAAGAAGTTATCGGGGTTCCTATTTAAGGTCATTTTACCAATTCGCTGTACCGGCACCATTTCTTCCGGAATTAATTTGGTAGGATCTAAAAGGTCAAATTCAAATTTATGCTCATCTTCTTCGGGAACGATTTGGAGACCAAGTTCCCATTCGGGGAATTGTCCCGCATCAATCGCATCCCAAAGGTCCCGACGGTGAAAATCACTATCAGCGCCGTGAAGTTTTACCGCTTCATCCCATGTTATGGATTTTACTCCCAGCAAAGGTTTCCAATGGAACTTTACAAAATGGGATTTCCCCTCTTTATTGATGAGTCTAAACGTATGGATTCCGAAACCTTCCATCATTCTTAAACTTCGTGGAATCGCCCTGTCGCTCATGACCCAAATGTGATTGTGCAATGTTTCCGGACTAAGCGATACAAAATCATAAAAAGTATCGTGAGCAGAAGCTGCCTGCGGAATTTCACGATCTGGTTCAGGTTTAACCGAATGGATCAAATCCGGGAATTTCATGGCATCCTGTATAAAGAAAATGGGCATATTATTCCCTACCAGATCAAAAATGCCTTCTTCCGTATAAAATTTAACGGCAAATCCGCGAACGTCCCTGGCCGTATCTGCAGAGCCTTTGGAGCCTGCAACTGTTGAAAATCTTGTAAAAACTGGTGTTTTTCGATTGGTATCCGTAAATATTCCTGCTTTGGTATATTTTTCCTGACTTTCATATAATTCGAAATGTCCATGGGCAGCACTTCCGCGGGCATGCACAATTCTTTCCGGAATTCTTTCGTGATCAAAATGGGTGATCTTTTCGCGAAGGATAAAATCTTCCAGAAGCGTTGCCCCACGTTCGCCTGCTTTTAAGGAATTATTAGTGTCATTTACTTTAAGTCCCTGATTAGTGGTCATTGTTTTACCTTCAGCAGTGGAAATATTCTTTTCTAAATCCTGAATTTTTTTGCTTTCATCTTTCTTTTTCGCCATGTTTTTTCTAATTAGTTGTTGTTTAAATTTAGGAGTATTAAGGAAGCATCTTAAGGCTTGTACTGTTAAACATTTCTTATCTTTTCAAAGAAAAAATTCTGGAAAGCTTTAGAATGGAATACATTACTTTAAATCGCTTTTGGAGTTTATATCAAGCCGGAAATTCTATAGATTTATTCAATAATTTTTTCCTGAAATAAAATGTAAGCTTACAACAAATCAATATGGATTCAACAGCTGCGCCTTCCAGGATTCCAGACTATTACGATCAGGTAGATAATACTATCCTGGATGCTTTTGCCCGTGAATTTGCAAGGGATTTACCTCCCCCTCGTGAAACTGTAAAATGTATAATTACAATTCCCGCACATAATGAAGAGGCGGTAATATCTCAATTATTACTTTCACTCCATAATCAGAAAGGCTTTCCGGAAGATAAGGCTGTGGATGCGTTCTATGAAGTTATTATCTTTTGTCATAAATGCAGTGATAAAACCTATTTGCGCTGTCAGGAATTTAAAAATTCAGCGAATTATACCAATTTTCATATCATTCAATCTCAGGATGAATTAATTAATAATGTTGGGGCCGTTCGTAGAATACTTATGAATATGGCCTATGCGAGGCTTGCCGACAAAGAAGGATATATCGCAACGAGCGATGCGGATACAATCCTGCATCCTTATTATATTTCAACATTAAATACTTTTTTGAACAGCAGTTACGATCTTATTTGTGGTAAAATAAATATACAATCCCAGGCAGATGGAAATGCCCATAAAACCATATTGCTGAAAGAGGATTACCATAAATCACGTTTGGAACTCGAAGCGCGGTTGCAAATGGCTACTGAAAATCCCCTCCCGGAACATTTGGACAATTCCGGGCCTAATTTGGCGGTTCGGGCAAGGGTTTATAAAGAAATTGGCGGTTTACAGCCTATAGGTTTTTGTGAGGATATCGCCTTTTATGACACGATAAAATGGAGTGGTTATCATGTATTTCACACTTCTCAATTAATTGTCACTACGTCTTCAAGAAAACAAACGAAAGTGCCCTGGGGTTTTGGTACCGAATTGGAAATATGGGACAAGTCTGATTCGATTTCTTTCGAGGTAGAAAGTTTAGAGGAAATTTTGCAAATGTCCAAAATCATGCAGCTTCTACAAAGGTCGGGAGAAACGTTTACTTCTGAGGATTTGGCGAAAATTCAGGAATTAACCGGATTATTAGATGTAGACTTTAATATTCTTCGAAAAACCTGGCCAACCAGTATTGGATTATATCATTATATAAGGAAACAACTTGAAAAAGACGCTGCATGGAGAAAGAGATTTCCAAAAAAAGTTATTACTGAAGCCTTAAAAGAACTACAGGATTATGTGACATCATTTAAATAATTCTTTTGCCAGACCTGAAGGATATAATTTTGAGTTTCCTGCTGTTCGATTTCCTGAAATAGTCCATTTTTCAGAATAAACCTTTCAAATTCATGATGCACTATTTCCCCGGTTAGTGGATAATCTGGCACAAATCCCGTCCAGTGGACCATCAGAAATTTACCTCCATCCACTAGATTTTCTTCAATATTCCTGAATAAATTTTGGAGCTCTTCCATACTGAGATAATAAGCCATTTCGCAACAGGTGATAAGATCAAAACTGCCCTGAGGAAATGTTTTGGTAATATCCTCCACCTTAAACCTAATATTATCAATTCCTAAACAGGTTTTCTTGGCCATTTCTATAGCGGTGGAATTAATATCTATTGCCAGTAATTTTTCACTCAACTGAGATAATAATTTTGTTTGCACCCCAATAGAACAACCTAACTCCAATGCATTTTTAAACTTTGCATTCCCGAGTGCCTCCACACTTACTTTGTATTTTTCATGTTCATAAGGGCTCTCCTTAAAATTCCATGGATCGGGATTATTTTCATATAACCGGTCAAAATAATTTTCTCCCAGGCTTTTGCGATCACCGGTAATTTCAGTAAAAAAATATTCATAATCACCGGTGAATGGCTTCAGCAAATCTTCAGTTAATATAAAGCCATTGGGATCATCAAAGATGAGTTTCCCCAGTTGTGATTGGTGGCAATGGATAGCTTTCCATTTTAATTCTTTCACCGAAGAAATATCCAATCGAAAAGGGGATATTTTTTGCATATCCGGATAATCTTCAGGATCTCCATTTTTCCAGAGCCAGATAGGATATTCAAGTATTATTAAAGGTGCTTCAAGTTTAGAAATTGCCAGTTGCCCAATCTTGCTGGTGATGATATGATCTGGATGTGGGTCTTTTCTCCAGGGAAGTAAAAGGGTTTTGATTTTGTTCTTCTCAATATATAATTGAAGATGTGTGGCTAATTGCTCCAGTTCTTCATCATTTAAAGAAGAGAGGCCGGAATCCTGCTGCCTTAAAAATTCCACTGCATTTACATTTATTCCTAAAGTTTCGCACGAACTAAGTGCTTCTTTCTCGCGAAGTTTAGCCAAAGCTTCTACCGGATGGGTTTTTGAAGTATGCGAAGCAGTTCCACTGGTCATAAAAATAACCTTTACCCGTACTTTTTTTGCCGTCATCAAGGCTATAAAACCGCCGCAACCCAAAGCCTCATCATCGGGATGTGGGGCCAGCACCAGCGTATTACCAAAATCTTCCGCAAGTCTGGCCAGGTTTAATAACGGAGCCTTGCGAATGCCTGCCCGGGTGTTTTTATTTGCCATTCTGGAAGAGTTCAATCTGTCGTTTGCCAATATTTAATAAAGTATGATCGGGGGCAGGCTGTTTAAGATATACGCTTAGATCCCGATGGATGCGTTCTAAAGGATGGGGTTTTAGCAGGCCCTGAAGCCCAACGCTCATCTCACAAAGAGCCAGTGTTTTTTCACAAATTTCACGGGTAAGGATTCGGAAGGAATTGGCAATATCCATGCATTCTTCAGGAAATTTCTCCCTTTTGTCGAAGGCTTTTCCTGCTTTTTTCAACCAGAGATTTCCAGTTTCCATGAGTACTTTTATTTTGCCAATTCTTGTAAGCTGTAAAACATCATCAGTTCGTTTATATTCCACTAAATGATCCAGGGTTGCTTGAAATGCAGCCCGTGCACCGCCAAGTTGAACCGCTGCAAACCGAATGGCACCTCCCACAAATTCAGGATTGGCAAAATATGCTGATGGTTTTCCCAGGATTTGATCCTCTGTAATAGTAATTTCAGAAAAATCGAATCTGCAGCTCACGGAAGCACTCATTCCCATTGGTTTCCAATAGGCATAATCTTCAGTAAGCCCATATTCATCTAAATTCAAGACAAGCATCAATTTTCCGTCTTCGCCATCGGCCGTCACTATAGGCCGAAGAATATGATTAGCTCCGGAACAAAATATTTTCGCGCCTTTTAAGGTATATCCCTCTTTGGTTTTATTTATCTGAAGTGCCTCTGCGGGAATTTCAGAATTCCATATTCCGAAGAATGTGCCGTTTTTGGCCTGAGAAAAATAGTCTCTTTTTTGTGCTTCAGTTCCAAATTGATTGATGAGGGACAGGGCATTTATATGTCCTTCGTAGATTCTACCTACAGATAAATCATAAGCTCCAAGTTTTTGTAATACCCGTAGAATTTTGGATGTGCCCCCATTAATTCCCAAACCTTCCCCCCCATATTCGATGGGAACATTTAAAACCATCAGGGGAGTAGACTGAAGTTTTTCCATAAACTTTTTTGGATAGTTTTCATCACCGGAAGTATATTTTTTGGGGATAAACCTGGTGTAGGCCGTTTGCGTAGGAACAGGATTAAAATTCATATTTTCTAATTATTCTATAATAGCTCATGAAAATTAATGGAAAGTTTATTGATCCGTTTTCTGATAACATACAGGGCATATAAAAAGCCTCAGGACTCCTTATTATGCGTATTTCTCCCACAACCTTATCACAACAATTTATGCCAGTTAAGGCTTGCGTAGCGTATCTAATGAAGAAACCGAAGAAGAACCGCTTCACTACTAATTTTGCTCTTTAATTGGGATTGAAATGTTTCGCATTCTCTTCCTTCAATTTTTTAAATATACAACAACAAGCTTTTATGGGAAATTATAAAACTCCTGTAATTTCGTTAAAATAACAGTATAATTACTTCACATCTATAATCCCTGCGCCAATAAATTTGATCACAAGGCTTAAATTTTCTTCCACTAAAAAAATGACCAAAATCAAGTTTCTGTGAGTTCTGAATTGTATTGTAAAATCCTATGCGCTTAATTTTCTAATTGTTAAAAAAGATGACCCTCGTCATAATTTAAGAAGTACTCCTGACGCAACTTTGTAATGATTTTAAAAGCAATTATTATGAAAACATATGCTAAACTGAAGTTTTTGATCACAGTATTCCTATTAGGCACTGTATTAAACTTTAACCTTCAGGCTCAGACTTACAAACTGGATAATAAATCTACCCAGGTAATTATCGAGGGCACCTCAAATATCCATGATTGGGAACTTAAAGCTGAAAAATGCTCGGGGACCCTTAGTGTAAAAACTGATGACGGAAAATTAGAAGAGATAGAAAATCTTCAATTTTCGGTAGTCGCTGAAAGTCTGAAAAGCGGCAAAAGCGGAATGGACAAAAACACCTATAAAGCTTTAAATACCAGCGAGCACAAAAACATCAGTTTTAAGCTGGATAAAGTAAATTCCATTGAAGCATCTTCCGGAGATACTTATGCTGTAAAATCTTCAGGAACACTAGAAGTTGCCGGGGTAAAGAAAACTATCAATCTCAAATTCAAAATCAAAATGAGGGAGGATAGCGCAATTTTAACCGGCCGGTACAAACTCGATATGACCCACTATAAGATAGAACCTCCTACCGCGGTATTTGGAACGATTACTACCGGGGAAATCGTGATCATCAAATTCGAAACACATTTTAATAAATAAATTCAACCTTAAAATTCCATAAAAATGAAAACTACTATGAAATATGTAAGCATTGTGTTAATCGCGCTCGCAGCGATTCCATTATCAGCACAAACCCAGAGGGACCTGGATAATTACAGGTTTCCAGATCAACGCGGAGTGAGCGTTTTTGAAGCGAAAAAGGACACTGTAAGCACCTTCGACGGAGTTCACGTTAGAATTGGCGGTGCGTCCACCCTTCAATTCCAGGCATTGGACCATGAGAATTCGGGCGCTGCGGAAACTCCTGTATTGCAGGAGATCGGGGACAATTTTAACCTCGCTACAGCAAACCTGGACCTTGATGTGGTTCTTTATAGCGGTATACGCATGCACCTTAGAACCTATCTTTCTTCGCAAAACCATACCGAAACTTATGTGAAAGGCGGGTATATCCAGATAGATAAACTGGACTTTATAAGCCCGGGTTTTGCTGAAGATATTATGGACCACTTACGAGTGAAAATTGGCCATATGGAAAACAATTATGGGGATGCCCATTTCCGAAGAACCGATAACGCCATGTCTCTTCATAACCCATTCATCGGGAATTATTTAATGGACAGTTTCACCACTGAAGTTGGTGGGGAAGTGTATTATTTCAATAACGGATGGATTGGAATGCTGGGGCTTACCAACGGGAAGTTGAACCAGGCTGTTACCAGGCCCGGCACGACCAGCCCTTCATTTCTGGCAAAATTTGGTTACGATAACTACCTCACCGAGGATTTTAGATTCAGGTTAACAGGATCTCTATATAGCACCAATCAAACCTCTAGCGCTTATTTATATAGTGGTGACCGTGCAGGATCCAGGTATTACAAAGTATTTACCGATGTTGATGGCGTCGGGGATGGTTTTAGGGCCGGTAGGATCAACCCCGATCTTAAGAATGAAATGGCCTCTTTTATGATCAACCCGTTTTTTAAATATGGCGGACTGGAATTCTTCGGAATTTATGAAAGGGCAAAAGGTAAAAAATCTTCTGAAGCCGATTCCAGAACCTGGAACCAGTATTCCGGAGAACTAATTTACAGATTTGGAACTGAAGAAGACTTCTACCTGGGCGGGCGTTATAACGTTGCCGATGGAACTCTTAGCAGCGGTGACGATGTGAGCGTGAATCGCTTCCAGCTGGGTGCGGGATGGTTTATGACCAAAAATATCCTAATGAAAGCTGAATATGTCAACCAGGAATACAACGATTATCCTTTGAGCGATATCCATAACGCTGGGAAATTCAATGGATTAATGCTAGAAGCTGCCATTGCCTTCTAAAAATCAACATAAGAATTGGACCTGTGGGAATCTTCTGCAGGTTCAATTTTTTTAATCTGAATCAAATTCTCGAATTATGAAAAATCTTCTGCCAGTATTGAGTTTGCTTTTCTGCAGCTTTTTAATAGCCCAGAAAGATTTTGAAAAAACCGAATTAGCTATTTTGCCCGGCAGTGAATTGATCATTAACGGAAGCACGAACGTGAACAACTTCCATTGCCGCTTTGATATAGATCTTATCAGCGAAGCCAGAAAGGTGAATTTCACCATGGAGGATAGCTGTATTTGGGTGAAAGATCTCGTTTTGCGATTAGATACTTCCGGCTTTGATTGCAGAAATAAGAGGATGAATGAAGATTTTCAGGATCTTCTCATGTTCGATACCTACCCCGAAATACACATTAGTATCGATAAAATTCAGATAATTTCTGAACAATATGCCAGGGCATTCATCAAGGTACATCTCGCCGGACAAAACAATTTTTATGAGTTACCCGTGAAAACAGAAAGGAATAGATACGAGGGGAAATTGAAACTCAATATTCGGGATTTTGGACTCGAACCTCCAAAAAAAGCTTTGGGATTGATACAGGTAGATGAAGAAATCGAGATAGCATTTAACCTCATTGTGAGTGGCTTATAAAAAAACCAATCATCCAGAATTTTACATTCGACATATTTACCTTAATTTAAATAGCAAAAAAATTCTATGAAAGAATTCAAAACGGTTTCTCCTCAGGAAGCAGTGAGCCAGGTTAAATCTGGACAAAGGGTATTTTTACAGGGGGCAGCAATGACTCCAAATGTTCTTATCGATGCTTTGTGTGAACGCTATGCAGAGCTGGAAAATGTGGAATTAATACAGATTCATACGGAGGGAAATGCTCTATATACCCGGGAACCTTATAACAAATCCTTTAAAATAAACAGTTGCTTTGTAGGCGGTAATGTGAGAAAAGCGGTGAATTCAGATCACGGTGCCTATATACCTATTTTCCTGAGTGAAATTCATGTCTTATTCCGCAGAAATATATTGCCCTTGGATTTTGCATTTATACAGGTTTCTCCTCCAGATAAGCATGGCTATTGTTCGCTGGGAGTTTCCGTAGATATTACCTTACCCGCGATCCAGAATGCTAAGAACGTGATTGCACAGATAAATCCGAAGGTTCCCAGAACGCATGGTGACGGGATTATCCATATTAGCAATATAGATGCAGCGATAGAAACCAGGCAGCCCATTCATGCTCATGAACTTTTAGAACCTACAGATGTTGAAAAGAAAATTGGTAAACACGTGGCCAATCTGGTTGAAGATGGCGCGACCCTGCAAATGGGGATTGGGGGTATTCCCAACGTGGTGCTGAATAATCTTGCCAACCATAAAGGACTGGGAATTCATACGGAAATGTTTTCTGATGGAATCCTGCCGCTTATTGAAAAAGGTGTGATCACCGGGGAAGAAAAAAAGGTAAAAACCGGTAAACTGGTCACCTGTTTTGCCGTAGGTTCACCAAAATTGTACGATTTTATTGATGATAATCCTATCGTACATTTTAAGGAAGCTGCCTATACCAACGATACGGCAATTATTAGGAAGAACCCGAAGGTAACTGCAATCAATTCAGCCATTGAGATCGATCTCACCGGTCAAATTTGTGCAGATACGATTGGAAAGTTGCAATTTTCAGGGGTTGGGGGGCAAATGGATTTTATTCGTGGTGCTTCGCTTTCAGAGGGGGGAAAAGCGATTATTGCCATGCCTTCCCTGACTAATAAAGGTATTTCCAAGATCGTTCCCTATTTAAAAGAAGGCGCGGGAGTGACGACCACCAGGGCGCATGTTCATTATGTAGCCACCGAATATGGCGTGGTGGATCTCTTCGGAAAAAACCTAAAACAACGCGCAGAAGCATTAATTTCAATCGCGCATCCCGATTTTAGAGAGCAACTTTCACGCGAGGCGTATGAACGATTGAATATGTAGAGATACTTTTTTTAGTAGTTGAGCCCGAAGTTATAATCTTTTCAAATCTTCTAAACTAACATTTTCGCGAGCGAAGTGTAACGTAGCGTGGCGATCTCATGTTTCAACGTAAATCATGAGACTGCTTCGTTCGTTTCCCTTCCTCTCAGTGACGTATTTTTATTTGGTTACGTATTAGAGACCCTGAAACCAGTTCAGGGTGACGATGCTGGTTTTTAGAATTGCCGTCATGCTGAACTTGGTTCAGCATCTCATTAGATCTTCTAAAAAATACGTCAATTTTCTACGCGAGATATTTTTTTTATTACGGGTCTCGCAGTGACAGTTCTACTTTTAGGAGATGCTTTTATGGTTTTAAGAGACTTCATAATAAACAATTTTTGTGCAATTTGAATCCGAGACGTCGGCAGTATCATTTAGATTCCGTCATCGCGAGCGAAGTGCAACGTAGCGCGGCGATCTTATGATGGGAATTAGGATTGTGAGACTGCTTCGTTCGTTCCCTCCCCCTCAGTGACGATCTTACTTTTTATAAAACCTGCGAGGATTAAATAATTTACCTTTAGTTTCATGATAGTCGTCATATTTTAAAATAAGCTCCTGGAATACTTTTAGAGTAGAATTAAAACAGGAAATCATGACTTTTTATCAAAAACAACTTTCGGAATTTACCAGGGATTATTTTGCCGGCACCACTACAGGAATTCTGGTTTCCAGCTGTTTGGGATCAATCGCTGCAATGTTAATCCTTATGAATGGCCATGCAGTGGTGAATATGATCCAGCTAGGTGTGATAGTTGTCGTTTGTATGTGGTATAATGCTTCCGTAATTGGACAATTAAAACCCAAAATTGTGTTCAATTCATTAATTTTAAGTCTTTTGGTGAGCAGTATTTTTATTCTCATTAATATTTTATGAATAAAAGAAAAGATTTAAAAAATCGCGAAGATATTAGCCTCCTGGTGACCAGCTTCTATAAAAAGGTAAGGAAGAATGAAGAGATAGGCCACTTTTTCAATGGAATCAATAATTGGGATAAACATCTTCTTAAAATTACCGACTTTTGGGAAAGCAATCTTTTTTTTTCCGGTAATTTTTCCGGTAATCCCGCTGTGGCTCATGCCAGGGTTGATGCGGAAAATGATCATTCAATTACCGAGTATCATTTTGGGATTTGGTTAAATCTTTGGTTCCAGAGCATTGATGAGCTTTATGAAGGAGAAATGGCCCAGCGCCTAAAAACAAATGCCCGTAAAATGTCTACCCACCTTTTTCTTAAGATCTACCAAAGTAGAAAGCGGGTGTAAAAAAGATATCTCATTACTTCAGTTATTGCACCGATTTATGTTAGATAAATTTGGGAAAGATTTGTATTGAAAAAAACGTATTAAAAACTTCCTAGAATGCCGGAACTGGCCACACCCTTTCTGAAATTTATTGAGCAGCATTATGCTTCGATATTCAAACTGTTCAAAGCAGTCTCAATTTTACCAATACTACATTTTTAAACCTGATCTTTCAATTCTTTTATTAGAGTTCAAAAAACAGATTTACCCTTTCCAAGTGTAACATAATGAAAAATACCTAGGAATGGGTATTTTATAGAGAAAGGATGTTAGTTAGATTTATGATTATCAATAGTTTAAATACTTTAAATCATGAAAAATCTTTATTTATCTTTCTGTGTAGTAGTAATGGTCTTAGCTGTGCAAAGTTGTGAAACACCTGATGATTCTGAATCTAATGGACAAACTGAAATTTTAGAAATTGGTTCAATAGAAAACCTAAAGGTTATTCCCTATGAAATCTTTGAAATTCCGGTAAATAATCCTCCCGGGGTGGTTGGTGATTATAAATTATATTTTGGGGCTACTAAAGTAATTGTCTCTGAAATTTTATCAGACGGTATTGAAATAGTCATTCCAAGGGATATTGCGGTTGGTTCTACAGATGCGGTCCTGAACTATAAAGAACAGGAATATCCTTTAGGTAGGGTCGAGGTGTTAAATTATAACAACTATTTTCCTGCAAATCTGGGTTATATTTTTCCTGAAAATGGAGAATATCCTATCATAATGGTAGATTCAGCCCAAACAGTCATTACTCCACATGTTGTAGAGGGAAAAGTTGATAATATAAGTTTCCAGTTTAAGAATGGTACTAGCAGTCACTTAGAATTAAATGAACTTGGTCTGCCGAAGCAATTTTATAGTGAAAAGTTAAAGGTTATTTACGATAACTATGATTTTCAGAATAAAACAGTGAACATTGCTTATTACGTAGATGATGATATAGAAAATGCTGAATTTGAATATGCCGTAACTTTAAATCAGGAGGCATTGGAGTTATTGGAACAATCAAGAAACCAAAGTCGTAGTCAATCAAGCATTTCCAATATGTTGGCCAATAGTATTAGTGCATCTATTAGCCTTGCTGCCTGTGCAGCAAGTATTGCTACAGCTCCAACGGGAATTGGACTAGCATTGGTGATGATAAGTTGTAGCTCAGCGACTTATGATGCTATGAAATTAATAGATCCAGGCCTTAGTAATGAAGTGGCCAATAAGATGCAGGCATTCGTAGGTTTGGAAATGGATGCAATAGATTGTTTAACCTTACCTGTTCATGGAATGCCCACTCATGCTTTGGAATTTTATGGCGCTCTAAATGGCTGTATTAATACCATTATTGCAGGAGTGCAAGGAATTGGGGAAACGTATGATTATTATAACGCAGAAAGAGAAAGAATTTTGCAAAGTTATAGAAGCATGTTGAATTCTGGTTACGGTGATATAAAAATTACCCTGAGTTGGGATACGGAAACCGATATTGATTTATGGGTAACAGATCCATTTTCTGAAAAGATCTGGTATGATAGCCCTTTTTCTTCGTCGGGTGGCGAATTAGATGTGGACAATGTAGAGGGATATGGGCCTGAGAATGTTTTTTGGCCAACCAATGAAGCTCCCTTTGGTACCTATACTGTGCAAATACATTACTATGGACCCGAAGATGGACCCGTAACAAATTGTAAGGTGGTAATTGATAATTTCGGGGTTCAAACAACTTATCATCAAGCTTTAACTCCAGACGGTTTAGCGACTATCGCAATTTTTGAAGCTGGAGCTCGTGGAATGCTTATCCAATCTGGGGAAATTTCATTGGTTACTAGTTCCGGTTTACCTTCAAAAAACTGATAGGTTTTTTCTAAAAGCATAGGAAGAGCTATCATTTTTTGTGATAGCTCTTTTTATATAAATACGTACACAAGCCATCAGATAATTTTCATTGTTCCTGTTAGTAATGATCTTATTTTATAATCGTGAAACTTCCAAGCATTTTATCTTCGTTCAGTATTCAGTAGATCAATAATACTCTAGAGGGCTGGTGATCGAGTGGAAAAATTTAGGATCCAGATAGGAATAAGTATAAGATAGTACCATAGGAGTATCTCCGCTAGTGCCTATAGAATATTTCCTAAATGATTTTCAACATACTAATTTACCCAGTAGTGGGTATTTTCTTGTGTTCACTTGCCTGGTAATTTTAACCTATTAATTCGGAAGACCTTCTAAAGATTGGAAAATCGGTCGGGCTTACCTCTAAACTATTTCAATTATGAAAACTATTTTAAAATTTACGCTGGCTATGCTCATTATGGGTATTACAAATCAGGGGTTTTCCCAGAATGTTTCAGAGCAAACAGTTACTTCAGATCATGAGGTAAATGTGAGGCCAATCCGGATCGGGTTTAAATTAGGTTTTCCCAATTTAATTGGCGGGAACCTTGAGTATGTATTGCCACTATTAAATAATAAGATTGCCGTAAGCGCCGATTATTCCAGGTTTAAATCTTCCAACATTATAAAAGCTTTGGGTGTTGAAGATACAGATGATGTTGATATGAGCGTCAGTTTTCTGGAAGGGGGCTTAAATTATTACATTTTTAAACCGGGCGATGGCCTATACGCCGGGGTAAGTTACAACCGGTTAAAATTTGATGGGACTATCTTCGATTTTTTTGAGTCTCAAACAGAAGAAGGGAAATACGGTGATGGGATCGTAGATTTCACCAATAGCTCTTTCAACCTTAAAATTGGGATAAAAATGGGTGGCCTGTTTTATTTTAGGCCGGAAGTGGGGTATGCATTCACAGCTTTTCCAACGGAAATTCCGGTTGAGGTAAGGTTTGAAGATGGCACTACGGAACAACAAACCTATGATACCTATACCACCGATATTATTCATAATGGACTTATTTTCAACATAGGCCTCGGTTTCGCATTTTAATTAATCTAAATTTTATAAGTAATGAAAAATCAAATTTTACATGTAACGTATTTATTTTTAGTATTTAGCCTATGCTCAGTTCAGGCAAGCAATAAGGTTTTGTTAGACGACTACGGAAAGAAAAAAATACAGGTAAGTACCTCCCAGGCCGATGCAGAAATAATTGTTAATGGAAAAATGGTCGGGAAAGGATCAGCAGAAGTTTTAGTGGCTAAAGATGATTGTGTCATGGTTACTGCTAAAAAAGTAGGCTACTTAACAGAGCAAATTGAATTTTGTAATCAAAAGGGAATGGCCAGCCCTCCAAAAACACATTATTTTGAAATGCGGGCCGATGATGCCTTTGATGCTTCTGTTCAAACTGATATCGCCAATGTGGATATCGAAATTCAGGTAGATCAAATGAATAAAGATAAATCCTGGAAGCTTATCAACCAGATTGTCCTGAATTATATTGATGTTATAGAAATGACCGACAAGGAAACAGGCTATTTAAGGACCGCATGGTCTCTGCAAACATTTGAACAGAATACTATACGGACTAGAATGATCATTAAAGAATCTTCTAATGATCCTTTGGTTTTCAAAGTAAAACTGGTAAGTGAAGAATCTGGGGGTTCCATGACCAGCGTAAAAGACGATCATTTATATAAAGAATGGGATCGGGTACTTAGAAGTTACAATGATGCCATTTCAGAATTCCAGGATAGGGTAAAATAAGAAGTAGGGTTTGAATTTTGCCAATTTAGCCCCTTCATAATTGAAAGGAGGGGCTTTAATTAAAATTTTCCTCAAAGATCCCAAGTTATTCTTCGGCACAAATCTTCTGAAGAATTGAAGATGCTGGGAAATAAAACCTTAAAAATTATTCTTACCGGTTTTTTTTAAAATCCCTTATTGCTTAATTTTTAAAAAAGCTGGATTTATCCAAGGAAGAACTTGACTAACAAATAGATATATTTTTGTAGATTTAATCATAACCAATCAAATAATTATGGGAAATTCAAATTTAAAAGAATATAAACGTACCGAGTTTGGGATCGATCAAAAGAAAAATAGCTTCCAGATTACTACTAAAGATGGAAAAGATATCTATAAAAATATAAAATTGGATTTTCATTTTCCTTCCGAATTCAGGTATAGGAATCAATGGGATATCGATGGGGAGGAGCTTAAATTATATTTTAAAGGTGGTACAGCTAACGACACCAATGAGGATTTAATCAAGTTATCCAATAGCGAACGTTCGGAGACTATAAATGAGAACGTGGAGTCCAGGGATATTCCTGTAGTGAAAAAATTAAGGATATGTTTTGTCCGGGATCAAAATGAAGATGGATCGGGATTTCTTCCGGAAACTACGGGAGGCGGAATCCTTGTTGGTACTTAAAATTGAAAATTACTTTACAACATATCATGCTGCCTATAGCAAGTTTATTACTTGCTGCCTTTTCGTATGGTCAAAATCCGGCGTTTGGAGAGATCGATTCTCTTCTCAAAATCAGGGAAACCACAAAGGCATTTGCCCGACTGGAAAAAGTGGATTCCATCAATTTAAATCCTGCCCAAAAAGCGGAATATTATTACTTACTGGGTACCGCCGAAAGCCTCGATAACCAATCTCATAAAAGTTTCGATCACTGGCTCAAGGCGCGTAAAATCTTTCGGGAACTTGATAGCCTTGGCCGGGTGGCTCAAATCAATTTGCAGATTGTCGAGACGATTAATGCTACTAATTATTTGGAATTGGATATAAGCCCGTTTATGGATGAATACCTCGATTATGCGGAAGAACAGGGTAGTCCCAGACTTTTGTCCATTGCCTATATGCAGCTGGCAAAAGTCTTTATTGAAACCGATTCGATCCAATCCCGAAACTTTTTTCAGAAAGCACTCGCAGAAAATGAAAAAACTTCAGATTCCCTTTTAACCGCTAAAATCCACCATAACCTGGGAGTAGTCTATGCGGAAAAACTGGCGAAATATGATTCCGCTTTATATCACTATAAATGGGCATTTGAGGAATATGACAGGCGAGGCCTTACAGATTTTATGTCCTATATCTATAACAACAGGGCTTCGGTATATAAAAAACAGGGAGATTATAAGGCTTCCATCGAAAATTACCTTAAAGCAGATTCCCTCTCGGCACGGGAATATTCCAAAGAAAATTACCGGCTGCGCTATGGTTGGCTTGCAGAAGCCTACGAACTTGATAAGGATCTCGAAAACGCATTAAAATATCTCAAACTTCAGAACGTGTACCGGGACAGCCTCATGAACGAGGAGCAGCACACGGCCATGCTGGATATTCAAACCAAATATGAGGTGGAGAAAAAGGAGAATGAAAACCTTAGACTCAAACAACACCAAACCTTGCTTTGGATAGCGTTGGCCGGACTATTTCTGTTATTATTGTTAGCATACCTCGCCTATCGAAATATCAGGAATAAAAAGAAAATTACCGATAAAGAGCATGAAATTCAGAAGGAAAAACTAGAAAGCACCTTAAAAGAACAAGAACTTGCCGGGATCGATGCGATGATCGAAGGGCAGGAAAAAGAGCGGCAGCGTATGGCCAATGATCTTCACGATCACCTGGGAAGTTTGCTGGCCACCATAAAACTGCATTTTCAGAATTTAAAAGTGAGAAAAGATCGCTTAAAAGCTGAAGAGGATACCTTGCTGCAACAAACCGATGATTTGATTGATGAAGCCTACCAGCAAGTACGAAAAATTGCCCACGCCAAAAATGCCGGGGTCAAAGCGCAGGAAGGATTGCTGCCGGCAGTAAAGAATTTTGCCAGTAAAGTCTCCGCCTCAAATAAACTCGTGATAGAAGTAGAAGATCACGGGATGGACAAACGCCTGGAAAACTCTTTAGAAATCACCATTTTCAGGATCATTCAGGAATTAATTACCAATGTGATCAAACATTCCGGGGCGCAGGAAGCGGTCATTCATCTTACCCATCATGGTGAAATGATCAATATTATGGTAGAAGATGACGGGAGGGGTTTTAATGTTTCTGAAGTGGACTATAAAGAAGGGATGGGAATTTATTCAATTCAGAAGAGGGTAGAATATTTAGAGGGAACCGTTGATGTGGAATCGGTTCCTGAAAAAGGTACCACCGTAATCATTAATATTCCAGTATCATGATACGACTGATCATTGCCGAAGATCACAGAGCGTTGATCGACGGAATTAAAATTTTTCTTGAATATGAGGAGGATATTGAATTTTTAGGTTTTGCTCAAAACGGACAGGAGCTCCTGGAACTAACTAAAAGAAAACGTCCCAATTTGATCATTACCGATATTCGAATGCCGGTAATGGATGGAATAGATGCTACCAGGGAAATCTTAAAATTATTTCCGGAAATAAAGATTATTGCTTTTACCATGTTCGATCAGGATGATGCGGTTTCACAAATGCTTAAGGCGGGGGCAAAAGGCTATATATTAAAAAATTCCAGTCTTAAAGAATTATTATTTGCCATACGGCAGGTGCATCTTGGGGAAACCTATTACGATCCCAATATCAGCTTGGAATCATCAGGAGAAATTTCCAAAACGAAGGCTGTACTTACCAAACGGCAGCAGGAAATCTTAAAATTGATTGGTAAGGGAAAGACCAATCAAGAGATAGCCACTAAGCTTTTTATTGGAAAAACGACGGTGGAAACCCATAGGAAAAACATGATCAGGAAACTGGACCTACATGGCGCAGGGGAATTACTGCGGTATGCCCTGGACAAAAAGTATGATTTTTAGCAGAAGGATTTTTTTAAGCCACATTGTAATAGCTCCTGTTGCGTGCCAATAAATTAGACAGCTTTAACTAACTTCAAACGGACTCAAATAAGAGTACATTTTTGATATTCTCCTCGTTAGTTCCAAAATAGGATTAGGGATCTGGAAATACTCAATTATTTACAACATGAAGCGCTTTTTATACGCTTTTAATCGAAAAATCCTAACTAAACTTGTGATTCCGCATAATATTAGCTAAATACGTATAGAAATCTTCTACTTCCCTACAAAATAGATTTTCATACAAAGCCTAAGCGATGAAATACATGGCGATTTAAAAAGATGAAAGCGACCTGTTAAGGCCGCTTTAAATGTTTTCACAACGGAATAATCCTTATTGTGAATTGCTTTCAGAAGGGAAATATACAATAAATATAGTATTGAACAAATACGGTTTTCCGTAAAGGACTATTTTTTAGAACCAATACATTTAGATTAAACATAAAAAATGAAAAGAATTTTAGGATTGGATTTGGGAACGAACTCTATTGGGTGGGCGTTGATTGAAATTTTAAATGATGGGACAAAACGCATCATAAAACTTGGTAGCCGTATTATACCGATGGGACAAAATGAATTGAGCGATTTTGGAAAAGGGGTTATAAATTCAGCTACAGCGGCAAGAACAGGTTTTAGAGGAACCCGAAGACTCTATCAAAGAGATAATTTGAGGAGAGAACGCCTGCATCGAGTTCTCAATATTCTAGGATATTTACCGGAACATTATTCAAAATCCATCGATTTTGATAAACGGTTTGGCCAATTCAAAAAGGAAACCGAACCAAAACTCGCATATAGGCAAGATGAAGAGGGAAAATTTCATTTTATATTTCAAGAATCTTTTAATGAAATGATAGACGAGTTTAAAGCCTATGGTTAGAATATAAAGATACCTTACGACTGGACACTTTATTATTTGCGGAAAAAAGCATTAACCAAAAAAATCTCTGAACAAGAACTTGCCTGGCTCCTGCTCAACTTCAATCAAAAACGTGGATATTATCAAGCGAGAGGTGAAGAAGAAGAGTTTGATAAGAACAAGGATAAAGAGTTTATGACTCTTTTAGTTGATAAAGCTGTGGACTCCGGCAAAGAAATTAAAGGAAAAAAACTATTTGATATTTATTTTGCCACTGGAGATAAATATGATAAACAGGTTGTTAATACTGAAAATTGGATTGGTAAAACCAAAGAGTTTATTGTAACAACCAAAGAGCTAAAGGATGGCACAATTCAAAAAAAGTACAAACAAGTAAATTCTGAAGAGGATTGGATTGCGATAAAAGAAAAAACTCAGCAGAAAATTGAAAAATTCAACTCTGAAAATAAAGTAGTCGGAGTTGGATCATACATCTACGATTCGCTACTAAAAAATCCTACCCAAAAAATACGCGGTAAGCTTGTAAAAACCATTGAGCGTAAATTTTACAAGGAAGAACTAGAGAAGATTTTAGAAACTCAGATTCCGTTTCATTCCAAACTTAATGACGATCATCTTTACAAAGATTGCATTAACAAACTGTACAACTTTAACGAGGCGCATAAGGCGAACATTGTAGCAAAAGGCTTCAAATACTTTTTTGTTGAAGATATTATTTTTTATCAAAGACCTTTAAAAAGTAAGAAATCAACTATTTCCAACTGCCCTTATGAAAGCCGTACTTATATTTTAAAAGGAAAAAAAATAGAAAAACCTCTTAAATGTATTTCTAAGTCCCATCCACTATTCCAAGAATTTAGGATTTGGCAGTTTATCCACAACCTGCGCATTTATAAAAGAGAAGCTGAAATAGAAGGGAAAATAAAATTAGATCAAGACGTCACTTCGCAATATATCAGCAAAAAAGAAGATATTGAAAAGCTTTTTTATTACTTAAATAGAAGAAAGGAAATTGACCAAAAAATGCTTTTAAAGCATTTTGAGTTAAGCGAAAAAGAATACAGATGGAGCAATGTCGAAGATAAAAAATACCCTTGTAATGAAACGCGAGCCCAAATGAAAACAGGGCTTTCAAAAATGGAAGGTGTTAATCCAGAATCATTGCTAACCACAGAATTTATAAATAAGCTTTGGCACATTATATATTCTGTAAAAGATAGGATACAATATGGCAAAGCACTTGAAACTTTTGCAAGAAATAATGATCTAGATGAACAGAGCTTTCGCGAAAGTTTTATAAAATTCCCACCTTTTGAAAATGCCTACGGGGCTTATTCAGAAAAAGCCATTAAAAAGCTGCTCCCATTGATGCGACAGGGAAAATATTGGAGCCCAGATGAAATTGCAGATGATGTAAAAAAACGTATTACATCTATAAAAGACCGCCTTAATACTATTGATTTTGATACATCTAAAATAGAAAAGATAACCGATGATGACCTTTCAAAGCAAATTTTAAAAAGCTTTGCCAAAACTGAAAATCTTTATGAAGGTTTAAATACCTATCAAGCCAGTTATGCAGTTTACAACAGACACTCTGAGGTTAGCGACATCTTAAATTGGAAAACACCTCAACACATCACAAGCTATCTTGATCCAAAAATAGAAGGTGGATTCAGGCAACATAGTTTACGAAATCCAGTAGTTGAAAAAGTGGTTACGGAAACTTTGAGGGTGGTAAGGGATATATGGGATTGCTATGGAAATGGAGAAGAAGATTTCTTCACAGAAATCCACCTCGAATTAGGTAGGGAAATGAAAAATTCTTCCGATGTACGAAAAAAAATTACTGATTCAATCAATAAAAACACAGATACAAATGAACGGATAAAGACCATTCTTCAAGAATTAATGAATGATGAAGCTATGGAAGGTGATGTAAGGCCTTACTCAAAAGGGCACCAGGATATCCTCAAACTTTTTGAGGAAGGGGTTTATTCAAGTTCCCGAGAAAGTTTTAAGGGTATTGAAATTGATGAAATAGATAAAATAAGAAAAAAGACAACCCCTTCAAAAACTGAGATCAATAGATATAAGCTTTGGCTTGATCAAGGCTATATTTCGCCCTATACAGGTAATATTATACCGCTAAGTAAATTGTTTACAGCAGCATATGAAATAGAACATATTATACCCAGATCACGCTATTTTGATGATTCTCTTAGTAATAAAATAATATGTGAGAGTGCGATAAATCCGCATCCTTACAAGGGCAACTTGACGGCATATGGATTTATTAAAAGAGATGCTGGGCGTATCGTTCCTGAACTTACTACTAATGAGAAAACGATCAAAATCCAATCTTTGGAAAATTATGAAGAGCATTGTAAGACATACTTTAAAGGAAACAAAAAGAAACTTGAATTTTTGCTGTGTGAAGAAGTTCCAGAAAAATTCATAAACAGACAGATGAATGATAGCCGCTACATAAGTAAAGTCGTAAAAAGCCTTTTAAGTAATGTTGTGAGGGAAAATGGTGAACAGGAGGCGACATCTAAAAATTTACTTCCTATAACTGGCAGAATAACTTCTGAATTGAAAAAAAATTGGGGGCTCAACCAAATATGGGATGATTTATTAACACCTCGTTTTGAAAGGATGAATGAAATCACAGGTACAAACGATTACCGTTTTAAAAAGAAAGATGGCCACGGCAATGAAAACTGGATCAACACCGTACCGGATGAATTTGCAAAAAATTTTTCAAAGAAACGCCTCGATCACCGCCATCACGCTCTTGATGCATTGATAATTGCCTGTACAACAAAGGAGCACGTTAATTATCTAAACAATCAATCTGGAAAAAATAAAGAAAAACGCTACGATTTAAAGATTAAACTTTGTTTTAAAACGAAACCAGATGCAAATGGAAACTACAAATGGCAATATTATAAACCTTGGGAAACTTTTACCCAAGATGCCAAAAATGAACTTGAACAAACAGTAGTTAGTTTTAAACAAGATAAAAGGGTCATAAATAAAGCCACCAATAAATATATAAAATGGAAAGAAGATGACGGTGTAATGAAAAAGAAAACCGCAGCACAAAAGGGGACAAATTGGGCAATACGCAAAGCAATGCACGATCCAATGCCTTATGGAGAGATCAAAATGCAGTTCGATGTTTTGGATTTACATACAAGTTTTGGTAAGCGAGAATTTATTTTAGATGATGTAATAAAGGATCAAATAAATGAAGTTTTTGGAGCAAATGATCAAAATATAGGTGCTTCACAGAAATATGTGAAATCACATTCTACAACAAATAAATACGGTTTTAAAGTAACTAAGGCAAGATTTGCCATCAAAACAACTAAATATGGTAAACGCCAACCCATTAATAAAATTACAGCTGCCAGTTTAAATAAGGTCAGTTCTCTTTTAGAGAAAAACAGTAGCCAAAGTGAGGTAGTTAAAAAAGCAATTATGGATGCGGTTGATGAAGTTCAAAAAAGTATTTGGAAAGTAGGCGACCTGCAATTACAAAAAGATTTGGAAAAATTTCTATACAAAAATATCAATGATGGCAATATTGAGTACGCGTTGTTTAGCTCAGATGGTATTGATAAATTCAATTTGGAAAGAAAAGAATCTGGAAAGCATCCCGTATTTAATGTCCGTTTTGTAGAGGATGGAGATAAGAGGTTTGATTTAGGTGAAAGCTATTATACAGAGCATAAAAAGATGGAAGCTACGGAAGGGAACAATATGTTCTTTAATATTTATTGGGATGAGGAAAATGAGAAACGAAATTTTGAGACCGTTCCGTTGATTGAAGTCATAAGACATCAAAAGGAAGTGGCAAAACTGGAAAAGCAACAACGCACTGAAGTACCTACAGATGACTCTTTGGGTAAATTCTTATTTGCATTATCTCCTGAAGATCTGGTTTATGTGCCTTCTGAAAATGAGGTTAATAATCCAAGCACAGTAAATTTTAAATCTATTTCTGGCTTCAATTCCGAACAGATTTATAAAATGGTTAGTTCTACCAAAAATCAATGTTTTTTCGTCCCTTATCCAAATGCAACAGAAATTAAGAAAAATGAAAATGGAAGTAATAGTAAAAGTGAGCGTATTCAAAATTTAAAAAATATAGAAATTATGGATGACGATGAGAAAGACGCAATGATAAAAAGGAGATGTTGGAAATTAAAATCAGACAGGTTGGGTAATATAACAAGAATAGAAATATGATCAAACGCACCCTCTTTTTTGGCAATCCGGCTTATCTAAGCACTAAAAACGAACAATTGGTAGTTTCCTACCCGGAAGATGATAAAGAGGATAAAACAGTGCCCATTGAAGATATTGGGATGTTGATATTGGAAAACCCTCAAATCACACTGACCAATGGGTTAATCACCAAGCTTATTCAGAACAAAGCTGCTGTGGTAAACTGCGATAAACAACATTTACCCTGTAGTTTGTTGCAGCCACTCGAAGGCCATACCGAACAGTCCGAACGTATACGCCACCAGTTAAATGCAAGCCTCCCGCTAAAAAAGAATTTATGGCAGCAAACCGTTAGCGCAAAAATTGCCAACCAGGCGGAACATTTGTTACAGAGGGGCAAAAACCATAAAAAATTGGCCAGATGGGCCGGGGAAGTAAAAAGCGGTGATACGGCAAATCATGAAGCCATAGCTGCCGCCCATTACTGGCAAAATCTGTTTGATATTGAAGGTTTTAGCCGCTATCAAAAAGGCATCCCTCCCAATAATTTGCTCAATTATGGTTACGCCATTCTTAGGGCGGTTACCGCCAGGGCTTTGGTGGGCAGTGGCATGTTGCCGGGCGTGGGAATTTTTCACCGCAATAAATATAATGCGTTTTGCCTGGCAGATGATGTTATGGAGCCCTACCGCCCCTTTGTAGATGAATTGGTCTATGAAATAGTGGAAAGCGGGGAAAATATAGAAGAACTCAATACTTTTTTAAAAAGCCAGCTATTACAAATACCGGCGTTGGATGTGGTTATCGATGATAAGCGGAGTCCGCTGATGGTGGCCATGAGCCGGACCACCAATAGTTTATATGAATGTTTTTATGGCCTGAGCCGAAAAATATTGTACCCGGAATTTCAATAAGATCCTGTCCCGCTGAGCCTGTCTACCGCAGGCAGGCTTGTCGAAGCGTATTTAGGAACAATGTTATTTTATGAAAGATTCTCGTTTTTCAAGACTAAACCAATATAGGAGCATGTGGGTACTTGTATTTTTTGATCTGCCAACCGAAACCCGAACAGAACGTAAAGCGGCTAGCCGTTTCCGCAAAAATTTACTGGACGATGGCTTTGGGATGTTCCAGTTTTCTATTTATAGCCGTTTTTGCCCCAGTCGGGAAAATGCCGAGGTGCACATAAAACGCACCAAAAACGCCTTGCCCAAGAAAGGAAAAGTAGCGGTGATGCAAATTACCGATAAACAATTTGGGATGATCGAATTGTTCCATGGGCAGAAAGAAGCTGAAGTGGAAGCACCGGTACAGCAGTTGGAGCTTTTCTAAAATTTCCTGTCATCCCGAGTGCAGTCGAGGGATCTCTTTTATTACATATATCCTTCAAAAGGAATTTTACTAGGTATAGCGATTGTCAACTTATTACTGGCAGAATATGATGTTTTTACGTGTCATTCCGATAAAGGAGAAATCTCATCTTATTGATGGAGATGGAAACTTTAAACAGACGCTGCTTTACGAGGTGAGATTTCTCGTCGCAATTGCCTTGCTGTCGCAGGCCTTGCGCTGTCGAAATGACAATCTGCTTACATTGTGACGCCAGAAGAAAATTTCATTTATCCAGATCAGAAACAAAAAAGGAATTTGTATGCGAGCCGTAGCGGTTAAAAACCTCCTTATTTTTCAATCCTAAAAATGCACCTAAGAAACAGGATACCAGCTTTTTAGGGCGGGTATCCTGTGAATCCTAAGTACAAAGTACAATTCTGAAAGCAATTCACAACTCATTCATAGCAGTAGAAAACTTAATCAATCCTGTGAATCCTAAGTACAAAGTACAATTCTGAAAGCAATTCACAACTATTAGCTTGTGGTTCATAGCTTCTTTTATCCTGTGAATCCTAAGTACAAAGTACAATTCTGAAAGCAATTCACAACTGACATCATCGTAGGAAAGCACCTCATTATCCTGTGAATCCTAAGTACAAAGTACAATTCTGAAAGCAATTCACAACTTTAGTCTGCTTTCCCTTTGGGGTTCCGACCCTGTGAATCCTAAGTACAAAGTACAATTCTGAAAGCAATTCACAACATATTTGCTTTAATAAGAGGTATTCTCCATCCTGTGAATCCTAAGTACAAAGTACAATTCTGAAAGCAATTCACAACTGTACGGATGTTGACTGTCCGGGGACTGTTCCTGTGAATCCTAAGTACAAAGTACAATTCTGAAAGCAATTCACAACCTGATACAGTAGCTTCCGTAAAACTCACACCTGTGAATCCTAAGTACAAAGTACAATTCTGAAAGCAATTCACAACAACAGCCCATTGAGAGCCATCGTTTACAATCCTGTGAATCCTAAGTACAAAGTACAATTCTGAAAGCAATTCACAACCAGTTCTTGGCTTATTGCTTGCAAGAACTCCCTGTGAATCCTAAGTACAAAGTACAATTCTGAAAGCAATTCACAACACCAATTACAGCAAGGCAAAAGTTTAGATCCCTGTGAATCCTAAGTACAAAGTACAATTCTGAAAGCAATTCACAACGGAGATGGCGTGTATATTGAAGGAGCAGAACCTGTGAATCCTAAGTACAAAGTACAATTCTGAAAGCAATTCACAACACTAACTCCATATTCGCAAAAAGCCCCGGCCCTGTGAATCCTAAGTACAAAGTACAATTCTGAAAGCAATTCACAACTGGTGGTTTACTCCTTTTTATATAATTGCTCCTGTGAATCCTAAGTACAAAGTACAATTCTGAAAGCAATTCACAACCCTGGACATTCAACTGCTCTAAAACTTTTCCCTGTGAATCCTAAGTACAAAGTACAATTCTGAAAGCAATTCACAACTTTTTAGGTGCATAGATGTTATTTCCCATACCTGTGAATCCTAAGTACAAAGTACAATTCTGAAAGCAATTCACAACCACATACATGGATGACGATGTTGAAATTGCCTGTGAATCCTAAGTACAAAGTACAATTCTGAAAGCAATTCACAACGTCGTTTATCGCTTCTTTTATTCCTAACAGCCTGTGAATCCTAAGTACAAAGTACAATTCTGAAAGCAATTCACAACAGTTCTGCCCCCATTATTATTATTAGTATTCCTGTGAATCCTAAGTACAAAGTACAATTCTGAAAGCAATTCACAACTCAACTCTAAATGTATAATCATCAATTTTACCTGTGAATCCTAAGTACAAAGTACAATTCTGAAAGCAATTCACAACCCAATTAACCATTGGTAACCCTCATTAATACCTGTGAATCCTAAGTACAAAGTACAATTCTGAAAGCAATTCACAACGGTAGATACACTAGGCCTATTCTAGCGTTCCCTGTGAATCCTAAGTACAAAGTACAATTCTGAAAGCAATTCACAACAGAAATAAACACTATATTTATCATTCATGACCTGTGAATCCTAAGTACAAAGTACAATTCTGAAAGCAATTCACAACATCGATGGTCACATCAAATGTTTCGATCGCCTGTGAATCCTAAGTACAAAGTACAATTCTGAAAGCAATTCACAACAGGAGATAGCGGCGTGTATGATGGGTTCAACCTGTGAATCCTAAGTACAAAGTACAATTCTGAAAGCAATTCACAACAAAGGTGTACAATCTTAATTCAATATATTTCCTGTGAATCCTAAGTACAAAGTACAATTCTGAAAGCAATTCACAACGATCCGCCACATTTAATTCGTTGAATGAAACCTGTGAATCCTAAGTACAAAGTACAATTCTGAAAGCAATTCACAACTTGAACGTATCGATGGCTTTGTAGTCAACGCCTGTGAATCCTAAGTACAAAGTACAATTCTGAAAGCAATTCACAACACCAATTACAACAAGGCAAAAGTTTAGATCCCTGTGAATCCTAAGTACAAAGTACAATTCTGAAAGCAATTCACAACTGGGTTACTATCTAAATGTCTTATTATTACCTGTGAATCCTAAGTACAAAGTACAATTCTGAAAGCAATTCACAACTATGTTTTATAGGGGTTAAGAGGGAATTATCCTGTGAATCCTAAGTACAAAGTACAATTCTGAAAGCAATTCACAACGATAAGAAACGTGTTCATCACTCCCGTGCTCCTGTGAATCCTAAGTACAAAGTACAATTCTGAAAGCAATTCACAACATTAAGTTTATTACAAGTGAACCACGCAGCCCTGTGAATCCTAAGTACAAAGTACAATTCTGAAAGCAATTCACAACAGAAATCAAGGCGGTAAGGAGTTTAACATCCCTGTGAATCCTAAGTACAAAGTACAATTCTGAAAGCAATTCACAACGAATCATTATACCTTATTTTAACTTTATCCCCTGTGAATCCTAAGTACAAAGTACAATTCTGAAAGCAATTCACAACTAAAAGATCCTAAGTACAAAGGAAAAATAACCTGTGAATCCTAAGTACAAAGTACAATTCTGAAAGCAATTCACAACTTACTCTAAGTTTTTGCGTACTTACACGCTCCTGTGAATCCTAAGTACAAAGTACAATTCTGAAAGCAATTCACAACTTTTTGGTAGACATTGTAATATCCATTATTCCTGTGAATCCTAAGTACAAAGTACAATTCTGAAAGCAATTCACAACTCATAAGACTTCTCTTTTACCGGTCTCACTCCTGTGAATCCTAAGTACAAAGTACAATTCTGAAAGCAATTCACAACGAATCATTATACCTTATTTTAACTTTATCCCCTGTGAATCCTAAGTACAAAGTACAATTCTGAAAGCAATTCACAACCGGCTTCTATGTGTATTCTTAGATTCTGTACCCTGTGAATCCTAAGTACAAAGTACAATTCTGAAAGCAATTCACAACTAAAACAGTTTGTTCACCTTCTACACCTCCCCTGTGAATCCTAAGTACAAAGTACAATTCTGAAAGCAATTCACAACGGGTATGAAGCTATTATCATGCGTTCTGATCCTGTGAATCCTAAGTACAAAGTACAATTCTGAAAGCAATTCACAACTTCCGTCAACGCGGGTTGAAATGGCGTTTTCCTGTGAATCCTAAGTACAAAGTACAATTCTGAAAGCAATTCACAACGAACTCGATAGTTGCATCATTTTTCTTTGTCCTGTGAATCCTAAGTACAAAGTACAATTCTGAAAGCAATTCACAACTCATCGTACATTGTATTAGCTACCTTCTCACCTGTGAATCCTAAGTACAAAGTACAATTCTGAAAGCAATTCACAACCCGTAAGTGGTGCGAGATGGTTTAAGGACACCTGTGAATCCTAAGTACAAAGTACAATTCTGAAAGCAATTCACAACATGAACTCACGTTCTATGCTAAGGGAGTTACCTGTGAATCCTAAGTACAAAGTACAATTCTGAAAGCAATTCACAACCATCTTACCGGTTTCCAAAATGTTCATATCCCTGTGAATCCTAAGTACAAAGTACAATTCTGAAAGCAATTCACAACATATTCCTTCACATCTTCTATTGTGCCACCCCTGTGAATCCTAAGTACAAAGTACAATTCTGAAAGCAATTCACAACACCGCTACTACACACAATAACTAAGCGTTCGTGTGGCCGGTACGGCCCAACATGAACGCAGTGTTGACTGAACCGGTTGTTTACCGATTGTCTACTATGGGGATTGGTCTAAATTGTGGGGTTGCTATTCAGCGATTTGGAT
>NZ_QEYO01000016.1 GCF_023718305.1 Gramella sp. AN32
AGCAAACAAACGATTGAGAATAGAATTACCTCTATTCAACAATCGCTTGTCTTTTAAATCCTCAAAATGTCTTGTCTGCATTTTTTTATCCTAAAGTAGAATAAAAAAAGATGTGTCCAGACGGTAGGGCATAGCTGGGCTTTTTGCTTTTAAATGGTTAAGGTTTTTGTAAATACTTTTCTCTTTGCCCACCGCTTAGTAAATTAGGCTAAATCAAAAAATATAAGTTATGATTAGAAAAGGATCAGCCGTTTGGAAAGGCTCATTAAAAGAAGGAAAAGGAACTATAAGTTTGGAAAGCGGTGTTTTAGAAGAAGTACAATATTCATTTAAAACCCGTTTTGAAAATGGAAACGGTACAAATCCGGAAGAATTAATTGGGGCAGCACATGCCGGTTGTTTCAGCATGCAACTTTCCGCTAATTTAAGTGAAGAAGGATTTACGCCAGATAAACTTGAAACCACTTCCAAAATTACTTTTGAAGATGGTAAAATTAAAAAATCACATCTAATTCTTGATGCAACAGTTCCGGGAATTGATGAAGATAAATTTAAGAAGATTATGAATGATGCAAAGGAAAACTGCCCGGTATCAAAACTTTTAAATGCTGAAATTACTATTGAATATACCTTAAAGTAATTCAAGTTAGAATAAAAAAAAGAGGAAATTTTAAGTTCCTCTTTTTTTTATTCTAAAATCTTTAGCAAAATTTCCTTGATCGATTTTTTCAAATGAACATCCATCTTATTATTTTTTGAAAATTTCTGATTCACTTCCAATTCAATTCCTAAATAATGTTTAGGAAATTTTTTCCGAAGGGATGTTGGAAAACCGTCAGCCTTACCCAAATAAGGATAATTGAACCGCACATGATAAGATGGGAAATTATGATAAAATTCATTCCTGAATTTTATAGCGAAATTCTTTTCTGAAATCCTGGAAGGGTCATATAATAAGCCAATATCACCGTGCCTTTTTTCTTCATTCAGCACCGGGGTAAAAGAATGAATAGATAAATGCAACACGTCCTCCCCTTCTTCAATAAGTTCCGCAATCACCTGAGTAACCGATTCTAAATAAGGATAATAGTACCTTTTTAAAATACTTTCCTTTTCCTGAGATGTTAGTAATTTTGAAAATTCTGAAAACAACACAGGATGGCCAATAGAACGATTGGTTTCTACCAGTAACCTGCTTACACGTTGATGCTGGGAAAAATCAGCATAGGTTTTAAGAAATTTAAAAAGATCATAGGCACCAAGATCAAAACCCCGATGCGTATTTAAAACCGTTTTATGGGCAGTAAACAGCTTTTCGAACCTTTTGGGAATTCGATTTGAAGCATGTTCGCAGGTAAGTACAAGTTTCACGGCCGGAACATCCTATTTTCCCGCAAACATTCTGCAAGCCGCCCGTACACTTTTATAATATTCTTATGCGTGAAATCATTACGCAGGGCTTTTAAAATACGGGTAGATAAACTTCCATTTTGAAGAATAAAATCCACGTGGTTTTGATGATTTTCACTAAGATTGTTTTTAAGCTTTTCAAAAAGATTTCTCCAAATGGTTTTGACATCGGTTTCCTTTTGAATATCAAATACCGCCAAATACTTTTTATTGGTAATCAGCGTATTTTCTGCGTTGACGATCACTTCATTAAAAATTTCGAAAAGATCGTCTTCATGCCACTGCTTTTGATCTTTTAGCGAGATCAGTTCTTCGCTGATTAAATATTTTAAAACCTCCACCAGAAAACTGGCTATAGCAATATCTGCTTCAGGATTCTCCTGAATATCGATCACCCGAATCTCAATGGCATTGCGGTCAAACCTGGCAATGGCGCCACGGGAATTAACAAAATGATGATCCAGTAATTTTTCCTTGTCAAAAGGTTTTAAAGCTTCATTAATCGGGTTAAAGATTTTTTTCTGGTACTCTTCCTTACTAAAAACCTGTTCCGGGATCACTTTTCCCGTCATGTGTGGAATCTCCTTTTGGTTGTATTTATAATGATGCATCCTTGCATCTTTATAGCTGGTAAATTCACCTTCCAAAATTGGCGAACTTGCTGTAAGACCTGGAATTATAGGCAAAATTAATCGAATTGCCGCATGAAGCTTTTCAAATTCAGTGTCGTCATAGAACGGTAAATTAATATGCATACTCTGCACATTGCTCCAGCCATGGCCTTTACAATCGAAAATTTGATTATACAATGTATAGATTTCATTATGATCATGTTCCCATAATTTTGTCTCCTTTTTTGGGTTCATTAAAGGATGGGCCGAAGATGGAACAAGTACCGTGTTGTATTCTGCTAAAAGACCATTAATTTCTTTTACATTTTGAAGGAACAAATCTTCAAGGTCCACTAAAGTTTCAGCCGGGCCATTGGTTTTTAATTCCACGACATGGGCAACCAGTTCATTGCTCCATTCGATCTTCCCGTTATCGATATCAGAAGTCAGGCTTCCATTTTTTTTGGTCAATAATTTATCTACAATAGGATTTATATTGAAGGTTGATTTATCCACCAACATATATTCCAGTTCAATCCCTATAACCTCAAACAAATGATACGGCATGTTATTTATTTTCAAGTCTGTTTTTTAATGCATCCAGAATATCCTGGTAGATTTTATCGCCGTAAAAGGCATCTTCTACACCATAATCGATATTTGGATTATCATTGATCTCTATGACCAAAGCTTTACCTTCTACTTCTTTAATATCTATTCCATATAAGCCTTTACCCATTAATTTTGCTGATTTTAGGGCATTTTTAAGGATGTGTTTAGGAACTTTTTCAAGAGGAAAACAATCGGCATTACCGTCTTTATCATCTTTCTTTTTGGCGCCCCAGTTGTAAATTTGCCAGTGATCTTTTGCCATAAAGTAGCGGCAGGCATAAAATACCTTTCCATCTAAAATACCTATTCGCCAGTCATAATCTGAAGGTGAGAATTCCTGGGCAATAACAAGTTCAGACTTTTTAAGCATTTCTGAAAGCAACTTCTCATATTCCTCTTCAGAATTTGCTTTTTTAACACCAAAGCTAAATGTTGAATCCGGTGACTTTAAAACGACCGGCAAACCTGTAATTTGTAAAACTTCCCTGCGGTTGTCTTTATGCACGATCACTGTTTTTGGCGTGGGGATACCGGCATTTTCCATCGCTTCTGCCATAAAAACCTTATTACAACATTTTAAAATTGCTTCAGGGTAATCTACAATAGCGATTCCCTCCTGCTCTGCTTTTCGGGCAAAGGCATAGGCTTCATTAGTAACTTCAGTACTTTGCCGAATTAAAAGCGCATCAAAAGCTGAAAGCGCTGACAGATCTTTAGGAGAAATAATTTCCGTATAAAAGCCCATCTTTTCCGCCAGATCTATAAATTTCTTTAAAGCTTTGGGGTTACTGGGAGGCGCAGGGTCATTTGGTTGCACCAAAATAGCCAGATCATACTCGTAGCTATGTTCCCTTGGGGTATCATAGCGTTTTTTTGCAAAATATTGTTCTGCGAAAAGCTGCACACTGGATTTATGTTCTACAGGAATTTCAGCTTCTGAAATAGCCTTTATATTTCTAATCACCCATTTTTCAGAATTTCTGCTGAAAAAAACCCGCAGAAGGGGAATTTGAAATTGCCGGAAAAAAACGGCACTCAATTCTTTATATTTTACGGCGGTATTTTGCCCGAAGTAAATACTTAAAATGAAATCTTTCGACTTAATTCCCTTCAGGCTTTTTTGTATGGAATCATCAAAATCTTCAGAAATAATCTTCACCAGTTTCAATTCTCCAAGATCCACAATATTTTTAACGGTGGGGATTGGTGTATGGCCACGTGCTTCAGCTAATAGCGAGACATAATATCCTTTAGATTGATAGGAATAATCTTTACAAAGGTTAAAAATACGGACTTTCTTTAATTTTGAAAATCTGCTGCTGGTTAGATATTCTTTTGATGAAATGACCTCTACATATTCCGAAGAAATTTGCCATTTTTCCGGATCATTTACGACGATATATTTATTCATTTAAAATTGAAGATATAATCAAATGTAGATTAAAATAAATTCCCTTTTTAAATTTTAAGTTAGACTTAATATTTATTCTTAAATTCAGACTTCTATAAAAAATCAAAATGCGAAAAATAGCATGTTTCTTAACATTTTTGGGTATGACCATCACAGGATTTTCTCAGGATACTTCTCCTGAAATAGTGGAGAAAGCGAAGCTGATCCACGAGAAGGTGATTACTATTGATACCCACGACGATATTAATGTAGATAATTTTACGCCCGAGAAAAATTATACCATGGATCTTGATTCCCAGGTGAATTTGCCGAAAATGGATAAGGGTGGGCTGGATGTTTCCTGGTTGATCGTTTATACGGGACAGGGTGAACTAAATGCTGAAGGTTATGAGGCTGCCCATAAAAATGCCATTTCAAAATTTGAAGCTATTCATAGGCTTTGCGAGGAGATTGCACCCGACAAAATAGGTCTGGCTACCTCCTCATCTGAAGTAAGAGCCTTAGTAAAAGAAGGAAAAAAAGTAGCCATGATCGGGGTTGAAAACGCCTATCCTATTGGCGAAGATTTGGATAAGATCCGGGAATTTTACGAAAGAGGGGCGCGATATATGTCTTTATCCCACAATGGGCACAGCCAGTTAAGCGATTCGAATACGGGTGAAGAAAATGATGAATGGCTGCATGGGGGCTTGAGTGAATTAGGAAAGGAAGCGGTTGCTGAAATGAATAAATGGGGGATCATGATAGATGTTTCTCATCCCAGCAAAGAAGCAATCAAACAAATGTTTGAAATCTCCAGAGCACCTTTAATTGCTTCACATTCTTCTGCCCGGGCCTTATGTGACCATAGCCGAAATTTAGATGATGAATTATTGCAATTATTTAAGGAACATGGCGGTGTAGTACAAACTGTTGCCTTTAGTGCTTATATAAATACTGAAAAGCACAATGCCTTTAATGATGCTGCAAATGAAGTTTATAAAGAAAAAGCCAGGGAAAGGGGTTATGATATTCCTGAAAGGGATTCTATAAAAACTATGGAGCCTGAGGCCAAGAAAGCTTTCTACGAAAAATATCAGAAGGTCCAGGAGCTAGCTAAAAGTGATGTGGAAGCATTAAAGAAAACAATAAGCCCGGTAAATGTTTCAGATTTTGTAGACCATATCGATTATCTGGTTGAAAAGATTGGGATTGATCATGTGGGCATTAGTTCAGACTTCGATGGTGGTGGCGGGATAGCTGGTTGGGAAGATGCTTCTGAAACACTAAACGTGACCATTGAATTGGTAAAAAGAGGTTATACCGAAGATGAGATCGCCAAGTTATGGGGCGAAAATTTACTCAGGGTTTTAGATGAAGTTCAGGCTGTCGCCGCCGAGATACAGAAATCTTAGTTTATTTCAATAATTTCACTTCTAATATGTTAGGATCGCCTCCTTTCCCTTCGTTAGAAATGAACATCCTACCATTTGGCGTAAAACAGATCCCTTCAGGTAAAAAGAATTCTTCAGGATCCAGTAAATGGTATTTTAGCAGTTTTCCTGAGGTATCAATAATTATCAATTTGGGATGTTCGCCATCAAGAATATAAAGATTTCCTGTGGTGGGATGTACTGCGATATCTGATGGGCTTAATTCTTTTCCCGGTGCACCACTAATTTTTTCAAAATCTTCAATAGTTAAAGTTATTTTTATCTTGGGCGTAGAATCCAGCTTTCTGGATTGGATATCATACTCATAAAGCCCTTTATAATTGTCTTCTTCATCAGCGAAATTCTTTCCTTTTACTGAAAAAAGTAATTTTCCCGGAGCCAGCGAGGTGAGGCCTTCTATATCATTTGTATAATCAAAATCTGTTTCAATGACTTCTGGTTTATAGGTGGCGGAATCCAGAGTTGCAATTCGGTATAATTGTCCGTCACTTTCAGTAATATAAAATTCGTTATTTAATAAAGTCATTCCTTCATAATCACCTTCACCATAAAATTCAGTTTGGGCAATGATTTTAGCCGAATTTAGATCGTAAGTATAAATAATACCGTCTTCATCCTGTACGCAGGCAATTTTATTATTTCCTAACCAGGCAATAGCAGAGATTTCTTCCAACTCATTGGGAAGCGTCCACTTATTCACAATTTCATAAGTTTTCTCAAAATCATCAAAATCTACGTCCTTCATTTCGTAAAGTCCATAAATAGCAAGTGCAAGAAGAATCACTGTAAAAATTATACCTATAGCCCACTTGTTCATAAAAGGAGAATTTTGATTAAAATTAGTTGATAGATAAAGGGCTACAAAAACATTAACAATACTTTCTAGAAAAATTTCTCTCCCTCTAATTGTTAATAATAAGTTAAATAAGTACCTTTTTATACATAGTACTGTAACGAATGAATAAATCAAACGTCTTTTAGATACAAGCAATTTATTTAATCATCATTTATTAATCAAAATATTATCATCATGAAACATTTAGAATCCATCATCCAGGAATTTACTCAAACAAGAGAAGGAAATTTAACTCATCGAAGACCATTTTTGAATCAAAAATCAGAAAGCGCAAGAAATCACTGGTTTAATCGAAGAGTTTACGCTTAACATCAATCATTTATTAATCATCAAAATTTTTAATCATGACACTATCAAACATCATCACAGAATTCGCCGGCGGAAGAGAAGGTAACTTAACCCATAAAAGAGGATTTATGGGAAGCAAACAAGAAACAGGTAGATCCTACTGGTACAATCGCAGACGACACGGATAGATTAAAGAATTTCATCTATCATCACAAGCCGGACTCATCATCCGGCTTTTTCATTTCCAAACAAATTTTTTTTTTAAAACCTATGACCATTAAGGAAACATTTGTTTATTTGCGGCGTTAGAAATCAAATGATGCTAGACAGGATTAAAAAAAATCCCAAAATTAAATGGGCGCTCATAATACTATTAAGCGGAATTGCCCTCTTTTTTCTTTTTTTCGCCACCATTTATTTTGGGGTTTGGGGTAAGATCCCAAGTTCACGGGAGCTTAGTGACCTAAAACAAAACAAGGCTACGCAGGTTTTGGCCAGCAAGGGTGAGTTAATAGGGAAATTCTATATTTTCGACCGGCAGCCCATTGCATTTGAAGCGCTTCCCTCCTACCTTATTGAAGCGCTTATTGCCACAGAAGATGTGAGATTTTACGAACATGATGGAATAGATAATCGCAGTTTACTAAGGGTTTTCTTTAAATCCATATTGTTGCAGGATGATTCTGCCGGAGGCGGAAGTACTATTACCTTACAATTGGCGAAGAATATTTACGGCCGCAAAGATTACGGTGCTTTGGGAATTGTAATTAATAAGATGCAGGAGGCGATCATCGCCAAAAGACTGGAGGATATTTATTCCAAAGATGAAATTATTCAGCTTTATTTCAATACGGTGCCTTTTAGTGATAACACCTACGGAATTGAAAGTGCTTCCATGAAATTTTTCAATAAACATACTTCTGAATTAACTTTGGAAGAAGCAGCCGTATTAGTAGGAATGCTCAAAGCAAGTCATTATTATAATCCCAGAATCTTTCCTGAGCGCAGTAGGTTAAGACGGGATGTTGTGCTGGTACAAATGTCTAAATATGGATATTTAACCGAAGCCAAGGCTCAGGAAGCGAAGATGGCACCGCTGGTATTGGATTATAAAAACTTTAGCCATGATAAAGGTATTGCACCCTATTTTCGAGAGCAGGTTAGAAAAACGGTAAGTAAGCTACTGGATACATTAAAGAATAAGGATGGGGATAAATACAATATTTATCGAGATGGATTAATAGTTCATACCACCCTTAATTATAAAATGCAGGAATTAGCTGAAGAAGCAATGTTGGAACATATGAAAGAACTCCAGTCCCAACATGAATCTTCTTATGGGGAAGCTGCTCCCTGGATTAAAAATAAGAAGATTTTGGATGATGCCATTAAGAGTTCAAAAAAATATAAAGCCTTAAAATCAAAAGGTTTAAGTGATTCTGAAATTACTAATGCTTTAAGTGAAAAACATCCTGTAGAAGTTTTTGATTATGATGGGATCACTACAAAAAATATGAGCACCATTGATAGTATTGCCCATTATTTAAAGTTTTTAAACTCGGGCATACTGGCTTTAAATCCTGAAAATGGGGCTGTAGAAGCCTGGGTTGGTGGAATAGACTTTAGGTATTTTCAATATGACCATGTCACTCAAAGTAAACGCCAGGTGGGTTCCACCTTTAAACCTATTGTATATACTGCAGCATTAGAGAATGGCATGGATCCATGTACGTATTTTTCCGTTCGGGAAGTTACTTATGACAATGGATGGACGCCTTCAAATTCATCTTCTGAAGGTGATGATCCTTTTATGAATTATAATTTAAAGACGGCACTTAGCCATTCTATGAATACCATCGCCGTAAAGGTATTGATGGAAACAGGAGTTGATAATGTGATTTCTGAAGCTCGAAAAATGGGAATTAAAAGTGATCTTCCTGCGGTTCCTTCGATTGCATTGGGGACCGCCTCACTTAGTGTGGAAGAACTGGCTGGGGCATATACCAGTTATGTAAATAATTCCAAACCGGTCACACCCTATTTTATAACCAAAATAGAAGATGGCAACGGAAATCTTCTTGCAGAATTTAAACCCAAAGTGGCGAAAACCAGAGCTTTTTCCGAAGATAACCGGAAAATTATGTTGGATATGATGCAGGCTACGGTAAATGAAGGAACTGCAACGCGATTGAGATCTACGTACGGGCTACGAAATGATATCGCCGGGAAGACAGGCACGACTCAGGATAATAAAGACGGCTGGTTTGTAGGGATCACACCAAACCTCGTATGCGTAACCTGGGTAGGATCTGATGATCACCGGATTGGCTTTAGAACTACTTCCATAGGACAGGGAGCCAACTCTGCATTGCCAATTTTCGCAAAATTAATGCAGAAAATGAACGATGATAGTGAATTCAAAACAATTACTTCGGCTAGATTCCAGCCCTTGTCACAGGAACTGGCTTCACTTATGAATTGCGATCCTCAGGAACGGGATAATTTGCTGGAAAGGATTTTCAAATCCAAAAACTCTTCCCGAAGTAATAGAAATAGGGATAAAAAAAAGAAGAAAGGTTTTTTGAATAAACTATTCGGTAAAAAGGAGAAAAATAATTAAGAATATCGTGTAGTAATTATGAGTTTTTGGGCGTTAAAACCCAATTATTCTTACTTTCAATTTATATCATAAACGTCGCTATGTTTTCAGAAAAGATTAGAAAGCTGGATTTTAAAATTAGCCGCTGGATGTATGTCTATGGCAAGCCAATGCTAAGATTTTCCTTAGCTGTTATCTTTATTTGGTTCGGCTATCTAAAATTAATTGATGCCAGTCCTGCTGCTCCTATCATAAAAGAAACAGTGTTCTGGCTGGATCCTGAAATTTTTATCGATGTATTAGGAGCCTGGGAAGTGCTTATTGGAATCTTTCTATGTTTTAAAAATACCATAAGAATTGCCATTTTACTGATGGTCTTCCAGATGCCCGGAACCTTTTTACCCCTGGTGATCCTTCCCGAAGTTTGTTTTGTCAAGTTTCCCTTCATACTCAGTATGGAAGGCCAGTACATTATCAAGAATTTGATCCTTTTAAGCGCGGGGATCGTGGTGGGTGGTACGGTACGTGAAAGACAATTTGTGGAAAAGAATATAAAATCGGCAGATACCGGAATAGTTTAATATTCCTTATTAATTGCCATCCTAAGCTTTCTGCTATAATCTTCCTCCAGCCATTCCCTATAATTTTTAGTGCTTTTGCTAATGCAATAAGAATATTGTTTGATCCTTGAAGAAATGTCGTCTTTTAGCTCCTTGGCCAGAATTCTCGCGTCAAATACATCTTCGCTGTTCTCCACACATATTTTCACGTGCTGTTCCATACTCCACTCCAGTACAGCTTTAGATTTGAGTCCGCGTTTGATAACATCATCATAAGCTGCTTCAATATTAAAAGCAACTTCTTTTGAATTGGAAAATTTTTCACGAATTTCCTGGGGCATCTCATATTGAAACTCTCGTTCTATTTCATCGTCACTCAGCAAATTTTCAAAATAAAAATCGGGTGATCTAAAAATTTGCTTCCAATCTACAGGAGAATTCCAATGACCAAATCGCGCCAGGTTATTCCCCAGATCGATGACGGTAAATTCATCCTTCTTTTCCAATATTCGGGAACCACGCCCAATCATTTGAAAATAAAGGGTAAGGGATTTTGTAGCCCGGTTTAAAATGATCGTTTCTACAGTAGGTTCGTCAAAACCGGTGGTAAGAATACTCACGGAAGTGACAATGGCTTCTGGAGTGTGCTTAAACCATTTCAGGATGTCTTTTCGATCCTGTTTACTGGTGGTATTATCTAAATGCCTTATGGGAAGTCCTGCGGAACGAAATGTATGATAAACTTCAATAGAGGTGTTGATACCATTATTGAAAATCAGGGTTTTTTGGCCTTTTGAACGCTCGTTATAAGCATTCAAAAGTTTTTCCTGCATCGAAAAATTAGAATACAATTCTTCTGAAGATTTCACGGTATAATCCCCATTCATCCCAACTTTTAAATTGGTTAGTCCAACATTATAACCATAAATATTGGCCCTGGCCAGGAAACCTTTTGCAATTAAGGAATTAATAGAGTCACCAACGATCAATTCGCGGTAATTATCCTTCATGGGTAATTTGATGTTGGAACTTAAAGGAGTTGCGGTAACCCCAAGGATAAAGCAGTTCTCAAAAAACTTAAATAATTTTCTAAAAGAGTTATAATGGGCCTCGTCAATGATCACTAAACCAATATCCTGGATTTCCAGCTTTTCATCATTAAGGCGGTTATTCAAAGTTTCTACCATAGCCACGAAACACATATATTCGTCCTGGTCTGGCAGTTCTTTTACTTTACTGTTAATGATCTTATTGCGCACGCCAAATCCGGAAAGCATCTTTGAAGTTTGCTTGCAAAGTTCGATTCTATGCGTAAGGATTAATACCTTTTTTTTGGTACGCTGGATGTATTCACGAGTCATTTGGGAAAAAATCACCGTCTTCCCTCCTCCTGTAGGTAATTGATATAAAAGATTATACCGCTCCGGATGCTCTTCTATAACCGAGAAAATTTTCTCTATATCTTTTTGCTGATAATCATAAAGTTCCTTATCTACTTTTTTGTTTTCAATCCCAAATGTTTCTACCGCCATAAATTCCTGTATACGTATGCAATTTTGCAAAAATACGGCATTTTATAGCTTTACTCAAAACTCTGGGAATTATATAAATCATAAAATTCTTTAAATAAGAGTCTTATTCTATAAAATTCCCCCACGGTTCAGCCTTGGGGTTTCCTTTTAACCTCTCCCTTGGGAAAGGCAAGAACTGCTTTTTCGCTCCCGAAAGCTTTCGGGACTGGGTGAGGGGAAATACAAAATTCCAAGAATTTTGTATTGCTATTTTTCAAAGAGTTCAGAAGATAAATAACGATCGCCCCGGTCACATACAATACTCACAACTACAGCATTTTCCAATTCCTCACATAATTTAATCGCCGCAGCGGCCGCTCCGCCACTGCTCATTCCTGCAAAAATTCCTTCATGCTCTGCTAAGCTACGAGCTGTTTTTATAGCTTCATCTTCATTCACTTCCATAACCCGGTCTACTTTCTTTGCATCAAATATGGAGGGCAGATATTCCTTTGGCCATTTTCTAATTCCCGGAATCCTGGCATCATCTGTTGGCTGAACCCCCACAATTTGAATTTCTGGATTTTTCTCTTTTAAATAGGTGCTCGTTCCCATGATCGTTCCCGTAGTACCCATAGACGATACAAAATGAGTGATTTTATGATGAGTGTCTTTCCAGATTTCCGGACCTGTAGTTTTATAATGGGCTTTCCAGTTATCTTCATTTCCGAATTGATTCAGCATAAAATAATCTCCTGAATTCATCTTATCTTCCGCATAATCACGCGCGCCCTCTATCCCAACGTCAGAATCTGTTAAGATAACCTTGGCACCATAGGCACGCATGGTTTGAACTCTTTCGATTGTTGAATTCTCTGGCATGACCAGTTCTATATCCAAACCAAAAATGCCCGCGATCATGGCCAGGGCTATGCCGGTATTTCCACTGGTAGCTTCAATTAATTTGGTCGTCCTGGTAATGTCCCCCCTATCTAAAGCACTTTTAATCATATTATACGCGGCACGATCTTTCACACTTCCACCGGGATTTTGACCTTCCAGTTTAAAATATAATTCCACACCGGGTTTGGTCATCAATTTAGTTGATTTAACCAGGGGTGTGTTTCCTATAAGGTCTATAATGGAGTTATTCATGATAAACAGCGTTTTTAATAGTGATTTGTGGAGTGTGTGAAACCATACTATTTTTGGGTATGGATTTAGTCAACCACACGTTCCCTCCAATAATACTATTTTCACCAATGATGGTCTCGCCACCTAAAATGGTAGCATTTGCGTAAATAGTGACATTCCTTTCGATAGTAGGATGTCTTTTGGTATCCCGCAGCTCCTTGTTCACCGTTAATGCTCCCAGGGTAACTCCCTGATATATTTTTACATGATCTTTAATCACGGCCGTTTCACCAATAACCACGCCTGTTGCATGGTCTATAAAAAAGCTATCCCCAATTTTAGCTCCGGGATTTATATCGGTTCCCGTAAGACGATGAGCGCATTCGGTCATAAGCCTTGGAACTAAAGGTAAACCAAATTTGTAGAATTCGTGGCTTAGCCTATAGATGGCAATGGCAAAAAATCCGGGATAAGAAAGATAAACCTCCTCTACTGAATTTGCTGCGGGATCATTTTTAAAAATAGCTTCAGCATCAAGGTTTAATTTTTCCAAAATACCAGGTAATAGCTGCAGGTAATCCTGCCAAATATCCTTGCAGGGCGAACCCGGTTCCCAACAAACAAGTTTAGCCAAAACCTCAAAATCCTTCCCCAGTTCCATTAAGTTATCTTCCACGGCAGTTTGCTTATCAAACAACGTGTAAAATAAACGTTTGGTAAAAGCCTCGGTTTTTTCTTTTATACTGAAATTTAGATTGGGCAGTCTCTTTTGGGCCTCAATTTTTTTTATAATTTCTTCCTGATCCATAATATAACTTATTGCTTCAAATTTAGATAATAATTGCTGAAGTGTTTCTTTAGCGTAAACATTAATATAATTATGAGAAGTATCAATTTAGTCAGGTTAAATTTTTGCCAACTTGAAAAATAAAAGATGAAACTGAAGTAAATTAGAATAGATTTTAAAATGATAGATTATGCCACAAGAGAAAAAATCTCAGAAAGAGCAAAAGGGAAACCAAAAACAAGCCCCAAAGCCAAAGCAACCAGCTAAGTCAACTAAGAAGTAGTGAAGTTTGCTACATTTCGAAAAACATTTCAGGCCATCTCCAAAGGATGGCTTTATGTTTTATCTAATAAGGGAAAAATGCCCTTTTTGATCGGGGAAACCTGAAATTTTTATAAGATACCAGTAATCATCGGCCGGGAGATTAGCATTGTTGAATTCCCCTTTCCAATCCATGTTTTTCCCGGAACCAGACTTTAATAGCTTCCCGTAACGATCAAAAATAAAAACTTCTGAAGCTTCAAAAAATTCAACACCGTTAAGTAGAAAGGAATCATTATAACCATCGTTATTAGGGCTAATAAATTTTGGAATTACGATATGCGCAAACCGAAGCAAATCAGTATTACAATTTTGGGAATCTGTAATAAATGCGGTATAAACCCCGCCGGGTTTATTTTCAAAAATATTGGAATCCTGATAATTAATCCCGTCTAAACTGTATTGAAAATTCCCCTCAATTACCGGATTGATACGAATCGTGTTCCCATTAGATACAACCTCTGCGATTTGCGCATTATCCACTCCGGTGACGGTAAATGTTTTTCTCTCCAAACATCCTTGCGGGGTAGAAACTTCTACGGAATATATTCCCGGGGAATTAATAATTGTGGTTTGTGCTGTACTTCCCGTATTCCACAAATAAATATATCCGCTGATTCCTGCATCCAGATTGAGGTTGGAATCAGGGCAAATTTGTACATCTTCATCTTCCAAATCAGGAATATAATCAATGCTTAAGGCAACTGGAGTTCGGGGACCGGGAGTGCATTCCACCAATGTATTGAAAGCTTCAGCATAAAAAAGCCCTTCAGAAACTGGTGTAAAAGAGTTCGTGTTTTCAGCAAGAAGATTTCCTCCTGAAGCCTGGTCGTACCAGTTTACAGATTCATTTAAATTAACGCTAACACTTAAGGCTGGAATAGTTTCGTTAGAACAAATAGATTCATCACCATTACTAATAGGTGCTTCCGGGGTTTCAATAATATTTACTTTAAACGTTTCAGAAGCAGAGCTGCAAATATTGCTCTCCAGGTTTACAGGATCTTCGGCCACGATTACCCTAAAATTGGTAGTTTCAGCAATATTATTTGCTTGTAAAACAGCATCATTTTCACCCATAAGATTTGTCCAATTTTCACCATCGCTACTTTGCTGCCATTGAAAATATACTTCATTGTAAACAGAACCATCATTGTTAGCTATTAACTCGATAGCTACCGGAGCATCTTCTTTACAAAAATTCTGTTCTACCTTCTCGCCTTCGCTGGTTTCGATAAGGGTTAAATCCCCACAAGATCGAAAAATAATGTCATCTATGGCGAGATCATTTCCGCAGCCTCCATCCCCATTATTAAACATTTTCAAGATTACGGCATCCTGGCCGGGTTCAGATCTAAAGGTAAGTGCAAATTGATCCCATTGGGGTGCGGTGGTTGAAATAATATTTCCGGTATCCCCTCCTTTTAGTAAAACCGAATCGGTTTCATCCCATATTTCAAAGCGGACATTAACAGGGATTCCGCCGTTTTCACAAACATTGCTACTTCGATTATAAATGTTGATTAAAAATGCTGAAAATTCATAGGTAGTATTTTCACACAATCCTGAAACCGCTGTCTTGTAAAATTGTCCCGCAGTAAAACCGGCATTAACGATCAAAGCCCTCCCATTCGAAATGGTAGCATTGGGTAAATTGCTGTGCCAGGAAAAGATTTGGTTTCCAATGTCATCTGAAATTGTGTACTGCCCATCCTGGGGATCTCTCTGAATATACGTGTAGTTGGTAACGCCTCCAGGCAAAGAAGGCCCCGTGCCACTACCCTGCCCAAAATCTTCCTGAAAAATAGGATCACCTTTACTCCCACTACAAAATCCCAGTTGCGCCTGTGCTGAATAGGCGATGAGAAAGATTGAAATGAAAAGGATGAACCGCATTGTTATGTAAATTGATCAGCCAGTTTGTTGAAGGCGTAGGTATTTCCCCAATGTAAGTTTTCTGCTTCTGTTTCTATTTTATGGATTCGCTGTCCAAATTCATTATCCATATTATTTTCAATGATGTAGGTCACAGCCTGCTCAAAAGAATTCAGCATACTTTTTTCAAAAGATTCAGGCATATATTCTTTTGATGCGGCGAAGGTTTGAGCAATTTCGATATTATATAACATCACATCTGCCAGCGCAAAAGGATCCATCTCCAGTTTTAGAAAGTGCTTGATAAATTTTTGGGCAATAGAGCGGCGGGTTTTTGGCTTCCTTTTATTAGGCGGAAAATATTCTTTTGAGATCTTCATTTTCGCCTCCCGCACCAGTTTATCTTCATTGGGATTAAAAACGAAGTTGTAATACACCCGCACTTCGTCAAATCTTTCATAAAGGTCTTCCAGTTGAACCTCCAGATCTTTCTTTTTAAGACCTTTGATATATTTCTTAAAAGCTCTTTTACTCATAGAATTCCGGATTAATTTTCTTGATAGATTTGTTCATCTTCCGGGCAATTTCCAATAACCAGCCCAGCTGATTGGTAACCAGATGTGCTTCCTGCAATTTAAACCGAAATGATTCATCAATTTCATTCTTCCCTTCGGCCAGCTCCTTATCCCTTTTACTGGCAAGCTCATCAAATTTGGAATAAAAAGTATGTTCAGCTGCTTCAAAATCCTGGATTTCATCTTCTAATTGTTGTCGATGTTTCAGGAGGTGGATAGAATTCTTTAATTCCAACTGGATTTTATCAATATACGTATCAAATTCTTTTGAAGCCGGCGACGTTGGATGGGTTCTAATAAAAGTACCGAGTGATGCCAGTGAAGACAAAAAAGTTTGATTCAAACTTACAATTTCAAAAATTAGCTTTAACCTGTCCTGCTGGGATTTTGGCTCCTGGGACATCCTTTGAAAAGATTCACTTAAATTTCCCATTTCCAGGAACGCCCCTTTCCTCGACAATTTATAGGTAGTTGGTAAAGTACCTTTTTGATGATAGAATTGGTTGATCTCTTTAAAGTATTCAAGATTTGCCTTTATTGATTCTTTTATAGTTTCGGCAATACTTTCTACTTCCCATTTTGGCCAAAGGGCAATATTTGCAATCCAGGCGATCAAGGCTCCAATCGAGGTGTCAATAACCCGGTATTGGATGACGCTCAACACATCGGGTTTCAGTAAAGCGTAAATAAATATGATACTCAGCGTAATAAATATAGCTGCGGTCGTATAATTTTTCTGAATTAGGGAAAAGGCGAGGGTTAAAGATACTATGGCTAAAATTGCATAAACCGTGGTGTTTTGGGTAATGAAAACAATTCCAATCGCTACTGCGGCACCAACTAAAGTGCCTATGATCCTTTTTTTTGTCCGCTCTTTGGTAAGACCATAATTGGGGCGCATAATCACCACAATGGTCAAAAGGATCCAGTAAGAATTATTTACTGAAAAATAAAAACCTATTAAATAGCCAACTACCACAGCAATGGCCATCCTTAAAGAATGCCTGAAAATATTTGAATTGAAGTTGAAATTGTTCTTCCATTCTTTAAAACTATATTCCTGGGGTGAAAGAAATTTTTCCCGCTCTTTGCTGGAAAAAAGTAAATTTCTTTTAAACTCAATATTCCGAAGGATGCGATCTATGGAATAAATTTTCTGGGTTTGTTTTTCCTGATAATCATACAAATTTCTAAGTACTAAAAGCGCCTTTCTTTTTTCAGAAATATTGACCCGGTTTCTAAATTCGCGAAATTTCAAATAATTTGAAGCTAATGCTTCCTTTAATTCAATTTCAGGCAAGCGTGAATTTTTGAATAATTTTAAGGCGATTTTTTCCAGTTGATTGGCGAGTTTTTTAGAATATTCAGCGAAATATTCAAGTTCCCCAAAATGCTCCCCGAGGTCTTCCTTCATTTTAGAAGCATCTATGGGATGGGACATGGCGAGTTCCAGAATATCCACCAGATCTACAAAAACCAGCAGCCTTTTTCTTGCATATACCGAATTCCCCGAAGTAGAACGTGAAGTAAGCAGCAATTCCCGCAACAATTCATGATGTTCATTTAACTGATTTTGCAGCTGAAATATTTCCTTCTGAAGAGCTTCCGGTTGATCTTTTTTACGCATCAGTTTTGCCCGAATTCGAAGATAATCAGCGGTGAGTTCCATAGTTTCAGCAAGCAATTGCTCCGTAGCCTGTTTTGGAAAGAAGAAATTCCAAAGACTGCTCAGGGATAAATACCAAAGTCCGCCAGAAAATATAAGCAGTCCTTTTTGCCAAATTTCAACAGTTGAAGAAATATTGGCGAAACTCAGCACCACGGCCATTAAACCTGAAAAAGTAACCAGTGAAGCCCTAAATCCATACACCGACAAATAGGCAATGAAAAAGATAAGAACCAGCAACATCGCCAAAGTTGCATAGATATTGAAGTTTAGATATCCTGCGACTATATAAGTTGAAGCACCTAATATGGCGGCGGCCAAAATCGCCAAAGTCCTATGCTTGTTAGTTCCGGGACTGTCGCTGGGTGCCGATAACAGGCAACCCATAGCAATGCTTATTCCAATTTCAGTAAGATCTAATCGCGAAAATAAAATAATGGGCAAAACGATAGAAACCGATAAAATGATCGATTTTGAAAAACTGGTACTTCGGAAAAACTTGACCAGCGAAATTTTATAATATTCAATTGTTTTTTTCAATCCCAAAATTATTGCGAATCCCGAAATTAAAACTTTAAGCGCAATTGAAATAATTAATTCAGGAAGCTTTATGTTTTGGGAAGAATTTGGCAAGGGTTCTTTGCCGGAGCGATGATTTCCATTTAAATTAAAAGCAAATATGAAGAATATGAACAAACAGATCATTTTAAAAAACAGGCCAAAAGGGAAACCGGAAACAAGCGATTTTGAGTTCCAAAATATAGATGAACCGAAAATTGATGCAGGTGAAATTTTACTAAAAACAAAGTATATTTCAGTAGATCCTTATTTGAGAGGCAGGATGCGGGATGAAGAATCTTATATCCCTCCTTTTCAACTAGAGAAGCCCATTAGCTCTATGGTCGTTGCGGAGGTTAAAGATTCTCAAAACAAAAATTTTATACCAGGGGATCATGTGGTGGGCATGCTGGACTGGAAATTGCTTCAGAAAAATTCAGGAAAAAATTTAAGAAAAATCAGTACAGATCTGGCCCCGTTTTCAGCATATTTGGGGGTTTTAGGATTAACCGGACTTACCGCTTATCTGGCTTTAGAGACAATTGGAAAACTCAGGAAGGGAGAAACCCTTCTAGTTTCCGGAGCGGCCGGAGCAGTGGGAAGTATTGTTTGTCAAATTGGTAAGATTAAAGGCTGCCATGTGGTTGGAATTGCCGGGAGCGACGAAAAGATTCAGCATATCCAGGAAAAATTTAATGTAGATAACGGGATCAATTATAAGAAAACCGAGAATATGAAAGATGCCATTTCTGAAAAATGTCCTGAAGGTGTCGATGTTTATTTTGATAATGTTGGTGGGGAAACGCTTGATGCCGTCCTGCAAAATATTAATAAGGCGGCACGCATTATTAACTGTGGTGCTATTTCAATTTATAATGAAACTGAAGTTCCCACAGGTCCCCGCCCCGAGGGAATCTTAATCAAGAAGTCCGCACTTATGCAGGGTTTTTTGGTTAGGGACCATGAATCTAAATATGCTGAAGCCATGACGCAGTTGGGTGAATGGTTAAAATCTGGAAAATTGAAGTATGATGAAACAATCAAAAACGGATTTGAAAATACTCCGGATGCGTTCATCAGTTTATTTGATGGCGATAATATTGGTAAAATGATAGTAGAGATCTAATTATAAAAAAAGTCCGGTTGAAAATTACCGGACTTTTTATTTAGGAAGAAAAATCCTATTTTTTTGGAGGTTGGGATGGCCGCACTTCAATTTTGCTGGGCAAAGTTCGCGGATTCATCTTCAGAAGATCCACTACCAATTCACCAATATCTTCAATTTGTATTTTCCAGGCATCCTTTTCATTAGGTTCGTGGCCATTAAAATGTGTAGCTACAGAACCTGGCATAATAGTACTTACTTTCACACCTGAATCCCGAAGATCCAGCATTACAGCCTGGGTGAAGCCCGTAAGACCAAATTTGCTGGCATTGTATGCGCTACCCCCAGCAAAGAAATTAGTTCCCGCAAGACTGGAGATACTTATAAAATAACCTTCTGTTTTCTTTAATTCTTCCACACAGGCTTTGATACTATAAAATACCCCGGTAAGGTTAGTGTCTATGGTATCATTCCAGTCTTCTACGGTTAAATCCTGAATAGAAGCAAAATTTCCCACTCCGGCATTGGCTACCAAAACATCGAGTCTTCCGAATTTTTCTATGAGCTTCTTAACCGCAGCCTGCTGGCTTTCATAGTTGCGCACATCGGCTTCCAGGGCAAGTACGTTTTCTTTATCTGAAAGTTTTCCTGCAGCTTCTTTCGCAGCAGAAAGTGACCTACTGGTGATGGCTACTTTATAACCCTGTTTAAGCAGTTGTTCCGCAACACCATATCCAATTCCTTTACTTCCTCCTGTTATAAGGGCAACTTTTTTCTGATTATCCATAATTAATTTTTTAGAATTTTAAAGCTACAAAACAAGCTTAGTGCGCTGAAATTAAAAGCTCTAAGTTTCTGTTAATTTTAAAGGTTAAAACAGTGATAAAAGCTCCTAAAAACCTTTCATAGATTCGTAAAAAAATTAACTTTGCGAACATCTGTAGGAATGATAAAATTCCTCTCAATTTATTATAAGAGCTAAATACATATATTACCTTGGAAAATCTTAAAGCACAAAAATTATTGAACAAGATCCAAAAAGATCTTATGAGAAATGGAATTATCACCAACACGATAGTTGAAGAACTCAAAGATCTTCGGGCTTTAGTGGTTGAAGAACAAATTCCTTTACTTGCCAAAGCATTAAGACTTACCTACGAGCATATCGCAGAAAATGATGATTTTCTTATCGCAATTCCAGACGACGATCCTATTACCGAAACCGACGAAGAAGCAGAGGAAGATGTTGAGGAAACTGAAGTTGTGAATGATTCCGAAGAAATTACCGGTAAAGAAAGTTTGGAGTATCTCTTGTCTTTAATGGCAGATCATTCTAATAAATTGAATGAAATGGAATTAAGGGAATATGTAAAAGCACTTAAAGAAGAAGCTGGGGAAGATTATTAATATTGCCCGTTAGTTCCCTAAAATTGCAAAAGAAAAATATTAATGAAGGAAAAAGCGAAATCTAAAAAGAAGTCGCGACTACGCTTATTGCATCAATATTATGGATATACAGGTTTCTATAAATTTGTTTGGGCAAGTTTAAGAAAAGCTGTGTTACCAATAGTTTTGGTTGTAGCTGCCTTATGGGCTATAGACAGGTATTTACTAGACATCGAACAGATGCTGGTCACCATTACTGAAACCTATGAGCCTTTCCAGATCATTGGTATTTTCTTTTTATCTGAATCTTTATTAGGTCTTGTCCCTCCAGAACTTTTTATCGCCTGGTCCGGTAAAATGAATTCACCTTTTCTTTACCTGAGTATTTTAGCGCTTGCCTCCTATCTTGGTGGGATTGTGTCTTATTTTATAGGTGTTGGTATTACCAAAATTCCTTCAGTTCATAATACTATGGAACTTAAACTTGCCAGACATATTAAAAATACCCGAAAATGGGGAGGTTTTTTAATCATCGTTGGTGCCCTATTACCAATCCCTTTTTCCATAACCAGTATGGCTGCTGGCATCATCAGTTTTCCATTTGCCAGCTATTTGATCTTTGGTTTATTAAGGTTTGCCAGATTCTTTTTATATGCCCTGGTAATTTTTGAAATGGTCTAATTCGTAACAATCATTAAATTTTTCATAAGACCAATCTTACTTTATAAGGTCTATACTATCTTGTATTTTCCAACTAAAAGAATTTATGAATTCAAAAATTGAAAAAATGGCCCGCACAGGCTATGTTGCCAAAGGTGTGGTCTATGGTATTACGGGTGTACTCACCTTTATGGCTGCTTTTAATTTGGGCGGAAAAACAACTGGTAAGACCGAAGTCATGGAATTCCTTGAAAAACAAAGTTTTGGAAATGTTCTTATGGCACTGGTTGTTATTGGTTTGCTTTGTTATGTAGGCTGGAGGCTAATCCAGGCGTTTAAAGATCCTGAGAACATTGGGAATGATAATAAAGGCAAAGTGAAAAGAGTGGGGTTTTTTATAAGTGCAATCGTTTATCTGGGGCTTGCAATTTACGGTATAAAGAAATTGATAAATGCCGGTACCGGCGGAAGCAGTAGCCAGAATTTTGAATTTTTATCTGGGAATTTTGGAGTATTTGTTTTTGCGGTTGTAGGCTTATGTTTGCTTGGAGTGAGTATTGCAAAATTCAAGAAGGTCTATTCCAAAAAATTCCTGGAAAAGTTTGATCTCAAATCCATTTCAGAAAAAAAAAGAAGGAAGGTTATTAAGAATACTGGCTATTTAGGTATAATTTCCCGGGGAATTATATTTGCCATTTTAGCCTATTTCTTCCTTCGTGCAGCATATACTTCTAACACGAGTGATATCCAAACCACCACTGATGCCTTTTCATTCTTAAGAAATTCATCTTATGGAGCTTACTTGATGGGAATCGTTGCTGCTGGATTCGTTTGTTACGCAATTTTTATGTTCGCCATGGCCAAATACAGAAAATTTAATTAATCAACTAAATATATTACTATGTCTATTTTAACAATTCTATTGAATTTATTATTGCCGCCTTTAGCGGTATTCCTGAAACATGGAATAGGAACCACTTTTCTTATCAGCGTGCTGCTCACGCTTCTGGGCTGGTTGCCGGGTGTTGTTCACGCATTTTATGTGAACGGAACCGAATAATAGAAAGCCTCCAATTGCGGAGGCTTTTTTATTACTATTTATTTACTTTTTTTTCCCATTCCCAGGCACTTTTTAATCCTTCATCCAAACTTCTGTCTGCTTTCCAATGAAGCACCTCATTGGCTTTTTTAGTATCGGCATACGCAGAAATCACATCTCCTTCCCTTCTCCCCACGATTTCATAAGGAAGATCCTGACCTGTGGAACTTTCAAAAGTTTTGATCACTTCCAGCACACTGTTACCTTTCCCGGTTCCAAGGTTGAAGACTTCATAATTTTTATCTTCTTTGCCTTCAATTAAACGCTGTAAAGCAGAAACATGTGCTTCAGCGAGGTCTAAAACATGAATGTAATCCCTAACCGCCGTACCATCATCGGTAGGATAATCATTTCCAAAAACAGATAATTTCTCCCTTTTGCCAATCGCTGTTTGCGTAATAAAAGGAACTAAATTTTGTGGGGTTCCAATGGGTAGTTCTCCAATTTCAACACTTGGATGCGCGCCTATGGGATTAAAATATCGTAAAGAGATCGCTTTTAATCCGTCCTTTACTTTACAGGTATCACGAATAATCTCTTCGCCTATTTGCTTGGTATTTCCGTAAGGAGACTCAGCAGGTTTTACCGGAGCATTTTCAGAAATTGGCATTTCATCTGCCTGGCCATAAACGGTACAGGATGAACTAAAGATGAAATTGGACTTATCTTTTTGCGCCATATGCTGAAGCAAATAAACCAGTGTACTAAGATTGTTTTCATAATACAACAACGGATTCTGCACACTTTCCCCCACAGCTTTCGAGGCTGCAAAATGGATCACATCAGTAATTTCAGTATATTTTTTAAAAAAATCTGCTACAGCGTTCTTATCCCGAAGATCTAATTTTTCAAATTCAGGCTCTATGCCGGTTATGCGTGTGATTCCCGCGAGAACATCGATAGATGAATTGGATAGGTTATCTATAATGACAACATCAAATCCCACATTTTGTAATGCAACAACGGTATGAGATCCTATAAAACCGAGACCACCGGTAACTAAAACTTTTCTTTTGCTCATGCTTATAAAATTTCTTCTGCAAATTAATAAAAATGCTCAGTATGAGCTGTGATTCTCACGTGAAAGTTCTATTATTTTAATAGGTATGGATAAGCCATCTATTTTATATGAATTATCTTTGCCCGAGTTTATAAAAAGGATTCTATGTCTCTTGAAAACCAAAAAGCCGCTTTTAAATGGATAAGCATCCTGGAAGGAATTTCTTTTCTCCTGCTGCTTCTTATTGCCATGCCTTTAAAATATGTTTGGGATATGCCACAAATGGTGGAACATGTGGGAATGGCTCACGGAGTTTTATTTATTTTATATGTCGCCGCCTGTCTTAGTTTAGTAAAAAGAATGAACTGGAGCTGGATACAAACCGGATTGATCCTTGGGTGTTCCCTTATTCCTTTTGGGCCCTTCTACGTTGAAAAACGTTACCTGTAATTATGGAGATTGACGATAAAATTATTTACCTGATTTGTTTCTTTGAGGAGTTGTTCATGAAATATGGCATGGATGCCACTCTGGCTATATATCTCAATTTATTAATCAACCTGGTTATTTTATCCATGGTGGTTATTGCGGTAAATTACCTGGTTCAAAATTTTGTCATCGAAGGCTTTAAGATTTTTACCAATCGAACGAAATCTACTTTTGATGATTTTTTAATCCAATCGAACTTTCCAAAATACGTGGGAAGGATCCCTCCCCTCTATATAGTTTATAAATTAATCCCTTTAATTTTCGCTGAATTCCCGCTGGCGTTGAAGATATATGACAAATTATTTACCTTTTATGTCATTATACTGGTTATCTGGATCTTCCGAAGTTTTTTAAGGACCACCAGGAATTATCTTAAAACCAGGGAAGAATTTAACGATAAACCCCTGGAAAGTTTTAGCCAGATCATTATGATTTTTATCTGGGTGATTGGTCTAATGTTCGTTTTTGCTGAATTAACAGGAGAATCTGTAGGTAGTTTCCTGATTTCCCTTGGAGCAGCTTCTGCGGTCATCCTGCTCATCTTTAAGGATACTATTTTAGGATTGGTGGCATCTATCCAGGTGTCGGTAAATGATATTGTAAGGATAGGAGACTGGATCACTTTTGAAAAATTTGGCGCTGATGGTACCGTAACTGAAATCAATCTTGCCACGGTTAGGGTGCAAAATTGGGATAATACCTATACCACGATCCCCACGTATAGCCTTATTGCCGATTCATTTCAAAACTGGCGCGGGATGCAGGAATCGCCGGGAAGAAGGATACGAAGATCTATTTATATCAAACAGAATTCTGTAAAATTTCTAAATTATGATGAAATCGATCAATTAAAAAAGATCAGTTTAATTTCACCATATCTCGAAAATCGCCAAACTGAAATCGATAAGTTCAATAAAAACAATAATGTTGATAAAACGCTTTTGATCAACGGAAGAAATCAAACCAACCTGGGCATCTTCAGGAAATATGCTGATGCCTATCTTCATGAACATTCTGCCATTCATAAGGAAATGTATATCATTGTAAGGCACCAGGCTCCTACAGAACATGGAATTCCGCTTGAAATCCTGTGTTTTAGCCGGGACAAGCGTTGGGAAAATTTTGAGTATATTTCCGCAGATATTTTTGATCACTTAATTGCATCGATCCCTTATTTTGGCCTCCAGCTTTTTGAAGCGCCTTCCGGAGATGATATTCGCAATTACCTGAGCCAGAAAACAAACAACTAAACCAAATGAAACTTAAACCCTTCCTACAGGGCTTCGGTATTTTTGCCGTTGTGCTTACCCTTATTCCCTTAATTGCTGCCGATTACTGGTGGATACGAATATTTGATTTTCCGCATATAGAATTAACGCTTCTTACCCTTACGGCATTATTTGCATACTTTCTGCGATTTAAAATAGATGAATGGAACGAATATGCTTTTGTGACAGTTCTTTCAGCATGTTTTATCTATCAATTTGCGGTAATTATGCCTTACACCCCAGTTGTGCCAAAAGAAGTTGGAGCTCCCACTGCCCAGGTTAACAAAGATGCAGGATTCAAGATCGTTACTTCCAACGTGCTTCAAAAAAATGAAATAAGTGATTCGCTTATCTCTCAAATGAAAAGCCTTAAACCCGATATTGCCATTTTCACGGAAACCAATCAACGCTGGAGCGATAAAATTAAAGCGGGAATTGGAGAGGAATACCCTTACAAGGTAGAGGTGCCTTTACCAAACACATATGGGATGCTCCTATATTCAAAATTTGAATTGATCAACCCGCAAACTAAATTTATGGTAGATGATAGTATCCCTTCAATACATACAGAAGTAAGGTTAAAATCTGGCGATAAGTTTAAATTATTTGCCATCCATCCTACCCCGCCAATGCCACAGCATAATCCATCGTCTTCAGATAGGGATGCGGAGATGATGAAAACTGCCCTTTTAGCCAGGAATGAAAAATTACCTGTTCTCGTTATTGGTGATTTTAATGATGTCCCCTGGTCGCAAACCGTGGGACTTTTTAAAAACGTAGGTGAATTACTGGATATAAGAATTGGGCGTAGTTTCTCTAATACTTTTAATGCCGGAAGCTTCATTATGCGTTGGCCATTAGACCATATTTTTGTTTCCGAAGAATTCCGGGTTAAAAAAATGGAAATTGGACCAGATATCCATTCTGATCATTTTCATTTCTATGCGGAATTATTCCTGCAACCAGAAGTAGCTGAGGAGCAAAAGCCTGATAAGGCTACCCCGGAGCAACTTAAAAAAGCTAAGGAACAAATTGAAGAAGAAGAAGATGAAAATGCTGAAAAAGGGCAAAATCATTAACTTTTAATTGTGCTAAAACTTGTTATTGTCTCCCTGAGCGCAATCGAAGGGCTATCATTGTGGCGTTTTATACCTAAACTTTATGTATTTAGGAATTTTTACGGATATACAAACTTTTAATTCTTATGCAAAATTCAGTTTCAAATCCCGAATCTATCGAAGAATCGTTCAATAACTTCTACGATAGTCTTATTGAACAAATTCCAGGGATCGGGATGGGATTGCTTATCATAATTCTTGGTGTCCTGCTGGGAACCTGGATTGGCAATTTTGTAAAGAGACGAATTTCTGCGAGAACATCAGATCCTTTAATGAGCCGATTTTTGGGAAAAACGATACGTTTTTTAATCCTGATGGTCGCAATTATCCTGGCGCTTCGAGCTGCGGGATTGGGAGGGATTGCCACAGGGATTTTTACCGCTGCCGGAGCGAGCGCGGTGGTTTTGGGCTTCGCCTTCAAAGATATTGGTGAAAATTTTATAGCGGGGATCATCCTTACTTTCAACAGGCCTTTTGATGTAAATGATACGGTAGAGATAGGGGCCAACTTTGGAAAAGTTAAGGCACTGGAATTCAGATATACAAAACTTAAAACCTTTGATGGAAAAGATGTATACATTCCCAATAGTGATGTTCTAACGGAACCCGTGACGAATTATACCGAAGATGGATTCTTTCGCTGGAATTTCACCATTGGTATTGCTTATGAAGACAATATAGATGGGGCGAAGGAAACCGTAATGAAAGCCCTACGAAGTGAGCCTCTGGTTATTGAAGATCAAGAACATGAGAACTTTGTGATCGAAGATGAACTGGCTACCAGCACGGTAAATCTAAAGATCTACTTTTGGGTAGATACCAAAGACTTTAGAAAGCAGGCCCTCATTACGAAAGGGAATGTGGTAAGAATCGTAAAAGAAGCGTTGGAAGAAAATGGGTACTATATGCCTGCTGATATTCAGGAAATTAAATTATACGGAGGTGAAAAAGAGTTTCCGGTGCGCCTGGCGTCAAATCCGGCAAAAGAGAATAAAGCTTAATTTGAAAGTCGGTCCTTTACAAATTCAATTTGAGTTTTGCCGTGTGCTTTTGGTTTACCTTCCTCATCGAGCCCAACCATTACAATCTTATCTACTGTAATTATCTTTTCCCTGGTCATTTTATTACGAACTTCGCAATTAAGGGTCAAAGATGCAGTTCCAAATTTCACCACTTCAATACCAATCTCGATAATATCGCCTTGGTGCGCAGAACTTTTAAAATCGATCTCACTCATGTATTTTGTAACTGTTTTAGGATTTTCCAATTGAACAATACTATAAAGAGCGCATTCTTCATCAATCCATTCTAAAAGGCGGCCACCAAATAAAGTTCCATTCGGATTAAGATCTTCAGGTTTTACCCACTTTCTTGTGTGAAATCTCATAGCTGGTTATTTGCTACAAATTTAAGTGTTTGAATTCTATAATAAATTAGAGAAGTATAAAGATTATTTATGTGCTAATGCTTTTTTGATTATTTCATTGTGATCAAAAGCCAGGTCCAAATCTTTTAGCTCTTGCAAACTAATCCATTTAGCATCTTTAGCGTCATCAGATCCTTTAATTCTCTCCATCCTGGTTTTTCCCAAATAAGCAATGGAAACCGTATGCCCTCTTGGATCCCTTCCGGGTTTCCCGAACGCTCCAACCTGCTGGAGCTTTTTAATTTTTAATCCAGTTTCTTCTTCTAATTCTCGTTTAGCCTCATCTTCCAAATCTTCATTATCATCAACGAAACCACTAGGCAATGCCCATTGATTTTTAAACGGGTCATTTTTTCTTTGAATGAGCAATATCTTTTCTGAATTGCCTTCTGAAGTGAATATTACAATATCTACAGTAACATTAATTTTCTGCCTGCTCATTTATTTAGCGTTTCAGGAATTTTTATGGCCGTACCAAATCGATTATTAAAATTTTCAATAAAATAGGCCGATAATAATGGGGATTCCATTTCTATATTCTGATGAATAAAAAAATATACATTTTTTAAACCTTTTGTATGCCAGTCTTCGAGCCTGTCCAGCCAGTCATCAAGACGTGTATAATCTGATGCATGGTTTGCTCCATTATATCTTATAAAGGCTGTTGGAGTGGTTAAACTCATGTGTATTATATCCCTCCTTCCCGCGCTATCGGTAATAACATGGGTGATATTGTATTTCATTAGAATTTGGTTCAATTCTTTTTCAATATCTTTATCTTCATACCATTCTGGATGCCTAAACTCTGCAGCTAATGGAGCATTTTTAGGCCAATGATGAAAGAAGTTTTCTAACCTTTCCATATTTTTTGGTCCAAAATCATCTCTCAATTGTAAAAAATTCATCCCTAACTTTTCCTTCAATGGTAGCGTATTTGACACAAAATCTTTGGAAAGTTCTTCAGAATCCTTGAGCCTTTTTATATGGCTAATAATTCTGGGGACTTTTGGGAAAAATTTAAAATCAGGTTCAGACTGTTTTTTCCATTTTTTGAATTGATCGGCTGGAAACATTCGATAAAATGAAGCATTTAATTCAATAGAATTAAATTGTGAGGAATAATAGGTAAGTTCATTTTTTGTGCCGCGGGGATAGAAATTTTTTAGCTCCTGTTTATTCCATTTGGCACAACCAATTCTAACATCATCGAATGTGGATTTCTTATATTCCCCTAATACATCATCAGTTTGTTTAGGGGTTTTTGGTAAAGTGTAATCTATAATTGAGGGATCATCAACTTTTCCGAATTTCATTTTACTAATATTTATTTAAATATACGGTCTTTTTATTTACAAATTCCCTTATCCCGTCCTCAGAAAGCTCCCTGCCAAAACCTGAAATTTTAGTACCTCCAAAAGGTAATCTGGGATCACTTTTTACCAACTCATTTACGAAAACAGCGCCGTCTTCAAACTCAGGACATAACTTTTCAGCAAAATCAAGATCCTGGGTAAACAGAGAAACACCAAGACCAAATTCAGACATATTCACCAGGTCTATGGCTTCCTGATCTGTTTTAAAGGTGGTTATACCAATGGCAGGGCCAAATGTCTCTTCTTTAAATATTTTCATATCTGAAGTAACCTTGCCCAGAACTGTTGGCTCAAAATAGGTCTTGTCCCTTTTTCCTCCCAACAGTATTTTTGCCCCCTGCTTTACTGAATCTTGCACTTGTGTTTCGAGATCTTCGGCAAGATCGAGACGAGCAAGGGTTCCTATGAAAGTATCTTCATCCATAGGATCACCACTTTTTAATTCCCTTATCTGTTTTAAAAATTTCTCGGTAAATTCTTCCTCTATAGATTCGTGAACTATTAACCTTTTTCCCGCAATACAACTTTGCCCGGTATTTTGAAATCTGGCCTGAACGCAGGTTTTTACTGTTTCGTCAATATTGGCATCTTTAAACACGACCAAAGCATTACTGCCGCCGAGTTCCAGAACAGACTTTTTGATCTCTTCACTGGCCACAGAACTTACCGCACTCCCCGCAGGTTTACTTCCGGTAAGCGTCACTGCCTTAATCCTTTTGTCGCGAATTATATTTTCAATTTTACTGCTGCTTAAAACAAGATTTTGAAAACAATCTTTTGGGAACCCTGCGCGTTCAAAAACTTTTTGAATATTGTTAGCCGATTTCATCACATTGCTGGCATGTTTTAAAACACCAATATTTCCAGCCATTAAAGCCGGTGCAGCAAACCGAAAAACCTGCCAAAATGGGTAATTCCAGGGCATTACCGCGAGCACTACTCCTATGGGCTCATAACTCACATAACTTTTTACGGCATCTGTTTTAATTGTTTTAGCTGCCAGTTGCTTTTCGGCATTTTCAGCGTAATATTCACAAACCCAGGCGCATTTCTCGATCTCGGCAATTGCCTGGGTAATGGGTTTACCCATTTCCATGGTAATATCTTCAGCATATTCCTGTTTGTTCTTTTTCAACTCTTTAGAGGCGTTCATCATCAACTCGGCCCGTTCTTTAAAAATCGTTTTCCGCCAACTTTTAAATCTGTTATCACCAGCTTCCAGGGCTTTTTCAATTTCTGGTTTGGTGAGTTCTTTGAATTCTCCTATAATTTCTCCTGTGTATGGATTTTTAGATTTAATCATGTTATTTCTCCTTTTGTTTTAAAGGTAAAAAGTAGGGGCAGTACACAGGGAACGATTAAGACATATTTAACGGCAAGTTATTGTTTATAACAGGTTAAAAACTCGAAAGGTACTTATTAAAAAAGAGGCAGCTAATTCGTTATATTTAAAAAACCTTACTTGCCATGAATCCAAGAGATTTACAATTAAAGGAACTCAGGCCTGAGATTCCTTCAGCAAGAATAACAAATGGAATGAGCAGTGAAGAGCGTTTTCAAAATGAGACGCTAAGACCTATTGCGAAACTTCAGAATGATTTACTTATTGCTGTTTTCAGAAACTACATTTCAAAACATAAAAATTCGTTTTACGAATTGAATTTAGATCGAAGGATGGAATACATTGAAAATGCCATTCAGAAGGATATTAAATTTAGAAATAGCCTGAAAGGAATTATTATTGGCCAGTTTATTTTAATAGAATATGAAGCATATATTCAGAATTCTTCAGCTTTAAATAAGCGAATGATGAATATTGTTAAAGAGCGTTTACAAAGTAATATCCAGTTATTAGAAAGCGATCTCGCGTACTAGAAAGCCTATAATTATGGTTATGGCAAAGCTCATCAGTGTACCTATGAGCACATATTCGGTTTGTTTTCGCGCGCCAATTTCAGACTTATCACTAAAGCGTAAAATGGATTTCGCAGCAATAAGAAAACCTATTGCCGAGAAGTTTTGAGTGATGATAAAAGTAAGTACCAGGATCCTCTCGAAAATCCCGATATACCTGCCTGCCGAATCCAGACTTGTTTTTTTCAAATCCTGTTCCACTTCACCCTGCCACCTCAGGGTTGCTTTTCCAATTAGAAATCCTGCGGGAAAAATGACCAGTAAATATCCAATCAAGATGGCTAGAAATGTTTGTGAAGTAAACAGATCCTTTAAAAATGGAATAATGTAATGAAAACCGGAAATTAGAACCAACCAAACCAGGATGATGGATCCCACATGGAATATTTGGTCCAGCAGGAAAATTTTGAGCGTGTCCCGTTTGTAATTTAATTTCCATAAATCAATGAAAAAGTGAACTACACTGATAATTATGGCAACATACCACCATTCCAGTTTCATTAGAAAAAGCCAGGATAGCAAGCCGGCAAGCATACTATGTATGTAAAGGTAGATAGATCTTCCTTTTTTGGCCCTTTTATCGATTACCCAGGAGGTTGGCTGGAATACAAAATCTGTTACCACATGGGCGAGGAATAATTGTAGAAGGATAAGCAAACTATTTTCCATCTGTAAATTTTTGGGAGATTACTTCTTCAAAACGGTCCAATAGTTTTTCAATTGCATCCCATCCCGCAGCTTTTTTTCGCTGATTTACGGCCGGTTGACTGATCTTTAGTTTGTCGGCAATTTCAGTTTCCTTTAAACCTTTTAGGAGATAATATACAACTTCTGCCGAGGCGATACTCCACTTTTCGGTTAAAGTATCGAGTAAATAAAAAGAAGCATCGAATTCTTTATTTATCGCTTCGTCTTCTGTAGTTAACTTTGTTTTCCGATTTTCGGCCTTTAAATTATCTAAAGTCCTACCTGAAAATTGAAAAGCCTGTCCGTTTGCTTCTGAAATAGTTTTTCTTTTAAAATCGTACGTGCCAATACCAATTCCCATTCTTACTTCAGCTGTTTTTTTAGATGTTCCTTTATCACTTTTTTCTTCGGAAACTTTATTGATCGCTGTTTTCAGGATGAGAGCGATACGAAGGGATTCAGAAGGTTTTTTTACAATTCCCTGAAAACTGTCGCCTCTATAAATTTTAAAGTCTGGCCTGGAACTAAATTCGTTTTGTATATAGCTGAATTCCTGCTTTAACCGGGAAAGCAATTCCTGCATCAGCTCTTGGGAATAGGCTGTTGAGGAGATAAAGTCTGCTGAAATTACTGCGATCATAATTCAAATATACAAAATATTAGCTTTCAGGCTTATAATTAATAAAAATAAGTTTATAGGCTTATATTAAATAATTATAAGGCTTCAGGCTTATGGATAAAAAAAGAAAATTTTTAAGCTATTAAAGATTTGCTAAAACTTCGGTAAGCAGAAAAAGCTTAATTAATTTAGATTCCAATCAAAAAAAATAAGGATGGTAGCGAATAAAGAAGAATTATTTTTCAAAAGTTTAGATACGGTTAACCGCCAGATTGAAAAATATCAAAATGAAATGGATCAAATAAAACAATCCATGGAAAACAACGATGCTCATACAGATTATGATGAAGATAATAGCAAAGGGGAATTGCTGAACGATTTTGAAAAATATGCGCAATATCTAGACAATGCCCAAACAATGAAAGAAAAGCTAAGCCGGGTAGATAGAAAACATTATAGTGAAACTATCGATTTTGGAAGTATAGTGGAAACCAAAGACAATTACTATTTCATAGCTGCCGCAGTTGGTAAAGTTACCCTGGAGGAAGGTAGTAGTGTTTATGTAATTTCAACAGATGCTCCCATATATCAGGAAATGAAAGGAAAACGTAAAGGTGATTCTTTTAAATTTAATGAGACGGAATATCACATCAAGGATGTGCATTAGACTATTCCGGATATTCCACCGTTTACTTTCAATATGTCAATCCCTCACAGCAAGGATGTGCATTAGACTATTCCGGATATTCCACCCGTAGATGATAAATATTCTTGAGCTTGCGCTTGAGAATTTTTTTTATGATCTGGATTTCCTTGAAGGTAATATTTGAATTCAAAAACTGACCCTCCTCCATTTGCTTATCAACAATCTTCTCCACGAAATTATCGATTAGCTGGCTGGTGGGTTCTTTTAAACTTTTGCTGGCAGCTTCCACGCTGTCGCACATCATTAATATAGCAGTCTCTTTACTGAAAGGAATTGGTCCTGGATATCTAAAATTATCAGCATTTATATTGTCGTTATTTTCTTTCTCCTTCATATAAAAATAATACACCGTGCTGGTTCCATGATGTGTGCGAATAAAATCGATCACCCTATCCGGAAGATTGTTCTTTTTCGCGATTTCAATCCCGCTTATTACATGGTCTATAATAATTTGAGTGCTTTCTATAGGAGAAAGCTCGTCATGAGAATTTACCGAAGTTGTTTGATTTTCCGTAAAATAAGTGGGGTTCCTCATTTTACCAATATCATGATATAGCGCTCCCACCCTGGCCAGCATGGCATTGGCATTGATCTCATTCGCAGCAGCTTCAGCCAAATTTGCCACATTTAAACTATGGTGAAAGGTTCCCGGAGCTTTTTCAGCAAGCTCTTTTAATAATTTTGAATTGGTATCTGAAAGTTCCAGCAAAGACATATCGCTTACCATTCCGAAGATTTTTTCGTAAACATATATAAGGGGTTGCACAAATAATGTTGCCAGGCCACCTAAAAGAAATGTGATAAAAATTTCAACTTTAACATCGTCAATATTTCCTTCCTGAATTATCGTAAAAGCGACATAAGAAATAATATAAACCAGCGTGATCTGCCCCACAGAAATAAATAAATTCGCCCTTTTATATAGCTCACTTACCGTTAAAATAGTAACAATCCCGGCAATGATCTGCAGGAACATATATTCATAACTGTTGGGTACAATAAAGCCTAGAAGCAGGACGGTAATTACATGGGTAAAAAGACCAAGCCTGGCATCAAAAAATGCCTTTAAACTTAGCGGAAGTATACAAAGTGGCACTATATACACATAGTCAATATTGAAGTTGACCACCAGCGTGGTAAGCATCACCATAAAAATAATATTGAAAAATATGAAAGTAACTTTTACATTATTTTCAAAAATCTCAATACGGTATTTTCGCATGAAAAGCAGTAACATTAAAAGAGCAAGTGCCACTAAAATACTGTAACCAATAATGATCCAGTTATAATTTGTCTGGCTCCAGATTTGCGATTCGTATTCATTTTTCAGGGAACGAAGAATATTGTACTTATTCCCCTCAACTACTTCACCCTTGGCAATAATCCTACTCCCCTGTTCGATAATACCCCGTGTATAGGAAATATTGTTCAGCTTACTGTTGAGTTCATTTTGGGTGAGGTCGTTATTAAAAATAACATTGGGTTCGATGGAGTTGAAAAATACCTCTAGTAATTCAGTTTTAAAAGAAGAAAAACCGGCACGATCTATCTTCTGACTAAGAAAATCACGAATTTCACCCTGTTTTAAGATCTTTTTATAAGAAACTTCAGAAGCTTCATTTCCTTTTAATAAATATATAAGTTGATCTGGCTCCAGCCGATTACTTTCCTGCAGTAGTCCAAATTCATAAACTTCAGAAACCGTTTTGCTAACAAAATTATCTATGATCGTTTCGTAGACATTTAATGTGCTATCTGGAAAAACATTATGAACTTCAACAAGCGCATCCTCGCCTACTCTTTCGGCTATATCTGAATTAAAATCATAATAGGGAATATGCGTATCTGTAATTTCAGACTTTTCTTCTGCGATTTCCTCATCGGTCTTCAGAATGGCAAAATCGAAAGGCGCATATAGGCTTTCATATTGCCAGGGTTTCCCTTTTGGAATATCATACTTGAATTTTCCTCCTTTTGGCAGCAGGTAAACGATTAAAACAGAGGTAAGCACAAACAGGAAAACTTTGTAAAAAAGCGCCTGATTTTTGTACAACTTATTAACGAAATCGCTCATAGACATTCAGGTAATGCTCAAATGTAGTAAAAATACATCTCACCTTCCCCATGTTATTAAATTCCTTATAAAATCACTAACTTTGCAACTCTTGAAAACACAAAAACAGATGATGAATAAAGAAGTTGTAATTGTTAGCGCCGCACGTACTCCTATAGGAAGTTTTTTGGGTAGTTTATCAAGTGTTAGTGCTACTAAATTAGGTTCTATCGCCATACAGGGCGCCCTTAATAAAATTGATTTAAAACCAGAATTGGTTGAAGAAGTTTTAATGGGAAATGTCGTACAGGCCGGAGTGGGCCAGGCACCAGCAAGACAGGCTGCTTTAGGTGCGGGGATCCCAGATACAGTTCCATGCACGACTATTAATAAAGTTTGTGCCAGCGGTATGAAAGCAGTAATGCAGGGAGCTCAATCTATTATGTTAGGTGAAGCTTCAGTGATCGTTGCTGGCGGAATGGAAAATATGAGCCAGATCCCCCATTATTTACATTTAAGGAACGGTCAAAAATTTGGTCCTGCAACTATGATCGATGGAATGCAAAAAGATGGTCTTGTAGATGCCTATGATGAAAACGCCATGGGTGTTTGTGCAGATCTTTGTGCAAAGGAATATGAGTTCTCAAGAGAAGATCAGGATAAATTTGCTATCCAATCTTACGAGCGTGCAGCAAAAGCCTGGAAAGAAGGAAAATTTGACAATGAAGTGGTTCCGGTAGAAGTGCCGCAAAGACGTGGCGAACCTATTGTGATTAATGAAGATGAAGAATTTAAGAATGTAAAGATGGATAAAATTTCCTCTTTAAGGCCTGCCTTTTCTAAAGATGGGACTGTAACTGCTGCAAACGCCTCTACCATTAATGATGGTGCCGGGGCTGTGGTTTTAATGAGCCGGGAAAAAGCGGAAGAATTAGGTTTAAAACCTCTTGCGAAAATCTTAAGTTTCGCTGATGCTGCCCAGGAACCAAAATGGTTCACAACCTCTCCCGCTAAAGCCCTGCCTAAAGCACTCGCTAAAGCAGAAATAAAGCAGGAGGATGTTGATTTTTTTGAATTCAACGAAGCGTTTGCAGTGGTTGGATTAGCTAATATGAAGATCCTTGGATTATCTGATAAAAATACCAATGTGAATGGTGGTGCCGTTTCTCTGGGACATCCCCTGGGATTTAGTGGAGTTCGAATTTTAATAACCTTATTGAATGTTCTCCAGCAAAATGATGCGAAAATTGGTGCTGCTGCAATTTGCAACGGTGGCGGTGGGGCTTCAGCGATGATAATTGAGAGAATTTCCTAATTTCATTAAGTAGAGATCATGCAATACGGTATTTGCCACCTAAGTATTGTACCGGTAAGAACTGCTGCGAATCATATGAGTGATATGACTTCGCAGTTGTTATATGGGGAATATTTTAAAGTGCTGGAAGAAAGGCAACATTGGAGCCGTATTCGTAACAACTTTGATGGATTTGAAGGCTGGGTCCATAATCATCAATACAGAAAAATTGAAGAAGTAGATTTTGAAAATCTGGAGAAAGATCAGCTAAAAATCGCTTCAGACCTAGTGGAATATATAGCTGATGAAAATCAGGTTTTAATGAGCATTCCATTAGGTGCCCAGCTCAACTATTGTAATAAACTGAAGCATCATTTTGAAGGCAATTCAACTTCAGAAATAAAAAATAAAGGTCAGCTTTTAGAAACTGCGTTGCTCTACCTTAATGCCCCGGAATTTTATGGAGGGAAAACTCCATTTGGAATCGATAGTAGCGGTTTTACCCAAATGGTCTATAAACTGAATGGTTATAAAATTAAAAGGACTGCTAGTGAACAGGCTAAAGAAGGTGAAGCTTTAAGCTTTATTGAAGAAAGTGAGCCAGGAGACCTTGTTTTTTTCGATGATAATGAGGGAGTTATTGATCATGTAGGGATTATCATGCAGGATCATTATGTTATTCATGTAGATGGAAAAGTGAGGATGGACCGAATTGATCATTCAGGTATTTTTAATATGGAATATCAGAAGCATACCCATAAGCTTAGGGTCATCAAAAAAATAATATAAAAAAAGCCGCTGAATTCTCAGCGGCTTTATATTTTCTTCGAATAACTTTTTATTGTTCTAATCGAGATTTCATTTCCTCAACTTTTTCCGTATTCCCAAGATTTGAATAAATATTCATAGATGTTTTTAGTACATCAATATTGTTAGGTTCTACTTCTAATGCTTTTTCCAGATAAGGAACTACCTGCGTATATAGTGCTTTTCTCTGAGCATCTAATTCTTCATACCGAGCATTATCTTTTTTAGACATTCCCAGCCCATTCATTTCTTCAATTATCGCACGCTCACTACCTAAGATTGCAGCGATCAAATTTAATCTTGCATCATTGTAGTTAGGATCTATTGCTAAAGCTTTCTCATAATTCTCAATAGCTTTTTCTGTTTCATCAACTTCACCGTACATAATTCCAATATTGTTGAAAGTTACAGGATCATCAGTATTTGTTTCCGCTATTTTTTCGAAAAGTTGTCTTGCTTTTTCTTTTTCACCCATTTGGTAATACATATTGGCTTCCGCCTGTAATAATGTAATATCATCAGGATTTGTAGCTTTTGCTTTATCCATTGCAGCTACTGCTTTATCATAATCTTTTTGACTTATATAAATCCTGGCGATTAACTGAGCAATATCACCTTTTTTAGAAGGAATTTTGTTCATCCCGGGATTTGTATAATTCCCTGTCTTAATCATAAGGTCCCTTTGCCCTGCAGAAGAAAAAGTTTCTTCAGTACCTTCAGCATTTACGGCAGTATACTCAATACCAGATCCATCATAATCCAATTCATTAAGCATTTCCAAATACTCAACTGCTTTATCATAATCCTGCGCTTGTACTAAGTTATTAGCAGCATAGTATAAATAAATGGTATCTTCTTTACTTAACTCATAACTGGTATATAATTTCTCGGCGGCTTCAGCAAATTTTTCATTATTCTGATCCTGAATAGCAGCCTGAATCATATCATTTTTAAGAGTCATCAAGGCTTCTGTGGCATCTTCATTTCCCATTTCAGAAGCTTTTTGAAAAGCCTGTGCAGCGATTTTCATATCTGCCGAAGTTGGGTTATCCCCCATGTAAGCCTGCCCTTTGTATAGATAAAATTCTTCCTGGTATTTCTCTTTTAAAGAAGAAACATTAGGCTCAGCAATTTTCAATTGTGCTTTAGCTTCAGCGTAGTTCTTGTCATCAATAGCGTCTTCCGCGTTTTTTACCTGATCTTTTTGAGCCACTGCCGCCAAGGTAAGAAACGACAATGCTACTGTAATTAAATTAGTTTTCATCTGTAATTTTGGTTTTAGTTTATTCTTCACTATCGTCTACAATTGCTGTGCCATTTTCTAGACCATCAGTGTCTATTGGTGTTTCAGGATCTTCTAGGATTTCTATGGCATCTTCATCATGTAGAACTTTAGCCACAGCTGCAATCGCGTCGTTACCTTTAAGATTAATTAATTTAACCCCCTGAGTAGCGCGACCCATTACTCGAAGATCTTCAACAGCCATTCTTATGACGATTCCAGATTTATTAATGATCATAAGATCATCATCATCTGATACATTTTTAATCGCGACAAGTTGTCCTGTTTTACCAGTGACAGAGATGGTTTTAACCCCTTTTCCTCCACGGTTCGTAATACGATAATCATCTAAACTTGATCTTTTACCATAACCATTTTCTGAAACAACAAGAATATCTGAATCGAAATCATTCACAGAAACCATTCCTACGACTTCATCTTTATCGTTAGCTAACGTAATCCCCCTTACTCCGGAAGCATTTCTGCCCATAGGCCGGGTTTTCCCTTCTTCAAATCTAATTGCCTTTCCGCTTTTAAGACCTAATAATACCTGACTATTTCCTGTAGTCAGTTTAGCTTCAAGTAATTCATCACCATCCTTAATGGTAATTGCATTGATACCATTGGTACGAGGCCTGGAATATTTTTCCAGTCTGGTTTTCTTGACCTGACCTTTTTTAGTGGCCATAATCACGAAATGGTTGTTTACATATTCCTCGTCTTTAAGATCCTGGGTACAGATGAATGCGTTCACCTTATCATCTGGTTCAATATTTACCAGATTTTGAATGGCTCTTCCTTTAGAAGCTTTGCTACCTTCAGGAATTTCATAAACCCTCATCCAGAAACATTTACCTTTTTGAGTGAAAAACAACATATACTGGTGATTGGTACCTACAAATAGGTATTCAAGAAAATCTTCAGTTCTTGTATTCGTTCCTTTTTGTCCAACCCCGCCTCTATTCTGTGTTTTATATTCACTTAAAGATGTTCTTTTAATGTAACCAGCATGGGATATGGTGATCACTACTTTCTCATCTGGGATCATATCTTCGATACTTAGATCTCCACCAGCATATTCAATTACAGATCTTCTTTCATCCCCATATTTTTCTTTTACCTCAAGAAGTTCATCTTTAATAACCTGCATCCTTCTTTCTTTATGTGCAAGAATGTCTTTTAAATCTTCAATGGTTTTTAAGATCTCATCATATTCAGCTCTCAACTTATCCTGTTCAAGACCGGTAAGTTGTCTCAATCGCATTTCAACAATTGCCTTGGCCTGAATTTCTGAAAGTTCAAAACGGGTCATTAATTTCTCTCTCGCTTCTTCAGCATTTGAAGAAGAACGAATCAAGGCAATAACTTCATCTATATTATCTGAAGCTATTATTAAGCCTTCCAGAATGTGCGCCCTGTCCTGAGCTTTTTTCAGTTCATATTCCGTCCTGCGCACCACAACTTCATGACGGTGCTCTACAAAATGAAAAATTAGATCTTTCAAATTCAGCATTTGCGGTCTCCCCTTAACCAGTGCGATATTATTTACACTGAAGGATGACTGTAGCGCCGTATGTTTAAATAAGGTGTTTAAAACGATATTAGGAATTGCATCCCTTTTGAGCTGATAAACGATACGCATACCATTTCTATCAGATTCATCCCGGATAAGACTTATACCTTCAATTTTTTTATCATTTACCAGATCGGCAGTTTTTTTGATCATATCTGCCTTATTCACTTGATAAGGAATTTCTGTCACCACCAAATATTCACGCCCGTTAATTTCTTCCATAGCCGTCTTTGCACGCACTACGATACGGCCACGACCGGTTTTAAAAGCTTCCCTAACACCATCATAACCATAGATAGTCCCTCCGGTAGGGAAATCTGGAGCTTTAATATGTTCGATTAATTCATCGATTTCTATATCATTATTTTCAATATACGCTGTAATCCCATCAATAACCTCAGTTAGGTTATGGGGTGCCATGTTCGTGGCCATACCAACCGCAATACCACTTGCTCCATTTACCAAAAGGTTAGGGATTTTTGTAGGCATTACCACAGGTTCGCTTAAAGTATCATCGAAGTTTAGTTGGGTATCTACCGTTTCCTTATCAAGATCAGCAAGCATATCTTCACTGATCTTGCGCATACGAGCTTCTGTATATCGCATTGCTGCAGGACTATCCCCATCTACAGAACCAAAGTTACCCTGACCGTCAACCAACATATATCTCATACTCCATTCCTGCGCCATACGCACCATGGTATCATATACTGAGGAGTCACCGTGAGGGTGATATTTACCCAGAACCTCACCCACAATTCTTGCGGATTTTTTATAGGCTCTATTGGAAAGTACACCCAATTCATACATTCCAAATAAAACTCTACGGTGAACTGGTTTTAAACCGTCACGAACATCTGGTAAGGCACGTGACACAATGACCGACATCGAATAATCGATGTAAGCTGACTTCATTTCATCTTCAATGTTGATAGGAATTAACTTTTCTCCTTCAGCCATATTTCAAAATTTAATTTATCTTAATAAATCCAAAGGGCAATTTACGTATTTTATACCGCTTTAATGGCCAATCAGGCCTATCCGAAGCCGGTTTTTATTAACAAATTTTAAGAGTATTTTGGTTAATAAGTTCGGTACATTAGATTTTGAATTTTGAAAGTAATTTTGTCTATTAGCTACTAACTGCCCTATTAGGTACAATTTTTGCCAAATTACGAGTAAATAAAATTGAGAAAGGAAGATAAGATGGATGATAATTTTTCACCTAGAGTAAAAGACGTTATTGCCTATAGCAAGGAAGAAGCTTTAAGGCTGGGTCACGATTTTATAGGCACAGAACATCTAATGCTTGGCCTACTTAGAGATGGGGATGGAAAAGCAATTGATATTCTTAATGCACTAGAAATTGATCTTAGCCATCTTAGAAGAAAAGTTGAAATTCTAAGTCCGGCTAATCCTACCACAGTTGCAGTTAGTAACGAAAAAAGAAATCTGCATTTAACCAGGCAGGCAGAACGTGCTTTAAAAACAACATTTCTGGAAGCAAAGTTATTTCAGAGTGCTTCCATTAATACGGCACATTTACTGCTTTGCATTTTAAGAAATGAAAACGACCCTACTACCAAGCTACTGAATAAGCTGAAAATAGATTATGACGGGGTAAAAGATCAGTTTAAATATATGATAGCAAGCGACGACGAAGACTTTACAGACAGCCCGGCGGCAGAATCATTTTCTGATGATGATGGCGGCGATGATCCAGCAAGAGAAAACCCATTTAGTGGAAGTGGAACTACCGGTAAAACCACTAAAAAATCTAAAACACCAGTTTTAGATAATTTTGGTAGGGATCTTACCGCTTTAGCTGAACAGGACAAACTGGATCCTGTGGTGGGAAGAGAAAAAGAGATTGAAAGAGTATCTCAAATTCTTAGCCGAAGAAAAAAGAACAATCCCCTTCTTATTGGTGAACCTGGTGTTGGGAAATCTGCCATCGCCGAAGGTTTGGCTTTAAGGATCGTAAAAAGAAAAGTTTCCAGGATTCTTTTTGACAAACGCGTTGTCACCCTTGATCTTGCCAGTTTAGTGGCAGGAACGAAATATCGTGGTCAATTCGAAGAACGAATGAAAGCGGTGATGAATGAATTAGAAAAGAATGATGATATAATTCTTTTTATAGATGAAATTCATACCATCGTTGGAGCCGGTGGAGCAACCGGAAGTTTAGATGCTTCTAATATGTTCAAACCCGCTCTGGCCAGAGGTGAAATTCAATGTATTGGTGCCACCACTCTTGATGAATACAGGCAGTATATTGAAAAAGACGGTGCGTTAGAAAGACGTTTTCAAAAAGTTATCGTTGAACCTACTACGGTGGAAGAGACTATTGAGATACTAAATAATATCAAGAATAAATATGAAGAGCACCATAATGTAGAATATACTGATGATGCGATCCTGGCCTGCGTAAAGCTTACCAATAGATATATGACGGAAAGGTTTCTTCCTGATAAAGCCATAGATGCTCTGGATGAAGCGGGATCTAGGGTTCATATTATAAACATCGATGTACCTAAACAGGTTCTTGACCTTGAAAGAAGACTAGAAGAAGTACGTGAGAATAAAAATTCTGTAGTCAAAAAGCAGAAATATGAAGAAGCAGCTAAGCTGCGGGATGATGAGAAAAACCTTGAAAAGGAATTATCGATTGCTCAGGAAAAATGGGAAGAAGAATCTAAAAAGCATAAAGAAATAGTTTCAGAAGATAGTGTTGCCGATGTTGTTTCTATGATGACCGGAATTCCGGTTAATAGAATTGCTCAAACGGAAAGCAATAAACTGGTCGAACTTCCGAAGAAAATTAAAGGAAAAGTAATTGGACAGGATGAAGCTGTTGGCAAGGTCGTGAAAGCGATCCAGCGAAACCGTGCAGGCTTGAAAGATCCTAACAAACCCATTGGGTCCTTTATTTTTCTAGGCCAAACTGGAGTGGGAAAAACACAATTGGCAAAAGTTCTTGCCAGAGAGTTGTTTGATAATGATGATGCTTTAATTAGGATTGATATGAGCGAATACATGGAAAAATTCGCGATTTCAAGATTAATTGGTGCCCCTCCGGGATACGTAGGTTATGAAGAAGGCGGTCAGCTAACCGAAAAAGTTAGAAGGAAACCTTATGCTGTAGTGCTTTTAGACGAGGTTGAAAAGGCACATCCCGATGTTTTCAATATGTTACTCCAGGTTTTGGATGATGGTTATTTAACCGATAGTTTAGGTCGTAAGATCGATTTTAGGAATACGATCATTATCATGACTTCTAATATCGGCGCCAGGAAACTGAAGGATTTCGGGCAGGGTGTTGGGTTTGGAACTTCTACGGTTAAATCCCAACTGGATGACAATGCCAGAAGCGTTATTGAAAACGCCCTTAAAAAAGCATTTGCCCCGGAGTTTTTAAACAGGATCGATGATGTGGTAATGTTCAATTCTTTAGAAAGAGAAGACATCCATAAAATCATTGATATCGAACTCGAAAAACTATTTTCCAGAATAAATGATTTGGGCTATAAATTGAATTTGACCAAGAAAGCGAAAGATTTTATCGCTGAAAAAGGTTTCGACAGGCAATATGGGGCACGTCCTTTAAACCGGGCGATTCAGAAATATATTGAAGATGCTTTAGCTGAAGAAATTGTTACCTCTCATTTAAAAGAAGGTGATCAAATTAATATGGACCTGGATGAAAAAAAGAACGAGTTGGTAATTGATATCAAAAAGGCGGTTGAGGAAACAAAATCATAATAAATAAGCTAAATATTGAAATAGCCGCACTTAGCGGCTATTTTTTTGCCATATTTCTAAATCTTTCCCTTAAAATTCAATAGATTTAACATTTTAAACCCTACTCCATATGCTAACCGAAGACTTAGTCTTAAAATTCGGGACTATTACTGCTCATAATAATTATCTCATTGTAAGGCTTAATGAGGGAATTTTATTCGATTCTGAAAAAAACCATGAGATCATTAAAATTGCCAAACACTTATATATTAATAAACCGTTCGGCATTATTTCTTATCGCGTAAATTCCTTTGCCGTAGACCCGTTTGTATATGCCGATCTTGCGGAAATACATAATTTAGTTGGACTGGCAATTGTAAGTGAAAAGGAAATCACAAGAAATAACGCTTTAATAATTGAAAAGAAATTTTTTAAAAATCCTGAAAAATTCGAGGTCTTTAAAAATCTAGAAGACGCAATTTCCTGGATAAATTCCAGTTTTTAATCCAGATATACGCTTAGAGAATAATTTTCTAAAAACGATTTTGATTTTTGAATAAATGGAGCCATAACTCTGTCCTCTTTTAAAAAGGGGACTTCCTTTCTAAAATCTTTTAAAGTATCCTGAAGAATTTTGGAGGTAGTTTTAGGCATCCTGAATTCGAGTGCCTGGCTTGCATTAAATAGTTCAATAGCTAATACTGAATTTAAATTTTCTACTACCTTCACCAATTTGGTAGCACTATTTGATCCCATACTTACATGATCCTCCTGTCCGTTTGACGAAACAATAGAATCAACCGAAGCCGGTGTACATAACTGTTTATTCTGGCTTACGATACTTGCAGCGGTATACTGTGGAATCATAAAGCCACTGTTTAAACCAGGATTCTCCACTAGAAAATGTGGTAATCCTCGCAAACCTGAAACCAGCTGATAAGTTCTTCTTTCAGAAATATTAGCCAGTTCAGATAAAGCGATGGCCAGATAATCCATACCTAACGCCAATGGCTGACCATGAAAATTTCCACCGGAAATAATTTTATCCTCCTCAATAAAAATATTGGGATTATCAGTAACCGAATTAATTTCAGTTTTTATGGTTTTTCGAACAAAAGCCAGGGTATCCTTGGTCGCTCCATGCACCTGCGGAATACACCTGAAAGAATATGGATCCTGAACATTCTCTTTTTCAGATTTTGAAATTTCACTTCCCTCTAAAAAATTACGAATTCGTTCCGCAGTTTTAATCTGTCCCCGGTGTGGTCGCACCAAATGCACCAATTCATCAAACGGGGATAAATTACAATCAAACGCATCCATGGAAATTGCGCCAATTAAATCTGCCAAATAAGATAATCTATAAGCCTTCAGCAAAGAGTGCACTGCATGCGCGCTCATGAATTGAGTTCCGTTAAGCAGCGCCAATCCTTCTTTACTTTTAAGTTTGAGTGGCTCCCAGTTCAATTTATTTAAAAGCTCATTTCCGGAAATTTTTTCATTTTCGTAAACCACTTCACCATCACCAATCAAAGGCAATGATAAATGGGCTAATGGCGCAAGATCGCCCGATGCCCCCAGAGAACCCTGCGCATAAATTATGGGAAGAATCCCGAGATTGAACATTTCAATAAGCCTTTCTACAGTTTCCATGCTAACTCCGGAATTACCATAACTTAAAGACTGAATTTTTAAAAGAAGCATTAATTTAACGATCTCACCTTCTACCAAATCTCCTGTCCCACAAGCATGGGAACGTACCAGATTTTCCTGAAGCTCCGTAAGCTTTTCAGAATTGATCTTTACGTTACATAATGCACCAAAGCCAGTATTAATTCCATAAACAGGCTTATCACTCGCTTTTATTTTTTTGTCCAGGTACTCCCTGGATTTTCGAATATTTAATTTGGACTCATCACTTAGTTCCAGCAATTTATTTTCATTTAAAATTTCAGAAATTTCCTGAAGATCTAAAACCGCAGAACTTATATAATGATATTTTTGCATTTTGTTATTATGAATATAATTACAAAAATCTCCTTTAAAAGGACGCTTTGCAACAAATTTCCAAGTAAAATAAGTTTTTGTTGATTATTCTTTAATTTATGCTATTTCCTGATTCTCAAATAAGGCTTTAAAAGCGCTACCCATATTTTGGGCAATCATACCAGCAGTTAAACCTTCAAATCCTTCATCAGCAGCAATAATATCCCCGCAAAGCCCATGTAAATACACTCCTAAAACTGCGGCTACCGGTGGATCATATTTTTGACCCAGCAACGAGGTAATCACCCCGGATAGCACATCACCACTACCTGCTGTTGCCATTCCCGGATTACCAGAAGTATTGATATAAATTTCATCCCTATTAATAATCATGGTATGAGTTCCTTTGATGACGATGATCACTTTATATTTTTTACTGAATTCCTTTGCTAATTTTAGTTTCTCAATATCATCTTTCCATTTCCCTAGTAGCCTTTTTAGCTCCCCGGGATGCGGAGTTAAAATTGAATTTTCAGGAAGCAGATCCTGTAAACCTTTATGTTGTGAAAGAATATTTAAACCATCTGCATCAATGAGCATAGGAGTTTTTTGCTTTTTTAAAAAATTTTCTAATGAATGCACAGTTTCTTCTGCTGTGCCTGCTCCGGGACCAAAACAAACAGTATCTGCTTTAAAATTTTTCGGAAAATCAGATAGGATTTTTGCATTCTTATCTGTAATTACCATAGCTTCAGGAAGTCCCGTCTGGATAATAGTATAGCCAGATTCGGGAATGTATAAGGTACATAGACCTGTGCCTGTATGCATTGCCGCTGTAGCAGTTAATAACACACTTCCCATTTTTCCATAACTTCCGCCGGCAACTAAGATATTTCCATAATCGCCTTTATGTGAATTAGGTTTTCTTGGTTTATATAAAATTTTAGCCTGCTCCTTTCCTACCAAAAATGTTTCAGATTTTACTTCAGCGAGGTATTGCCTGTCTATTGCTATATCCAACACCTGAAATTCCCCCACATAATCCATAGTATCAGGCAGGAAAAAACTAAGTTTTGGATTCTGAAAGCTTAGCGTATAATCTGCATGAACGATAGCATCAGATTGACTGATTTTATCAGGAAAAAGTCCGCTGGGCATATCAATGGCCAAAACGAATGCGCCAGATTTGTTGATACGCTCTATCAATTTACACATCCAGCCTTTAATCTTGCGGTTCAAACCAATCCCAAAAATAGCATCGATCACAAAATCCCCCTGATCAATTTCAGGAATACCATCTTCTTCTTTGATCAATTGTGGCCAGTCTTTGGTGGTCTCCTTAAATTTCTCGTAATTATTCAGAAAATCATCGGAGCGTTTATCAGTATAATTTACCACATAAACTTCCACGGTATATCCATGCTGCACTAAATGGCGGGCTACCACCAAACCATCACCACCGTTATTTCCTATTCCGCAGAAAATTTTAACCGGAATTTGTGCCCCCTGTAGACGATTGTGAATTTGTTTGAAAATAAGCGTTCCCGCTCTTTCCATTAATTCTTCTGAAGTTATGCCTTGTCTTTCAATCGTAATTCGATCTCCCTCGGCAATCTGCGCAGCAGTAAGTATTTTCATAAGATAACTTTCATTCAACTTTCAACTCAAATATAAATATCTAAATTCAGCATTTTGAACATTATCCTATAAAAAGCTTCAAATCGTATTGTATTCAGATTAGATTGAATAAATTTGGGCAAATTTTTGAAAATAATGAAAGAGATTGCCCTATCTACCAAACATAAAGAACTCAATGCCAAAATGATTCCTTTTGCAGGATTTACCATGCCTGTTTCTTACGAAGGTGTGAATGCGGAACATCAAAATGTGCGGGAAAACCTGGGGGTTTTTGATGTTTCCCACATGGGTGAATTTTTAATTTCCGGAACCCACGCTTTAGAACTCATACAATCTATTAGCAGCAATGACGCTTCGAAACTGGTGAACGGGCAGGCGCAGTATTCGTGTATGCCTAATCATGAAGGCGGGATTGTGGACGATCTTATTATTTACAAAATAGACGAAGAAAAATATTTACTGGTTGTAAATGCCAGCAACATCGAAAAAGACTGGAACTGGATCTCTCAGCATAATTCCATGGATGCTACTTTGCGCGACATGAGCGACGAGATGTCATTGTTGGCAATCCAGGGGCCCAAAGCAGCGGAAGCTATGCAATCCCTTACCGATGTTGACCTAAAAAACATGAAGTTCTACACCTTTAAACTTGGAACTTTTGCCGGCATAGAAAAGGTGATTATTTCAGCAACGGGATATACAGGAAGTGGTGGCTTTGAAATCTATTTCAGAAATGACGACGCAGAGCAAATTTGGGATTCGGTAATGGAGGCAGGAAAAGATTTCGGGATCAAGCCTATTGGCCTTGCTGCAAGGGATACTCTTAGATTGGAAATGGGGTATAGCCTCTACGGAAATGATATTGATGACACTACTTCCCCAATAGAAGCCGGGCTTGGGTGGATCACAAAATTCAGCAAAGATTTTATCAATTCTGAAGCTCTAAAAGCTGAAAAAGAAAAGGGTGCTTCTAGAAAACTTGTTGCCTTTGAACTTGATGAAAAAGGAATACCAAGACAGGGTTACGATATTGTAGATGAAAATGGTAAGAAAATTGGAGTAGTCACTTCGGGCACTATGTCACCATCGTTGGACAAGGGGATTGGATTAGGATATATTCCTGCGGAAAAGGCGGGTTTTGGAAATAAAATTTTCATTCAAATTCGCAAAAAAGCGGTCTCTGCCACACAGGTGAAATTGCCCTTTTATAAAGGATAATTTTTTTGAAAAAAATATTGATCTTAGGCGGTAGCGGATTTATTGGCAATGCACTCTACAAAGAGCTCCTGCCCTATTTTAATACGCATTGTAGCTTTAGAACCCCAAATGATTTTTTCGAGGAAAACCATCAGTTCCATCAGTTTGATATGGAAACTGAAAATATTGACATCCTTCTTCAGAATTTAAAACCAGATATCATAATCTCTGCAACTCGGGGAAATTTCGATGCCCAGGTAAACCTGCATTTTTCCATTATCAGATATTTAGTGAATTTTAAAAGCAAACTAATCTTTATTAGTTCAGCGAATGTTTTTGATGCTTTCACAAATTATCCTTCCTACGAATATGATAAAACACTTAGTATGAGTGTGTACGGTAGATTTAAGATCAAAATTGAGAATGCGCTGTTACGACTTCCCAACCATATGTATAATATCGTGCGCCTGCCTATGGTTTTTGGAAAAAATTCCCCCAGAGTGAAAGAAATACGGGGATTTCTGGATGTAAATGAAGCGATGGAAGTTTTCCCGAATGTGGTTATAAATACTACTGAAATTCAAAAAGTAACCCAGCAAATTCATTATATAATCAATAGAAATAAGCAGGGCGTTTTTCATTTAGGTTCGAAAGACCTTATACATCAAAAAGATTTTATCGAGGATATTTGCGAAGGTTTGGGATATGAAAATCCGCTTTTCAAAAATGTATATGATTCCAATAATGATCGATACCTGGCGGTTTTACCTAAAGACAACAAACTTCCTAAAAACCTTCAAATCACGGTCAAGGATGTTGTGGAGGCCTCAACAAAGCTTTAGCTGTTAATCTTAACTTAATTGATTTCACTAAATTCATCTTTCTCCTTTTGAATTTCTAAATTGAGTATTCAACCAAAAATAAAGATTATGGGCAAATTAAGCGATTCTGAAATTGAGAAAAAACTGAATGATTTCCAGGGATGGACTTATGCGAAAAATGCGATTCATACTTCTTTTCAGTTTGAAAATTTTAAAGAAGCATTTACAGTAATGACGAGAATTGCCTTTGAAGCTGAAGCTTTACAACATCACCCCAATTGGGCAAATTCCTATAACGAAGTTGAAATTAGCCTCTCTACCCATGATGAAGATGGGGTAACCGAGAAAGATTTTAAACTGGCCAGAGCCATTGAAGATATTATTGAAGCATCAAATTAATCGAAAATAACTGTAAGAATCAGAAGCTTCAAATTGTCCATGATAATTTGGAGCTTTTTTATATTTTTGCGCCGGGACTTTTTAAAAGTACACTATGGGAAGAGCATTTGAATTTAGGAAAGCAAGAAAAATGAAACGCTGGTCGGCCATGTCCAAAGCATTTACCAGAATTGGTAAAGATATTGTGATGGCGGTAAAAGAAGGCGGGCCAGATCCTGATGCAAATTCAAAATTGCGGGCAGTTATTCAGAATGCGAAAAGTGTAAACATGCCTAAAGATAATATTGAACGTGCAATCAAGCGCGCTTCAGATAAATCCCAGGGTGATTATAAGGTTGTACTTTTTGAAGGTTATGCTCCGCATGGTATCGCCGTTCTCGTGGAAACCGCTACCGATAATAATAATCGTACAGTTGCCAACATTCGCTCACATTTTAATAAATGTGATGGGAATCTTGGAACTTCAGGTTCTGTGGAATTTATGTTTGATCATACCTGCAATTTCACCATAAGCAACGAAGGTCAGGATCCGGAAGAATTGGAGTTGGAATTAATTGATTTTGGTGCAGAAGAAGTTTTCGAGGACGAAGATGGAATCCATATCTACGCACCTTTTGAAAATTTTGGAAGTATCCAGAAAGAACTTGAAAACAGGAATATCGAAATCATTTCTTCAGGATTTGAAAGAATTCCGCAGGTTACAAAACTTTTAAGTGGGGAAGATGTTGAAGATGTAGAAAAATTATTGGAGAAACTGGAAGAAGATGATGATGTGCAAAACGTCTATCACACCATGGAAACTTCAGAAGAATAATTAGAATTTATGAGGGTTCTTTCCAAGAACTCCGGCATAAAATTTTTTAATTACTCCAAAATCTTTTTCAAAATTCCCTTCAGGATAAAATGGTTCGGAAACTTTAACGGTTTTTGTTCCATAATCAAAACTCACCATGATAAGGGGAACTTCCGCCTTTAAAGCGATATAATAAAACCCGGTTTTCCAGGTTAAGGTTTTTTCTCGGGTTCCTTCCGGTGATAGTGCCAATCTAAAAGTTTCCTTGTTTGAAAACATAGATGCGATGGAATCAACTTTTTGCTTTTTTCCGGCTCTATCCAGTGGGTTTCCTCCTGTCCATTTAAAATACCAGCCAAATGGCGGTTTGAACAATTCCTTTTTTCCAATCCAATCAATGGGGACTTGCAGAAGGTTTCGAACCATCAAGCCCATAAAAAAATCAAAAGAACTGGTATGCGGAGCTACAATCACCACGCATTTCTTAACAAACTTTGAAATTTTTCCTTTTAAGCGCCAACCGAGAATTCGGTAGAAAATGAACCCGGTTATTTTATGCATTCTTAATTTCTGGAGTGTCTCGTAGATTTGTCACCTTTTCTGCGTTTTTTTTCCTCTAATAATAAGGAAAGTTCCCTCCCGGTTTGTCCCCTAACCGAGGTGTTTTCCTGAGCCCTTCTTAACAAATAAGGGACTACGTCCCTAACCGGGCCAAACGGAACAAGTTTTACCGCATTATATCCCTTTTTCGCCAGATTATAACTGATGTTGTCACTCATGCCGTAGAGCTGGCTAAACCACACTCTTTCATCGTCCATAGCAATGCCCTTATCTTCCATAATTTGTAAGGCAAGATAACTACTCACTTCGTTATGGGTTCCAATAAAAACTGAAATATCTTCCAGATGATCCAAACAATAAGAAAGAACCCCGTTGAAGTTAACATCGGTTGCTTCTTTAGATTCACAAATGGGGGAAGGATAGCCCATTTTCTTTGCCCGGGCATTTTCCTTTTCCATATAAGCACCACGCACAATCTTGACCCCTATTTTAAACCCGTCCTTTTTTCCTTTTTCATGGAGCTCTTTTAAATATTCAAGACGATCCCAACGATAACATTGTAGCGTATTTATAATATAAACTTCTTCTTTATTATACTTTCGCATCATTTGTTCCATAAGATCATCAGCAGCGCTTTGCATCCAGGTTTCTTCCCCATCTGCATATAACCTTACTTTTTTATCATAAGCATGACTACAAAGTTTTTCCACCCGCTTAATTATCTTGTTCCACTCCTCTACTTCATCTGGAGAAAGATCTTCTTTCATGGTCACTTTTTCCCAAATTTCAAACCTTCCTATTGCCGTAGGCTTAAACATGGCAAAAGATACTTCCCGGTTCCTGCTGGCATAATCGATTAGTTCCAGTTTTTTATTTATGGAAGTATCAAAATCTTCTTCAGTCTCTTTTCCTTCTACGGAATAATCTAAAATTGTGTGCAGATTTTCAGCATACATTTTCTTTAGAAGAGGTTTGCACTCCTCTGTAGTTACCCCACCACAAAATTGTTCGAAAATTGTCTTTTTAATTAGAAATTCTACAGGCAGGTGCATTTTCAAAGAAAACTCAGTGATCGCAGATCCAATTTTTACCAGGGTGGGCCTGTCCATCATACTGAATAAGAACACTGCTCTGTCTAAATCGGCATTCGATTTGAGTTTAAATGCAGATTTAGTATCGTTAAATATTTTACTTCTAATCATTATACCCGTTAATTGCGGCAAATATAAATATTGAAATTTGAAAAGTTTGATAAATTCTCTTTAATTTCGGAGCTTAAATACCAACAGAATGAAGGAATCTAAAGCCGACTTAAATCCGGTTTATTACGCTGAAAACGGATATAAAAAACTGAATGATTTTTTAAAAGAAACCAATCATTCTAAAATTTTTGTGCTGGTAGATGCTAATACTCATATCCATTGTCTCTCAAAGTTTCTTTCCAGGCTGGAAACATCGCACCCAATTGAAGTTATTGAAATTGATGCCGGCGAAGAATTTAAAAACCTGGAAACCTGTGAAGGAGTCTGGAATGCCTTGTCTGAATTGGAAGCTGACCGAAAAGCGCTTATCATCAACTTAGGAGGAGGTGTGGTTACAGATCTTGGAGGATTCGTGGCCTCCGCATTTAAAAGAGGGATCGCCTTCGTGAATATTCCCACTACGCTCCTATCTATGGTAGATGCCTCAGTTGGTGGGAAAACTGGTGTAGATCTGGGTAATTTGAAGAATCAGATAGGTTTTATCGTACAACCGGAAATGGTTTTGATCGATTCCGCTTATCTTGAAACTTTACCAACGGTAGAAATGAGAAGTGGTTTAGCCGAAATATTGAAGCATGGACTTATCGCCGATGAAAACTACTGGGAGAAAGTTTCAGCATTAAAAGACTTACTACCGGAAGCATTAGATACTATTATAAAGGAATCTGTGGAAATCAAAAAGAAAGTCGTGCAGAAAGATCCTTATGAAAGAAATATTCGAAAAACCTTAAATTATGGTCATACCTTAGGACATGCTATCGAATCTTATTTGCTAACGCATCCCGAAAGGGAGAAACTTTTACATGGCGAGGCCATTGCTATTGGGATGATTTTGGAAACTTATATTTCAGCAAAGACTCAGGGGTTTCCGGAAGAAAAACTGAAACGAATTTCAGCAATTATCAAAGATATGTACCAGTCGCATTTATTTTCAGAAAATGATATTGAGAAGATTCAGCAGTTGATGAAATATGATAAGAAGAATGAACATGGAAAGATCCAGTTTGTACTTTTAAAAGACATAGGGGAACCCGTAATTGATTGCCAGGTATCTGAAGAATTGGTTAAGGAATCATTTCATTATTATTTAAATAATTAAGGATCGAAAAATTAAAATTCGAGATAAATAAATTAACCTTTGCATCTGAATTGGTTTTTTATTTATACTTGCATAAACCAAATTAACTATGAAAAGAATAATCGTAGACTACAAAAAACTAACTCCGGAAATTCTTGGAATGTTAGTAGAAAAATATCCTGATGGATATGATGATGATCAAGTTATCGCATTTAAAAATGCTAAAAATGAATCGGTGGAAGCTGTTGAAGTTCGTACCGAGGACACCATTTATTTAGTAAAAGTGAGCACCAGGCTTGAAAATTCTATGGCGAATTTTGACGAAGACGATTATGAAGATTCCGAATTTAATGATCCAATTGTAGATATTCCGGAAAAAGCTGATGAAGAGGAAATGGAAGATGAAGACCTTGATAAATAAAAAAAAGGAACGCGAAATGCGTTCCTTTTCCTTTTTCATAGCAATTTTTAATATTAGGCATGTTGCAATTCATGCTTACCTTCTTTAATTTCTTCAATTACTTTTGCATTAAAGGCAGGTAAATCATCAGGATTTCTACTGGTAACAAAAGCTTCATCTACAACCACTTCTTTATCAATCCAATAAGCCCCTGCATTTTCAAGGTCTTTTCTTAGGGTATGATAAGATGTCATCGTTCTACCCTTAACCACATCGGCATTGATCAACGTCCAGGCTGCATGACAAATGGCTGCAACCGGTTTCTTTTGTTCAAAAAAATCACGAACGAATTTTAAAACATTTTCATCAGTTCTCAAATTATCCGGATTCATCACACCGCCGGGTAAAACCAGAGCGTTGTAATCTTTTGCAGTAACATCATCTAAAGTATAATCGACTGAATAATCTTCTCCCCAGTCGTCTTTAGCCCACGATTTAATAGATCCCTTTTTTAAACTTACGATATCCACTTGGAAGCCTTCATTTTCCATAGCTTCTTTGGGTGATTTTAATTCGCTTTCTTCAAAACCGTTTGTAGCTAAAATTGCAATTCTCTTTTCCATAATCTTTTTCATTTTTGATTCATTCAAAGATAAGGCAGAGGTACTCCGAAAAGTATTAAGAAGCTACTAAAATAAGGGCTTGTGGAGTTAAACTATCTTAAGAAGATGGTTGGGTTTCGTCATTATCATCGTCAAGATCTAAATGAGCCCTCAAACGGTCAACAATATGCTTTTCTTCTTTTAGCTGAACACGTCGTTGTTCCAATTTGGCCATTTCCTGATAGATAGCAGGTTCACCAAATCTATTGGGCTCTACTTTTTCCTTTTTAAACAGGGCATATTGAACTACAAATTCAGCACCAAAAAATACGATTAAACAAGTATAGTAAACCCACAGTAGTATTAAAACCACTGAAGATGCGCCACCATAGACAGAAGCAGGTTTACTCTGGCCAAAATAGAAACTTAGAATAGATTCCCCAATTAGAAACAAAATCGTAGTAAGTGCAGCCCCCACAAAAGTTGTCCTAAATTTTATTTTAATATCGGGTAGCAATTTGAAGATCGCGGAAAACAGGATGGTGATAAATAAAAAGGAGAGGAAATAATTGAGGACAATAATAGGGAATTCAGACATATTGGGAAAAAACCGATCGATATTCATCGCAATAATTTTTACCAAAGCTGAAATTACCAATGCAATGAGTAGTAAAAAACCAATAACGAAGACCATTCCTAAGGAGATTGCCCTATCCAGTACCATTCGCCAAAAATTGGTTTGCTTGGCGGCAATATTCCAAATGTTATTCATGGCAATCTTAAGCTGGAAGAAAACCCCGGTCGCACCAAATATAAGCATGGCCAGACCAAAAATGATAGCCCAGGTAGAATCACTGGAAAGTGCGGCATTCTCAATCATAGACTGAATAGCTTCCGCAGATTCCATTCCTATAAACTTGCCAATTTCACTGGTTAACCTGCCGGTTACGGCATCTCTTCCGAAGAAATACCCGGCAATACTCACCACGATAATAAGCAGCGAAGGCAGAGAGAATAAAGCGTAATACGCAATAGTTGCTGCCCTGGCGTAAGGCTCATTTTTATCCCAACTTATGTAGGTTTTTTTTAAGAGCTTAAAGAAAATTTTTAATGACTTCAGCATTATAAATATCTCTCCTTTATAATATTTCTATGATGTAAAGCGTGACCGCAAATAACAAAACCAATAGCCCCAGGTGTGGCATTATTTCCATTCATATTACCTCTGTTTTTCAGCATCACTCCATTAAAGTTACGGAATAAATATAGCCCGGAACTTCTTACATATTTAAATTCTTCAATTAAATCTGAAGGATTTCGTTTATTGGCTTCAGAAAAATTTACATAAGAATTATGATCGTAACCCGGTAAGGAAGTTTGCTCTTTCCTGGCAATTGCCAAAGCACGATATTGAAATATCCTTTCAGTATCAATTAAATGCTGAAGGACTTCCAGGATTGTCCATTTATCTTCCGCATAACGATACTTCCATTTACCTTCCGGAATTTCCTGAAAGAAATCAATGACTTTTTCCTGATTGGAAACCAAAAGATCGTTTAATGATTCCTCCTTCTCATTTAAACGAATATAATCCCAATAAAAATCACCAATTTCGTCCTGGGCTAGATCTTCTGCTTTCATTATGCTGAATTTCGGCTGGCGTTAATGTTGCCATATAAGGATCTCGTCACCATTCGCTCATAGATTCCCAGTTTTTCTTCATTCAAATCATCTTTACTTAATTCCTGAACCTTTCTAAGAGCATGCTGTTGTATGGTTAGTAGTGGCAAAACAATCCTTTCCCGGGCCTGTATGGAAGCCCTTCCTGCAGGTTGATTTTCCATAAGGTCTTTATATCCTGCTATTTTCAATAACAAAGCTTTTGTCCTCAAGAATTCTTCATGGATAATTTGCCAAAATTTACCAAATTCAGGATCATCCTGCATATAAGCCGTTAATGGAAAGAAAGATTTGGTCATACTCATCATCGAGTTTTCCAAAAGGGTTTTAAAAAATTCAGAATTCAGATATAACTGTCTAACTTTTTCAAAATCCCCTTTTTCTTCTAATTTTTGAATGGCGGTTCCCACTCCAAAGAATCCCGGAACATTTTGTTTTAACTGGCTCCAGCTTCCCACGAAAGGAATTGCGCGAAGATCTGATAAATTCAGTTCAGCCGAATTATTCCTTTTAGAAGGCCTGCTTCCAATATTTGTATTTGCATAATACTTAAGCGTACTCATTTTTTCCAAATATGGAATAAATTTGGGATGCTTCTTAAAGTCGGAATATGCCTGATAACTAATATCAGCCAGTTCGGTCATCGTTTCCCTATCCTCATCGCTTATAATATTTTTTCCTTCACTGAAGATTTCATTAGAAATTCCTGCACTAATCAATTGTTCCAGGTTATATCCGCAGGAATCTTTAGTCCCAAAGTTTGAACTAATCGTTTGTCCCTGTACTGTTAACTGTATTTCTTCATTTTCAATAGTAGGTCCCAGGGAAGCATAGAATTGGTGGGTTTTCCCTCCTCCACGAGCTGGTGGTCCTCCACGGCCGTCAAAAAAGACCACTTTAATTCCATATTCCCTTGAAATTTTGGTAAGTGATTCCTTGGCTTTATAAATACTCCAGTTCGCCATCAAATAACCACCATCCTTGGTTCCATCACTAAAGCCAAGCATGATTGATTGTTTATTCCCCCTTCTGTCTAAATGCTCACGATACACTTTATTTTTATAAAGTTGCTCCATGACCACATGAGCTTTTTGAAGATCTGGGACCGTTTCAAACAACGGAATAACATCTACGGTAGGCTTTTCCCAGTCACACATCCTTATAAATGCAAATGGCTGTAAAACACCCTGAACACTCCCGCAGTTGCTAATAATGTATCGGTTTGCCCCTTTCTCCCCATTGGTTTGCTGAATCTCTTTCATCGCATATATAGACGACAAGGTAGATTTACCCATTCCTTCAGGCAATGATCCCACATCAATTTTACCCTGCGCATGCGTAAGTGCATTCACCTGTGCTTCTTCATCAAGCTCTTTAAAATCTGCCGGCAGAAGATCTTCTGAATTTTGAGAAAGCTCAATCACTTCCTCCAGAACTTCTAAATGCTTACTGCTATCCTGTCTAATATCCAGGGTAGCGAAATGATAGCCGAACAGATACAGTTTATTAAGAAGATCATCTACTTCCTCCACAAAGAGTGATTGATGTTTTTCTTCTAATACTGTACGAACATCTTTTAATTTCTGCTTGAAATCTTCCAGACTTAATTTTATCCTTCCAGATTGTGAAACGGCAGAATAATAAATATCGTTTTCAATTTCAGACATAGTGTCCTGAAGTCCACGGAAGGTTAATCTTCTTTTCAGTTTTCTAACATCGCGATAATAGTTGAGCAGGATAGTTCTTCTTAATCGTTCTGCAACTTTTAAAGTAATTTCAGTGGTCACAAAAGGATTTCCATCCCGATCACCTCCAGGCCAAAAACCTAAGCTGATTACTTCATTTCCAATATCTTCCCCATCAAAAACATTCTGCTGAATGTAATTATGAATCTTACTTGCACTCTGATAAAATACATTTTCAAAATACCAGATCAGGGATACCGCTTCATCATAAGGAGTTGGCTTTTCTTTATTAAAAAACGGTGTCTTTCCTAATTGCGCTAGTAACAACCGAATTTTAATCAGGTCATTCTTTTGGATCGCTTTATCCAAATCTGTGATTATCCCTAATACAGATCCTGGATAAAATTGTGTGGGATGAGCGGTAAGCGTAGGGCGTACACTAAACCTTTTTAAAAATTCCTGCAACTCCCCCAATTTTTGTTTTGCTTCGGCTTCTTCCTTTACATTCCGTAAGGTTCCACGACCTTCCATATTATTTACGATGGGAAAAGAAGCATCTTCAATAGCATCAAATAAAACCACCTGTCTTTCGATATATTGGATAAATCTAAAGAGCAAGTCTATTTTTTCTTCTTCTGAAGGCTTTTCCCCATATTTATCAAAGAAGCGTTCTACGATTTCTGAAGGATTCTTATTCATTTGAAAACCTTTCTCACAAATCTCCTGAAACAAAGGCAGTAATGCTCCCGTTTTTTTGATTTCAGTATAAGGTAAGGTTAGAAAAATGCTGTTATAGACATCATACTTGGCAAGTACATTGTCATTAAATCGGTCTAATTTTGGTTCTCTGTTCATAAATTATGTTTCGAGGTGGTTAATTTTTATAAAAAAACCCTTTAAACCTGGCAGCTTAAAGGGTTATGAAAATAAGTTCAAGCTGCCTACATTTCTTTAAAAATAGAATGCATCAGGCGTTTTTTATCATTAATACTTTCTTCCATAGAGATCATAGTTTCAGTACGGTAAACGCCTTCAATATCATCTAACTGAAAAATAATTTCTTTCGCATGTTGGGTATTTCTCGCACGAATTTTACAGAATACATTGAATTTACCAGTAGTCACATGGGCTACCGTAACAAAAGGAATTTCATTGATTCTTTCTAAAACAAATTTCGTTTGTGAAGTATTCTGAAGAAAAACTCCTACGTATGCAATAAAAGCATAACCAAGTTTTTTATAATCCAAGGTTAATGAAGAACCGATAATAATTCCCGCTTCTTCCATTTTCTTTACGCGAACATGAACAGTTCCCGCTGAAATGAGTAATTTCTTTGCAATATCCGTAAAAGGTGTACGGGTATTTTCAATCAACATATCAAGAATCTGATGATCTGTTTCGTCTAATTTAAACTTGGCCATTTTTAAAAGCTGTTTTTTAATGAAGTTCAAAATTAATACAAAATCATTGAATATTTAATAATTAATTGGATAATTCTGCCGGAAATAAATCTAAATCTTCACTATTTATGACAATTTTATTAACTATAACGTTTTCGATAATTTTATCTTCGGTGATAATCTGGACATTATCAGTTTCTGCATTAATTTCAAGATGGCCATACTTTAGGAGGTCATTTTCTATTGAATCTATAACCGGAACGAATTTTATCTGATTATTTTTCAATTCTTCCCTAAACTGAATGGAGATATCTTTTCTCTTGCCTTTGAGCTCATAATTTCTGATTAATATATCATTAAACAGTTTTGCATTTTCAGGAATTTCAAAATATTTTTTATAATCTTTTTTTAGATCTGAATTTTGAGCGATTTTAAACAAACAGGTTATAATTGCTTTAAAAACATATTTCCTGGTTTCCTCCCGGGAGTAATCTTTCGGAAAATGTCCGGCTTCAAATAAGATGGTAGGCGTATTCAGGCTTTGAAAAGTATCACCCGCGCAATTTATATTAAAGGCATCATCATATCTACCCACTTTTCCCGGGATCCATTTTTGAAGTTCTGCATTGATGCTGGCTATTAAACCCATACTTGCTTTTCTGCTTTCATCAATCGAACGCTCTTCATTCCTGGATGGTGTTAAAAAAGATAATGTAGCTGGCTCTTTTTTATCTCCCGCACTAAAGATGGTGCGCTGATCGTGAAGATTAAGACAGAAATCAGGTTGAATTTTATGATATTGTTCTTTAAGAATCACGCTTTCCGGCTGACTTAATTCCTGAAGGTCTCGGTTCAGGTCGATCTTGTTTGCATTGAAACGGGTATAATTTTTAGCCCCATCTGGATTAAGAATAGGGATGACATATATAATGATAGATTTTTTTAAAAATTCTACCAGCTTATTTTTCGGTTCTAGATTGAAAAAATTAAAAAGATCAAAAACGGCTTTGGTGGTCGTAGCTTCATTTCCGTGCATTTGTGACCAGGCCAGAATTTTAATATTTCCCTCTCCAAATTGAATTCTGAAAATAGATTCCTTCTCAACAGAGTTTCCAATTTCAATTTTTTGAAAGGAATCATCTAAGCAATTCAGAAATTTTTTAAGATGCCCCGCATGCAAATGTCTGCCTTTGATACCAGAATATTTTTGCGTTAAATAAGCCTCTTCTGAAATAAATTTTTCAAGATTTAAAGTATCCATGTTTACAAAATTAAACATCTTAAATTTTACAATTGTAAACATTTAAAAATACTTTATTCTTACACAATTGTAAACAGAAATAGTTCAAATAAGATTATGAATTTTGGAAATAATCCAACTGATTAAAAATTGTAAGTTAAATAATTGTATTTTAGTATTTTATATTTGTTTATATGAAGTAAAAGATACAGTTATTCATTTGAGATATTCTTTAATATACATAAAAAAATAAATTATAATTACAATTGTAACAAGGGAATTTGCTATTTTAGATTTCACAATGGTAAACACTAAAAACTTCACCGAAAGACTCGAGAAAATCATGAAATATTATGATTTATCGGCTGCTTCATTTGCTGATAAAATTGAGGTGGGCCGCTCCTCCATCTCCCACCTTCTTTCCGGAAGAAATAAACCAAGTCTGGATTTTGTCATGAAGATTGTGAAGAGTTTTCCTGAAGTTGAATTGTACTGGCTACTAAATGGAAAAGGAACTTTTCCCTCCTCTCATCAAAAACCTGGAAAGTCAAACCCTCTCACAATTCCAGAAGACCTAAATCCTGGATTGTCCTCAGAGAAGAATGATCGTCCCGAAAAAACTGACAAAATTCAGCCAGGCGCGTCAAAAGATATACAGAGAATAGTGATCTTTTATAAAGATGGGACTTTTGATGCCTTTGAAAATTGAATTTTAGAAAGAGATTGAGTTATTTTGCAGTATGAAAAGATTGCTGCTTCTATTCTTCCTTTACCTTTTAACTTCTTCATGTTTCAACCAGGAAAAGAGGTGTACTGACTTCCATACAGGTACTTTTCAATTCGAAACTTATTTGAATGGAGAATTGGTGACTTCTGAATTTATAAGAAATGATTCTATTGAAATCGAGAAATTTCAGGGAAAGACAGATACTTCAAAGGTGCGTTGGATAAATGATTGCGAATATATCCTCAGAAACACCAATCCGAATAGTATGGCGGAGGAGAAAGCAATCCACATGAAAATACTCACCACCACTAAAGATGGCTATACCTTTGAATATGGACAGGTGGGAGAATCTCAGAAAGCGCGTGGTTCAGTAAAAAAGATAAGCGACTAAAGGTTTCTTTCTTTCAGGATGCGGTTTTGCTCTTCCATAAGGTCGTTCAAATTGGCCAGCAATTCAATGTCTTTAGGGGTAACCACTTCCTTGTTTTTAGGGTCCTGGGCTTTGTTGCGAAATCGGTTCATCAGTTTTACGATAATAAAAACTACGAAGCCAATGATGATGAAATCTATAAAAGTTTCAATTAAAAGCCCGTAGCCAATGGAAACTTTTTCCACATAGTTTTCGCTCCCTTCAACCCCAATGGCTTCCTTAAGCACGACCTCTTTATCTGAAAAATTTATGCCGTTGGTCATCATTCCCAGAGGCGGCATGATAATTTGTTTTACGAGAACGTTCACAACATTATTAAAAGCGGTACCAATAATGATCCCCACCGCCATATCTACCATATTACCTTTTACGGCAAATTCTTTAAATTCTTTAAATATACCCATTGTTATTCGTCAAATAATTTTGTTTGAGACTCTGAAGAATTCTCCGGATCGGGTTTGTTTATGTCTCCATTTTTAATCACTTCTCCGGTTATTTCCGAAATATTTATTTCGTCATCTTTCTCTTCCTCAGTCACTTCTTCCTGGCCTTCGTAGGGCATGGGATCCAGTAAATTAATTTGGTTTACCTTTTCAGTAGTTAACTGGTTACCAAGAGCTTTAATACCCTTCACCGAAATAAATTCTTCAATATTGATTTCCTCACTTTCTTTACGCTCTTTACCTTTGGTTTTAGTAAAAACGATCTCTGCCATTGGATAATAATCTGTAGAAACAAGCTCCAAAAATGAATCCTGATGTTCACTGATAAAAGATTCTTCTTTATCTGAATTTTCTAATAGAAAACGCTTTACATAATAACGTTCCTTCTCCGGTTCCCAATAAATTGCGGAAATTGGCTTGTCTTTGATCCATTTCTCCAGCACGATCATTTCTTCATCAAAACGCGTAGTGAGTTCTGGCTTTATAGTTTTAGCAACCCCATCCTGGGTAATGATCAATAAGCGATCTTCTCCTTTAAATTCGCCTAAAAGTTCACCACGTTCATCCACATTCAATCTTTTCACGGTTTCATCAAACCATATTCTACGCGGTTTTAAGGTAGAAACCCCTTCTTCTTTTAATTCTATTTTCTTAACCGAATATTTAGTAACAATATTCCCTTTTACTTTACGGCCTTTTATAAGGATTTCAGAGAAATCAAGATCAAATTTCAGCTTTTTGATACTTCCCATTTGCCTTAGGAAAATAGTGATGATCTCTGCCTCTCCATTAGGATTGGCCGAAAAATAGAGCACTTTAGAATCTTTCTTTCCCTGTGCCATATCATAATCCCTATCCCGGGTTACTGAAGTTACACTGAAACGCTTTACATAGGCCTTCCCGGCCTTCCCATCACGATAGATCATGTTGTAGATAGTGCGCTTATCTTTCTTCTTGAAAATGGCCACATGAATGATATCTTTACCAATAAAGGTTTTTGCGTCCACTTTAGTGACCATCATTTTTCCATCTGCCGTAAAACAAATCACATCATCAATATCTGAGCAATCAGCAACATATTCATCCTTTTTAAGACTGGTTCCCACAAAACCTTCCGCTCTGTTCACATAGAGTTTTGTATTGCGAATAATCACTTTGCTGGCTTCTATGTCATCAAATAATTTAAGCTCTGTCTTACGCTGCTTTCCTTCGCCGTAATCTTTTCTTAACTTTTTAAAGTAATCTACCGCAAAATCAACAATATTGTCAAGGTGATGCTTTACCTGAGCGATCTCACCTTCCAGTGCTTCAATCTTTTGTTGCGCCTTACCTAAATCGAATTTTGAGATTCTTTTAATGCGAATTTCTGTAAGCCGAACGATATCTTCTTCAGTAACCGCTCTTCTTAAATGTTTTGTATGTGGCGCCAAGCCTCGATCTATCGCCTGGATTACACCTTCCCAGGTTTCTTCTTCTTCAATATCCCGGTAAACCCTGTTCTCAATAAAAATCCTTTCCAGGCTGGCATAATGCCACTGTTCCTGAAGTTCATGTAGTTTTATTTCAAGTTCCCGCTGAAGCAAATGCAACGTATGGTCTGTAGATCTGCGCAATACCTCAGAAACTCCCAAAAATATCGGCTTATGGTCGATAATTACACAACCTAAAGGCGCAATAGAGTTTTCACATTGGGTAAATGCAAAGAGCGCATCAATGGTTTTATCAGGAGAAATGTTGCTGGGAAGATGAATAAGAATTTCAACTTCGGCAGCGGTGTTATCTTCAATTTTTTTGATTTTGATCTTTCCTTTGTCGTTAGCCTTCAGGATAGAATCTATTAAACTGGTTGTAGTTGTGCCATAAGGCACTTCAGAAATGATAAGTGTATTTTTATCAAGCTGATTTATTTTTGCCCGCACCCGAACCCTTCCGCCACGAAGGCCATCATTATAATTTGAAATATCGGCAACACCACCGGTAGGAAAATCGGGATATAACACAAATTTCTTTCCGCGGAGATGTTTTATCGAAGCATCTATTAATTCCAAAAAATTATGCGGAAGCAACCTGGTGCTCAATCCCACCGCAATACCTTCAGCTCCCTGGGCCAGTAATAAAGGAAATTTAACCGGTAAATTCACCGGTTCCTGTTTTCTCCCATCATAGGATAATTGCCACTCTGTAAGCTTGGGGCTATATAGAACTTCCAAGGCAAATTTGGAAAGCCTTGCTTCAATATATCTTGGCGCAGCAGCTCTATCCCCGGTTAGGATATTTCCCCAGTTTCCCTGGGCGTCGATCAAAAGGTCTTTTTGGCCAATTTGCACCATGGCATCACCAATACTGGCATCTCCATGGGGATGATATTGCATGGTATGGCCCACGATGTTTGCCACTTTATTGTAACGCCCATCATCGAGGTCTTTCATAGAATGCATAATCCTGCGTTGTACCGGTTTAAAACCGTCTTCTATCGCAGGGACGGCCCTTTCCAGGATCACATAAGATGCGTAATCCAGGAACCAGTCCTTGTACATTCCGGTAACTTTTATTAATTCTTCGTTATTTTCAAATTGCTCGTCCTGAGCATCAATATTTTCTTTCATTAGGCGGTAACTTTCGGTGTGGTTTCTAAAACTTTGTTTAAGGAAGCCACCATCCCCTTTTTCTTTTTACTGCTTAAAAATGTTGTGTTGAAGGTGTACTTTTTATATCCGCTCCTTCTTCGGGATTTAATATAAATTGTAAGTGCAGCATAGAACCCGACATCTACGAATTTGAATTTGGCTAATTTGCGTTTAGGAAATTCGGCTTTTTTTACCCGATATTCCATGAATTTCGAAAAGAATACTCCGTTATTTTTAAAATTCAAGGTTTCCCCATCACTATCAAAATCAAACGACTGCCCGATTCTATGCACATAAAAAGCAAGAATGAATGTGATAATATTGGGTAGAAAATGGCTGAAGCTTATTTCCTGCTCGCTATCAGAAGCCATGATCTCAATATTCACAAAAATATTGGTCACAAACACCGCTATCAAAACAATGTAGATAGAAGGGATTATTTTTATCTCACTTTTGTTATTACACTTCATGCGCCCAACTCTTCAATTAGGTCCACTTCAACTTTGAGATTATCTATAATGAATTCCTGGCGATCAGGTGTATTCTTGCCCATATAAAAACTTAACATTTCTTCAATAGATTTATCCTTATCCAGCATCACCGGATCGAGACGGATATCATCCCCAATAAAATGTACAAATTCATTCGGGGAGATCTCCCCCAAACCTTTGAATCGCGTAATCTCAGGTTTTCCGGATAACTTCTGGAGTGCTGCCCGGCGCTCCATTTCACTGTAACAGTAAATAGTTTCCTTTTTATTTCTTACCCGAAAAAGTGGCGTTTGTAAAATGTACAGATGATTTTCTTTGATCAATTCCGGAAAGAACTGCAGGAAAAAAGTGATCAATAATAACCGAATGTGCATTCCGTCAACATCGGCATCTGTGGCGATCACAATATTGTTATATCTAAGATCTTCCAGCGATTCTTCAATATTTAATGCCGCCTGAAGCAAATTGAATTCTTCATTTTCGTAAACGATCTTTTTTGAAAGTCCGTAACTGTTTAAAGGTTTCCCTTTTAAGCTGAATACCGCCTGGGTCATCACATCCCTACTTTTAGTGATCGATCCGCTCGCGGAATCTCCCTCGGTAATAAACAAGGTAGTTTCCAGACATTTTTCGTGTTTACTATCACCTAAATGAATTCTGCAATCCCTTAATTTCTTATTATGTAAACTGGCTTTTTTCGCACGATCTTTGGCTAGTTTCCTAATCCCGGAAAGATCTTTTCGTTCCCTTTCTGCCTGAAGGATTTTTCGTTGGAGTTTATCAGCCGTTTCGGGATTTTTATGCAGATAATTATCCAGATTGGTTTTTAAAAAGTCGTTAATATGAGTTCTAACCGTTGGAAATTTCCCGCCCATATCTGTAGAACCAAGTTTTGTTTTCGTCTGACTTTCAAAAACGGGCTCCATTACTTTAATACTTATCGCCGAAACGATAGATTTTCGAATATCACTCGATTCATAATTTTTTCCATAAAAATCACGAATCGTTTTCACGATAGATTCCCGAAAAGCCGCGAGATGTGTTCCACCCTGTGACGTATTTTGCCCATTTACAAACGAATGATATTCTTCGCTGTATTGGGATTTACTATGCGTCATGGCAACTTCAATATCATCCCCACGAAGGTGAATAATAGGATATAACATATCTTCTGCGTTGATGCTATCTCCAAGAAGATCTTTTAAACCATTTTCTGAATAGAATTTTTCCCCATTAAAAAGGATAGTCAATCCCGGGTTGAGATACACATAATTTTTAAGCATTTTCTCTATATATTCATTTCTGAATTTATAGTTTTTGAAAATTGCTTCGTCAGGTATAAAAGTAATCTTGGTGCCCCTTCTTCTGGAAGTTTCATCAAGATGTTCTTCCTCGGTAAGATTTCCTGCTTCAAATTCAGCAGCGTGGCTTTTACCGTCACGAGAAGATTCTACACGAAAATAAGAGGATAAAGCATTTACGGCTTTTGTACCAACTCCATTAAGCCCTACAGATTTTTTAAATGCTTTGGTGTCATACTTTCCTCCGGTATTCATTTTCGAAACCACATCCACTACTTTACCAAGCGGAATTCCACGTCCAAAATCACGCACAATTACGCGCTGGTTCTGTACAGAAATTTCAATAGTTTTCCCGGAACCCATCACGAATTCATCGATACTGTTATCGATTACTTCTTTTAGGAGGATGTAGATCCCGTCATCCTGACTACTTCCGTCGCCAAGTTTCCCAATATACATCCCGGGACGCATGCGGATATGTTCTTTCCAGTCCAATGACCGAATGTTATCTTCGGTATATTTAGTTTCACTCATAAAAATTGCGGAGTTTCGGTCTAAATATAAGGTTTAGCTTAAAGAGCTGAAATAGCAAACGCTTAAAGTAATTAACAATGATTTAAGGAAAAATGTTAATTAGTTTGGGGTTCGTGGTTCGGAGTTTATAGTCTATAGCGCGATTGCCTTCGGGGAATTATATAGATTAAATAATCAAGATTACCACCTACAACTAACGACTACCAACTACGGACTAACTATACGTTAAATCGGAAATGCATAACATCGCCATCTTTTACGATATATTCCTTTCCTTCCACACGCATCTTTCCGGCTTCTTTTACTTTTGCTTCGCTACCGTGTTCCACATAAGTATCATAGCCAATAACCTCAGCACGAATAAAGCCTTTTTCAAAATCGGTATGAATAACCCCGGCAGCTTGTGGCGCAGAAGCCCCCACAGGAATAGTCCAGGCCCGCACTTCTTTTTCACCAGCGGTAAAATAAGTTTGCAGGTCTAATAAAGTATAAGCTCCTCGTATCAGTTTAGCTGAACCAGGTTCATCCAGGCCAATATCCTGAAGGAACATTTGTCTTTCTTCAAAATCTTCCAGCTCGGCAATATCTGCTTCGGTTCCAACGGCAAGCACCAAAACCTCGGCGTTTTCATCTTTTACAGCTGCTTTTACTTTTTCAACAAAATCATTGCCTGTAGTTGCTGAATTTTCATCTACATTACAAACATACATTACCGGTTTATCTGTAATAAACTGAAGTGGTTTTATAAATTCTTTTCGGTCGTCTTCAGAAAGTTCTATTGATCGAACAGATCTTCCCTGTTCCAATCCCGCCTTTATTTTCAATAAAGCCGCTTCTTCCTTTTGAGCTTCTTTATTTCCGGTTTTGGCCGCCCTTTTTACTTTCTCGAGTTTCTTATCTACCGTTTCAAGATCTTTCAACTGCAATTCCATGTCGATAGTTTCTTTATCTCTAATTGGGTCTATAGAACCATCTACATGCACAATATTATCATCCTGAAAACATCTGAGGACGTGGAGGATCGCATCTGTTTCGCGAATATTGCCGAGGAACTGATTTCCCAAACCTTCACCTTTACTGGCACCTTTTACAAGACCTGCAATATCTACGATCTCTACCGTTGCAGGTAAAATTCGTTGCGGATTTACCAATTCACCCAATTTCTTTAAACGGGAATCCGGAACGTTTACCACACCAATATTAGGTTCGATGGTACAGAAGGGAAAATTGGCACTTTGAGCTTTGGCATTGCTCAAGCAATTAAAAAGCGTTGATTTTCCAACATTAGGTAATCCTACAATTCCGGCTTTCATATATTCTGAATTAAATGCTTTGTTTTTGCGGCTGCAAAGATAGGAATTAGAAATAGAAAATCCCGGCATTCAGTAAAGTGAAAACCGGGATTAATTTTGAGTTTGTTTATCTATTTTTTTAACTTCTCATTTGGCTGAAATAGAGGATGGCCAGATTGCCAGTAAAAAAAGGAGAAAGCATTGGCAAAACTTTCAAAAGCCTTTGTTTTATTATCTCCAATCCCATGGCCACTTTCAAAATCGGTTAAAAATAAAATAGGGGCATCTGAAGAGGAATAATTTTGAGCTTTTGCCGCGAATTTTGCCGGCTGCCAGGCAATTACCCGTGGATCGTTCATTCCCGCAGTAATAAGCATGGCGGGATATTTTCCACCTTCCTTTAATGCATGATATGAATCCATAGCCATTAAACCTTTAAATTCACCTTCATCCTTTACCGTCCCAAATTCAGGAGCATTAACAGGTCCATTAGGGGTTTCTTCAGCTCGAACGGGATTCATTACACCCACTTCTGGTGCGGCCGCAGCAAAAAGATCTGGCCTTTCAGTTATAGACCTGCCCACAAAAATTCCGCCAGCACTTCCACCTAAAATTGAAAGTTTATCTGAACTGGTATAACCATGATCAATTAAATATTCCGCAGTAGCAATAGCATCTTTCCAGGTATTTGGTTTATTCTGTTTTTGTCCCGCTCTATGCCAGGCATCTCCTAATTCTCCGCCACCACGAACGTGGGGAACTACTAAAATACCACCATAAGTGGTGTAGGCAAGAGTAATAGGACTAAAAAACGGACCTGTAGATATCCCGTAAGAACCGTAACCATAGATCATAGCTGGGTTTGAACCGTCCATTTTTAAATCTTTATTATATATTATGGAGACCGGAACCTCAATCCCATCATGTGATTTTACCATAATTTCCTCTACCATGAGGTCTTTTAATTCAGGATATTCCACTGCTGAACTGAGAGTTTGTAAGGTAAATTTATCCTCTTTAACATTATAGTGATAACGTTTTAAAGGCTGCGTCCATCCAATTAAATTCACCCATACATCATCTGAAGAACCGGCCGTACCAGAAAGTCCAATATTCCCTGCTACAAAAGGCAATTCGATTTCACTGGATTCTTCTGAATCTTTTGAAAGATAATAAAGCCTACTGCGAACACCATTCTCTTTTATGGAATAAAACAATCCCAGATTATTTGCGAAAATCCCGGTGATAGTCCCATTTTTTGGTTCTTCTACCACGACTTCTCCAGAACCTGGTGAAGGATCTTCCAGAGATGACTTTACTATTTTATAATTCGACGCATCTTTAAAAGTTAAATAGTAAACTCCGTGTTTGGTGATATTTGGGATTTCGATCATATCTTCTTTGGAAGCAACCTGTTTCCATTTTCCGGGAATCTCATTTTCTGCCATATATATTTTAGCAGCTTTATCTACGCTAACCACAGCTCCATAATATTGATCGGTAAGATCTTCATATATAAGAATGGGTAGTTCCATTGGGCTAATCTTCAATTCAGGATTGGTAGTATTTGAAAAGACTGGAATATCGTTTTTTGGATCATCCCCTAAAATATGCTTATAGGTTTGCGTATTCATTTGCCGGGTCATATCTGAAATATCTGCAGAATTGAAGCGTGGATAAAAGATTGCCTGGTCATTCTTATCCCAGCTTATATTGAAAGCAGCAAGTTCTAAAGTCTCAGAATGTTGTGTTCCATCTTTATCTATAAATACAATCTCCCCGGTTTCAGAACCATTGGGCGCAAGTCTTACTGCCACCATTTCTCCACTAATACTGGGTTGCATTCCATGTATGGTATAATTTACCTCTCCATCTTTTTTATAGTTTTCAGGATCAAAAATTAATGATTCTGCACCTTCAAATCCTTTTCTATAATAAAGTTTTCCGGTTTCATCTTCAGGAAGACGTTTTAAATAATAATAATCATCATTTTTTGAAATGAATAAATTCGAGACAATGGAGCTTTGCCTGCTGTCCATTTCCAGCATTTTCTTCATTAAATCTTCCTTTCCCGGGATTTTATCCAGGACAGATTCAGCATAACTGGCGCTTTCTTTCATCCAGTTGAGCACTTTTGGATCCTGCATATTTTCTATATACCGGTAATCATCCTCTACTTCTACACCATGGTACGTATCAACTACTTTTACAGGTTCCAAATGTTCTGGGGATACAACTTCTTGTGCAGATAGATTTATTGCCAGAAGCAAAACTAAAATTGCTAGAATGTTTTTCATAATTTTTGGTTTAGATAAGTGTTAGAACTAGCTGGTTAGCATGGAAAAACAAACATCGGATGAGAAATATCTATAAATATAGTAAAATACTGAATAACAGCTAGTTGTATTTTTATATTTCTACAGAAGAAGAACGTTAAATAACTCTCCACATTTTGTTTAGTATTTCTTTAACTGACAAGGCCTGGGTTATTTTCTAAATTTAAACTTCATTAATTTTATTCAAAAATTTTAAAAATTAGTCCATGACCGAAAATTCCGGCAACAAAGAAAATTTATGGTATAAAGACGCCATTATTTACGAATTACATATAAAAGCATTTTTTGATAGCAATGGTGACGGAATTGGCGATTTTAAGGGTTTATTACAAAAGCTTGATTATCTTGAAGATCTTGGTGTAACCGCGATCTGGTTACTTCCCTTCTACCCTTCTCCATTAAGGGACGATGGCTATGACATAGCCGATTATTATAAAATTAATCCTTCCTATGGAAATATTGAAGATTTTAAACGCCTGGTTCAGGAGGCGCATGATCGTGGCTTAAAGGTGATCACAGAACTGGTGATCAATCATACTTCAGATCAACATCCCTGGTTTCAAAGGGCCCGTAAAGCACCAAAAGGTTCTCCGGAAAGGGATTATTATGTCTGGACAGATGACCCGCAACAATATAAAGACGCCCGTATCATCTTTACAGATACGGAACCTTCCAATTGGAGCTGGGACGCTGAAGCTCAGGCATATTACTGGCATCGCTTCTTTTCACATCAGCCAGATCTAAATTTTGACAATCCCGAAGTTCAGAAAGAGGTTTTCGATATTTTGGATTATTGGTGTAATATGGGCGTAGACGGTTTTAGACTGGATGCTGTGCCTTACTTATTTGAAAGGGATGATACAAATTGTGAAAACCTTCCGGAAACACACGAATTTCTAAAAAAACTCAGGGCGCATGTAGATAAGAACCATGATGGGAAATTATTACTCGCTGAAGCCAATATGTGGCCGGAAGATTCCGCGGCCTATTTTGGGGATGGGGACGAATGCCAGATGAATTATCATTTTCCTATTATGCCCAGGATGTTTATGGCGGTAAAAATGGAAGACCGCTACCCTATTATCGATATTATTGACCAAACCCCCGATATTCCCGAAAATTGCCAGTGGGGAATATTTCTCAGAAATCACGACGAGCTTACTCTGGAAATGGTCACCGACGAAGAGCGTGATTATATGTATAAAGTTTATACCAAAGATCCGCAGGCCAAGATCAATGTTGGGATTCGTCATCGCCTTGCCCCTCTTTTGGATAACAACCGGAATAAGATCGAGTTGATGAATGTCTTATTATTCTCTCTTCCAGGAACCCCTATAGTCTATTATGGTGATGAGATTGGAATGGGTGATAATTTTTACCTGGGCGATCGTGATGGCGTTAGAACTCCCATGCAATGGACCTCAGATAGGAATGCCGGTTTCTCGATGGCAAATCCGCATAAATTATATCTACCCCTAATCATCGATCCCGAATATAAATATGAATCGGTTAATGTGGAAACACAACAAATGATCTCTTCGTCCCTGCTTTGGTGGATGAAACGAATCATTGCCATGCGTAAAAAATATAAAGCCTTTGGTCGTGGGGATATAGATTTTTTCGCACCTTCAAATTCAAAAGTGATCGCATATACGCGTACTTATGAGGATGAAAAAATTCTGGTTATCGGGAACCTTTCCAGATTCTCGCAACCTGCGGAATTAGACCTGGAAGAATTTAAAGGTTATACTCCGGTAGAAGCTTTCAGTCATAATAAATTTCCGAAAATTACGGAGAGGCCTTATTTATTCACTTTATCACCTTATGGTTATTACTGGTTTATTCTGGAAAAAGAACGGGATCGTGTGGAAGGAGATCATAATATTCCGCTGATTAAAATTAAATCATGGGAAGATTTACTGAAGCCAAAAACAATGGCAAAGCTATCCGGAGATATTTTACCACCTTATTTACGCAATCGCAGATGGTTTCAAAGTGAAGGAAGAATTATACAGGAGATTAATATTCAGCAAAATATCCCACTGGATATTGAAGAATTCCAAAGCAGTATTGCCATTTTAAATATTGTTTATAATGATGGCCTTCCTGAATTTTACCAATTACCCATAGCTTTTATTGAAGAAGATCAAACCCATATTTTAAGTGAAATTCCTAAAAAAGGCTTTATTGCTGAACTTCATATTAGTGGAACAGAAGGTTATTTGGTGGATGCTGTTTTTGCTGAAGCTTTTAGAACGCATCTTATTTCAGAATTTATATCTGATAAAAATTCATTGAATAATGGATTAAAATATCAGGTGAAAGAAGGTTGTTTTGAAAAAGATGAAGAAATTCCCGGATCTGAATTAGCCGATACCGAAAATAGACAAACCTATATAAATTATGAGAATAAGTTCTCTTTCAGGCTATATCGCAGGTTAGATAGAACTTCCAATCCAGATGTGGAAACCATAAAATTCCTTTCAAATTCTAATCATTTTAAAAATATACCGGAATACTGTGGACTTTTAAGTATCCCGGGGGCTCAAAATTTTGTGCTGGGAATGCTTCAGAAACCTGTAGAAAATCAGGGGGAAGCCTGGATACATGTTAAAGATGCAGTAGATCGATTTATTGATACGTTGCTTACAAGATCAAAGGAATTTGAATTTCCAGAGAAGAAGGAAAACTTTCTAGTGCCCTTACAATATGAGGAACTTGAGGAGCAACAAAAGATACTACTGGGAGCAGTGTTGCCAGATCGTATTATGGAGCTGGGAATATTTACTGCGCAAATGCATAAAGCACTCTCCAGTGATTCTTTAGATTCAAATTTTGATAAGGAAGCTTCTTCGCTGCATTACCAGCGCTCATTATTTTCTGGGTTACAAACATTAACACGAACTACCTTAGAAAATCTTAAAAAAAACCTTGAGAATTTACCGGAAGATCACCGGGAAGAGGCAAAAGTTGTTCTAAAACTAAAAAGTGAAATCCTGCAAAGTTTTAAAAACATCTATGATCATAAAATAGAGATGATGAAAATTAGAACGCATGGAGATTTTCATCTGGAAAAGATCTTATGGACGGGACGTGAATTTATTATGAATAGTTTTGAAGGGGATTCTTCCAAATCATTTAGTGAACGAAGGATAAGAAGGTCGGCTATGCGCGATCTTGCTGCTATGATAAGGTCTTTTCACTATGTCGCTTATAGCAGTTTGTTGAATTCTGAATTTATACAACATCGCAAAGGTGGAAATCTGGAAGATTGGGTCGAGCTCTGGCATAATCATATTACCAAGCTTTACCTTTCAGCTTATTTGGAAGAAGCCAATGATGCAGATTTTGTTCCGAAGAATAAAGAAGATTTCAACATTCTTATGCGAACATTTTTGCTGGAAAAATCACTTTTGGAACTAAATTATGACCTAAAGCATCGCCCGGAATGGGCAATTATCCCTATAAGGGGAATAAAAGCGGTTATTAGTTAAACAGCTATTTCCCTTATATACCTCCCGCGGAAAGACAATTATTTTCCTGAAGACAAAAATTGATTCAAAAACTGTTTGAAAAGTTTAAATTCTGACAGTTTTTGGATCAATTTTTTTGTAATCTATTTCTTCTCCTCTTTTTTAACTAATCCCTCGCCTGGTGTTATCTTAAAAATATTTACATCAAATACAATGGGATTCATATCATTAAACCCTTAATTTTCATTATATTGTATAAGTTTATGTTAACTCAAAATAATCTGCCATGGAAAAAATAAAAACACTGAATTTTGCGGGATATTTTCGCAACTTCGCACCGATATTACTTTTGTTTTTTATTACCTCTACTGGCTTCGCATTTCAGGATGATAGGGATTTTAATGAATACAGCGGGGAAATTTTAAATAATAAAAACGGAAAGGCAATTTCCTCGGCCTATCTTTCCTTAAATAATTCAAATATTTCAACCGTTTCAAATACCGATGGGGAGTTTTCCTTAAAGGTCCCGAAAGATTTAATGGATGCTACGGTCACCGTTTCAGTTTTAGGATTTCAGAGTAAAACCCTGCCTTTAGATTTTTTTAAAGTAGAAGGTACTGAAGTAAGGTTGATTGAAAATGTTGAAGAACTTTCCGAAGTAACTCTTTATAAAGCTACCAATGCGAGACTGCTGGTACAGGATATGCTGGCAAAGAAGGATGAGAATTATTTAAGTGATGAAAGTATTATGACTTCTTTCTACCGCGAAACTATCAAGAAAGGCTGGACGAATGTAAGTCTTTCTGAAGCTGTGGTGAAAATTGCCAAGAGTCCCTACAATTCTTCAAAAAAGGATCTGGTATCGCTTTATAAGGCACGAAAAAGCACCGATTATGATAAACTGGATACCATCGCCTTAAAATTAAAAGGTGGCCCATTTAATACCTTATTTCTGGATATGATGAAGTATACTGAATATGTACTTCGGGATGAAATGTTAGATAGTTATAATTTCTCTTTCGATCAACCCACGAAGATCAATGATCGTTATATGTATGTGGTGGATTTTAAGGAAATTGATGAAAGCGATCCATGGTATTATGGAAAATTATTCATTGATGCTGAAACTTCAACGCTGGTAAAAGCAGATTACAGCCTGAATGTAGATGATAAGAAAAAAGCTGAAATGATGTTTGTAAAGAAAAAACCCAGTGGTTCAAAAGTATATCCTACCGAATTGAATTATCAGGTAGATTATGCGCAAAATGGGGATAAATGGCACTATGCATATGGAAGGGCGCAAATGGAATATGTGGTGAACTGGAAGAAGAAAATCTTTAATTCCAAATATAAGATCGATAGTGAAATGGTAGTGACCAATTGGGAAAAGTATGCCGGTGATAACTGGAGAAGTGAAAATACCCTGATAAGACCAAATATCGTCATGGTAGATGATGTGTCAGGATTTAATGATGCCGATTTTTGGGGAAGCAGTAATATTATAGAACCTGAAAAATCTATTCAAAATGCCATTGATAAGATCAAAAGAAAATTAGATTAGGTGATTTAATTAATAGTTGATAAATGCGAACGCCCGTTGACTCCTGGTCAACGGGCGTTCTGTTTAGAAAAAGCCTTAGTTTTTAAATGGAGATTTTTTCAGTAAAAACTTTGTTGTCTAGTTTTACCGTAGCAGAGTAATCACCTTTTGGCATTTGTGAGAAATCAAGCATTTTCTTGATCACTACATTATCACTCTTTGCAGTTCCCACTAACTGGCCGCTGTTATCATAAATTTCCAGAACCGCGTTTTTAGAGTCAGGATTAGCCAGGAAAAAATATATCTTCTTCCCTACTTTCTTAAAAGAAGGTTTAAAAAGAATATTCATTTCCGGGGTTTCCACAGTTATTTCTTCTCCTCTTTTTGTGATGGTGGTAGAAAGAACAGAGAATTTCTTATCGAGGCTTAGAACATATTCGCCATTTGGAAGATCATTAAAATCCAAGGTTTTAGAATAGGTGTGTTCTTCAAAAAATTTGTCTTTAAATAAGATAAGGCCTTTTTCATCCTTTAAGATCAACACTGCACCTTTTTCAATCTGCTGAACATTCACTACTAAGTTTTGCCTGTTGTTCACTTTTAGATCTAAATCATCAGATGCTGTAGCACTCATTGCAAATAAAGCCACCAGTACCAATACCATTGTTTTCATCGTTTTTTTCATAATCATAAATTTTAAAGGTTATAACTTCGGTTAAAATCTAAAGTAAAATTACCTCAGGATCCCGGTTTTAAATACAGCAAATTATGCCAATGTATATGCTTAATTAACCTAATTGTTAAGACTGAAAACGTTTTCGGTTAAAATAGAATAGTTAGCGGTAAATTCTGTATATCTTCCGTTTTGCTAATCCGCTTAATTTTATAAAAAAATCTATATGCCATTACTCCAACAACCTACCCTAGAGAAAATAGATCCTGTATTTGGAAGCTCTTTCAGCTATCGTACCTATTTACCTAGTATGAATCAGCGTAAGGATTCATTCTGGCACTATCATCCTGAAATTGAAATTGTATATGTGAATGGCGGTTCAGGAAAAAGGCAAATAGGAAGCCATATTTCATATTTCAGAAATGGTGACCTTATCCTTATTGGTTCTAATCTTCCCCATTGCGCATTCACCGATAGTTTGACCGAACATAAATGTGAAACGGTTATCCAGCTAAAACCCGATTTTCTCGGAGAGGCATTTTTCGGAATTACAGAAATGAAGGGAATTAGAAATTTGCTGGACATGGCTCAAAAAGGAATCATCTATCATGGAAATACTAAAAGAAGGATTGGTAAACAAATTGAAGGCCTCTCTAAAAAAGAAAATTTCGAAAAGCTGATAGGCCTATTGAAAATATTTCGAGATCTGGAAACTGCTGAAAATCATACCGTTTTAAATGCTCAGGGTTTTGTATTGGAAACAAACCTACAGGATAATAATCGAATCAATATTATCTTCAATTTTGTAAAAGAAGAATTTAAGCGACCTATTAGCTTAGATGAGATCAGCGAAAAAGTGAGCATGACCAATCCTGCTTTCTGCAGATATTTTAAGAAAATTACGGGGAAGACATTTACCAAATTCGTGAATGAATATCGCCTTGCGCATGCTGCGAAGTTGCTACATGAAGAACAAATGAGTATCACTGATGTTTGCTATGAAAGTGGCTTTAATAATTTTAGCCATTTTAATAAAGAATTTAAAAAATTTACTGGAAAATCGCCTACAGTGTATCGCAACGAGTTAAAATATATGATGACATAAAAAATCCCGCTCTGTTGCGGGATTTTTATTCTTATAGAGCTTTACACTCCATTATGCATAAATCGCTGCTTCTCCAGTAAAGTTTCTTCACTTTCCACATGGTCTTCATCGGGAACACAACAATCTACCGGGCACACTGCCGCACATTGTGGTTCTTCATGAAAACCTTTACATTCCGTACATTTATCCGGGACGATATAATATATTTCGTCACTTACTGGTTCCTGAGCTTCTTCTGCATTCGCCGCTTTTCCGTTAGGAAGTACAACATTCCCTTCCAAATCAGTTCCATCAGCATAACGCCAGTCGTCAGCGCCTTCATAAATTGCGGTGTTGGGGCACTCCGGCTCACAAGCTCCGCAGTTTATGCATTCATCGGTTATTACAATTGCCATAGCTACTTTTATTTGTAAATTTAAAAAGACTAAGAGAAAAGATCCCTGCTTTTACCAAAAATTATGGTTTTAAGCTTAAGATACTTTAATTTCGCTGCACAAATTTAAGTCTCGATTAACTCTTAACCAAATATCCAATGACAATTGATAATCACAAGTCACATCTTGTGGAACTTGGCAAGTTTCTAGGGCAGTTTCAATTAGAAAAAACTGAAAAGGATGACACTATAAAAGGAAATGCCCGGTTTTTTGAAAAAATGCAGCAGGAAATCGATGCCGCAGTTCATTATAATGGCTGGTTCAATAAAGAAAATGTGATTTTTGCCCTTCAGCAATGGTCTCAGGCTTTGACTCCGCGCAACCTGCATTTATGGCTTACAAATTATACTTTTAAACCTCTGGAAGAAAAAACTGTTGGGATTGTAATGGCTGGGAATATTCCCCTGGTTGGATTACATGATTTTATTTCTGTATTGGTTTGCGGTCACAAGCTTAAGATTAAGCTTTCTTCAAACGACCAGCGACTTGTTCCTCTTATTGCCGAATATTTAAAATTCCTGGATTCTCGCTATGAAAATAGAATCCTTTTTGTTGAAGATCATTTAAAAGGTTTTGATGCAGTGATCGCAACGGGAAGTGACAATACAGCACGTTACTTTGAACATTATTTTAAAGGGAAACCCAGTATTATTCGAAAAAACCGAAACTCAGTAGCCATTATAACCGGTGAAGAATCGAAAGAGGAACTGGCAGTGCTCGGAGAAGATATATTTCGCTATTATGGTTTAGGATGCCGGAATGTTTCAAAATTATATGTACCGAAAAACTTCAAATTCGATAACTTTTTTGAAGCGATTTATTCCTGGAATGATATCATCAATCAGAATAAATATGCCAATAATTATGATTACAACAAGGCAGTTTATTTAATGAGCGAATTTAAATTATTAGATAATGGGTTCTTAATGCTAAAGGAAGATGCAAGGTTTGGCTCCCCTATCGCAACCTTGTTTTATGAACAATATGAAGATGAAAACGATTTACAATTAAAACTGAAGGAGCAGGAAGATAAAATCCAGTGTATCGTAAAAAATGAAGCTGATAAAACCGAAGTGAGTTTTGGTAAAACGCAACATCCTGAATTATGGGACTATGCCGATAACGTGGATACTATTGAATTTTTACTGAATCTATAAGGCTTTAATTATAGTTTTCCTAACATCAATTCTTTTCGATTTTCTCATCTTTGTTTTAAATCATTTACCAGCTTATGAAAAAGCATAATTTTAGCGCAGGTCCCTGCATATTACCAAAAGAGGTTTTTAAAAAGGCTTCTGAAGCAATTCTGGATTTTGATAATTCCGGTCTTTCTTTATTAGAAATCTCGCATCGAAGTCCGGCATTTGTCGACGTTATGGAGGAAGCAAGATCGCTGGCTCTGGAATTATTGGATCTTAAGGATAAAGGTTATAAAGCCTTGTTCTTACAAGGGGGTGCCAGTACTCAATTCCTAATGACAGCTTATAATTTATTGGAAAATAAAGCGGCTTATTTAAATACGGGTACCTGGAGCGATAAGGCGATCAAGGAAGCAAAGTTATTTGGAGAAGTAATTGAAGTAGCATCAAGTAAAGAGAAGAATTTCAATTATATACCAAAATCTTATACCATCCCTAAGGATACAGATTATTTTCATTGTACGAGCAACAATACGATCTTTGGAACGCAAATGAAATCCTTTCCAAATACAGATAAGCCTTTGGTTTGCGATATGAGTTCAGATATTTTTTCCAGAAAATTGAATTTTTCAAATTTTGACCTTATTTATGCCGGGGCTCAAAAAAATATGGGTCCGGCCGGGGTAACTTTAGTTATTATAAAAGAGGAAATCCTGGGCAAGGTAACCCGAAAAATTCCTTCGATGTTAGACTATGCTGTCCATATTTCCAAAGACAGTATGTTCAATACACCTCCGGTCTATGCCGTTTATGTTTCTCTATTAACGTTAAAATGGATTAAAGAAAATGGCGGAATTGCCGGTATGGAAGAAAATAATAATCGTAAGGCGACACTTTTATATGCTGAAGTAGATCGAAATCCATTATTTAAAGGTTTTGCTGAAAAAGAAGATCGCTCCCCCATGAACGCCACATTCAATCTAACCAATTCGGGGCATAAAGAGGCTTTTGACAAACTTTGGAAGGATGCCGGAGTAAATGGGTTGAACGGCCATCGAAGCGTTGGCGGCTATAGGGCTTCTATGTATAATGCCCTGCCGATAGAAAGCGTCCAGGTGGTTGTAAATTGTATGAAAGAACTGGAGCATAAAATTTAAAGATTAAAATATGAAGGTTCTTGCGAACGATGGAATTTCTGAAAGTGGAAGGCAAATGCTAGAAAGTGAAGGTTTTGAAGTTATAGTTACCAAGGTGGCTCAAAATCAGTTAATCGATTTTCTGAATAATAACAATATTGAGGTTATTTTAGTGCGCAGTTCTACAAAAATTGGCAAAGATATTCTGGATGCCTGCCCTAAATTGAAAATTATTGGTCGTGGTGGTGTTGGCCTTGATAATATTGAAGTTGGTTATGCCCAATCTAAAAATATTGAAGTGATCAACACGCCAGAAGCGTCTTCAGGCTCTGTAGCTGAACTTGTTTTTGCCCACCTCTTTACCGGAGCTAGGCATTTACATGATTCTAATAGAAATATGCCTTTGGAAGGTGATTCCAGATTTTTGGATCTTAAAAGATCATATGCTGCGGGAGTTGAACTTAGGGGTAAAACTTTAGGGATTATTGGTTTTGGGCGAATTGGTAAAGCAGTTTCAAAAATCGCCCTGGGACTTGGAATGAAAGTAATTGCGAGCGATAGTGAAGTGGGAGAAGCAAAGATCGAGCTTACTTTTCATAATCATCAAAGTATAAAAATTCCAATTAAAACTGAACCCATTGATCAGTTAATACAACATTCAGACTTTATTACGTTACATGTCCCCGCGCAGATATCGCCTATTCTTGGAGCTAAAGAATTTGGTGAAATGAAACAAGGTGTGGGGATTGTGAATACAGCTCGTGGTGGGATAATAGATGAAGAAGCTTTGGTCGAAGCCCTAGAAGATGGCCATGTTTCCTTTGCAGCTTTAGATACATTTGCTGATGAGCCAACACCATCAATAAAAATCCTGATGAATGAAAAGATTAGTTTAAGTCCACATATCGGCGCTGCGACACTTGAAGCCCAAAAAAGGATTGGGGAAGAACTGGCTACTCAAATCATCTCCATATATCAAAAAGAAAAAGCTTAAATTCAAGACCTATGGCATCTATACTTGATCTTTTAAAAACACAAACCGGTTCTCAACTCATTAGCAAAGCTAAAAACGAAACCAGTTATAATGATTCAGAAATAAAAGCTTTGTTAGGAGCAGCATTACCTTTGCTGGTAAGTGTCATGGTAAAGAACTCAAAATCTTCAGAGGGTGCCAAAAATCTAAATGAAGCACTTGCAGATCCCAGGCATAACGGGGATTTACTGCAAAATTTATCTTCAGCCAAATCAAATATGCTGGAACAGGAAGGTGGTAAAATCCTGAACCATGTTTTGGGAAATAATCAGGGGGATATTTCTAAAGTCCTGGCCAACACACTGGATCTCGATGCAAATTCAGTTACAAAAGTACTGAAAATTGCTGCTCCAGTATTACTGAGTATCTTAGGTAATCAGAAAAGGAAGGATAATGTAAATGAAGGCAGTATTTCCGATTTGATAGGTTCAGTACTCGGAGCAAATTCATCCCATGACCGCTCATTTCTGGAAACTATCCTGGATAAAGATAATGATGGAAATATTATTGATGATATTGGCGGTATAATTCTTGGTGGTGGATTAGGAAACAAAAAAGGCGGAGGTAGCATATTAGGAGGTTACGCCGGCGGAAGATAAAATTTCAAATTATGATCAAGAATATTCTTTACGTTGCTGCAATTGTACTATTTATAGCATCTTGCGGAACAACTAAAAACAGAAATCTTGGAAATTCCAACGCTTCCAACGATACAGTAAGAATTGCCAATGATAGCCTGGAATATGAAATTATTATCATTGAACCCGGCTTTAATTCTTTTATAAACTCTTATGCTAAACCACGCGGTTATTTTGAACAAAATTACCTGGAAAATAAAAACAGGTTTTTAGTTACTGAATATAACCAGCGGGTGAGGCAACCATTACAGTATAATTCGAATCTCTATTTGAATGAAATTAATTATGACCAAAACGTAGATTACGGTTATGAAGTGAATTATTTACTATACAACTACTTTGTGTATTTTAGTAGACAATACAACCAGTCGTTTGGAATTCCAACCCGTATTTGATTTTCTAATGATTCCCCTATATTTGCACTATGAAAAGACTCAAGAAAAAATGGGGGATCGATTCTAATTTACAACTCACCCTTATTTTTATTGTTTTTGCGATCACAGGTTCTACCGCAGCAAAGATTGCCGCACCTGTATGTGAATTCCTGGGGGTTACTAAAGATAATAGTGAATGGTTTGTCTACTGGCCGCTTAGGGTTCTTTTAGTTTTTCCAATTTACCAGGTATTGCTGGTTGTATTTGGAACCATATTTGGTCAATTTCAATTTTTCTGGAATTTTGAAAAGAAAATGTTATCTCGCCTCGGTCTTGGAAAAATCTTTAATTTAAGTTGAATTCAGTAAAAAAAATAGGGCTTATAATTTCGGCACTGGTGATCCTATTTCCACCAGTTGTTGAATTTTTCCATATTTTTTTAAAACACGATCATAAAATATGTGATCAGTACGCTGAAGTTCATTTTCACAAAAAGAATGTGGATTGTCAACTTTATAAATTTCATAAAAATCCTATTCTGGATTTTGAAATCTTCAATTATGAATTAGTTGAATTTGCAGATGAAATTCAGCAGCCTACCTCCTATTATCAATTTTTAAATAATTATGAGCCACTTGCCTTCGATACTCGTGGCCCTCCCCTTCTCATTTATATTTAGTAAAAATTTCTTAAACCGACTAGCTCCCTAAGCAGAGCCGTCGTGGAATTATTAGAGTAAAAGAGAATTAATTATTTAAAATACAATCATGAAAATTTATTTTTTTGGATTACTGCTTTTAGCAGTAATACCATCATTATACAGTCAACATACTTTAAAAGGCATAATTACAGATGCTGCTACACAAGAACCGGTATTTAACGCCAATATTTATTTGCCTCAGGTTGAAAAAGGGAGCATGAGTGACCTCGAGGGTAATTTTACCATTCAAAATCTACCTTCAGGTAATTATAAGATCCTTGTTTCCATTCTGGGATACGAAACCTATTCTTCAACGATAACGATTCCATCTGAAAATTTGAATATTAGCCTCAAACCCACGGCAATGGAAATGGAAGAAGTGATCGTCTCTACACCTTTTCATCAATTACAAAGTGAAAATGTGATGAAGGTAGAGAGGGAAAGTGTTTCAGAATTAAATAAAAAGGGTGCCATCACGCTTGCCGATGGAATTAGCCAAATTGCAGGAGTAGAAAGCGTGACCACAGGAATTGGAATTGGAAAGCCGGTAATACGTGGCTTAAGTTCTAACCGGGTATTGGTATATACCCAGGGCGTACGTTTGGAAAATCAGCAATTTGGAGATGAACATGGGCTAGGGATAAGCGCTAAGGGGATTTCCAGTGTGGAAGTAATAAAAGGCCCGGCTTCTTTACTTTATGGGAGCGATGCTATTGGCGGGGTACTGTATTTAAATCCTGAAAATTATGCCCCTGCAAATTCATCTAATGCAGGATTAAATACAGATTATTCCAGTAATACCCTGGGTTATCAAACAAGTTTAATGGCTAAATCTTCTGGTGAATTCTGGAAGTTTTTGACGCGGGGAAGTTATACAGCGCATAGTGATTATAAAACCGGCAGCGATTATCGTGTTACCAATACCAGATTTAATGAAAAGGATCTAAAAGCCGGAATTGGTTTTCAGAAAAATAATTACAAAGCTGATTTACGCTATAACTATAATAATAGCGACATTGGAATTCCTGAAGAATTAGGCGCTCAAACCTTAACCAAAGATCCTCAACTTCCCTATCAGGATTTGCAGAACCATATTCTTAGTTTAGAAAACCGACTTTATTTTGGAGAATCTGAGCTTAATCTTAAGATTGGTTATCAGTTTAATGACAGGAAAGAGTTTGAAGAACACGCTGGGGAGGAAGATTCTTTGGAGGAGGTTGAAACCCCCGCCTTAGAAATGCACCTGGAAACATTTAATTATAACCTGAGATTTAATTTTCCGGAAAAAGGGAGGTTTCAAACGATTGTGGGAACTCAGGGAATGTTTCAAACTAATAAAAATTTAGGTGAGGAAATTTTGATACCCGATGCACAAACTATTGATTTTGGTATTTTTTTAACCAGTCATTATCATGTTGAAAAATGGGATTTCCAGGGAGGTTTGCGTTATGATCTTCGGGATTTAGATACAGAGCAGTTTTCTACAGAAGGCAATGATATAATACCTGGAATAGAAAAAAATTATAATTCTTTCAATGCAGCTTTAGGAGCCAAATACCAGTTTGATGAAGGATTAAATGTAAGGCTCAATCTTGCTAGCGGATTTCGAGCACCAAATATTTCTGAACTCACTTCAAACGGAACTCATAATGGGGCCAATCGCTATGAAATTGGGAATTCTAACTTGAATAATGAGCAAAATTTTCAAATAGATTTGGCTATGGAATTCCGCAATGAACATTTTGAAGCTTTTATAAATGGTTTTCATAACGCGGTGAACGATTATATTTACATCGCTCCTACAGGCGAAATCATAGACAATGAGAATGTTTACAGTTATACACAGAAAAATGCAAATCTCTATGGTGGTGAAGCTGGTATCCATATTCATCCCCACCCATTAGACTGGTTACATTTTGAAAGTAGTTTTGAAACAGTAACCGGAAAATTAAATAGGGATACATATCTTCCATTTATCCCTGCAAATAGCATAAATAATATGTTAAGGGTTGAATTCGCTCAGGGCGATTTATTTACGGAAAAATTTGCCTTTATTAGATTGCAAAGTACAATGGATCAGGAACAGCCCGGTAATTTTGAAACCAGAACGGGAGGTTATAGTTTGCTGAGTTCAGGTTTTGGTACCAGTTTAGTACTTTCAACAGGAATCCTTTCTATAAATATCTCCGGAAATAATTTACTGGACAAAGATTACGTTTCACATTTATCCAGGTTAAAACCGGATGGAATCTCCAATATTGGAAGAAATTTCCAGGTGTCCCTGAATTGGGATATCTAAAATTAAAAAGGCTGCCTGTAACGGCAGCCTTTTTAACATAGGTGTTAAGGGTAGATTAATATGCTTCCACTTCGATAACCTGTGGTTGTTGTTCAGGCACTTTTTTCCAAACATGTGTATATATATACATGAGTGTAAATGATGGAATTACATCTGTAAATGGTAAGATCTCTTCTATAAATACTAATACAGATGCAATTTTACCTTGTTTCCCGGGATACATTTCCTGCATTTTCTTTGCGGCATAAGGTGCCCAAAGTATATCCAAAAATGGTCCTATGAGCGGAATTCCAACAGTTGCCATACCCACAGCGTCGTAAAAAAGTCCTTTTATAAATTTTTTATTGTTTAAAAGTTTCATGTTTCCTGAATTGGTTCAATAACGAAAAGCAAATAAAATGCCAAAGATTATTTGAGGTCTGAGCTTATTAGTTTTAAAAATTCATTTCTGGTTTCAATTTCCTTAAACTGGCCACGAAAACCCGAAGTTGTAGTTGCAGAATTTTGTTTTTGAACACCGCGCATCATCATACACATATGTACGGCTTCAATCACAACAGCAACCCCCTGGGGTTTCAAAGTTTTATTCAAACATTCCAAAATGTCATGGGTTAACCTTTCCTGAACCTGTAGCCTTCGGGCAAAAACATCTACCACTCGGGGCAATTTGCTAAGACCTATTATTTTGCCATCAGGAATGTAAGCAATATGGGCTTTCCCAAAGAAAGGCAACATATGGTGCTCACATAATGAATACAATTCAATGTCTTTTACCACAACCATTTCATCGTAATCTTCATTAAAAATGGCTTTGCTCAGAATTTCTTCTGCATCCATTTCATAGCCCTGGGTTAGAAATTGCATGGCTTTGGCCGCTCTTTCAGGGGTTTTTAGAATACCTTCCCGGTTTGGATCTTCACCGACTCCGGTAATAATATCCTTAAAATTATTTTTTAGTTGATCTGTGGTTTCTATATCGTATTCTTCAAAAAATTTATAAGACATTATTTATTTTACTTTTAATTTTTCTGAAAATAATTTATTCAATTTCGCAATTTTGGGATCTATAATATACTGGCAATAGGGTTGCTGCCTATGCTGATTGTAGAAATCCTGATGTTCCTCCTCTGCTTTGTAAAAAGTCTCTGCTTCAGTGATCTCTGTAACTATAGGTTTACCTTCGAAAACATTCTGTTCCGTAAGTAATCCCACAACGTCCTCTGCATCCTTTTTTTGAGTTTCAGAATGATAAAATATAGCGCTTCGATATTGCGTACCAACATCATTTTGTTGACGGTTAAGGGTTGTAGGATCGTGCGTGGCAAAAAACACCAATAAGATATCTTTAAAACTTATGGCTTCAGGGTTAAATTTAATTTCAATAGCTTCTGCATGTCCGGTCCTCCCCTGCACAATTTCTCTATAAGCTGGATTTTTTATAGTTCCACCGGTGAAACCTGAAGTAACACTTTCCACTCCCTCCAATCTTTGAAAAACCGCTTCTGTACACCAAAAGCATCCGCCGGCAAGCGTTGCGGTTTCCAATTTATTCTGAATTTTCAAAGTACTATTTATTTTTGTTGATCAAATTTAAATTTTATTTAAACGAATAAGTTTGGTTTAACTTCATTTTATCAATTTTTGTTGGTCTTTCGAAATGCGCAGACTATTTTTGCGGAATCCATAATTTCCAGCCTTAAAAATGCCAATTCGCTACCTATTTTCAATTATATTTATTTTGATATTTTTTGGCAATTCTTCTGCCCAAAAGACTTCCGAAAGAAAAGTCTTTCAGGTTAGCAGAATTACTTCGGAACCAGAAATTGATGGAATTTTTAACGAAGATATTTGGCGAAACCTCCCATCTGCCGAAAATTTTGTGATGGTTGAACCCGGTGATGGCAAATCGATTCCTGCCAGTCATGATACTAAAGTGCAAATTGCCTATAATGATGAGGCAATCTTTTTTGCAGTGAGATTGTTGGAAAATGAACCCAATGAGCTTGTAAAACAATTTACCCAGCGGGATAACCTTCAGCAATCAGACTTTTTCTCAATTGATCTTAATACCTACGATGACGGTGAAAATCAAACAAGATTCATAGTTACGGCCGCCGGCACCCAGGCCGATGCGAAAATGACCGGAGATAGGGAGGATTATAGTTATAATGTTGTTTGGGAATCTGCAGTTTCAAGAGATGATGATGGCTGGTATTTGGAAATTAAAATTCCGTATGCTGCTTTACGTTTCCCTGAAGCAAAGCAGCAATTGTGGGGAGTTCAATTTTCAAGGAAAATAACCCACCTAAATGAAACCTATGTATGGAATTATATTGATAAATCGGTTGGACAGGCCAGTCAATACACCGGGCTTCTCACCGGAATTGAAAATATAGATCCCCCGGTGCGTCTTAGCTTTTATCCCTATTTATCTTCGGCGGTAGATTATTTTGACGTCGATACGCAATTTAATTTTAGTGCCGGGATGGACCTCAAATATGGCATAAACGAATCGTTTACACTGGATATGACCCTGGTGCCCGATTTTGGTCAAACTGCCTATGATGAAGTTGAATTGAATTTGGGGCCTTTTGAGCAAATCTTTGGAGAAAACAGGGCATTCTTTACCGAAGGCACCGAGCTCTTTACCAAAGGCAATTTATTTTATTCCCGAAGAATTGGTAATGCACCCATTGGTTTTAACAATGCGCAGGATGCTACACTTGAAAATGAACGAGTTTTAGAAAATCCTTCCAGAACCGATCTTTTAAATGCCCTGAAAATTTCCGGGCGTACTCAAAGCGGTCTCGGAGTTGGATTTTTTAACGCAGTTACCAATTCTGCTGAAGCCTCTATTTTAGATACAATAACAGGGATCCAGAGAAAAATAAAAACCGAACCCCTGGCTAATTATAATATTTTGGTGCTGGATCAGCGTTTTAATAAAAATTCATCGATCTCGCTGGTAAATACAAATGTTACCCGGGATGGACATTTTAGAGATGCGAATGTCTCCGCATTCTTGTTTGATATTTTTAATAAAAAGAATTCTTATAATTTCTCCGGACAGGCAACTATGAGCAATGTGAATTTCCCGCAACAGAATATCACCGGTTTTGCTTCAGAATTAGAAATTGAAAGAACCAAAGGGAATATTCGCTATGGTTTGGAACATGAATTTGCGAACGAGACCTATAATATTAACGATCTTGGTATTAGCCAGATCAATAATTTTAATAATATAAGTGCCTATACTTCGTACCAGATTTTTGAGCCTCAGGGAATCTTTAATTTCTATCGAATTGAAGTGTATGGCCAGCATTTAAGAAGATACAAACCTGATATTATGGTGAATACAGGAATGGGTGGTGGATTTTTTGCTTTTACAGCTTCCCGCTTTGCTTTTGGGGGAAATATAGATGTGAATTCAAAATTTCGGGATTTCTTTGAAACCAGGACCGCAAATCGTTATATCACCTATAAACCAAGTACGTTTGCCAGAGGATTTGTCTCGTCAGATTATCGAAATCCCTTCGCTTATGATATTAAGGCTGAATATCAGCATTACTTCAATAGTGAATATAAAGAGTATGAATTGAATATCGAACCTCGCTTTAGGTTCAATGATAAATTCAACATGGTTTATGAATTTCAAATTGGACTGGAAAAAGGCCGGCCCAGTTTTGTTGGAAAAAGTTCTGGAGAAATTATTTTCGGTTTAAGAGATTTAAAAAGTCTTGAAAATAGTCTTCGGGCAAATTATAACTTCAGCACTAAGCAGGGAATCAATTTAAGTTTTAGAAATTTTTGGTCTACAGCAAATTTTTCCGAAGATAAATTTTCCACGCTTCAGCAAAATGGAAATTTACAGGCTTATAATAATGATGATTATAGTGAGGATAGAAATCCCAACGCTAATTTTAATATCTGGAATTTAGACCTTAGTTATCGCTGGCAATTTGCACCAGGAAGCGAAGCCGTTTTACTGTATCGAAATTCTATCTTTAATCGCGATGCACTTAGTAAATTAAGTTATCGCGAGAGTCTGGATAATTTATTTGCTCAACCGGCAAGACATAATTTAAGTTTGCGCGTGGTCTATTTTGTGGATTATAATCAGTTGAAAAACTTATTCCAGAGTTAAGCTTTGCGGAATGCCTGCAAATTGGCTATTTTCGGGATTCTAAATTTTGCAGATGATAATTGCTAAAAATATCCATAAATATTACGGTGACCTTCATGTTCTTAAAGCTGTGGACCTTCACATTAAAAAAAGTGAAATTGTATCAATAGTTGGAGCTTCCGGAGCAGGGAAAACTACCTTGCTTCAAATTTTAGGTACTTTGGATAGGCCGGCTAAAAATGAGCAGTCTCAATTGGAGATTAATGGCATTGATATTTACGGTTTAAAATCCAAGGAACTTTCCAAATTCAGAAATGAACATATTGGGTTTATTTTTCAGTTTCACCAGCTTTTACCAGAGTTTACTGCAATTGAAAATATTTGTATCCCGGCATTTATAAAAAATACCTCGAAAAAGGAAGCGGAAAAGCGGGCGAATGAGTTACTCGGTTTTTTGGGTTTGCAAAATCGGGCGTCCCATAAACCCGGAGAATTAAGTGGTGGGGAACAACAAAGGATTGCCGTGGCCAGAAGCCTGATCAATAATCCGGCGGTGATCTTTGCCGACGAACCTTCAGGAAATCTGGATAGTGAGTCTGCTGAAAATTTACATGAATTATTTTTTAAACTTCGGGACGAATTTGACCAAACTTTTGTGATTGTCACCCATAACGAAGAACTCGCAGATATGGCCGATAGAAAACTTACTATGGTGGATGGTAAGATCATTTAAAATCTAATTTTTGAAAAGAGACGAAGTAAAAGCATTTTTGGATTACAAAGCCCAACAGTACAATAATCCCAACTTTATTGAAACCGATCCAATCCAAATTCCGCACAGATTTTCCAAGAAAGAAGATATCGAAATTGCCGGTTTTTTAACTGCCACTATTGCCTGGGGCAATAGAAAAAGTATTTTGAACAATGCAGATAGGATGATGCAGATGCTGGATCATGCTCCTTATGATTTTGTTATAAACCACTCAACTTCTGATCTGGAGAACCTTAATGGTTTCGTACACCGTACATTTAATGAACGTGATCTTAAATATTTCATTATAAGCCTTAGAAATATTTATCAAAATCATCATGGACTGGAAAATGTCTTTTCTGAAAATGCTTCGGATACTTCAATACAAAAATCCATTCATCATTTTAAAAAATTATTCTTTAGTCTGCCGCATGAAAACAGAACTCAAAAACATGTGAGTGATCCATTAAAAAATTCCGCAGCAAAAAGAATTAACATGTACTTGAGGTGGATGGTTAGAAAAGATCAAAACGGTGTAGATTTTGGTATTTGGCAAAAATTAAAACCCTCTCAATTGTCCTGCCCCTTGGATGTTCATTCCGGGAACGTGGCCAGGAAATTGAAAATTCTCCACCGGAAACAAAACGACGCCAAGGCATTGAATGAATTAGATACTTATTTGCGAAGTCTAGATGAATTTGATCCGGTAAAATATGATTTTGCCCTGTTTGGGCTTGGAGTATTTGAAAAATGGAATAAATAATGCAAATATTCACTCACCTTTACCTACTTTAACCAATTATATTAAAATTTAGTGATTAAACCAGCCTTTCCTTCTAATGAAAATCAGCGACTTAAGTCGTTGGAAGATTTAGATATTTTTAAAAGCATTCCAGAAGAGAGTTATGATAATATTACACGCCTCGCCTCTTTTATTTGCGAGACACCCATTGCTTTAATTTCTTTGGTAAATTCGAACGAACAGTGGTTCAAATCTAAAGTTGGAGTAGATTTTACAGGTGGTGAACGTGAATTATCCTTTTGTGGACATGCTATTTTAGAACCGGAAAACATCATGGAAGTACAGGATACAACTAAAGATTTACGTTTTATCGACAATCCTTTTACTCATGAGGATGGTCATGGAATAAAATTTTATGCTGGTGTTCCTTTAAGGAATGAAAAAGGTGTCGCTCTGGGTACTTTGTGTGTTCTGGATAGAAAAGCTCATAAGCTTACAAATGACCAGTTATATGCATTGAAGGCTTTGGGAAAACAGGTGGAATCATTATTCGAGTTGAGACGAAAGAATATTCAATTAGAGAGAGCTACAAAAAATCTTAACGAAACAAATAGCGTTTTAAGGGAATTTGCCAGTAATGTATCCCATGATCTAAAAATGCCCCTGGCCAATATGATCCTCACTTCAGATTTTCTTAAGATAAAGTACAAAGATCTAATGGACGAGGAAGGTTTGGAACGTTTAAATTACCTGAAGCAAAGCGGCTTGAAGCTAAGTGATTATATATCGGGATTGTTGGAGCATTACTCGAGTTCCAATTCCAGTATACCAACCTATGAAGAATTTTTCCTGAATGATATTTTAGAAGATATTATAGATTTACTACAAATTGCAGAAGATTGTGAGATTTCTATTCCAGATCACAACCTTAAAATTTATGCGAATGAGGTTGTTATTGGGCAAATCTTTATGAATTTAATTAATAATAGCCTAAAATATAATAATCAGGAGAAAATTATAATTTCAATTGACTGTGTGGAAAATGAAGAATTTTTCACTTTTAGCGTGAAGGATAATGGAATTGGTATTCCCCCTGATAAACTTCCTTTCATATTTGATCTTTTTGCTATTGTTGGTGATAAAGACCGAAAAGGTAAGACTGGGCACGGGATTGGACTTTCTACCGTTAAAAAACTGGTTACCGGAATTGGCGGGGAAGTGCATGTTGATTCTGAAGTTGGTGTAGGAACACAGTTTACTTTTACCTCTAAGAAAGCCAACCTATTAGATTAGCATTTTTTTATAATATTCCAATTATTATTTAGATATCTTTAGTGTCGATTCTATGGGGGAAATGCCACACAAAACAGTACCATTTAACGAAAAACTAAGGCTTGCTGCACTCAAAGAGTATGCAATCTTAAACTCAGGACCAGATCAGGATTATGACAGCCTAACTTTCTTAGCTGCCAAACTCTGCAATGCCCCTGTTTCCAAGATTAGTATTGTAGATAGTGAACGTATTTGGAATAAATCTACCTATGGAGCACAAATTTCTGAGATCTATCGCAAAAACTCATTCTGCGATTATGCAATTCATAGTGATAAAGATATTGTAATTCTTAAAAAGTCTCAAAACAAAGGGATTTTTGATCGGGCTAAGGGGATTTACGATAGGGAGTTTTCTTTTTATGCCGGTGTACCACTTCATAGCCACCAGGGTCACGCCATTGGTGTACTTTGTGTATTTGATACTGAAGAACGTGATATTGATGAGAACCAGAAAAAAGGTTTAAAAGCACTTGCAGATCAAACCCTTAATTTATTTGAATTTAGAAAGCAAAAACGAAAGCTATATAAAGTTCAAAATAAACTGAAGGAAAAATATGGAGAATTGGAAAAATTTTCAAGTCTAGTTTCCCATGATATAAAAAGCCCCCTGGCAAATATTATCTCTTTAAGTGAACTTTTGCGTGAAGAGAACCGTGGGAAATTTGATGAGGATTCAGAACAATATCTTGAGTTTTTGGTAGATGCATCCTATACCCTTAGAAATTATGTGGATGGTATACTAGGTTTTTACCGAAGTGATCATGTATTAGAAAGGGACCATGAGAATGTAAATTTAAAGAAATTATTAAAGGGTATTGCTGATCTGTTTCAGGTTGCAGATGATATTGAGATCAACTATCCAGATGACGTAATGCTTCACAACGTAAATAAAGCTGCACTTACGCAAATTTTTATGAACCTTATTGGTAATGCTTTAAAATACAATGACAAGGAAACTCGAATTGTTAATGTGGAATTCAGCAAAGACGCAGAGTTTTATAATTTTAAAGTGACAGATAATGGGATGGGAATTCCGCAGGAAAAATTCGATCAAATCTTTGAATTATTTTCAACTTTAGACAATACAGATAGGGACGGAAATGTGGGAAGTGGGATTGGCCTTGCAACAGTTAAGAAGTTAGTGGAATCTTTAGATGGTTCCATATCTATTGAATCAAATCCAGGCAAAGGAAGTTCCTTTAATTTTAGCATTAGGAGAATTTAAGCTCTTCAGGATTTTCTATATTTGAGAAATCATTTCCTGAATATGCAATTTCAACATCCGGAATTACTTTATGCGCTTATTCTTCTCGTAATCCCGTTGATTGTTCACCTTTTTCGCCTTCGGAAATTTCAAAAGGAAGATTTTACTAATGTAAAATTTCTGAAACAGGCCATTCAGGAGACCAGAAAAAGTGCAAAACTCAAAAAATTTTTAATCCTATGTACCCGCCTACTCCTCCTCGCCTGCCTGATTTTGGCCTTTGCACAACCATTTATTCCATCTAAAAAAATATCAAAAGAAGATTCTAAAGTTTTAATCTATCTGGATAATTCCTTGAGTATGCAGGCCCGTATAAATGGTTCTTCCCTCCTAGCTTCAGCAGTGAATGATCTTTATGAAAATTTGAATAATGAAAGAACCTATTCTTTGATCACGAATAGCCGTGAATTTTATGAGGTCTCGGGTTCAGAATTAAAGCAGGAAATTCAAAATATCGACTTTACTTCTGAAAAAATAGATTTTAGCGGCCTTAATTTAAAGGCTGGCTCTTTCTTTCGAAATTCAACTTTCAAAAATGAACTGGTGATCATTTCAGATTTTCAATCAAATCTTTCAGAAGTGAAAAATGATTCACTGGAGCGAAATTTTGTAATCACCAATATTCTTCTAAAGAACGCGAACCGAAATAATATTAAAATTGATAGTGTATATCTGGAAAATATAGATCCGGAAAATTTCAATCTTTCAGTTAAAATTAGTGCAAACTATGAGGCTTCCCCTACTTCAGTGTCTGTTTATGACGGTGAACAATTATTAGGAAGGAATTCAGCTAATTTTGAGACTGGAGAACAACAACTACTCAATTTCAGATTAAATCAGGATAGTATTACCAACGGGATTGTGGAATTAGAAGATTCGAACATTGCCTATGATAATAAGATTTTTTTTAGTTTAACCAGGAAATCACCTGTACAAATTGGGATTATTGGAGATGCGCCTTCTAATTATTTAAATCGAATTTTCACGAAACCTGAATTTGACATTAAAAGTTATTCGCCCAATCAGATTGATTTTGATGTTTTCTCCAATGCAAATCTTTTGATTTTGAATGAAGCCAAAAATATTTCAGCTTCGCTAAAGACAAATATTGAAAATACTATTTCAAATGGTGCCAGTCTTATTTTTATTCCAGCATCAACTTCTGAAAATTCGAATAATTTTGGATTTAACTTCGGGAATAAAGCCAGCGGTCAGAAATTAATAACAACCATAAATTACGAAAGTCCGCTCCTTAGGGATATTTTCGATGAACAAACTCAAAACTTTGAATATCCTTCAGTTCAGGAAAATTTACAATTAAGAGGTGGAAGATCCATTTTACAATTTTCAGACAATGCTTCATTTCTATCTGCCCGGGATAATGTGTATGCATTTTCAGCCCCTATAAATTCAAATAATAGTAATTTTCAGAATTGTCCTTTGATCGTTCCTATATTTTACAAAATAGGTTTGGAAGCATTAGCTCAACCAAAGATTTATTATTCTCTTGGAATAGAAAATACGATTGATGTTCCTGTAAAGATTAACAATGACGAGGTTTTGGAAATTTCGAACGGAGAAGAAAATTTAATCCCACAACAAAGGAATTATAACCATAAAGTTCAAATTTCTACGGAGCAATTAAATCTTAAGCCGGGAACTTATAAGGTTTTGCAAAAAGATTTACCTGTTGGCAGGATAAGTATGAATTACGATAGAACTGAAAGTGAATTACCTTACCTGGATATGAGTGAGTTTAATTCAACTAAAATTCACGAAACCGTCGATGATTATTTTTCAAAAATGAAAGCTGACACAGAAATTACCTCGCTTTGGAAATGGTTTGTTATTTTTGCGCTTATATTTTTAGGAATTGAAACACTTCTATTAAAATTCTTCAAATGAAAATACTCTTAAAATCTGTTCAAATTTTTGATGAGAATTCCAAATTCAATAATTCGAAAAAAGATATTTTGATTGAGGATGGAAAGATAAAGAAAATAGATTCTTCCATAAAAGTAAAGACTGATACAGAGATTGCTCTTGATGGGCTTTCCGTTTCACCGGGCTGGTTTGATAGCAGTGTAAGTTTTGGGGAGCCTGGTTTCGAAGAACGTGAAACTATCGCCAATGGCCTGGACACCGCGGCTAAATCTGGATTTACGGCGGTAGCTTTAAATCCCAATACGCAACCGATTTTAGATAATTCCGGAGCAATTGCTTCGGTTAAAGCTAAGTCTGCAGGACATCCAGTTACTTTATACCCCATCGGTGCCTTGACCAGAAATGGTAAAAATAAGGATTTGGCGGAGTTACTGGATATGCAGGATGCCGGGGCGATAGGATTTTACGATTATAAATCTTCTATTTCCAATGCTAATTTGCTGAAAATTGCCCTGCAATATGCCCAAAATTTTGATGGCCTGGTACAAAGCTATCCGCATGATCTTTCAATTTCAGGTTCTGGAAATGTAAATGAAAACAGGAATAGCACCTATTTGGGACTAAAAGGCATTCCTAATTTAGCCGAAGAATTGAATGTGATAAGGGATTTATATCTTCTTGAATACACCGGTGGAAAACTTCATATTCCAACCATATCTACACAAAAATCTGTTCAGCTTATTAAAGAGGCCAAAAAGAAAGGTTTGGATGTAAGCTGCAGTGTAGCCATTCACAATCTATTTTTAACTGATGAAGAATTAAAGGAATTTGATTCTAACTCCAAGGTTTTACCCCCTTTAAGAACTGAAAAAGATAGAAAAGCATTAATCAAAGGTTTAAAAGAGGGCACCATAGATATGGTAACCAGTGATCACAATCCCGTTGATATTGAGCATAAAAAAGTAGAATTTGAAAATGCCATGTTTGGGACTATAGGTTTAGAGTCGGCTTTTGGGGCGCTAAATACACTATTTTCTACGGAAGATTCGGTGAAGTTTTTAACTGCCGGAAAAGAACGATTTAAAATAAAAAAACATTCAATTGAAGAAGGTGCAATGGCCGATTTTAGTTTATTCCTTCCAACTGAAGAATACAAATTTAGAAAAGAGCACATTTTTTCAGCTTCAAAAAACAGTATTTTTTTAAATAAAAAACTGAAAGGCAAACCGATTGGAGTTATAGCCAATGCCCAAATTCTAATTCAGAAATAAATTATGAGTGAACGCAATTCACCAAAAACTACGGCTATGGTGGCCTATTTGACTATAATTGGGACCATCATCGCTTATTTTATGAATCTGGATAACAAAGATAAATTTGCCAGTTTTCATATTCGCCAGGCATTTGGAATCCATATACTTTTCTATGTTATTGGGGCTTTAATCGGAATTTTTGATAGTGCCCTCATAGTGGGTGCATTTTATATTTTTTTCATCGTCCTTTGGGGATATGGACTATTTACCGCAATTTCAGATAAAACAGAACCCGTTCCAATCTTAGGTCCCCTTTTCCAAAAATGGTTTAGCTCAATAACTTAATGACAGCAAATTTTTCCCTACAACACCTCGTTCGTGAACCCAAAATTAAAACTGAAAAATCCCCGGTACTAATTATGCTTCACGGCTATGGCAGTAATGAAGAAGACCTATTTTCATTTGCCAGTGAATTACCAGATGAACTTTTAATAATTTCAGCAAAAGCGCCCTACCCTATGCAACCTTATGGAAATGCGTGGTATACAATTCACTGGGATACTCACAACGGGAAATTTAGCGATAATGAACAGGCAATAGAATCCCGGAATCTTATTAAAGATTTTATAAGTGAAGTCAAGCAGCATTATCCTGTTGATCCAGATAATCTTACTCTTCTAGGTTTTAGCCAGGGAACTATCTTAAGTTATGCCGTTGCGCTTTCTTATCCTGAAATTGTTAAAAATGTGGTGGCGTTAAGTGGATATATCAATCAGGATATATTAAAAGAAGATTTTGAAAATAATGACTTTACAAAATTGTCGTTTTACTGCTCCCACGGTTCACAGGATCAGGTAATTCCCTTAGCCTGGGCCAGGAAATCCAAACCTTTTTTAGATGCATTAAATATTGAAAATAAATATTCTGAATTTCCCGTGGGCCACGGCGTTGCGCCCCAAAATTTATTAGAAATTATCCAATGGCTTAAAGAGAAAATTTAAGATTGCGGATAGAGAAAAGATTTTTCTGTAGTATAGGTTATGGTGCCATCATCTTCCACTACGTAGGTTATAAACAATTCTCCCCAGTAGGTTCCATCGGTAAAATCTGCCAAAATCCATTTATGATTAAGCACCTTCACCTTATTGATTTTCATCGTTCCGTTCATTCCATCAAAAGGGACTGATGAATTATCTATAGTTGCCGAATTCTGATTGATAAGATCCTCTTCTAATTTTACTTGTAGTTTTTCAGGATCTATGCCCCTATTTTCAAAATAAGTATAGGCACTTTCATTATCCTGAAAAGAAAAATAATCCTCATTATCCATGTTACTTTCGACAGTTTCAGAAGATTCAATATCTGATGCCGCAAGCTTAGTTTCCAGGCTTTGAATTCTTTGTTCTTTCGAATCTAAAATCTTTTTGTCATTTACATAAATAAAAATGACAAAAAGCATTGAAAAAATGAAAAGATACATGAAGATTTTACTGCGCATTTGATATTTCTATTTTTAAATTATCATAAGCCAGATAGACATTTTCAGGTAACCTGGCCTGTACTTCATCATGAAATCCCATCATATGGCTTATATGGGTGAGATATGCTCTTTTCGGATTTACCAGCCTTATGAATTCCAAAGCTTCTTCCAGGTTAAAATGAGAATGATGCGGTTTAATTCTCAATGCGCTAACTACCAGTGTATCAAGATTTTTTAGCTTTTCTATTTCCTGATCTTCGATAGACTTTAAATCGGTTAAATATGCAAATTGCCCTATTCTGAAACCAAAAACCTGCAGCCTATTATGCTGAAATTCTACCGGTATAATTTTTAAACCTTCAAATTCAAAAGGCTTATTGGTAATCTCATGTACCTTAACCCCGGGAGCTCCGGGATATTTATTTTCCGTAACAAAGATATAATCAAACCTTTTACTCAACGCATCAATTACCCGTTTATGGGCATAAACAGGAATATCTCCCTGCCTAAAAAAAAATGGTCTAATATCGTCAAGACCTGCTGTATGATCATTATGTTCGTGGGTATAAAGAATGGCGTCCAGATGTTTGACGTGATTTGAAAGCATTTGCTGTCTAAAGTCTGGACCACAATCTATAAGAATATTAAACTCATTCCAGGAAACTAATACAGACACCCTTAAACGTTTATCTTTTGGGTTATTGCTAAGACACACGGGATGATCACTCCCTATAATTGGAATTCCCTGAGATGTTCCTGTACCAAGAAAAGTAACTTGCAATCGGTCTAATTTTAGCATTGCAAAAATGCGAAAAAAAGATACTTCTCACAATTGATTGGCTATTATTCGAATTCTATTTTAATAAGCTAAAAGATTGAATAGCGATGCCGAGGATAAGAATAAGAAGTAGTTTAAGCCCGGAAAGAAAATTAAAAGTTAGAACCGATCTTTGAGCAATAAATTTTTTCTGTTTAATTCTATTTCTTTCTTCCAGAGAGTTAATCAGAAATACAAACGCAATCACATTAAACACTAACAACCCGATAATTAATCCCATGTTTACCTCTTCTATTAAAGGAAGTATGGTAATACTCCCACATTTATTCCCACAATTGAGAATCCAACTACATTTATAACTTTCAGATTAATTGATCTAAAAGATCGATCAATTAATTTTATAAATTTAATTTTTCCTACCTTTCATAAAACCTAAACTATTGTTAATAAATCTTTTATAGTATTAATTATAGGATATGGGTTATTTAAGATGAATTTTATAAGAATTACTTACAGAAATAATTTGAACTATCAAAGATTAAAGAACTTCGGTTAAGTGATTTTTTTTTGGGTAAGATGTAAGTTCACTCATATATTCAAATTCATGGAATAGTTATTGAATTCACAAAGAGGTGAAGATTAGGACGAAAATTTATAATTGATAATATTAACACAAAAGCATTTTAATTTTTTTGAATGGCAAGCCTATTTAGTACTTTTAACCATTCAATAAAGTGCTGACTTAAAAGAAAAAATATGCCAATTACTATAATGGGCGATAAGGAATTTGAAAATGTTCCATCTATAAACAGTAAAGCCCTCCGCATTAATCTTAATGATAATATTTACGGTACTTTTTCAGAAATTGGTGCAGGACAGGAAACGGTACGTAATTTTTTTCGTGCTGGTGGAGCTTCAGGAACAATTGCAAAAGCAATGAGTGCTTACGATAAAGATTTCAGTGATGCCATTTATGGAATTGAAGAAGATCGCAGATATGTTACAGAAGCGCGGTTAAAAAAAATGCTTTCTCATGAGACCGGTTTGATTGAGCAAAGGATTTCCAGAGAAAAACATCCGACTAAATTATTCTTCACTTATGCGAATACTGTAGCGACAATAGATTTTGCGAAAAAATACAAAGGGCATGGTTGGGTTGGTGTTCGATATCAGGTAGATCCTAAAGAAGACTATAATGAAATTCTTCTCCACGTACGATTTCATGAAAATGATGCCAGGCATCAGCAGAATACGTTAGGAATTCTTGGGGTAAACCTTATTTATGGCGCTTATTATAAATATGATAATCCGAAGAAATTACTGCGTTACCTATACGATCACATAGATAAGGATCAAATTGAAATTGATACCATTAATTTTAGCGGACCCCGTTTTGCCAGTGTAGACAATAGATTAATGAGTTTACAATTAGTTAAGAATGGAATGACCGATGCCGTGATGTTTGGACCAGACGGTAATAATGTATTACCTGCCAAGATCCTTTATAAGAAAAATATCCTTGCCTTACGAGGTAGTTTTAGACCTGTGACCAAGGTAAATATGGATATGTATGAAAGATCAAAGGAGTTATTTTTAAAGGAAAGTAAAGTTGCTGAAGATAATACAGAGATCATTTTTGAAATTACCCTTTCCAACCTTCGGGCCGAAGGTGAAATCGATGAACGCGATTTTATGGATCGTGCAGAACTTTTATGTTCGCTTGGTCAAACTGTAATGATCTCGAACTTTCAGGAATATTATCGTGTCGTAGAATACTTCTCGCGCTATTCAAAACAACGCATGGGATTAACGATGGGCGTAAATAATCTTGTAGATATTTTTGACGAAAAATACTATCGCCATCTAAGTGGTGGGATTTTAGAAGCTTTTGGGAAAATGTTTTTCAAAGATTTGAAAATTTATTTATATCCACTTAAAGATCCTGAAACTGGAGAACTTATGACGAGTGATACCCTGAAAGTCCATCCTCGTATGAAAGAACTTTATAAGTTCTTTAAATACAATGGAAGGGTTGAAGACATTACAGATTTTGATCCTAAAATTCTGGACGTTTATTCCAGAGAAGTTTTAAAACTGATTAGTGAAGGAAAAGATGGCTGGGAAGAGATGCTGCCGGAAAAGACCACAAAAATGATAAAAGATCAAAATCTATTTCATTATAAGGAGAATAAGAAAAAAGCTGAAACTGAAGTGTAGTGTAATCCGGCTTGATATAAAAAAAGCTGCTCCTTCGAGCAGCTTTTTTTATGGGTAATAATTTTTTATTCGATTCTCTCAATCTTTGCACCTATCGCTTTTAAGCGGCCTTCAATATTTTCATATCCACGATCTATTTGTTCAATATTGTGGATAGTTGATGTTCCCTTAGCCGAAAGGGCGGCAATTAATAAGGATATTCCGGCTCTAATATCTGGAGAGGTCATCGTAGTTGCCTTAAGTTGAGATTCGAAATTATGACCAATTACCGTAGCGCGATGTGGATCGCATAAAATAATTTTAGCGCCCATGTCTATTAACTTATCTACAAAAAATAACCTGCTCTCAAACATTTTTTGATGGATTAGGACACTACCCTTTGCCTGAGTGGCGATTACCAACATGATGCTTAGTAAATCAGGAGTGAAACCCGGCCAGGGTGCATCACTAATATTCATTATGGAACCATCGATAAAACTTTGCACCTCATAACCATTGTTATGGGCAGGAATAAAAATATCATCACCTTTCCTCTTAATCGTTATTCCAAGTTTTTCAAAAGTTACCGGAATTAATCCCAGCATTTCCCAATTTACATTCTTAATAGTGATCTCACTTTTGGTCATGGCAGCAAGGCCAATCCAGGAGCCAATTTCAATCATGTCTGGCAAAATGGTATGCTCACAACCTCCCAATTTTTCAACACCTTCAATCGACAATAAATTAGATCCAACTCCGCTGATCTTTGCTCCCATTGAATTCAGCATTTTACAAAGTTGTTGTAAATATGGTTCGCAAGCCGCGTTATAAATGGTAGTGGTGCCTTCTGCAAAAACAGCCGCCATCACAATATTCGCTGTTCCTGTTACTGAAGCTTCTTCCAGAAGCATATAACTTCCCTTTAGTCCGTTTGGTGCTTCCACACCATAAAAACGGTCTTCTTTATTATATCTAAAATCGGCCCCCAGTTTCATAAAACCTTCAAAATGGGTATCGAGTCTTCGTCTTCCTATTTTGTCACCACCAGGTCTTGGGATAAATCCTTTACCAAATCTTCCCAATAAAGGACCAACGATCATGATAGAACCACGCAATCCTCCCCCGTCAACCTTAAATTGTTCGCTTTCCAGGTAATCCATATTCAAATCATCACTTTGAAATGAATAACTGTTTTTTCCCAATTTTTCGACCTTCACCCCTAAATTCCGAAGTAAAGTGATAAGCTTATTTACATCCAGGATATCTGGGATATTGTTGATTTGTACTTTTTCATCAGTACATAAAACAGCGCATAAGATTTGCAGTGCTTCGTTTTTAGCTCCTTGAGGTTGAATTTCTCCGCTTAAACGATGCCCGCCTTCAATTTTGAAAGTTCCCATTAAAAGTTATTGAAATTAGTGGCGTTTGTTGCGTCCGCCTTTTCGGTTAGACTTTTTATTACTGCTTTTTACGTATTTCTTTTTATTTGTAGTATTACTACCCCTAATAAGTTCTGATGCCTGAGTGAGATCTTCATCGGCATTTTTGAGATTGATCTTTCCCTGGCTAAGATCACGAAGATGTTCAAAGATTACTTCATCATCAACCGTATCGCGATTCCAGTTTAAATAAGATTTTTTCATGTGATTGGCGATAGTCAACACCAAGGCATCTTTAAGATCGCCTTCTTCATAATCTTTTGCCTCATCGATCATACGTTTAATATTATTGCCGTAGAAACGATATTTTGGGTTGTTTTCAGGATATTGAAGCATTTCCGGGCGCTCTGCGAGCATTTCTCTGGTGGGCTTGGGAAATGGGGATTCTACATCCAGCTTAAAATCGCTGATCATAAATAACTGATCCCATAATTTATGCTGAAAATCTGGTACATCGCGCAAATGCGGATTCATGTTTCCCATCACGGCGATAATCGAATTCGCAACCTTATTGCGTTCTTTATCATCCTCAATGCTCACACAATGTTCTACCATCTTTTGAAGATGTCTTCCGTATTCGGGAATAATCAAATGACTCCTTTCAGAGTTATATTCTAATGCGTTTATCAAAATTGAAAATAGTTTGGTATTGTTCTGAAGTTAACTTCTGCCGCAAAATACTAAATATTACGCAAGTTTAGCAAAAAATCACCCCTATTCGTTAAGATTTTAAAGAGAAATTACACCTTCCACCTTTTCTGCCACTTCCCTATATTTAGCAATCACTTCGTCTGGATCCTTCATACGAACATTAATGGAAACACTGGTGTATTTTCCTTTTTTCGATTGCTTGGTTTCTATTACAGCTCCTAAATTGTCAAAAATGTCCTCTACCTGCTGGATTTGCCCGCCTTGTGTAGGAACTATAAATTTGTAAAGATATTCTGCCGGCCATAAAGAGGTATCCTGTAATTGTTTTTTCAATTTACTATAAAACTCTTCTGGATTAATCGATTCACTCATAAATTTTCTTCTTCTTTTTCACAAAGATACAAGGAATGCAATTATTTTTATAATCAAATGTAATTTCCGAAATTTGGCGGGTGAAAAAGTTAAAAATCGTAATTACCGGTGGCCCCGGAACCGGAAAGTCTTCTATTATTCACGAGCTTGAAAAAAGGGGAGAAAAATGTCTCCACGAAATTTCCCGGGATGTCATCCTGGAAGCGAAGAAAGAAGGTATCGACCAACTTTTTTTGGAAGATCCCATCTTATTCAGCAGGAAATTGCTCGAAGGACGTATCAAACAATTTCATCAAGCAGAAGGTATTTCCGAAAATTTAGTTTTTATTGATCGAGGTATTCCTGATGTGGTTGCATATATGGAATATTTAGGAACGGAATATTCAGAATTATTTGTAACTCCCTGCGTGGAGTATAAATACACCAAAATTTTTTTATTACCTCCCTGGCAGGAAATCTACCTGAACGATAATGAGCGCTATGAGAATTTTAATCAGGCTAAGAAAATTTCCGCTTATCTTTATGATACTTATAAAAAATATGGTTATCAACCCATGGAAGTACCGAAATTGAGTGTTAAGGAACGTACTGACTATATTTTGAATACTATCTAAACAGTGAATAAAGAAGCTTTAGAAATACTTAATAAATACTGGGGCTTCAATAATTTTAGACCGCAACAGGAAGAAGTTATTCAATCTATTTTAGAAGGAAAAGACAGCCTTACCTTATTTCCAACAGGTGGGGGAAAATCCCTTTGCTTTCAGGTGCCTTCAATGATCCTAGATGGCATTTGTATTGTGGTTTCACCATTAATTTCCCTGATGGAAGACCAGGTGCAAAATCTTCAGCAGAAAAATATTAAAGCGATGGCTATAACTGGCGGGATATCCTATCCTGACCTTGATCGCCAACTGGACAACTGCATCTTCGGAAATTTTAAATTCCTCTATCTCTCACCGGAAAGGCTTCAACAGGAATTAGTAAGGGAACGCATCAGGCAAATGAACGTAAATTTAATTGCCATTGATGAAGCACATTGTATTTCACAATGGGGCCACGATTTTAGACCTGCCTATCGTAATATTTCAGAAATTAAAGACCTTCTTCCCGGGGTTCCTTTTGCCGCCTTTACTGCTACTGCCACGAGTATTGTCGCTGAAGATATTTGTAAACAGCTTCAGCTCAAAGCTCCAGCCATTCATAAAGTTTCCTTTGTGCGGTCTAACCTTGCTTACGAAGTCCTGAGGACTGAGGATAAATATTTCAGGCTAACCCAAATACTCAAGAAGGATTCAGCGATTATATATGTTCGTAGTAGGAATGCCACGGTAGAAATTTCAGGATTTTTAAAAAAGCAGGGGATTTCAGCCGCCGCTTATCATGGGGGGATTAAAAAAGAATTGAAAACGAAATATTTTAATGACTGGCGCAATAACTCCTTGCAGGTTATGGTGGCAACCACGGCATTTGGGATGGGAATAGACAAACCAGATGTTAGAACCGTCATTCATATGGATTTACCCGAAAGTTTGGAAAGTTATTTTCAGGAAGCTGGAAGGGCGGGTAGAGACGGGAAAAATTCCCGGGCGATCATCCTTACCAATGAAAGTGATATTCCGGTTTTAAAAAATCAATTTTTAAATAATCTTCCTTCTGTAGAAGAAGTAAAACTCGTCTACAGGAAATTGAATACTTATTTTAGAATAGCTTATGGTGAAGGGGATGAAACTGAACATGATTTCAATTTTTCAAATTTCTGCCATCAATATCAATTACCATCCGGAAAAACTTATAATGCCCTACAAATTCTAGATCGATGCAGTATCCTGAAACTCTCGCAAAACTTTCAGAAAAAAACCGAAATTCAAATCTTAATTTCCGGAAACCAAATAGATTATTTTATTGATAACAATCCGAAATATTCAGCATTGCTAAGAGTGATCCTTAGAAATTATGGTGGAGTTTTCGATAGCATCATCCCGGTGAATTTAAATTCAATTTCAGAAAAGAGTATGCTTTCCGAAAGTGAAGTAATTGAATATTTTGAGGAGTTAAAAGCTCAGGAAATAATTGACCTCAATATTTCAAAACACGATGCGAGTATTGTTTTTCTGGTTCCCAGAGAGGATGATCATAGCATAAACCCGTATTCCAAGTTTATTGAACTATATAATCTCTCTAAACAGGCTAAAATAGATGCCGTCCTGGAATTTGTTTATAATGACGAAATTTGTAAGCAAAAACTGCTTCTCGCCTATTTTGGAGAAGCGCCGGGAAAGGAGTGTGGAAAATGTTCTGTTTGCAAAAAGAAGGATAGCACACTTAGCAAGGTTGATATGAATGAAATTTTTTTAGGTATTAAAAAAATTCTTGGAAAAAATGCCAAAACCTCCAGGGAAATCACGAGTAATTTGAATTATAATGAGAAGTCTGTAGTAAAAGTTTTAGGTTTGTTATGCGAGAAGGGAGTTATAAAAAGAACTCCAGATAATAAATATAAATATGTTTCTTAGATGAGAGAACTTCGGGTTTTATTCATGGGCACGCCAGAGTTTGCCGTAGAAAGTTTGAAAGCAATACTTGAGGCAGATTTTAAAGTAGTGGGTGTCATTACTGCTCCAGATAGACCTGCGGGCCGCGGACGTAAGCTTACTGAAAGTGCAGTGAAAAAATTTGCAGTTTCTAAGAATCTGAAAATTCTTCAACCCACCAATTTAAAATCAGAAGATTTTCAGGAGGAAATAAAGGAATTAAATCCAAATGTCTCGGTTGTCGTAGCTTTTAGAATGCTTCCAGAATGGCTCTGGAAATTTCCGGAGTTTGGCACTTTTAATCTGCATGCTTCGCTCCTACCCGATTATCGCGGAGCTGCTCCCATAAACTGGGCTATAATGAATGGGGAAAACCGAACAGGAATAACGACTTTTTTTATTGATGAAAATATTGACACGGGAGCAACCATTCTTCAGCAGGAAGTAAAAATTGAAAAACATGAAAATGTAGGACATTTACATGATAAGCTAATGGAAAAAGGATCGGCCTTGGTTGTGAAAACACTTCATCAGATTCAAAAGGATAATATAGAGAGAATTCCACAAAAGGATAATGGACATTTAAAAAAGGCTCCTAAATTAGATAAGGAAAATACCAAGATCGACTGGAACCTCCCTTTAAAGGATATTTATAACCATATACGCGGATTGAATCCCTATCCAGGAGCCTGGTGTTATTTAGAGAATTCTTCGGAAGAATTTCAGGTGAAAATTTTTGATGTAGAAGTGATTAGCCAGGAACATCATTTACCAACCGGAACCGTTACTGTACAGGAGAAAAAAATAAAAGTTGCGGCTAAAAATGGTTTTATCATCATTAAACAAATTCAGCTTCCAGGTAAAAAAAGAATGGATGCAAAAGATTTGCTCAACGGCTATCATTTCGCGCCGGACAGCAAACTGGGTTAAACCCTTATTAACACTGATTCTGTTGCATTTTAATAAAAAACAATTATCTTTATTAACAATAAAGTGAAGTTATCAACAAATACGGCCTTTTCCCTTGTCATTCCTTGCATGGACGAGAAATCCGTATAAATTTGTATATCAGTTTAACAGAATGTTTAACCAACAATTAATTTAAAATTCAAATTATGAACAAAACAGATTTAATCGATGCAATGGCTGAGAATGCTGGAATTTCTAAAGCTGCAGCAAAAAAAGCATTAGAGTCTTTTCTTGAAAACGTAGAGAAATCACTTAAAAAGGGAGATCGAGTTTCTTTAGTAGGTTTCGGATCATGGTCTGTATCTAAAAGAGCAGCTCGTGAAGGTAGAAACCCTCAAACTGGAAAAACTATTAAAATTGCAGCTAAAAACGTTGTGAAGTTTAAAGCGGGTGCAGATTTACAAAAAGCAGTAAACTAATCACCTATTAGTATAAAATTTTAAAAGCCTTCTTTTAGAAGGCTTTTTTTATGCAAAATTTTTCGTGAAGTATTGTTTTATTAACAATTAATAATTAGTTTAGACCAAAACACTGCTACAAATGATTGCGTTAAGACCAACCAAAGGCCATCTTCTAGTTGCAGAACCTTCCATAATTGGGGATGTTTCCTTCAATAGATCGGTTGTGTTACTAGCCGATCATTCCGATAATGGATCTGTTGGATTTATCCTTAATAAGATTTTGGATTTCAAACTAAAAGATCTTATTCCAGATATAAAAGGAAATTTCAAGGTTTACAACGGGGGTCCCGTAGAACAGGACAACCTTTACTTTATACATAAAATTCCCGACTTTATTCCTGAAAGCATCGAAATTGCCAATGGGATTTACTGGGGTGGGAATTTCGAAGCGGTTATAGACCTGATCTCTAAAAAGCAAATTACCGATAAACAAATTAAATTCTTTTTAGGTTATTCTGGTTGGGATGCAAACCAGCTTGAAGAGGAACTAAATTCTGGCAGTTGGATAGTGACTATGAATGATGACCAGACAAATTTGATAGAAAAGCCTTACAATTCTTTCTGGAAGGATAAAATGGTAGCTTTAGGTGGGGAATATATGTTATGGTCTAATTCTCCTGAAAATCCCAGCTATAATTAAGCTAATCTTGCCCTCATATTAAGTTTGGCCAAGAGATCCTTGGCTACTTTATCTTCATATTCCTTTTTTCGATACTTGGTCACAGGCTGTATCCCGATCCCTACATTGGTGATAAATAGTTCATCGGCTTTTTGTAGTTCGAAAGGAGAAATCGATTCTTCGGAAAAGGAGTAAGCGGGGAGTTTTTTTAAAATTTCGATAATTTGTTTCCTGGTAATTCCATTTAAAGCGCCATCAGTTATTGGCGGGGTTTTAATGTGATTATCCTTCACAAGAAAAAAGTTAGCATTCAAAGCTTCACAAACCTGCTTTTTTTCATTGAGCAAAAGGCAATTATCATAGTTATTTTCAGAAGCAAAAATACTTCCCAATACATTTATGGCGCGATTATTATGTTTGATTGTAGAAAGCAGCCCACTATTGATATAATGGTCTTTAAATAATTCAATCTCATAGGGAGAATCATTCAGAAGATAAAAGGCGTTTTCCATTTCCCAGGCCTGAATAAAATATTCAATATCCCTAAATTGAGGTGTATACTTTCCTCCCTCTTTTCTAAAAACCGAAAATTTAATCCGGGCAGGCTTATTTTCAAGATTTCGAGCCTTTATTAAATCCACTATTTCTTCTTCGAGAAACTCCGGAGAAAAAGTAGAAGGAATTTCCATACGCATAATCCTCATAGAGGCCATTAGCCTAAAATAATGATCTTCCCAGAACATTATTTTGCGGTGGATCACACGAATAGTTTCAAAAACCGAATCGCCATAGGCAAAACCACGATTGTTGATTGAAAGATTAGCTGTTTCCTTATTTATTATTTTTCCGTTAAAATTGACCATAAAAAAACCCCGTTTTTTAGAACGGGGCAAAGGTATAAATTTCTATATATTTTAAGCAGATCCCAGGATTTGTTTAAGATCTGAAATCATATTATCCCATAACATTTTACCCTCTTCAATTTCATCGTCTTCAGCAAAATCTGTAATCATCAAGGAAACATCTTTAGTAATATCATCAACCTGGATGCGTAATTCGAAAAAATATGGTGTGTCCTCGTCTTCAACCCATTTGAATTTTATGCGCTCATCGCTTTTTTTGCTTAAAAGTTTGGCTTTTTCCTCACTACCTTCCCAAATAAAGGTAAAAAATTCACCTCTAGAATTAACGTTATCTGCATACCATTCACTAAGTCCGGAAGGTGTTGAGATATATTGGTATAATAATGAAGGAGAAGCCTGAATTGGGAATTCCATTTCGTATTTTTTCTTTTCTTCCATTTCTGATTGATTAGTTTCGGGCAATATAGATATTAATCGCAAAGTTTAAAAGAAATCAAATAATAATTTGGAAAATAATGTTTGTCCTGATTTAAAATAAATTTTATATTTGCACCCGCATTCACAAAAGCTGAAATCATTCATGAAATAAGGTTTTCGGCTAGATTGGCACAATTAGAATATGTATGGCGAGGTAGCTCAGTTGGTTAGAGCGTCGGATTCATAACCCGGAGGTCGGGGGATCGTGCCCCCCTCTCGCTACTAGAAAACAAAGGGCTTTCAAGAAATTGAAGGCCTTTTTTTATTTAGGTTAGTACAGAATAAGTACAGAATAGCAAATTTTCTTCCTGAAACCTGATGTATATGTTTATTTGATCTTATTTGAGATTAATTGATATTTCTGTTCAAAAATTTTACTTTTCAAATAATAGGTTAGAGAGTTCTAAAACCAAAAGAAGGTAATTGCTGTATTTCTTGTTTTTAAGGCCCGGTAGAATGAACACCAATAGAAGAAGGTTCTGCTTGTTGCTAAAGAATTAAATTGTGGAAAACTAGACAGTAAAGCCTATATATCGTCAAATTCATGAAAAATTGATTTCGTCTTTGAAACGAAATAGAAAAGATTCTGAAAATCCAGTATAGTTAAGAGTCTTATACCAAAGCCTTTTTTGTTTATTTGTGTTATTATTTGTTACAATCCAATAAATACCAGAAATTACTACAAAATTAAAAAAAGTTGTCGATAATTTTTCATCAAGGATCCTCCTCACCGGTATTTCTGGTTTTACTTCCCTATGAAAATAGAATTGGATTATTTATTTAAAATATACCTTTTAACTATCGTTCCTAGATCTTTTTCCGAAAACCATATATCCTCTGGATGAAGATGAAGCACAGGAGCCTGTTCACATTTATTGTTACAGTCCATACCCTCAACTTCAATTTTATCTTTCAGTTTATATTTCTTTATATAATAATCTAAAAGTTTTCCTTTTTTCTTTCGGCAGTTTACTCCATTACACTTATAAATGACGGGCTTATTATTTTTAGAATCTTCCATAATGGTAGTGTTTGTAGTGAATGCTCAATTTTTTGCTTCCACATTTTAAATAGCAATCATTAATGTATAACTGTCTTTGATTTCATTTGATCTGATTTCTAACATTTTTTTTCGGCCTAAGAAAGAGAAACACGACTAGTAGCAAGGACAGGGTAATAATCCCGCCGTAGAGAAATTCCTTTTCGGGGAAATTAGTCCCCAAAAACCCGGCTATAGGATAGGAGATCGCCCACCACAGATGTGAAAACGCAAAATGGGAGCCATATACTTTCCCTTGTTCACTATCCGGTATATTTTCGCCGATAAGTGTTTCCGAAGGTATTTCTGCCAAACTTTGTCCCAAACCCGCAAAAATCCAAAACACAAATAGCAGGGAAAAATTTAGGTAATTTGCGGCACTGATTGCTAGGCCTAATGTCAATACCCCCAGAATCAAGGAAACCTGTCTTGATCTGGATTTATCAATAGCCCCGGAAACGAAGGCTGCCACGGTAGCTCCAATACCGAAGGCGGCCATAATCAAACCATAATCCTTATCCGGGAGGTTCAATCCACCCTTGACAAGAACAATGGTATTTACCAATATGAAAGCTCCGGCCATCGCCGATACCAGTTCTATGAAAAGGGCAAAACGTATATATTTGTTCTGAAACAAGAGCTTAGCCCCTTTTGTAACATCTTGCCAAGTGGTAGGGCGTTCCTTCGAAACATCTTCCTTGGGTGCATTCAAAAAACTTTTTGGAAGGGTTAAGAGCAAAATCCCTGCGATAATAAATGTTGCTGCATCGACCAAAAATATTTCCCTAGCACCCAACCAGACTGCAAGTATACCCGCCAATCCCGGTCCTAAGACCCCTAATAATTGATATGTGGCAGCGGATAAACCGATAGCTTGCCGATATAATTTTTTATCAACTATTTGTGGAATGATAGACCTATAAGTTGGGCTGAAAAAGGCATTGAAAACATTCATAAGAAATACCAGTACATAAATTTTCCATTCGGCGGTAATGAACGGTAGCAAGGCAACAAGGCCCATTCTAATAAAATGGGTCGTGTACAGAATCTTTTTTCGGTCTATCCGGTCTGCAAGCACACCTGCAAAAGGTGAAAAGATAATAAAGGCGGTTACCCGCAATGTGAGGGCTGTGGCCAAAATTATCGCTGCCCTGCCTTCCCCAAATTGATAGGCCAATAATGCCAAACCAACCCAGGTAAAGGCATCCCCTAATAGGCTAATTGTTTGCGCCAGATATACTTTAGCAAACAACTTGTTTTGTAACGCCTGAAAGGGTTCTGTTAATCTGGATATCGCCTTGTCTATTTTCATCCTGATCTTTTAAAATTAGCCTACTCTTCTTCCTCAGAATTTCTCAAGGCAGACAAGATAGAATAAGTGTTTTTGGTAACAGGCTTAAAATTCTTGACATCGGCACTTTCAGCAAAAGTTATGGCCGTGTACCCTTCCTGCTCAATTCCTTTTTTAACCTGTTCCAATCTAAATGTATAACCGTTCTCAGATTCTTCGGTTTGAAAGATTACAAAATCCTTCCCCTCATATTGAACAAGGGCTTCCAATGGGATTGCATTTTGTTTTTCGGTTCCTGATTCCACCCAAGCTTTCACATACATTCCCGGTAATAAATCTTCTTTGTCTTCTTTTTTTAAATGGCAATGTACCGGGGTGATTCGATCGTTTCCGGTAGCTTTTCCTATTAAAAAAACTTCTGCGGTACGGTTGAACGTATTATCATTGGCAAGGGAGAATTTTACGGTTTGTCCTACTTCAATTTTTCCCAGATCTTTTTCAAATGCGTTCAATGCCAAATGCATATCGTCCAAATTAACTATCTCAAAAAGCACATCTTGTGGCGATACATAATCACCGATATTCACATTGCTTGCTTTTATAAATCCTGAAATAGGAGCATAAAGATTCGCGGTTCGTGTTATATTTCCATTTTGGACCGAACTTCTACTGATTCCCGCAAGCGCAAGTTGTTGTTCGTACGCCTTGACTCGACCTTGTGTTATTTTATAATCTGAAGAAACCTGTTGAAAAGTTTTTGCAGAATTGATGTCTTCCTCCCTTAATTGTTTTTGTCGGCTGTATTCTTCTTCCAGAAATTGGAGTTTACTCAGACTTTCCAAATAATCCTGCTGGATTTGGATAAATTCAGGATTCTCGATCGTAGCCAATACCTGTCCTTTTTTAATTTCTTCACCGGGCAGTCTTCCGGCGGTTTTTAAATATCCCCCCAAAGGTGCAGATACAGAGGCCATACTTTTTGGCTCTACATTAACAACACCGTTTAGCTTCACGATGTTGCTAAGATTTCTCATTTCGATCTCTCCGGTTTCAATTCCGGCGAGATTGTATTGATCTTTGGTAAAAGTGATCTGTTTGGATCCGTTAGCAGGTTGTTCCTCTTTCATAGAAGATTCTTTGGAAGAATCCATTTTTTCAGAATCCTTGTTGCCGCAAGCCACTATAAATAGGGTGGATAAAATGAGTAGCGAAATTTTTGTATTGAATTGAATTTTCATCTTTTTATATTTTAAAGTGATATCACTTGATTTTTACAAGCCCAATAAGGCTTCAATTACTATGATGGACTGTTTATATTGATAAAGTGTGTTTAAATATTCTGTCTGAATACTATTCGCCAAAGTGAGGTTTTGCAGGTATTGGGCATAAGAAACATTACCGCTCTTAAAGCTCTTTTCAGAATTATCAATAATGAGTTCCGCTTGTGGCAGCGCTTCATTTTGATAGTAATTTAAAGTACCTTGAAGTTTATAATATTCCTGCAACAAGTTTTGTAACTCCCCTTCCAATTGGGTCTGGTTCAGTTCAATTTGAGATTGGGCGATATCCTCTTCAATTTTTGCAGCCTTGATCTTGGAACGGTGTCCTCCAGGGAAAATGGGAATTGCGATACCTACCTGAAAAGAAGAGAACCTGTCATCGTTACCAAAATTTTGGTTTGCTATACCGCTATTTTGAACACCATTGAAGGTTTGGCTGTTATAACCGAACATTAAATCCGGTAAAAGTTGGTTCCTTTCCACATTGGTCTCCCGTTCCCTTACCTCTAGCTGTTGTTTTAAATAAACGTAGAACGGACTTTGTTCCACAGATTGGCTTTCAATATCCATATTTATCTCCCGAGGAACCAGCTCAGCACCTGTTACATTAATATTGTCATTTATGTTCAATAAAACCTGTAAGCGTTTTTTGGCGATTCTAATATCGGCCGCATTCTGTTGAAGCTTGTTCTTTATCTGCATCGATTGTGTGGCCGAGGTCACACTTTCCAGTTTTGTGGATTCGCCCGTTTTATAACGCATCGAGCTTGATCTGTCCAGATTGCTGTAAAGGCTATCTTGACGCTGCAACAGATGTTTATTCTCCATTAAGAACATATACCTTAAATAGGCCGATTTTACATCTGCAATCAGTTCATTTTCTTCTATGATCTTAAGTTGCTCACTGCTATTGACCCTGGCTTTCGCCAACTTGAACTGACTGGTGTAAACCGTAGGGAAATTGATTCGCTGGGTAACCCCATACAGATTATCCTTTAGCGTGGGCGTATTGAATTCACCGTTTGAATAGGAAAATTCTGTTTTGGGAATGGTTATCGCACCATACTTTCCTGTTTCCTGAACCTCAATTTCATATTGCGCGATCTTCATCCGGTTATTGTTCTGTAATGCAATTTCAATGGCCTGCTCTAAAGTAAGTTCCCGCTCCTGCACCTGATCCATTTCTTGTGCCTGAAGTTGCATTGCCGGAAAGAACAGTCCGCCGATCACGATCAAAGTGGTGGCTATTTGCTTTTTCCCGAAATTGGACCTAGCTTTTCTGTCGGTAAAATAGATGTACAAAACGGGCAGTACAATAAGGGTCAATGCTGTAGCCGTAATTAAACCACCTATTACAACAGTAGCCAATGGCCGCTGTACCTCTGCACCTGAAGATGTTGATATTGCCATAGGCAAAAACCCTAAGGCGGCTACGGTGGCTGTCATTAATACCGGTCTCAGTCTCACACTTGTCCCTTTACGAACACGTTCATAAATATCTGTAACCCCTTCTTCTTTGAGCCTGTTGAATTCTGCGATAAGTACAATTCCATTTAAAACGGCAACCCCGAACAACGCAATGAACCCGACCCCAGCTGAAATACTGAAAGGTAGATCTCGTATTAAAAGAGCAAAAACACCTCCAATGGCCGATAAAGGGATCGCCGTAAAAATGAGCAAACCTTGTTTTAAGGAACCAAAAGCAAAATAGAGCAAAATTAAAATCAGCAACAAGGCTACTGGTAGAGCGATCATTAAGCGTTGATTGGCCTCTTTTAAATTCTGAAATTGACCGCCATAGGTTACATAATAACCTGGTGGCATATCAACATTAGAAGCCATAATTTGTTTGATATCCTCAATAATACTTTGAACATCCCTGTCACGTACATTGAAGCCGACCATAACCCGACGTTTTGCATTATCCCGTTGTATCTGGACGGGGCCAGGCTCAAAGGATACATTGGCAACCTCACTAAGTGGGATCTGTTGGCCTTCAGGAGTACCTATGTATAGGTTTTCAACATCGGTTATATCGCCACGGCTTTCTTCTTGCAGACGTACTACGAGGTCGAAACGCCTTTCCCCTTCAAATACCATTCCCGCTACTTTTCCGGCGAAACCGGTTTCGATAGCGGTATTTATATCCGCTACATTCAAGCCATATTGCGCAATTTTATCACGGTTTAATTCAATCTTGATTTGAGGTAAACCAGTAATCTCTTCCACATATAAATCGTTGACCCCTTCAACGGACCTTATCTTTCCGCCAACATTATTGGCCAAATCAGAAAGAACATTAAGGTCTTCCCCATAAATTTTGAGTACCACATCCTGTTTTGCCCCGGTCAAGAGTTCATTGAACCGCATTTGTATGGGTTGTTGAAAACTAAAAGTGGCATTGGGGATTACCGATAGGGATTCCTGCATTTGCGCAATTAATTCCTCCCGTTCTATGTCGTTTCCTTCTGGTGAGAGAATGATCATCATATCACCCGCTTCAATGGGCATAGGGTCTGTTGGGATTTCCCCCGAACCGATTTTGTTGACCACTTGCAATACTTCATCTGGATATTCTTTTAATAATATAGTTTGCGCCTTCTGAGAAACATCAATCATTTGGTCAATGGAACTTCCAACAGGAACTCGTGTCTCTACTGCAAAATCCCCTTCGTCCAACTGCGGAATAAACTCGCCTCCCATATTGGCAAATACTACTAGTGTAACAACAAATAATCCTATGGCCAATCCAATTACCAAAAGTTTTGCGTGAAGCGCAGCTTTTATAATAGGATTATAAATTCGCTGAAAGAAATCCATCATTTTATCAGAAAAATTTCTTTTATGTTCCGTCTTTCGACCGAGTACCAGAGCAGACATCATAGGAACATAGGTAAGCGATAAAATCAATGCGCCTAGAATAGCAAACATTACCGTTTGCGCCATGGGGTGAAACATTTTCCCAGCTACCCCAGTCAATGCCAAAATAGGTAGATATACAATTAGAATAATTATTTGCCCGAATGCTGCAGAATTCATCATTTTTCCAGCAGATCGTTTCACTTCGGTATCCATCTGTTCAGAAGATAGCTTTTCAACACCTGCATACTTCTTTTTACCGGTATGGATCCCGAACATGACAGATTCAACAATAATTACCGCTCCATCTACGATAAGGCCAAAGTCTATAGCACCCAAACTCATCAGGTTCCCCGAGACTCCAAAAAGGTTCATCATTGATATTGCAAAAAGCATTGAAAGAGGTATAACGGAAGCCACGATCAATCCACCCCTTAAGTTCCCCAGAAAGAGGATTAACACAAAAATCACAATTAACGCCCCCTCCGTAAGGTTGGTGGTTACCGTTCCTATCGCGCGATCCACCAATTTTTTCCGATCCAGGTAGGGCTCAATGGTCACTCCTTCTGGTAAAGTTTCCTTAATCTGTTCAATTTTATCCTTAACAGCATTTATAACTGCAGAAGAGTTTGCTCCTTTTAACATCATCACAATTCCCGTAACCACTTCGCCTTCTCCGTTTCGAGTAGCAGCTCCATATCGAACTCCGTGACCGAATTGAACTTTAGCAACATCCCTAACAAGTATTGGTGTTCCATTACTCACTTTAACAACTATCTTCTCTAGCTCTTGCAAATTATTCACGAGGCCTTCAC
>NZ_QEYO01000017.1 GCF_023718305.1 Gramella sp. AN32
AAGCCCGTTAGCGCCGATGGTACTGCACCTCGTGGGAGAGTAGGTCGCCGCCTTCTTTTTATAATCAAAACCCCTTCAGTCTAACTCAAGGGGTTTTTTTATGCCGTGAAATGAAGGGTGATCTATCGATAATTAGTTACCTAGATATCTTTCAGAGAAATTCTATTTGCTGAAAACGGGAAATAAAAAAAGCAGCCGATTAGCTGCTTTTTTTATTCAAATTTAGTATTCTAAGCTGAGGGAAGATCTCCTCGTCCTTTAGTGGGTAATTTAGAAGTCCCGCAGAGAAACTTATCTACATGAAAGGCAGCTTCCCTTCCTTCAGAAATCGCCCAAACAATCAACGACTGTCCTCTACGCATATCACCGGCTGTAAAAATGTTTTTTACATTCGTACGGTAATTAAAAGTTTCGGCCTTAATATTACTGCGATGATCTGTCTCCACACCCAATTTTTCACTTAAAGTCTTTTCAGGACCTGTGAAACCCAAAGAAAGTAAAGCCATGTCGCATGGCCAATCTTTTTCTGTACCTGGGATTTCATTCAATTTGGGACGTTGACCTTTAGTATACTCCCAATTAACTTCCGCGGTTCTTAAACCAGTTAAATTTCCATTTTCATCCTTTAGAAATTCTTTGGTAGTAATACTCCAATTTCTTTTTACACCTTCTTCGTGCGATGAAGTGGTTTTCAGTGTAAATGGCCAAAATGGCCATGGATTTTCATTAGTCCTATTTTCAGAAGGCATAGGTAAGATCTCAAAATTTGTAACCGATTTTGCTCCGTGTCGATTAGATGTTCCTACACAATCAGATCCTGTATCTCCTCCACCTATAACGATAATATCTTTTCCTTCTGCGCTTAAATCAGCAGTAAGTTCTTTAAGCCCGTCTACAACTTCATTGTTATTCTTTAAAAATTCCATAGCCGGCATAACTCCTTTTGCTTCAGCTCCAGGTATAGGTAGCATCCTACTTGCTGTTGCGCCACCACAAAGGACAACGGCGTCAAAATCTTTTAATTTTTCAACTTCATAATTAACCCCAACTTCGGTATTTGTTTTAAATATAATTCCCTCTGCTTCCATAATTTCAATACGGCGATCGATAATATATTTTTCCATTTTGAAATCTGGAATACCATAACGAAGCAATCCGCCAACTTTAGCCGCCCTTTCAAAAACGGTGACTTCATGACCTGCTCGATTGAGTTGTTGCGCAGCCGCAAGTCCTGCAGGCCCCGAACCTACTACAGCAACTTTTTTACCAGTCCTGTTTTCAGGTGGCTCCGGTTTAATCCAGCCTTCTTTAAATCCTCTTTCAACAATATATTTTTCAATGGTTTCAATAGCTACAGGACTTTCAATAATCCCCAAAACACAGGCAGATTCGCAGGGTGCGGGACATAATCTTCCCGTAAATTCCGGAAAGTTATTGGTGGCATGTAAAATTTTTAAGGCTTTTTGCCAGTCGTTCTTATAAACGGCATGGTTAAAATCCGGAATTAAATTGCCTAAGGGACAGCCACTGTGACAAAATGGAATTCCGCAATCCATACATCTTCCACCTTGCTTGTTTAACTCTTCAGTTGGAAGTTCCTTATGAAATTCATTATAATTTTTCTTTCTTTCTTCAACTTCGATCGTGCTTTCATCTACACGATCATATTCCATAAATCCTCTTAATTTCCCCATGCTTATGCAGTTTTTAATTCTACCTGTTCGTTTTTCTTTCTTTCCTCTTCCATTTTCTGAAGTGCCTTTTTATACTCAATTGGCATTATCTTAATAAACTGACCTCCTTTTTTAGACCAGTTTTCTAAAATTTCTTTGGCCACATCGCTTTGGGTATACTTATAATGATTTTTTATAAGTTGCTGAAGTTCTTCCAGATTTTCCTCGGTAGGTTGTTCCAGTTCGATCATTTCCATATTAAAATTATGATGGTCCAGATTATTTTCAGGATTATAGATATAGGCAATCCCGCCGCTCATACCTGCCGCAAAGTTTCTGCCAATCTCTCCTAAAATCACGGCGATACCACCAGTCATATACTCACAGCCATGATCCCCAATTCCTTCAATAACAGCCTTTGCTCCGGAATTTCTAACGCAAAAACGTTCACCTCCAATACCATTTATATAAGCTTCACCATTGGTCGCCCCGTATAAGGCAACATTTCCAATAATGATATTTTCATTCGATTTAAATGTAGCAGCTTTTGGTTTTTTTACGGAAAGTATCGCCCCAGAAAGTCCTTTTCCGAGGTAATCGTTAGAATTTCCTTCAATATTTAAAGTCAAGCCTTTGGTTGCAAAGGCTCCGAAACTTTGTCCGGCAGATCCTTTAAAATCAATAGTTAAAGTGTCATCTGGCAAGCCATTGGCACCGTGAATTTTTGAAATTTCGTTGCTTATAATTGCACCGGTTGTCCTATCTGTGTTACTAATAGGGAATTCCAGCTTCATGGGTTCTTTTCTATAGATCGCGGGATGCGCTTTACTAAGAATTTTGAAATCGAGCACTCCTTCAAGGTTATGCAATTGCTTTTCAGTATTAGAAAGAGGTACCTGATTTTCTAAGGTAGGCTTATGTAAAATTGCGGAAAAATCTAATCCGCGAGCTTTAAAGTGCGTAATAGCGCGGTTCATATCAAGTTTCTGACTTTGCCCCACCATTTCATCTATCTTCCTGTAACCAAGCTGTGCCATAATTTCCCTTAGTTCCTGGGCCACGAAGTACATGAAATTGATCACGTTTTCCGGAGTGCCTTTAAAATTTTTCCTGAGTTCAGGATCTTGGGTGGCAATTCCCACCGGACATGTATTTAAATGGCAGGCACGCATCATGATACAGCCTGTAGCAACCAAGGGCGCGGTTGAAAAACCAAATTCTTCAGCTCCCAATAAACAGGCTATAGCGACGTCGCGTCCGGTCTTTAACTGGCCATCACATTCCACCACAATCCTGCTTCGTAAGTTGTTCATTAATAAAGTCTGCTGGACTTCAGCAATTCCCAATTCCCAGGGAAGGCCTGCGTGCCTTAGAGAAGTTAATGGAGAAGCTCCAGTTCCTCCATCATATCCTGAAATGAGAACAACATCAGCTTTCGCTTTTGCAACTCCTGCAGCAATTGTTCCGACACCAACTTTAGACACCAACTTCACATTAATTCGTGCTTCTCTATTAGCGTTCTTAAGATCAAAGATCAACTGGGCTAAATCTTCAATAGAATAAATATCGTGATGTGGAGGAGGAGAGATAAGCCCAACATAAGGTGTGGAATTCCTGGTTCTCGCGATATCAGGATTTACCTTTGCCCCCGGTAATTGTCCGCCTTCTCCTGGCTTGGCACCCTGAGCCATTTTGATTTGAATCTCTTTGGCATTGGTTAAATAATCAATAGAAACCCCAAATCTTCCTGAAGCCACCTGTTTAATTGCTGAATTTCTCCAGTTGCCATCAATATCTTTTTGAAAACGGCCTGAGTCTTCACCACCTTCTCCCGAGTTGCTTTTACCTTTAATACGGTTCATCGCAACGGCAAGGTTTTCATGAGCTTCCTTGCTGATGGAACCAAATGACATGGCTCCCGTTTTAAACCGTTTTACAATTTCTGTCCAAGGTTCAACCTCTTCCAGAGGAATTGGATTCAAATCTTTGTATTTGAACATTCCGCGAATCGTCATTAAATTCTCGGTTTGTTCATTAATAATATTGGAATATTCTTTATAGGTTTCGTAACTATTCTGTTTAACAGATTGCTGAAGTTTGGCTATGCTGGCAGGATTGAACATATGCCGTTCGCCATTTCTTCGCCAGCGATAATCACCGCCCATTTCTAATTCCAAATCGGTATTGGTTTCTGGGGGGTTAAAAGCGTGATCATATCTATTTTGAACTTCTTTCTCAATTTCATACAATCCAATTCCTTCAATTCTGGTAGGAGTATTCGTAAAATATTTATTCACGAATTTTTTATTCAGACCTAAAATTTCAAAAATTTGGGCTCCACGATACGAATGCAATGTGGAAATACCAATCTTGTTCATGATCTTCACGATCCCTTTGCCTATAGCCACATTAAAGTTTTCAACGGCGGCTTCAGCACTTTCTACTTCAATTTCATTTTCTTCAGCTAAGTTGAAAATTATTTCATTGACCATATAAGGATTGATCGCACTTGCACCATAACCAAATAAGGCAGCAAAATGATGCGGTTCCCTAGGTTCCGCAGATTCTATCACAATCCCAAAAGAAGATCTTCTCTTAAAGTCCTTTACCCGGTGATGCACATAGGAACATGCAAGTAAACTTGGAATAGGAGCTTTTTCTGTATTTGTATTTCTGTCTGATAATAAGATCACATTACATCCATCATCTACGGCATCGTTAATTTCAAAAATGATCTCTTCGAGACGATCTTCCAGGCCATTCATACCTTTAGCTACATCATATAGAATAGGAATAGACTTCGTTTTAAAGCCAGGAACGTCGATATATTTTATCTTATCAAGGTCTTCATTGGAAATAACCGGGTTCTGAATTTTCAGTTTTCGGCATTGCTCCGGGACAATGTCAAAAATATTGATGTCTTCGCCAATCGCTAAGCTGATATCTGTAACAATTTCCTCCCGGATTCCATCCAACGGGGGGTTGGTAACCTGGGCAAAGAGTTGTTTGAAATAATTGAACAATAACTGAGGTTTATCTGATAAAACCGCCAGTGGAATATCGATACCCATAGAACCAATCGCCTCTTTTGCCTGAGTGGCCATAGGAGTTATAATCGTTGAAATATCCTCGTGTGTATAGCCAAATAACTTTAAGCGCGTTTTAAAATCGGTTTTTTCGACCGGGGTTTGATTGCCGGTATATTTAACTTTCGCTAATGGAAGTAAATTTTCATTCAACCATTCCCTATAAGGTAAGCGGTTAACCACACTATCTTTAACTTCTTTGTCTTCAATAATTCGGCCTTCATTCATGTCTACCAAAAACATTCTTCCGGGTTCAAGCCGCCCATGTTTTAGAACATTTTCAGGTTTGATCTCCAGAACACCCGTTTCCGAAGACATAATTACGTAACCATCTTTAGTAACAGTGTAACGCGAAGGTCTTAGGCCATTTCGATCCAGAAGTGCTCCAATATAATTACCATCGGTAAAAGGTATGGAGGCCGGGCCATCCCAGGGCTCCATGATACAGGAGTTGTATTCGTAAAACGCTTTTTTCTCATCGCTCATAGATGGGTGTTTCTCCCAGGCTTCCGGAACCATCATCATAATGGCCTCTGGTAAAGAACGCCCTGTTTGAAGTAATAATTCCAGCACCATATCCATCGATGCGGAATCTGATTTTCCTTGGAGCGTAATTGGTAATAATTTCTTTAGATCATCGCCAAACTTGTCGCTTTTAAAAAGTTCTTCCCTGGCCCTCATTCGGCTTAAATTGCCCCGCAACGTATTAATTTCGCCATTGTGGCACATATACCTAAAAGGCTGAGCCAGATCCCAGGTTGGAAATGTATTTGTGGAAAAACGCTGGTGAACCAGTGCTAAACGCGTGATCACTTCAGGATCGTTAAGATCTTTGTAATATTCGTTGATGTCCTGAGGCATCAATAGGCCCTTATATATTATGGTATTTGTCGATAAGCTGGCAAAATAGAAGAATTCGCTTTGTGATAATTCAGAATTGATCACTTTATGTTCGGCAGCTTTTCTTGCGGTGTATAATTTCGCATTGAAGGTTTCCGCATTCATTTCGTCGGGTTTCGCTACAAAAACCTGTTCCACATATGGCTCGGTTTGAGAGGCCATTTTCCCCAGGCATGAATGATTTACGGGAACTTTTCTCCACCCCAATAATGTAAGTTCCTGTGCAGCTACCTCCTTATTGAAAATTTCTTTACAAAGCTCACGCTGATTGTCGTTTTTTGGCAAAAATGTCATTCCTACCGCATAATCCCTATATTCCGGTAATTCAAATGAACAAACTTTCGTGAAGAATTGATGCGGGATTTCGATAAGGATACCTGCACCATCACCCGTTTTCCCATCAGCACTTACAGCACCGCGATGTTCCAGGCGAATTAAGATTTCAAGAGCCTTGTGAATTATCTCGTTAGAACGCTCTCCTTTTAGATTACAAATAAATCCTGCACCACAATTATCATGTTCAAATTCGGGAGAATATAGTCCCTGTTCCTTTAATTTCATAGTCGTTCGTTATTCTATATTCTCATAAAAATAAAGAAAACAAATCTAACTTCTAAAGGATTAAATTCCTTTAATTCAAGTTTTTAGGAGTTCTTAAAAAAAGTAAAAAATTTTGCTGAATTCTTATTTTATTGAAGTTATAATAAGAATTATGTATTGAAATTTTTGGGATTTTTGATTCCAAAAAAGAAAAAGCAACCATATTGGACTGCTTTTAATTAAGGTTATAGTTTTTTTAGTCTTTTAAAAGACTTCTTGAAATAACAATTTTTTGAATTTCTGAAGTTCCCTCGTAGATCTGAGTAATTTTCGCATCACGCATCAATCTTTCTACATGGTATTCTTTTACATAGCCATTTCCTCCATGAACCTGAACTGCTTCTATTGAAACATCCATCGCTGTTTTTGAAGCATATAATTTTGCCATTGCCCCAGAAAGGTCATAATTAAAATTATTATCCTTATCCCAAGCAGCTTTCATCACCATATGCCTAGAAGCTTCAATAGAAACATACATATCAGCTAGTTTGAAAGCGATAGCCTGATGGTTGCAAATTTCAGTTCCAAAAGCTTTACGTTGTTTAGAATAATCCCGGGCAAGTTCAAATGCTCCTGACGCGATTCCCAGGGCCTGGGCAGCAATTCCAATCCTTCCCCCCGCGAGGGTTTTCATGGCAAACTTAAAACCAAAACCATCTTCTCCAATCCTATTTTCCTTAGGTACTTTTACGTCATTAAAATTTAAGGAATGTGTATCACTTCCCCTGATGCCTAATTTTTGCTCTTTAGGGCCAATTTCAAAACCTTCGGAATCTTTTTCAACTATAAAAGCGTTGATGCCTTTATGTTTTTTCTCTTTATCGGTTTGTGCGATGACGATATAATAATCAGCAGAACTACCATTCGTAATCCAATTTTTAGTTCCATTGAGTACGTAATGATCGCCTTTGTCCATCGCCGTGGTCCTTTGAGAAGTGGCATCACTTCCTGCTTCAGGTTCAGAAAGGCAAAATGCACCCAATTTTTCTCCTGTGGTGAGTTGTGACAAATATTTCTTTTTTTGATCTTCGGAACCAAATGTATCCAAGCCCCAGCAAACCAATGAATTGTTAACTGACATGACTACAGAAGCAGAAGCATCGATCTTGGAAATTTCTTCCATCGCCAGTACATAGGAAATAGTGTCCATCCCGCCACCGCCATATTCCGGAGAGGCCATCATTCCAAGAAAACCCAACTCACCCATTTTTCTGATCTGCACAGCGGGAAACTCCTGTTTCTCATCTCTTTCGATAACCCCTGGTAAAAGTTCGGTGTTAGCGAAATCGCGAGCCGCATCACGAATCATCATATGTTCTTCTGTAAGTTTAAAATCCATTATTCAAAAAAGTTTGTGAAAATCTAAATTAAGAAGGCCAAAGATAGCTTTTTGATACTTATTTTTCAATTGATATTGAGTAATTTTACGAATATGGAAAAACAGGAATATTCAATTATTGGGGTAATGTCTGGTACGAGTCTCGATGGAATTGATCTCGTACATTGCACAATTTCAGCCGGTGAAAATTGGGATTTTAAACTACATGCTTCAGAAACTGTAGCTTACCCAAAAGAATGGCAGGAGAAACTCTCCCAGGCTGTAAATTTTCAGAAAGAGGATTTAAAAAGTCTGAATTTAGAATATACCGAATTTCTGGCCGGTGTAATCAATACTTTTATTACTCGTAATAGTATCGAAAATGTTGATGCGGTGTCCAGTCATGGCCATACGGTTAAACATGAACCGGATAAAGGATTTACACTCCAAATTGGAAATCTGGAGAAACTAGCTGCTCTTATTGATCAAACCCTGGTATGTGACTTTAGGGTTCAGGATGTGGCAATGGGAGGCGAAGGTGCGCCTTTAGTGCCTGTTGGTGACGCCCTGTTTTTTAATGGTTATAAATATTGCCTGAATTTAGGAGGTTTTGCCAATATATCCACGGAAGTAAATTCTGAAAGGGTTGCCTATGATATTTCCCCTGTAAATACGGTTTTAAATTACTTTAGTCAGAAGGAAGGGAAAGCCTATGACGAAAATGGAAATATGGCGCGGGATGGAGATATGAATCAGGAATTATTGGAAAAATTAAATGCGCTTGATTTTTACCATAAACAACCACCAAAATCATTGGGAATTGAATGGGTGAACCAAAAAGTAATTCCGCTTATCGAATCATTTGATCTGGAAACCCCAAGCATTCTTAAAACATTCTGTCTTCACATTGCTTTTCAAATTTCAGAAAGCCTGGATAATCAGCCGTCTTCAAAAGTCTTAATTACCGGCGGCGGAGCCTTTAATGATTTTCTTATCGAGACCCTGGAACAGCAGTCGAACTGCTCTTTTACTATTCCGGAGAGGGAAATTGTAGAATTTAAAGAGGCACTGATTTTTGCCCTTTTAGGAGTCCTTAAATTAAGGGGGGAAGTGAATGTATTAAAATCGGTTACCGGAGCTGAAAAAGATCATTCTTCCGGTATGGTTTTTAAGCCTTCTAAAAAATGATGCGATTCACATTCCTGCCTGCTTAGTTTTTTATATTTGCCACAAAATACTCCAAGAATGAAAGAATTACTCAAAGTATATGAAAATAAAGAGCCTGAAATAGTATTTAACTGGAAAGATTCAGAAACTGATGCAGAAGGCTGGACGGTTATAAACTCCCTTCGTGGCGGTGCTGCCGGTGGCGGAACCCGAATGCGAAAAGGGCTGGATCAAAACGAAGTTCTTTCCCTGGCTAAAACGATGGAGGTGAAATTTACCGTTTCCGGACCTGCGATTGGAGGGGCAAAATCCGGAATTAATTTCGATCCAACAGATCCTAGGAAAAAAGGAGTTCTGGAGCGCTGGTATAAAGCGGTGAGCCCGTTATTGAAAAGTTATTACGGTACCGGTGGGGATTTAAACGTTGATGAAATAAATGAAGTAATTCCTATTACTGAAGATTGCGGGGTTTGGCACCCTCAGGAAGGTGTTTTTAACGGCCACTTTAAACCCACCGAAGCTGATAAAATTAACCGAATTGGTCAACTGCGCCAGGGCGTTATCAAAGTTTTGGAAAACACGAATTTTTCCCCAGATGTATCTAGAAAATATACCGTTGCCGATATGATCACCGGCTACGGTGTGGCTGAAGCGGTGAAACATTACTACGAAATTTACGGAGGGACTGCTGCAGGAAAAAGGGCGATCGTTCAGGGATTTGGAAATGTAGGTTCTGCCGCTGCCTATTATCTTTCCCAAATGGGAGTGAAAATCGTTGGTATTATTGACCGGAAAGGAGGGCTAATAAATGAAAATGGTTTTAGTTTCGAAGAGATTAAAGATATGTTCCTGAACAAGGATGGTAATGCCCTGCTTAATAAAGGCCTCCTTCCTTTTGAGGAAGTGAATGATAAAATATGGAGCCTGGAAGCTGAAATTTTCGCTCCATGTGCCTCTTCCAGATTAATTTCCAAAGATCAAATCACTAAATTGATTGATACCAAACTGGAGGTGATCTCATGTGGCGCCAATGTTCCTTTTGCTGATACAGAAATTTTCTTTGGCCCAATTATGGAATATACCGATGAACGGGTAAGCCTTATTCCAGATTTTATTTCAAACTGCGGGATGGCACGGGTTTTCGCTTATTTTATGGAAAGAAGGGTGCAAATGACCGATGAAGCGATTTTCAACGATACCTCAATGACCATTCGAAATGCCATTCAAAATACTTTTGAAAATAACAGCAGCAAAACTAACATTAGTAAAAGTGCTTTTGAAGTTGCTTTAAAACAACTTGTTTAAAAGTTTGTGCAAATGTTATTCAGAAGATGTTCAAACAGGCATTTGGAATATTGTAAATTTGATTTACAATTAAAATCAACTTAGCACGTTACATTAACAAACCTAATCAAACATATGCTATACTTTTTACAGCAGGACGGCCTGGCCGATGCTGCAATCCAATCTGAACCTATAGTAGAGGAAAAAACAATTTCTCTTTGGGATTTAATGTTTAGTGGTGGTCTTGGTGGGACCATAATTATTGTGATACTTCTTATCCTGCTATTTATAGCCCTGTATATTTATTTTGAAAGACTTTTTGCGGTGAAAGCTGCGAGTAAAGTGGATAAAAATTTTATGCTTCAAATTAAAGACAGCGTACTAAATGGAAATATGGAATCTGCAAAGATACGATGCGCACAAAGTGATTCTCCGGTTGCCCGTTTAACCGAAAAGGGTATTTCAAGAATTGGGAGTCCGCTGGAAGATATCAACACAGCCATAGAAAATGCCGGTAGACTGGAAGTATATAAACTGGAAAAGAACGTAAGTATTCTGGCCACGATTGCCGGTGCTGCACCCATGATAGGTTTCCTTGGAACTGTAATTGGTATGGTGCTTGCTTTTCATGAGTTGGCGACAAGTAGCGGCCAGGCCCAAATGGGAGCTTTGGCTGAAGGAATTTACACGGCGATGACCACTACTGTTGCAGGTTTGATCGTTGGTATTATTGCTTATATTGGATACAATCATATTGTGGTAAAGACTGATAAAGTGATACATCAGATGGAAGCCACTGCGGTTGATTTCCTTGACCTGTTAAACGAGCCTGCTTAATATGAATTTAAGAGGAAGAAATAAAGTAAGTCCGGAATTCAGTATGAGTTCGATGACAGATGTGGTTTTCCTTCTGCTTATCTTTTTCATGCTTACTTCTCCGGCAATTACTCCTGAAGCTTTGGATCTTATCCTTCCAAAGGCAAAAGGAAAAACGACCAATAAGCAAACTTTATCGGTGAGTATCACCAAGGATCTTCAAATGTATATAAACAGTGAGCGCATAAGTAACAGCGCACTGGAAGGAGAATTGAAGACCCGTTTGACAGGAGAGGAAGATCCAACGATTATCCTTCGAGTTGAAGAAGGTGTGCCTATTGAAAAAGCCGTTACCGTAATGGATATTGCGAATAGAAATAGTTATAAAATAGTATTGGCGGTGAAACCCGAATAAAAATGGCAATTTTCGAAACAAAACATGAAAAGAAGTCTTTTACCATTACCGTGGTGATCTATACGGTATTGATCCTTCTTTTGATATTTTTCGGATTGACCTATTTAGATCCGCCACCAGAAAGTGGAATTGCTATTAATTTTGGTACTTCTGAAGTGGGTTCCGGTGATGTTCAACCCAAAGAACCGGTAAGATCTTCTCCTAAAAAAGTGGCTGCAACCCCGGTTAAATCTGAACCCGTTATTGAGAAAGAAGTAGTAACTCAGGAGGCGGAGGAAGCTCCGGTCATCGAAAAAAAGAAAAAACCAACACCTGTTGAAACCAAACAGCCCGAACCAAAAAAAACTCCGGAACCGGTAAAGAAACCTGAACCAAAACCCGATAAATCTACCAATGATGCTTTAAGTAGTATCCTAAACGGACCTGAAAGATCCGGAACTGCCAATGGCGGTGAAGGAAATGATACTCAGGCGGGAGATAAAGGTAGCCCGGATGGAGATCCCAATGCCAGTTCATATTACGGACAGGGTGCTGGCCTGGACGGTGACGGTAATTATAGGCTTGGTGGAAGGTCTGCTCTGAATAAAGCCAAGATCCCGCAGGATTGTAATGAATCTGGGATCGTGGTGGTGAAAATTGAAGTAGATCAGCAGGGAAGAGTGGTTAATGCAACCCCCGGAATGAAAGGAACTACCAATAATTCTGCCTGTTTAACAGATCCCGCAAAAAGAGCTGCTTTGGCAACGCGATTTAATTCAGATTCCAATGCACCTTCCAGGCAGGTAGGAACCATTATCTATAACTTTAAACTCAGCGAGTAATTGAAAAATTATTCTAAAACTGTTGAGTGGATGTTTCAGCAGTTGCCTATGTATCAACGCGTGGGTGCTTCGGCTTACAAAAAAGACCTTTCCAATACGCTTAAATTAGCTGCACATCTCCAAAATCCTCATAAAAATTTTAAAACGATTCATGTAGCAGGCACGAACGGAAAGGGTTCAGTGAGCCACATGCTGGCTTCAGTGTTACAGGAAGCCGGATACAAGACGGGATTATATACTTCCCCGCATTTAAAAGATTTTAGAGAGCGTATCCGGATAAATGGAAAGATGATTTCTGAAGATCATGTTGTTGAATTTATTCAGAATAATGAATCCTTCCTGAAAAACAATCAGCTAAGTTTTTTTGAAATGACCGTGGGCATGGCCTTTTGGTATTTTGATTTAGCTGAAGTTGATATTGCGGTTATTGAAGTAGGTTTAGGCGGAAGGCTTGACTCCACCAATATCATCACCCCTGAAGTTTCTATAATCACCAATATAGGGATGGATCATACAGCTCAATTAGGAAATACACTGGCGGAAATTGCCGGAGAAAAGGCAGGCATCATCAAGAAGTCTACGCCCGTAATCATTGGAAAAAAGCAATTGGAAACCACAAAGGTATTCAAAAGGATAGCTTCGGAAAAAGCAGCGAAAATTATCTTTGCTGAAGATATGGAGCCTCCAGGATTAGGTTCAGATTTAAAAGGAGCATATCAAAAAGAAAATATAGCGACAGTTTTAGCTGCAATTTCAGAATTAAATAAATTAGGTTGGAATATTTCCGCTGAAAGCATTCAGAGTGGAATTTCAAAGGTTAAAGATAATACCGGCCTTAGAGGCCGTTGGGAGATTTTACAGGAAAAACCTCTTGTAATTTGTGATACGGCGCATAATGCTGATGGTCTAAAAATTACCATGAAGCAGTTGATTGATTTGAATAAGGAAACTATTCATTTTGTTATTGGGGTTGTGAATGATAAGAACCTGGAGGAGATTTTTCCCATTTTACCGAAAAAAGCCATCTATTATGTTTCAAAACCAGAGGTTCCAAGAGGATTGGATGCAGGAATTTTAAGCCAGAGAATGTTGAAATTTGGTTTTGAGGTAGAAGCATTTAATTCGTTATCAAATGCTTATCAAACTGCACTCAAAAGGGCTTCGGAAAGCGATGTTATCTATGTTGGGGGCAGTACTTTTACGGTAGCAGAAATAATTTAATTTTTCCTGAAATTCCTTTGTGCAATTCAAAATCTAGTCTATATTTGCACCTGCTTGTCGCAAAGGCAGGTCTGCAATCATGTAGGGCAATTAGCTCAGTTGGTTCAGAGCACCTCGTTTACACCGAGGGGGTCGGGGGTTCGAATCCCTCATTGCCCACAAAAAAGGCTTCCTAAATGGAAGCCTTTTTTATTTTGAAAACTTTACTCTTTAATCTATAAAATTCCCCGACGGCTCAGCCTCGGGGTTTCCTCTTCACCTCTCCTTCGGGAGAGGTCAGAACTGCTTTTTCGCAGTTCTGGGTGAGGGGAAATACAAAATTTCGGTTTGACCCGGAGGCCAAAATGAAACCGGCAAAATACCCCTACGGCTTGCCTCGGGGGGATAGTCGGTTTCAAGAAATTTTTTATTAAGTACGGAAAACTTATATTTTCAAAAGTTTGGTGGTCATTGTAAAATTCACAAGTTCACCTACAGTATTTAGATCCAGTTTTTTCTTAATATTTTTTTTGTGTTGCTCTACGGTTCCGACTGAAATAGTAAGAATTTCTGCAATTTCACGGCTCATTTTACCCGTAGCTAACACCACCAGTATTTCTTTTTCTCTTTTTGTCAATAGGTCCAGTTTTGGATTTTCATTCAATGTTTCTTCCAGAAAAATTGAATCTTTCTTTGAATTAAGTATGGCAAGATCTATTGTAGCCTTTAGTTGTTGATTATTGTAAGGCTTGAGTATATAAGCAAATGGTAAGGTCTTCTGTGCTCTTTTAATTATTTCTGAATCAGAATAGGCGGTAAGGTAAACAACAGGAACAATTTTAAATTTTGCTAATTCTGAAATGATTTCAATTCCGTCTTTCTCATCGTTAAGATTAATATCTGCTATGATGATATCATAATCGTTCTCAGTAAAAAGGCGTATGGCATTTTTATAATTCTTAGCTGAATCAATATTTGCATAATTATTTTTTGATAATTGAGTTTCTAAGTCTTTGGTAATTATAAACTCATCTTCAATCAATAAAATATTTAACATTTATAGGTAGATATTTAGGTCTAGCAATATAGCCCTTAAATAGGAATTCTAATAATATTTTCAGTGCCATCAAATGAATTTACCAGTATATTCCCATCAAGTTGTTCGACCATTTCCCTTACCAATTCAACTCCCAGGGTATTATTTTTAGTGATATCATCCTGTTGATACCCCTTTCCATTATCCTTTATAATTAAAATTAAGTAGTTCCCTTCCACAGTTGAGCATATAAGTAGCTCATTAGTTTCCGAAGTTTTTTCGAATGCATATTTTGTGGTATTGGTTATCAATTCATTCAATATTAAACCGATCATGGTTGCATTAAAATTTAATGCGGACAGGTTAGAATTCAAACGAAATACCGTCTTGAATTTTAAATTTTCGTCATCAGAAAGGGACTCAATTATAACTTCACTAATATGTCTTATAAAGTGGTCAATTTCTAAAATTCCATTGTCATGGGGAGTTTTGTTTTCTATTTGCGAAATTGTTAGAATACGATTTTTAGCTACCCTCAAGGCGCTACTGGATTGCTCCTCCTCCATGTTGTTAGCCTGGATATTTAATAAACTTGAAATGATTTGAAGATTATTTTTTACGCGGTGAGTGAGTTCACGCATTAAAAATTCAATATTATTTCGCTGTTTTTCAACATCACTATAGGCCTTTTCCAAATCCTTATTCTTTTGTTTGATCTCTTTGGTCCTGGTATTCACTTGCATTTCAAGTTTAAGGTTGTCTTTTTTAATTTTTCTTGTTTTATAAAGATAAAAGACTCGAGTTGCCAATAAAAAAAGAAGTACAAGTAAGATTTTAAACCATAGGGTATTATACCAGGGCGGGACGATTTTGATAAATATCGTATCAATATTTTCATTCCATTTTCCTTCATCGTTGCTGGATTTTACTTTGAAAGTGTAATTACCGGGATTTAAATTAGTATAAGTAGTGCTCCTATTCTTTGTTGCGGGTCTCCAATTCGCATCGAATCCTTCCATTTTATAGGTGTAAAAGGATTTTTCCGGATTTAAGTAACTAATCCCCGTGAAATTTAAGGTGATTACATTTTCATCACTTCTAAATTCTAAGGTATCGGTATAAACAGCATTTATATCTATTGGCTTATTAAACAATTCAATAGATTCAATATGTGTTCTTGGTATATAAGGATTTTCAATTATCTCTTCAGGTTTAAAAATATTAATTCCTGAAATTCCTCCAAAATAAAAATTACCAAACTCATCCTGATATCCTGCCTTACCATTGAATTCATTATTTTGAAGTCCGTCACTACTTGTAAAATTTTTAAAAGTATTATTTTTTATATCCAATTCAGAAATTCCATAATTAGTGCTTACCCAAATATTATCATCTGGAGCAATTAATATCGAGTAGATAAAATCGTTTGGAAGTCCTTTTTGTTTGAAAAAATGTTCGCTTTCATGAGTTTTTGCATTAAGTTTTGTAAGTCCTGAATTGGTTCCTAACCATATATTACCTTTTCGATCCTCTTTGATAGCAAATATTCGGTTGCCTGAAAGTGGTCCATTTTCACTATCCTTTGAGAAAAATCTTTTAATTTCACTTTCCTTATTTACTTTATATACTCCTTCCTCGGTTCCCAGCCAGATGCTACCTTCGCTATCAATTAAAGAAGTCCTGGCTCTATTGATTCGTTTTTCGTCAATTAGAATTTCGTTGAACTCTTCCTTTTTTATGTTATATTCATAAATCCCACCGGTCCAGGTGCAAACCCATAGTTTCTCTTTTGAAACCGGAATAATATTTATTACATCATTATCCTTTAAATTCCCACTACTTATTTTTTTGAAACTATCTGTTTCAGAGTTATATTTCAATAGGCCAGTAGTAAAACCTCCACTCCAAATTTGACCATTTAGGTCTTTGGCAACAGTGTATATCAAGGCATTATAGGGAATGTTATATAATTTGAAATTGTCATTCTTATGAAAATATTTTACAATTCCCCATTTACTTCCAATCCATAAAGTTGAGTCTCTGCCTTTTAAGAATTGGAATGAGCTTATATTTTCTTTATTAGGATACTCGTCTAATTTTATTTTTATGGTATTAAATTTCTTTTGATAGCTATTATAATGTATCAAGCCGTCTCCTTCAGTACCTAACCATATATTCCCTTTATCATCCCCAATAATGTTGTTAATGTCAAAAGTTTTTAGTGTCCTATTGAATTGATTGGTAAAAACTACTGAAGTAAATTTTTCGGTTTTAAAATTGAATTTATAAAGCCCGATCTCTGTTCCTAGCATTAAAGTTTCAGGATTGAACATGTAAAAACATTTAACTGAAGCTGTTTCAAAAATAAGATCTGGTTTTTTATCCTTGTGAAGTTGAAATAATCCAGATTTTGTGCCCGCCATAATTAGGTCATTAGCTTCAAACAAATAAATATCTTCGGCCTCTTCAAGAATTTTTGTTTCTTCAATTTTATTATTATTTAAATTAAATTTCAAAATCCCCTGGGATGTGGTGCCAAACCAAACTTCATTATCTGATATAGGTAAAACACTGGTAACAGCAATATCCCTGTTATTTTTGGGTAAAGCTATTACGGTATAAGTTTTTTTTGCTCTTTCATATTTGACTATATAATTTTTCAAAGCAAACAATAATGTACTATCATCCAAAAAAAAGACGTCATAGCCTGTATTGAGGTTTGTATTTATTTTTTTTGAGTCAAGGTTAAAATACTCCATTTTTGAAGGTTCAAAACCAACAATACCTTTAGAGTTTGTTGCTATCCAAAGTGTATCGTTGGTGTAGAGTAGACCACGAATATGATCATCGGGAATAGAAGAATTATCTTCTGGATCATGGAGAAGTGCCTTAAATTCATAACTATTGAATTTATGAAGACCATCCTCAGTACCTGCCCATAAAAACCCCTCGTTATCTATAGCCAGATCCTTTACATTTAATTGCAATAATCCCTGATCCTGTCCAATATAATTAGCATAAAGTGTGTCTTGCTCAAAAACAGTTTGCCCAATTGTGGAGAAGCTAAAAAATAGAATTAAAAAACTGAGGAGAAACTTAGGCTTAGAAAAAAGATCATTTTGCGGTTTGATGAATACTAATATTGAAAATTACCAAAATTATTCTTGTTAAATATACCTAGTTATGGGTATTGGCGAAGAGTGTAAATTAAGATATTTTTAACAATACTTAAATATGTAATAGTAAAACAGAACCAAAGGGTATAATAGGATTATCTAAAATCAGCAAAAAATTACTTTTAATTTATTTCGCTTTTATTCCCATAATCAATTATTCCATTTAACTAAAAATCATGAAAAGATTACCTGCACTACTTTTACTAATCATTTTTATGGGATGTTCTAAAGACGATCCTTCTGATTCTATTATTGGAGGAGAAAATTAATATCATCAAAACGAGGAAGTGGTCGAAAATGTAGTCGTACTGCTGGAAGAAAACTCTACTCTTCTATGTTCTGAAACTGATTTATTGAATGGTATTTATATTATTAAAATTAAAATGCTGTTCTTCTTTCTATCAAAATGGTATGGAATTGTATAGGCTGTAACTACCGTTGCTAACACATTGGGATATTAGGCGCTAGAATTTAAAGGTAGTCATTTAATATTTTTTTCGAATTCAAATTAGCCGGTGAAGATGTTGCTTTACTCCTCCTGTAGCCTTAAATTTGAATTTGGTTTTGGGTGATTAGCTCAGTTGGTTCAGAGCACTACCTTGACAGGGTAGGGGTCACTGGTTCGAATCCAGTATCACTCACAATTTAGAATAAGTTAGGTTATTCAGTAATATAATCTTTATTGATGCTTTCTAAAACCCTTTCCAAAGCCATGGCTCTGGAACCTTTTATTAGGAAATAGCAATTTTTGAAATTGATCTCCTCCAGATGTTTTTTTAAATCTTGAATAGTCTTGAATTTGAAAATATAATTATTCGAAAACACTGTAGCATTAAAGTTTTCCCCCAATAAGTAAGTTTCTTTAATATTACCCTCGGAAATTAATTCAACAATCGCCTGGTGTTCTTCCGCCGAGGTTTCTCCCAACTCATACATATCTCCTAAAATGGCAATTTTTTGCTTTTTCGTTTTAAGGTTCTTAAAATTGTGAATAGCGGCAGTCATGCTGGTGGGATTGGCATTATAGGCATCCAGAATGATAGAATTGCTTTGATGATTAATTATCTGTGACCTGTTATTATCTGGGGAATAATTGGCAATAGCGCTTTGGATCTCAAAAAATTCCACTTTAAAGTACAATCCTATGCAAAGTGCTGCAGCAATATTTAAAGCGTTATAACTCCCGGTGAGCTTACTTTTAAAATGGGTTTGGTTGTAGAAAACTTCAGCATATTCACCGCTCTCGGTATATTCCACCTGAACATCGGCCTCGCGCGTTTCACCAAACGTAAAGGTATGGCTGTAGTTATGATGTCTTAACTGCACCTCATCATCCAGATTTAAAAAGATCATTTTTTTATGGTCCTGTAAATGCCGGTATAACTCAGTTTTAGATTTTATCACTCCATCCAGGCTTCCAAAGCCTTCCAGATGTGCTTTTCCAAAATTGGTAATGTAACCATAATCCGGATCTGCAATCCTGCAAAGAAATTCGATCTCGAAGGGATGATTTGCTCCCATTTCTACAATGCCAATTTCTGTGCTTTCATCCATAGACAAAAGGGTGAGTGGAACGCCAATATGGTTGTTTAAATTACCTTTTGTGGCAACAACTTTAAGTTTCCTTGAAAGAACAGCATTGATCAATTCCTTAGTAGTGGTTTTACCATTACTACCCGTTATCGCCAAAATTGGAAGTTTTAAGTACTTTCGATGGAATGTGGCAAGTTGTTGTAAAGTATCCAAAACATCTTTTACCAGAATATAACTTTCATTATCCTTGGCAAGATTTTTCTCATCGACTACAACATAGCGTGCGCCTTTTAAAAGAGCTTCTTCAGCAAATATATTTCCATTAAAGTTTTCACCTTTCAAGGCGAAAAACATGCTTCCTTTTTTAATATTTCGGGTATCTGTATCTACCTTTTTGCAAAGAAGGTAGCGCTGATGTATTCTGGCTATATTCATGAATTAAAACTATAAAAAAAGCCCTAAACATGTTAGGGCTTTAAGTTTAATTTATATAATAACTATTAGTTACGTGCAGTTTTGTTTTCAGACAATGATTTTGAACCTACCCGTGACATGGCATTTCTAAATCCAATATAATCTGTAGCCATATCCTGAGGGAAATATCGCCTTTGTGCAGGATCTAACCAGTAAGCCCGATCTCTCCAGCTACCACCTTTGTAAACACGCACTTCATTACTAATTAAAGTAGTCCTTTTTTCTTTATCATAACCTCTAGCTTCTACACTTTCAGTGCTATCGTCATAGGTGATATTATCATATTTTGGAGAATTATACATTCTTTTGCTGGGATCATCTTCAATTTCCTGAAATGGCTGAAAATACCTACTGGAGCTTTTATCCCCATCACGATAGTCTCTCTGATCACTATCAGTATAATTCGTTCTCATGTATGTATCTTCCTCTGTAACCGGGACCTGCGCAATTTCACCCGGTAGATTTCTTGCCACAACTTTCCCGTTGCTTAAAGTGTCAAATACAATATTGTCAGAAGTCACAACTTCTACAGTGCCATCCTCATTAATAGCGTTCTTGGTATACACGTTTCCACGGTAATAGTTAAAATCGTTAAATTCATCATCTACAATGGGTCTGTAAACATCGGCTACCCATTCAGCAACGTTTCCTGCCATATCATATAAGCCAAAATCATTTGGGTCATAAGATTTTATTTCAGCAGTTATATCAGCTCCATCATCACTCCATCCGGCAATTCCACCATAATCTCCGGCTCCTTGCTTAAAGTTGGCTAACTGGTCACCCATTTTTTTAGCATCGCCATTACGAGTATATTGCCCATCCCATGGGTATTTTTTTCTTCCGCGATAAATGTTATAATTTCTGATACCAACCAGGCCTAAAGCGGCATATTCCCATTCAGCTTCAGTAGGCAGGCGATATTCCGGATAAATTAAGCCGCTTTCCCTACCAGCATAAACTTTTTTGATTGGATTGCCTTCGGCATCAACATCCGCTAAACGATCGGTAACTTTCTTACCCTGGTTCAATTCTGTATTTCCGCCGTATGTCTTTGTAGGGGAGTTAATATAAGTTTCTGTATTAAAAGTGGTTCCGGGTTCAGAATTATATCTGGCATTATCTGCTAAGAAACCTTCCTTTTCCAGTCTTTTCTCATTTACACGATCTGTTCTCCATTTACTGAATTCAACAGCCTGGATCCAGCTAACTCCAACTACAGGATAGTCGGCATAACCCGGATGACGTAAATAATTGGTCACCATGGTTTCGTTATAGCCTAAACGGTTCCTCCAAACTAAAGTATCTGGTACAGCACCATAATATATGTTACGATAATTGTCTTGTGTGGGTGGGAAAACACTTTTCAACCAATCAAGATATTCTAAATACATCTTATTGGTAACCTCTGTCTCATCCATATAAAAGGACTGGACATGTTGTTGGGTTGGAGAGTTGTTCCAGTCGTGCATGGGATCATCCTGTACACGTCCCATTGTGTAGGTTCCTCCTTCAACAAATACAAGGCCTGGAGCAGCATCCTGCTCTTTAAAATCGGTATTATACTGGAAGCCTCCATCTTTGGAGTTTATATCCCAACCAGTGGCGCGGGAAGTATTTTTGTAGTTGTCAGATTTATTACAACTAAGTAAACTAACACCACAAATCACAGCAATAATGGCTTTTGAAGCTACATTGAATTTCATAGTATGTCCTTCTTTATGATAGAAATTTAGGCTTTGCAATATACTAATTAACGCAAAACCAGCAAGATTATTTTGTAAATACTAAATCATTAAAAATCAATCTAACTGTTTGATATGCTTAACAGTAGCTTAAATTTTCATCTTATTTTTTGAAATTACTCCTTCTGAATTTCATTTCAGGCAAATTTAAACGAAATATTGGATGATAAATTGTTGTATCCATGGAAATATTCTGAAAATTAACGCTCCTTCGCTGCCTAAACAATATTTTTCTATTTTTAAGGTTATAAATAAAACCCAAATTAATTTTTCTTTAAATTTTTTTAGAATAATTTGAATTAAGAAGGCATTTTCGCGTGGAGGTTCTTTCTTAACAGGAATATTACTATATATTTGTTTATCATTAACTACTATAATGAAAAAAATTACTTTCTTCTTTTTAGCGGCAGTTTTATTTGTCGATTTTTCAGTGATATCACAAGAGCAAAGGGATAGGGTTATTACCACCGCAGTGCCATTTTTACTAGTAGCTGCCGATGCACGAGCTGCTGGAATTGGTGATCAGGGTGTGGCGACTTCTCCAGATGTTTTTTCCCAACAATGGAATTCAGCAAAATATGCTTTTGCTACCCATGAAAATGGTGTAGCTGTTTCATATACCCCCTATTTAAGTGATATTGTTAATGATATTTTCTTAGGAAGTTTAAATTACTTTCATAAAATTAATGAAAAAAGTGCAGCTGCGGCCAGTCTTCGTTATTTTAGTTTAGGTTCCATTGAAACCCGATTGACCTTTGAAGAAACTCCAATTATTGTAAATCCTAATGAGTTAACCTTCGATATTTCCTACGCATTAAAGTTGAGCGAAACCTTTTCTACGGCGGTGGCCATGAGGTATTTAAGATCAGATCTTGGTCTTCAGGACAATGAAGATCTGGGTGCAGCATCAACTTTTGGAGTAGATGTGAGTGCTTTTTACCAAAGTGAACAGTTAACGCTGAGTAATTTTGACGGTGTATGGAGACTGGGGGCAAATATCCAGAATATTGGCCCAAAAATGAAGTATGATGATGCCGGTCAGGAAAATTTTATTCCAACGAACTTAAAAGCAGGGGCAGGATTTGACTTTATATTTGATGCAGATAATAAATTAGGTACTTACCTTGAAGTAAATAAACTTCTGGTTCCCACACCCCAGGATTTTGATGGGGATGGCGATATTGATGCTGAAGATGATGATGAATATAATAATATTGGTTCTATTTCGGGGATCTTTAAATCATTTGGAGATGCACCTGATGGTTTTTCTGAAGAAATAAAAGAATTTACTTTAGCCTTGGGTGCAGAATACTGGTACCGTGAGCAATTTGCCCTTCGTGCAGGTTATTTTAATGAAAGTGAAGAAAAAGGCTTCAGGAGATTTTTATCTGTTGGTGCTGGATTCGTGTATGAATCTATTATTATCGATGCTTCTTATTTGTTTTCGACTTCTGCCGTAAGTAGTCCCTTAGACGGTACGCTACGTTTTGGATTAAGCTTTAATTTTGGCGATCAATACTAGGTCTTTAAAGTTTAGCTTTTCCGGTTGCCCACAGGGAAACTTTCCCTTATCTTGTATTTCCAATAATTTAGGATGAAGCCATTTACCATTACTTCCAGATTGGAAGTTTACGATTCATTAGATGAACTTGATGCTCATGTTCAGGAGTTAATGCATAAAGCCATTGAAGTTAGAAATAATGCTTATGCCCCTTATTCTCAATTTAAAGTGGGGGCGGCGGTTCAATTGGCAAATGGCGAAATGATTTTAGGGAGTAACCAGGAAAATGCTTCTTATCCTTCGGGGCTCTGTGCCGAGCGAACTGCTGTTTATGCAGCCGGGGCCAATTACCCAAACGAAAAAGTCAAGGCTATAGCTATTTCAGCAAAGTCCATGAAACACCGTATAATTTCGCCGGTTCCGCCCTGTGGCGCATGTAGACAGGCCTTGGTCGAGTATGAAGTAAAGCAGGACGAAGCGATAGAATTATATTTTATGGGGGAAACAGGAAAGGTGATAAAGGCAGATTCAGTGAAGGATTTACTCCCTCTTGTATTCGATAATTCCTGTCTATAAGGTTTTCGTTATTTTTTTGGTATAAAACTGTTTTCGTTTCTTATTGAAAATAGTATTTTTGTTATCCGTTCGGAAAAATCAAAGTGTCCGGCCTTAAAAAACTCTAAATGAAGAAAATTACAAAAGCCACTTATTTGAAGTGGTACGAGGATATGCTTTTTTGGCGCAAATTTGAAGATAAGCTTGCGCAGGTGTACATTCAACAAAAAGTACGGGGATTTTTACATTTATATAATGGCCAGGAAGCCATCCTCGCCGGCGCATTGCACGCGATGGACCTTGAGAAAGATCGTATGATCACTGCTTATAGAAATCACGTGCAACCCATTGGAATGGGCGTGGATCCTAAAAGAGTAATGGCCGAGCTTTATGGGAAGAAAACGGGAACTTCAATGGGTCTGGGTGGCTCTATGCATATATTCGCCAAGGAACATAGATTTTACGGAGGTCATGGGATTGTTGGAGGACAAATTCCTTTAGGTGCCGGACTCGCCTTTGCAGATAAATATCATAAAAGGGATAATGTAACCCTTACATTTATGGGTGACGGTGCGGTTAGACAGGGGTCTCTTCATGAAACCCTAAACATGGCGGTGAATTGGAACCTTCCTGTGGTATTTTGTGTTGAGAATAATGGATATGCTATGGGAACCTCCGTAGCGAGAACTTCCAAAGGAACAGAGATCTGGAAACTGGGGAATGGGTACGAAATGCCCTGTGGACCGGTTGACGCGATGGATCCCGTTAAAGTTGCTGAAGCTTTAGACGAGGCAATTACCAGGGCAAGAAAAGGAGAAGGACCTACTTTCCTTGAGTTAAAAACCTATCGTTACAGAGGTCATTCCATGAGTGACGCTCAAAAGTACCGAACTAAAGATGAAGTTGCCGAGTATCAAAAACTCGATCCCATCACCAAGGTTTTGGATATTATAAAAGAGAAAAAATACGCTTCAGAAAAAGAGATCAAAGAGATCGATAAGCGCATAAAAGATAAAGTTGCTGAATGTGAGAAATTTGCAGACGAATCAGATTTTCCTGATAAATCTGTAATGTATGATGTGGTATATGAACAGGATGATTATCCTTTTTTAGCACATAAATTAGATTAAAAATATGGCAGAAGTAATTAAAATGCCACGTTTGAGCGATACCATGGAAGAAGGTACCGTTGCAAAGTGGCTTAAGCAAAAAGGGGATAAAGTAGAGGAAGGCGATATTTTAGCTGAAATTGAAACCGATAAGGCCACTATGGAATTTGAATCATTCTATGACGGAGTTTTGCTCCATATTGGAATAGAAGAAGGCGGTACTGCGCCGGTAGATCAACTGCTTGCCATAATTGGTGAAGAAGGTGAAGATATTTCTGATCTTATTAGCGGAGGATCTTCAGAAAAGGAAGAGAAAAAGGAAAGTTCAGAAAAAGAGGAAAAATCTGATAAAAAATCTTCTGATGATAATAATAATTCTGAAGATGATTCAGAAGAAAAAGAGTCTTCCGAAGAGGAAGAGTCAGAGGATGAAGATAGTGATGATGAAGGCGGGATTCCCGAAGGTGTTGAGGTAATCAATATGCCACGGCTTAGCGATACTATGGAAGAAGGGACCGTTGCTTCATGGTTAAAGCAGGAGGGGGATAAAGTTGAAGAAGGCGATATTTTAGCTGAAATCGAAACCGATAAGGCTACCATGGAATTTGAATCATTCTATTCCGGGACGCTTTTGAAAATTGGAATTCAGGAAGGGGAATCTGCGAAAGTAGATACGCTTTTGGCAATTATTGGACCGGAGGGAACCGATGTTTCCAAAATTGGTAAATCTGGCGGTGCTAAAAAAGCAAAAAAATCAACATCTTCTGATTCAGATAAGAAAGAGGAAAGTTCCTCTAAAGAATCTTCAAAAGAGAAAGAAGAAACTTCAAAATCAAGTTCTTCAACTTCAGACAAAAGGATTTTTGCTTCTCCTTTGGCCAGGAAAATGGCTGAGGATAAAGGAATTGACCTGGGAAGTGTAGATGGTTCTGGAGAAAATGGACGAATTGTTAAAAAAGATATTGAGAATTATAAAGGTTCCGCAAAATCAGAAGAAAAATCTGCTGCAAGTGAAACTGAAGCCAAGAAAACAACGGTAGCTGCTGCACCTTATACTCCGGCGGGAAAAGAAGAATTCGAAGAGATCAAGAATTCGCAAATGCGTAAAACCATTTCAAAACGTCTGGGGGAATCTAAATTTACCGCACCTCATTATTATCTTACTATTGAAGTAGATATGGCCAACGCCATGGTTTCTAGAAAAAATATCAACGAGATCCCAGATACCAAGGTTTCTTTTAATGATATGGTGATTAAAGCTACGGCTATGGCGCTTAGAAAACATCCAAGAGTGAACAGCCAATGGACAGGTGATCTTACCAGAATTGCCAAGCATATCCATATGGGCGTTGCTGTTGCTGTAGATGAAGGCCTTGTGGTTCCTGTTTTGAAATATGCTGACCAGATGTCGTTAACGCAAATTGGCGCAAATGTGAAGGATCTGGCAGGAAAGGCGAGAAGCAAAAAAATTCAGCCTTCAGATATGGAAGGAAGTACTTTCACGGTTTCTAACTTGGGAATGTTTGGAATCGTTGAGTTTACCAGCATTATCAATCAGCCAAATTCTGCAATTCTTTCCGTGGGAACTATTGTAGAAAAACCAGTGGTGAGAGATGGACAGATCGTGGTTGGGAATACCATGAAGCTTACGCTGGCCTGTGACCATAGAACGGTAGATGGAGCAACGGGGGCAGCCTTTTTACAAACCTTAAAAATATATATGGAGAATCCGGTTACAATGTTAGCTTAATCGATTCTTTAAATAGTTTTAAATCCCGCTTCTCGCGGGATTTTTTATCTTTATAGCTATGAGAAATTATCAAAAATCACTAAAGACATTTATCCTTTTTTCTTTTTTATCTTTATTGATTTCCTGTTCTGCACAGGAACCTATTCCGGTGAAAGCCATCACCGCTCATGAAATTGAAAAAGATCTCACCTTTTTATCTTCTGATGATTTAAATGGGAGAAAAACAGGAACTGAAGGGATTGAAAAAGCTGCTGAATTTATCGAGGAAAGGTTTAAAAAATTAGATTTACCAGCTTATTTTGAAAATTATCGTGATGATTTTAAGATCGATGAGATCGATGGTTTTAACATGGTAGCGGTTTTGGAAGGAAATGATGAAAACCTCAAAAATGAGTTTATTTTGATTGGCGCGCACTATGATCATATTGGAAGCAGTAAACCGGTAGAAGGTGATTCTATTGCAAATGGTGCCAATGATAATGCCGCAGGAACCGTTGGGGTTTTACAATTGGCGGAAGTTCTGGCCAACTCTCAATCCAATAAACGCAGTATTATTTTCGCATTGTTTTCAGGAGAGGAAATGGGATTGAGAGGCTCCCAACATTTAGCGGCAAGGCTTAAGTCTGAAAATTTAGATCTTTATACCATGCTTAATCTGGAAATGATTGGTGTTCCCATGAAAGCGAAAGATTACGAAGCCTATGTTACGGGATTTGAAAATTCAAACCTGGCTGAAAAGTTCAATGAATATTCTAACGATAAAAAGATTTTGGGATTTTTACCCCAGGCAAAACAGTTAAACCTGTTTAAAAGAAGCGATAATTATCCTTTCTATGAGCAGTTGAACATTCCGGCGCAAACTATTTCTACCTTCGATTTTTCAAACTATAATTACTATCATCATGTAGATGATGAAATCCAGTTTATGGATCCTGAACATATGGCCAAACTTTTAAATGATCTGGTTCCCGGAATTCAAAAAATGGCAAATACTTCAGCCAAAGAAATCACATTGAATGAGTAAGAAAAATATCATAATTACCGGAACCAGTAGGGGGATTGGCTATGAAATGGTTTCAATACTAGCTGAAATGGGACATAATATTCTGGCCCTTTCCCGGAATGAGAATCCGGTTTCTGCTCTTAAATTGAAGAATGTCACCAGCTTTCCTTTCGATATCAGTAAAAAAGATCATATTGACAAAGTTGTAGATTTTGTATCTACGGAATGGGAACATGTAGATGTGCTGATCAATAATGCCGGGGCGCTTTTAAATAAACCTTTTTCTGAAAGTACTGTTGAAGATTTCAGAAAAGTGTACGAGGTAAATGTTTTTGGAGTGGCTGAGGTTACCAGAGTATTACTTTCATTCATGGACAAAAATTCTCATGTCCTTAATATTAGTAGTATGGGTGGCATTCAGGGAAGCATGAAATTTCCCGGGCTTGCCGCTTATAGTTCCAGTAAAGGTGCGTTAATCACACTTACGGAATTACTTGCTGAAGAATTTAAAGATAATGGCCCATCGTTTAATGTGTTGGCGTTAGGCGCTGTGCAAACCGAAATGTTAGAAGAAGCTTTTCCGGGATATGAGGCGCCGGTTTCAGCGAAACAAATGGCCGGATATATTGCAGATTTTAGTCTTCACGGTCACAATTTATATAATGGGAAAGTCCTGCAGGTTTCAAACAGTACACCTTAAATGAAAGAAATTCTTGCCAGATATCTTCCTTCAAATGCGGTTCATCCTATAACTGAATTGATTAAATTGAATGGGGTACATTTAAAGATTGTAAACGAAAGAGTGACCCGTCATGGCGATTATCGAAGAATGCCAGATGGTTCCCAACAAATCACCATTAATTCCAATCTTAATCCATACAGATTTTTGATTACAACGGTACACGAAATTGCACATTTAATTGCGTTTGAAAAGTACGGCAGAGGTATTAAACCTCATGGGCAGGAATGGAAATTTTGTTTCAGGAATTTAATGTTACCTTTCATTAGACCGGAAATTTTTCCGGAATCATTGCTGCCGGTGATTGCAAATCATTTTAGAAATCCAAAAGCGAGTAGCGATACCGATGCAAAACTTTCTATAGCGCTAAAAAGTTTTGACCAGGAGAATGATAAAAACTATATTTTTGAAATTCCAACGGGAAGTCTTTTCAGAATATATAATGGTAAAAAATTTAAAAAAGGGCAACGCAGAGTTAAGCGATACGAATGCCTGGAAATAGAATCCGGAAAAATTTATTTATTTCAGCCTAATGCTGAGGTAGAACTTTTAAAAACATAATATGACTGGCACTAAAAGGGATAATTATTTCGCAATAATCATGGCTGGTGGTGTGGGTTCCAGATTTTGGCCGGCCAGTAAGGCATCGCATCCGAAACAATTCCTTGATATTTTGGGAAATGGAGAAACCTTGTTTCAAACAACTTTTAAGCGGCTAAAAAAAATCATTCCTGCAGAAAATATTTATGTACTCACCAATGCTGCATATGTTGAGATGATCAAGGAACAAATGCCCAATATTAAAGATGAGCAAATAGTTCCGGAGCCTGCCATGAGAAATACGGCACCAAGTATCTTGCTGGGTACCTTGAAAATTCATAAAAAAAATCCCCATGCGATTACCCTTGTTGCTCCAAGTGATCATCACATTAAAGACGAAGAAAAATTTACTGTTGCCGTACAACAGGCTTTTGATAATGTTGAAGAGAAAGATCGATTGATTACCCTTGGTATAACACCAAATAGTCCAAATACCGGCTATGGCTATATTAATTTTGATACTACAGATGGAACCTCAATAAAAAAAGTAAAAAAATTCACGGAAAAACCTACACTTAAAAGGGCTGAAAAATTCCTGGAAGATGGCGATTATCTCTGGAATGCCGGAATTTTTGTTTGGTCCACAAAATTTATCCTGAAATGTTTTAGGGAATTCCTGCCTGAAATGGAGAGCTTAATGGCAAAAGGAGAAAAATTTTTCAATGAAAAAAATGAGCAGGAATTTCTCGAGGAGTATTATCCTCAAGCTGAAAACCTTTCCATAGATTTTGGGATCATGGAAAAAGCTCATGAAGTATTCGTGATCCCGGTCGACTTTGGCTGGAGTGATTTGGGTACCTGGACCTCTTTAGATGCCCAATTGCCAAAAGATGAATCGGGGAATTTATTGGTGCATTGTCGTGTCCTTGCCGAGGATTCAGAGAATAATATTATCTCTAGTAAGAATAAAAAAATAATCGTGCTCAAAGGCCTTTCAGATTATATCATCGTGGAAGATGATGAGGTGATTTTGATCGTTCCAAAATCTGAAGAACAATATATCAAAAATCTTAGGGGCAAAGTTATAGACGAATACGGTAAAGAACTTGGTTAGAAATGACAGAATCTGAAAATTTAGAAAATTCACAGGTCAAACCGAAGGAAAAAGAACTTTCTGAAGACGCCAAAAGGATCACCCGGGATACCAGGAATTTTTTACGCCGTCTTTTGGATATTCGTGATGACACTGATAGAGAATCTACGATTGAAGCCGTAAAAAAGGATATTTCCTTTAAAGGACACAATGCCTGGATCCTAATTTTCTCTATTTTCGTCGCTTCTATTGGACTAAATGTTAGTAGTACCGCTGTAGTGATTGGTGCTATGCTTATTTCTCCATTAATGGGTCCTATTGTGGGTATTGGAATGGGGATTGCCATTAATGACGTGGAAACTTTGAGACGATCTTTTTCCAATCTGGGAATCATGGTAATTCTTAGTGTACTCACCGCTACCGTTTATTTTTTCATATCCCCCGTTAAACTCGAAACTCCTGAAATTATTGCCAGGACATACCCTACGATCCTGGATGTTTTGGTAGCTATTTTTGGTGGCCTTGCATTAATTGTGGGGAAAACTAAAAAAGGTACAATTGTGAGTGTAATCTTGGGGGTTGCCATTGCAACAGCCCTGATGCCTCCATTATGTACGGTAGGTTATGGAATAGCCAATGCTAATTGGGAGTACGCAATTGGTGCGCTTTATTTATTTTCCATCAATGCGGTTTTTATCGCGCTTTCCACCTTTGTCGTATCAAAGTTACTGGGATTTCCCTTGGTGCGCTATGCAAATAGCAAGAGAAGAAAAAGGATTGCACAAATAGCTTCCCTGATTGCTTTTATTGTAATGATTCCCAGTATTTTTCTTTTTATAAATCTCCTCAACAAACAAATTTTTGAAACTAAAGCCAGCCAGTTTTTATCCTCTACGGTTAAATTTGCTGGCACAACAACTATTAAATCTGATTTAAATTACGAAGGAAAGCAGCTGGATGTCTATTTATTGGGGAATCGCGTAACTGATGAAACGATTCAAACTTGGGAACAAAGCATGAATGAGATTGAAGCGCTTAAGGAAACCAAATTAATTATCCATCAGGGTGAACATTCAGCGGGCCAGGATATCAATCAAATTTCTTCGGAAGTCCGTAGTGGCATTCTGGAAGATCTTTACATTAAGAATCAGGAGGTTCTGCAAAATAAAGATAAACGCATTGAATTACTTGAAAATGAACTTTCTAAATATAGAGGGGACCAGTTCTCCTTTGTAGAACTGAGCAAGGAAGCTAAGATCAATTATGAAAATATAGAAGAGATAGGGTATTCAAACCTTATTTCAACGAATTTTCAGAAAACCGATACGATACCAACATTTACGGTAACTTGGGACAAGAAGTTGAACAATGTACAGGTGCGAGAGCAGGAGGCTAAGTTTAGAGAATGGATGAAAATAAGACTTAAATTAGATACGCTCGCTATTAAGAACGTAAGGTAATTAGTAACCTTTCAGCTGTGCTTCCCTTACCTTTTTAAATAAATCTGAAGAATAAACAAAATCGGTCACGGTTTCATCGTCTGTTTGAAAGATCTCATCTTTGGTTCCTTTCCAGGCAAGTAAACCTTCTTTTAGAAAAGCAATACGTTCACCAATTTCCAAAACCGAGTTCATATCGTGGGTGATGATTACCGTGGTAATTTGATTTTCGTGAGTAATTTTCTGAATAAGTTTATCGATGACAGTTGCGGTAGTTGGATCCAGCCCGGAGTTGGGTTCATCGCAGAATAGATATTTCGGTTCGTTAACAATGGCACGTGCAATGGCCACCCTTTTTTGCATTCCACCACTAATTTCCGAAGGCATTTTATCTTCTGCACCTTCAAGGTTCACTCGATCCAAAACCTCCCGCACCCTCGCCATGGATTCTTTCTTTTTCTGTTTGGTGAACATTTTAAGCGGAAACATAACATTTTCAGCTACGGTCATAGAATCAAAAAGTGCTCCTCCCTGGAAAAGCATGCCAATATCCTTCCGAAGTTCTCTTTGTTCTTCATCAGAAAAATTAGAATATGGCTTCCCGTCATATTTAATAGTGCCTTCTTCAGGTTTAAAGAGGCCTAACATACATTTCAAGAAAACACTTTTTCCAGATCCTGACTGGCCAATGATCAGGTTTGTTTTTCCTCTTTCAAAAGTATAGTTGATACCTTTTAATATCTGTTCTCCTTTGAACCCTTTTTTTAAATTTTCAACTTCTATCATAATCCTAGCTCAATAATAATTGGGTTACAAAATAATTGGTAACGATTAATACAACACTGGTCCAAACAAAAGAGGTGGTGGCTGCCTGTCCCACTTCCAATGCCCCACCTTTCATATAATATCCATGATAGGCAGGAACTGTAGATAAAATAAAAGCGAACAATAAGGTTTTTACAAAAGCATAGACCAGATGAAAAGGAATAAAATCATCTTGCAGACCAAGAATAAACTGGTCTGACGATACAAATCCACCGAAAACAGCTGCAGAATATGCCCCGGCTATGCCTAAAAACATAGATATTGCGATCACAAATGGATAGGTGAACATGGCAACAATCTTTGGAAAGATGAGGTAGTTTTTTGAATTGATCCCCATTACTTCCAAAGCATCGATTTGCTCGGTAACTCTCATGGACCCGATACTGGATGTAATAAAGGATCCAACTTTTCCAGCCATAATAATGGAAATAAAAGTTGGGGCAAATTCAAGGATTACAGATTGCCTGGCCGCATAGGCTACAAGCGTTTTTGGTATTAGAGGATTGTTTAGGTTTAGTGCAGTTTGAATGGCGACAACCGCACCTATAAAAAAGGAGAGAAAAGCAACAATTCCCATGGATCCTAAAATGAGGTCATTTATTTCTTTAAAAATTAAACTCCTAAGGACTGATCCTTTCGTCATACGTCCAAAAACTCCCTTAAGCATTAAAAAATATTCCCCAATGGAGTATAAATAGGTCATCAATTCATTTTTGAGAAGCTAAAATACTAAAATTTCTTTCTAAAGTATTTAACGACGAATTAAAGTTTGGCCTTTATAGTTTTGTATTTTTGGAGGACTTTAAAATTATTTTTGAGCATGAAAAAGTACATTTTCACTATTCTATTCTTACTTTCTGTAGTTAATATAAAAGCACAATCTAATGAAGAAAGGCCAAAATTGGTAATTGGTATCGTGGTAGACCAAATGCGTTATGATTATTTGACCAGATTTTGGGATCAATATGGCGAGGGAGGTTTTAAAAGAATTGTAAATGATGGATTTAATTTTAAAAACAATCATTTTAATTATGTGCCAACTTACACAGGACCAGGTCATGCATCCGTATTCAGTGGGACGACACCTGCAGGTCATGGGATAATTAGTAATTCATGGTTCGATAAGTTTGAAGGGCAGTATGTGTATTGTGCTTCAGATGATTCGGTCACTCCGGTGGGGACAAAGAGTAATGCCGGAAAAATGTCCCCACACAGAATGCTAACTACCAGTTTTGCTGATGAAAACAGGTTATTTACGCAGCTGAAAGGAAAAACAATTGGAATTGCACTAAAAGACAGGGGGGCGATTTTACCTGCCGGGCATACAGCGAATGCTGCTTACTGGTTTCATGGAAGTGATGAAGCGCGCTGGATCACCAGTAGTTTTTATATGACTGAACTTCCTCAATGGGTACAGGATTTTAATAATTCTGGAAAAGCGAAAGAGTATTTAAAAGTTTGGAATCCCATAAAAGACATAAAATCCTATTCTCAAAGCGGAATTGACGAAAATACTTTTGAAGGTGGTTTTGCCGGTCAGGATAAAGCGGTTTTTCCTTATGATCTCAAAAACCTGGCTAAAGGAAACGGAAATTATGAACTTATAAAAGCCACGCCTTTTGGAAATGATCTTACCGCTGAATTTGCTAAAGCGGCAATTTTAGGCGAACAATTAGGGAAAGACAATATTACCGATGTTCTCACGCTAAGTTTTTCAAGCACCGATTATGTGGGGCATAATTTCGGGGTCAATTCAAAGGAAATTGAGGATACCTATATCCGCTTGGATATGGCTCTGGCAGATTTTCTTTCTTTCCTGGATGAAAATGTGGGAAAAGGAGAGTATACGTTATTTCTCACTGCAGATCATGGTGGAGTGGATGTTCCGGGATATTTAAAGTCTAATAAAATTCCGGCAGGATATTATAACGAAGCAGTTTTGCGCGATTCTTTATATCCTTTTGTAGAAAAGAATTTGGGTAAAGATCTAATTAAGAATATCTCGAACGGACAGATTTTCTTCGATTACGATAAAATGAGCGAGTCAAAAGTTGAGTTGGTTGAAGCTCAAAACAAAATCGCACATTTTCTCCTTCAACAGGACAATATCTATAAGGTTTTCACCCGGGAGCAAATGCAGAATACTGAATTTACCGAAGGTATTGCCAGTAAAATTCAAAATGGTTTTAATCAAAAACGGAGCGGGGATGTGATCTATCTCTTAGATCCCGGGTATATCGTGTATTCCGAAACAGGATCAACCCATGGTAGCGGCTACTCTTATGATACGCATGTGCCTTTGCTTTTCTTTGGAAAAGGGATCAAAAAAGGGAGCAGCACAGAACTTTCTGAAATCCCCGACATCGCACCAACCATATCTGCATTGTTAGGGATCGAATTTCCTAATGGAACAACCGGCCATCCTTTAAAGGCATTATTGGATTAACCTTTAAGTTTATTCTTGATATTTTTCCAGCGGAAATCTCTAATGAATTCTCCTTCTTCTTCGGAAACAAGGAAATTGTCGTTTCTTTTTTTCGCATTAAAATACCCAATGCTATAATGCAAAAAAGCAAACGGATTCATTTTTTTCGCGGCAAGTTTCGCGGAAGCGATTAGACTCAATCCCGTTCCGTAACGAAGTTTATAGAAAGCTTCTCCCTGTTTATGGGCAGCATTCTGGTGATAATTTAAACCGGTAGGGCGAAGATGTTTTACGATGAGGGATTCATCGGTTAGGATTTTCCAGCCATGAAATCTGGCCACCAGTTCATCGGCCGTATCCCAACCCATGGAAGGTTTTAGTTTTCCAATCTGGATAAAACAATTCTTGCGATAGGCTTTTAAAGCACCACGAATATGATCTTTGCCGGTGAGGTTCTCAATTTCCCATACTTTTCCTTTTAAGACGGAGCAAAAACCACCTACCATTCCAATACTTTCATCGCTTTTAAAATGCTGCAGCATTTTCTCCAGATAATTTTCAGGGAAAATGAGATCGGCATCAAATTTACAAATGATGTCATAATCTTCAGGAAGTTCGTAATATCCTTTATAGAAAGCGTCTATAACTTTACTTCCCGGCGCATGTTCCGCAGAACTGCTATTTTCTACCAATTCGATAAAGGGATATTTAGCGGCAAAATCTATGGCAATTTGGGAGGTGTTGTCTATAGAATTATCGTCCACCACAACAACCCTATCTGGCTGTACAGTCTGGTCTACAAGTGATTGAAGGGTTTTAGCAATATATTTTCCTTCGTTATGGGCAGGTATGACGATATAAATTTTCAAGAAATTGAAATTTGTGAAAGACTAATATAGGAATATCCTGAAAATAAAAGCTGCTTAAATCCTTTCGGCGTACACTGCGTAATATCGAGGCGTGAATTTTCTTAAAATGGGACGGATACCTATTTTGTTGACTGGATTGTTCCATTTTATACTTTCCTTAATGTGCCAGCCGCTTTTTTCAAGTAACCAGTCAAACTGCCAGTCTTCAAATTCATGATAATGCCTATCCCACTTATCGGTTTTACTTTGATACGCTGGCGAAAACCATAATTTTAAAGGAACAGTGGTGACCAGCTTCGTAGCCTGAATATCTTTTAAAACGTTGAGAGGGGCCAGTAAATGTTCGAAAATTTCAAAAGCAGTTACAACCTCATATTTTGAAGTTTTTACGGCATCAGTTACCAAATCGAGATCTTCGCCGGTAGTATTTGAAACATGATATCCATTTTTTCGCATAATTTCTGAAAATGGATTTTCTACACCAAGATCCAGAATTTTGGCAGGTGGTTGCACATTGGATAGTAAAAACTGAAGGGTTTTGGAATAACGCTTTTCAGGATAAGTATTCTCGTACATTTCTATACCTGGTAAGTAATGGCATTTACATTCATTCCGGCTCCAACACTGGCGAATAAAATAACATCCCCTTTTTTCAACTCCTGATTTTTAATCTTTCCATTAAGCACAAGATCCAATAAAGTGGGTACGGTGGCCACACTACTATTTCCCAGTTCATGTACAGTCATAGGCATGACATTTTCCGGAGGGGTTTCGTTATGCAATTTATAGAAACGTTTAATGATGGCATCATCCATTTTTTCATTGGCCTGATGTATAAATACTTTTTTAAGATCGCTAATGTCTTTCCCACTGGCTTCAAGACAGGTTTTCATTGCCTTCGGAACATTTACCAGGGCAAATTCATACACTTTTCTTCCCTGCATCTTTATATACCTGATTTCTTCCGGAGCCACGGTATGATTAGATTTTCCGAAGTAGATGTATTCAGATTCCTGATAGGAAAAAGTAGCAGAATTAAAAGACAAAATCCCGCCTTCTTCCTCTGTAGCTTCTAAAATTGCAGCACCCGCACCATCAGAGAAGATCATGGAATCCCGATCATGTTTATCTACCACCCGGGAAAGCGCTTCTGCACCAATAACTAAACACTTTTTAGCCATTCCGCTTTTTATAAAAGCATGCGCCTGGATCATTCCCTGAATCCATCCGGGACAACCAAAAAGAACATCATAGCCCACACATTGTGGATTTTTTATCCTTAATCGTGCTTTTACCCTTGTGGCAAGACTGGGAACCGTATCGCTTTGGTTGGAATTATTCTTTACGTCACCGTAATTATGGGCTACAATGATTGAATCTAAAGTTTCTGGATCTATACCGGAACTTTCAATCGCTTTGATCGCAGCAATCACTGCGATATCCGATGTGGTGAGCTCCTTATCGATATATCTTCTTTCTTCAATCCCCGTAATTGCCTTGAATTTTTTAATCGTAGTTTCGTTATCCCCTGGAAAAACTGAACCATCTAAATTCAAAAATTTGTGCTGGTGAAAATCAGCATTTCTGGTGATCACATTTGGGATGTAACTGCCGGTTCCGGTAATTTTAGAATTCATGATACCTTTTTATTTAGGGTTTTCACAATTTATATAATTCAGACCAAAAAATCCTTCTTCGAAGAATAAATATGTAGAATTTTGACTATTATATGGTTATGCCTCCATATATTCTTCAATAGGAGGGCAGGTACACATTAAATTTCTGTCTCCATACGCTTCATCAACCCTTCGAACACTGGCAAAGAATTTATTTTCATGAAGATAAGCAAGAGGGTATGCTGCTTTTTCTCTGGAATACGGAAAATCCCACGCATCTGCGGTCAACATATGAATGGTATGAGGTGAATTTTTAAGAACGTTATTCGGCTCTTCTGCTGTAACCTCTTCTATTTCTTCTCTAATTGAAATTAGAGCATCACAGAACCGGTCTAATTCCGGTTTGCTTTCGCTTTCTGTAGGTTCAATCATGAGTGTTCCGGCGACCGGAAAAGAAACAGTAGGCGCATGGAAGCCGTAATCTATAAGCCTCTTGGCGATATCTGTAACCTCAATTCCCTTTTCTTTGAAAGGTCTGCAATCCACGATCATTTCATGGGCTGCTCTTCCCCTTTCCCCAGAATATAATGTTTTGTAATGATTTTTCAGTCTTTCCTTAATGTAATTAGCATTTAAGATAGCGTATTCGGTGGCTTTTTGAAGTCCGCCAGTCCCCAGCATTTTTATGTATCCATAAGAGATCAGGCAAACTAAGGCAGATCCCCAGGGCGCTGAAGAAATTGCGCCAATGGCGTTTTCACCTCCGGTTTTTATAACCGGGTTGCCGGGTAAAAAAGGTTTTAATTGTTTAGCAACACAAATAGGCCCAACTCCCGGGCCACCACCCCCATGGGGGATCGAGAAGGTTTTATGAAGGTTGAGGTGACACACATCAGCCCCAATTCTACCAGGATTGGTCAAGCCAACCTGGGCATTCATGTTTGCACCATCCATATACACCTGGCCGCCATTATCATGAATGATCCTGGTGATCTCCCGAATAGCCGATTCAAAAACACCATGCGTGGAGGGATAGGTAACCATCAATGCAGCAAGATGATCTTTATGCTTAAGTGCTTTTTCGCGAAGATCATCGATGTCTATATTGCCATTTTCACTGGCCTTGGTCACAATAACTTTCATTCCTGCCATTGCTGCTGAAGCGGGATTCGTCCCGTGGGCAGATGATGGAATTAAGCAAACATCACGATGGCCTTCACCATTCGCTTCATGGAAGGCTCGAATCACCATTAAGCCTGCATATTCACCCTGTGCGCCTGAATTGGGTTGAAGTGAAGTAGCTGAAAATCCTGTAATTTCGGTAAGATTTGCTTCTAATTCTTTTAGGACTTCCTGGTATCCTGAAGCTTGATCAATGGGCACGAATGGATGTAAATTTCCCCATTGCGGATTACTTAACGGTAACATTTCTGAAGCCGCATTCAATTTCATGGTACAAGAACCAAGAGAAATCATGGAATGATTTAAGGAAAGATCCTTTCGTTCCAGTTTCTTTATGTAACGCATTAATTCAGTTTCAGAATGGAATGAATTAAAGATTTCGTGCGTTAGAAATTTAGTTTTACGTTCCAGTTCTACAGGAATTTTACTTTCTAAACTCAATTCAGAAACTTTGTCGAAATCATTTTTGGAATGTTCAGCAAAAACTGAAATTATCGCGTTCAGATCTGCTTTATTGGTAGTTTCATTTATAGAAATGCAAACGCTATTTTCATTTGGATAATAGAAGTTGATCTCCTTTTTCTCTGCGATCTGCTTAATTTCACTAGCATTGGCTTTAACATGCAACGTCTCAAAATATGCTGGGTTCAGTTGTTTAAAACCGAGATCCTTAAGGCTATTTTCCAGGCTAACCGCAGTTTTGTGAACAGTATCGGCAATATATTCCAGGCCTTTTGGTCCGTGATACACGGCATACATCCCGGCCATCACGGCTAACAGCACCTGGGCGGTACAAATATTAGACGTGGCCTTATCCCTCTTTATATGCTGTTCGCGGGTTTGAAGCGCCATCCTCAGAGCTCTATTACCATCGGTATCTTTGGTGAGGCCGATAATCCTTCCCGGTAATGTCCTTTTATATTCTTCTTTGGTAGCAAAGAAAGCGGCGTGCGGACCTCCATAGCCCAAAGGAATCCCGAAACGTTGTGATGTTCCAACCACAACATCAGCTCCCAGCTCTCCCGGTGCCTGTAATTTTACCAGGCTCAAAATATCTGCAGCAAAAGCGGTTTTTATGCCTGAATTTTTACATTTTTCGACAAATTCAGCATAATTGAAAACCTGTCCGAATTTCCCGGGATATTGCAATAAAACTCCAAAATAATCTTCGGAGAATTCGAATTCTTCATGATCTCCTATGATCAATTCAATGCCTAAAAACCCTGCCCGGGTTTCAATTAAAGAAATGGTTTGAGGCAATACTTGTTGAGATACAAAAAATTTATTAATACCATCTTTTTTCTGTCTACGATCCCTAACCGCAAAAAGTAAAGCCATGGCTTCGGCTGCCGCAGTAGATTCGTCTAATAAACTGGCATTGGCGATCTCCATTCCCGTAAGATCGGTAATCATGGTTTGGAAATTCAGCAGGGCTTCCAATCTTCCCTGGGCAATTTCAGCCTGGTAAGGCGTATAGGCAGTATACCATCCCGGGTTCTCCAAAATATTCCGCTGGATAACTGCAGGTAAGATTGCCTGGTGGTAACCTAGACCAATATAAGTTTTGAAAATTTTATTTTTTTCCGAAAGTTTTTTAATGTGTTCGGCATATTCATTTTCGCTCATGGCAACCGGAAGGTCCAGAGGTTTATCTAACCTAATATCATCTGGAATAGTTTCATAGATCAATGTATCGATAGAATCAACACCAATCACCTCTAACATCTCCTGTACATCGTTTTCTCTGGGACCAATATGGCGCAAAGCAAATGAATCTGTTCTCATCAAAAATAAAGTTGTGTTTTGTGCTGCGAAAATACATAATTTCGATTTAAATTTTCAGGCATAATCAGGATACAGTTGTTAAGATTTTAGATAGGAATATCGGAACTGAAAAATCGTAATTTTAATGAATGAAGTTTATCAAAAATGTATTTGATCTTTATATCACCTGCAGTATCCATGTATCCATTGCGATCATTGCTTTCACTTTTATTACCTATCTACAATTTTCACTTCCTTTAAATAAAAACTTAATCCTATTTATATTTTTTGCATCCATTACAGGTTATAATTTTGTGAAATATGCCGGGGTAGCGAAACTTCATCATATGAGACTGACTAAGAACCTGCGACTTATCCAGCTCTTTTCACTTGGATGCTTTTTAGCAATGTGTTATTTAGCCTTTCAGCTAAATAAGGAAGTGCTAATTTCGACCGCTATCCTGGGTCTTTTTACGCTTTTATATGCCGTCCCATTTTTAGGGAGATCTGGGAATTTGCGTAGTTTGCCCACCATTAAAGTTTTTATAATTGCATTGGTTTGGGCAGGCACAACCTTTCTACTGCCACTTATAGATGCTGGGAACATTTTAGGCACTGAAATTTTAATAGATTTCTTTCAGCGATTCTTATTCGTTCTGGTTTTGATCCTGCCTTTTGAAATAAGGGACCTTCAGTTTGATAAAGAAGATCTGGCAACAATTCCGCAGCTATTAGGCGTTTTACAAACCAAAATTTTTGGGACCTTCCTATTATTTATAATATTTTTTATTGAACTGTTTCAGCGAAGTATTGAAAACCGGGAATTTATAGTGTTGAGTATGGTTCTTTTAATTGCCGGAATTTTTCTCTGGAATGCGAAAAGAGAGCAATCGATTTATTATACTTCTTTTTGGGTTGAAGCGATTCCAATTTTCTATTTAATCCTGGAATTGATATTTAGGGATTTTCTGTAGTATTTTTGGTTTGAATTTGTTCTTTCCAAACTTTTTTCTGATCCTCTGGACAGGATTGTAATTTCGATTCCTTTATTAATTTAGTGAGTTTGGAGTTGCGAAAAGTTCTCTTCCGGCAAATCTTACAATAAATGAGGTGAATTAAGAGTTTAGCTTTTTCAGAAAAACTGGCGTCTTTATATTGCGCCTTATCACAACAAATACCTGCTTCAGAACAATCGATTAAAAAATTCTTTTTCTTAACTCCCATTTTAAAACCAGTTTTTTTCCAAACATGCCGCCAGTGCTGTTCGGGCCCGGTGTATAATAACCCAAAGATTAGACGGCGTGATATCGAATTCATTACAAATCTCTTCAGTATCCAAACCATCAATGGTTTTTCTTTTGAAGATCGCAGCGTGTTTTTCGTTGATTGAATCCAGGCAGTCCAGAATTGCCAGTCCCAACTCATTATTTTCCATAACGTCCTCCGCTGTCATATCTGAACTATCGGCAACCTGTTCTTCCAGCCAGTCGCCCTCATTAGAATCTGTATTATAATTTATGCGGACTTCAGCTTTGCCTTTTCTACTATTGATTTTTCGATAATAATCAATGATCTTGCGTTTAAGGATAGAGATAAGCCAGGTTCTCTCACTGGCTTCACCCTTAAAGTTTTTTGCAGATTTTAACGCAGCCAAAAAAGTTTCAGATATAATATCATTGGCGATCTCACGATCATTTACCCTCACAATTGTATAATTGAAAAGGTAATCGGAATATTTATCTACCCAATTATTTGGATTTAAGCTATTCGCTGCCATTGAAGGAGTAAGTTATCTCATATCAAAAATAGGAAAACAAAATTGTTATGTACGAATTTTAGCTTTACTTATTTGGGAATTAAACCTGCCCGTTTTAAAAGCGCATCTGGTTTTGGAGCAGCACCGCGAAATCTCTTATATAATGTCATTGGATGTTCGGTTCCTCCTTTTGAAAGAATATGCTCCCTAAACTTATTCGCAACCTCTTTGCTGAAAATTCCATTTTCTGTAAAAAACTCGAAAGCATCAGCATCCAAGACCTCTGCCCATTTATATGAATAATACCCTGCAGAATAACCTCCCTGAAAAATATGGGAAAAAGCCGTGCTCATACAATTCGACTCAACTTCAGGATATAATTTTGTCCCCTCAAAAGCTTCCTTCTCATGTTGCTTCACATTCGAGATTTCTGAAGGGTCAATTCCATGCCAACTAAAATCTAATTTTCCAAAACTAAGTTGTCTAAGCGTGGCCATACCTTCCAGGAAGTTAGAAGATTCCTTGATTTTCTCAATGTATTTCTGCGGAATAGGTTCTCCGGTTTCGTAGTGTTTGGCGAATAATTGAAGCGATTCCTTTTCATAACACCAGTTCTCCAGAACCTGACTGGGAAGTTCAACAAAATCCCAATACACATTCGCTCCGGAAAGGCTTGGATATTTAGTGTTGGCAAGCATTCCGTGTAAGGCATGACCAAATTCATGGAATAGTGTGGTCACTTCATTAAAAGTTAATAGGGAAGGTTGCTTGATTGTTGGTTTGGTGAAATTGCAAACGATAGAAATATGAGGCCGCTCATTTTTATCGTTTTGAACATATTGATCTTTATAAATGGTCATCCACGCACCATCTCTTTTTCCTGGACGAGGATGGAAATCGGCGTAAAAAATGGCAATATCATCTCCATTTTCATTCGTCACGGCGTAGGTTTTTACATCAGGATGATAGGTATCAATATTTTGAATTTCCTTAAACTTAAGTCCGTATAATTTTTCTGAAACGGTGAACACGCCTTGGATGACATTTTCAAGTTTAAAAAAAGGTTTTAGGGTTTCATCATCAAGATTAAATAATTTTTGTTTCAGCTTTTCGCTATAAAAAGATGCATCCCATTTTTCTAAATGATCGATGTGGTCAAGACTTTTTGCGAAATTCTCCAGTTCTTTAAATTCCCTTTTTGCGGCCGGTTTCGCTTTTTCCAGTAATTCATCTAAAAATTCCTGAACTTTTTCAGGGGTTTCTGCCATGCGTTCTTCCAAAACAAAATGTGCATGTGTTTTATAACCTAATAACCGCGCCCTTTGAAACCTTAATTTTGAAATTTCAAGAACATTTTCCTGATTGTCCAATGCATCATTATGAAAACCTCTGGACCCAAAGGCTAAAGCCATCTCTTTACGCAATGTGCGATCCTCGGCATATTTCATAAAAGGAATATAACTTGGGTATTCCAGGGTAAAGATCCAACCCTCTTTATCTTTCGATTTGGCAACTTCCCTGGCTTCATCTTTAAAACTTTCAGGCAAACCTTTTAATTTTGATTCATCTAAAACCTGAAGCTCAAATTTATTTCCTTCAGCAAGGATGTTTTCACCAAATTTTAATTTTAAGGCGGACAGTTTTTTATCGATTTCCCTTAATTCCGCTTGCTTGTTGTCTGGTAGATTTGCGCCATTACGGGTAAAAGCTTTGTATTTTTTATCTAATAGAGTTTTTGCTTCCGTATCAAGGTCAAAATTCTCTTTATGATCATACACCGATTTAATTCTGCTGAACAATTCTTTATTCAGAATAATATCATTTTTAAATTCAGATAAAATCGGGGAGATTTCCTGAGCGGTTTTCTGTATTTCATCATTTGTTTCTGCAGAATTGATATTAAAAAAGATGCTGGTAATTCTATCCAGTTTTTGACCGGAAAACTCTAAAGCCTCTATGGTATTTTTAAAGGTAGGCTCATTAGAATTTGCAGTTATTGCATGAATTTCTTGCCGTGCAATCTCCATCGACTTTAATATTGCAGGTTTGTAATCTTCGGTTTTTATTTTTGAAAATGGAGCAAACTTGAAGTTTGTTAAAAGAATATTTTGGGAAGTCATTAGTAATAGTGTCTTGACGTTAATAATTAATTTTTATAACGCTAAACCATGGTATTAAGATAAATTTAATTAAATTGCACCGATAAAAAGTATAAGTTAACCGATATATAGCAAAGTAGTTTTAAGTTCTGGTTTATATTTAGAATGGTTAATAAATAATAATTACAGTACAACTACTCGAAAGGCCGCAATAGCGGCCTTTTACTTTTTAACAGATTTAGCCGCGTCTATAACTTTTTGCTTTAAACCTTCTTTATAGATTAAAATCTTATCTAACATACATTTATCTGACGCTCCAATGATTTGAGCTGCTAATATTCCTGCATTTTTGGCACCATCTAAGGCAACCGTGGCCACAGGAACTCCACTGGGCATTTGTAAAATTGATAGTACAGAATCCCAACCATCTATGGAATTTCGGGATTTCACAGGTACTCCAATAACCGGAAGCGGTGACATTGAAGCCACCATTCCTGGTAAATGTGCTGCGCCACCAGCACCGGCAATAATTACCTGAATATCATTATGATGGGCATTCTTGCTAAATTCGAAAAGTTTTTCCGGAGTACGATGGGCAGAAACAATATCTACTTCTACCTCAATATCAAAACCTTTTAGAATATCTATCGCTTCCTGCATGACCGGCATATCGCTGGTGCTACCCATAATAACTGCTACTTTACCCATTATTTGGAAATTACCTTTATACTTTTCTTTACTTTTTCAGCGATTATTCTGGCTTCATCCAGATTCTCATTTACGATGGTCACATGTCCCATTTTTCGAAACGGCCTAGTGATCTTTTTGCCATAAATATGGGGTGTCACCCCTTTCATTTGCATGATCTGGTCGATGTTTTCATATACCACTTCACCTTCATGACCTTTTTCTCCAACTAAATTAACCATAATTCCGCCAACTTTGCTGGAAGTATCCCCTAAAGGTAAATCTAAAATTGCTCTTATATGTTGTTCAAATTGATTGGTGTAAGAAGCTTCAATACTATAATGTCCGCTATTATGAGGCCTTGGGGCTACTTCATTTACTAAAATTTCGTCGTCCTCCGTCTGAAACATTTCTACGGCCAGCAGGCCTACATGTTTAAAAGAATTAGAAACTTTTTCAGCAATATTTCTGGCATTTTCGGCCACTCTTTTATCAATTCTTGCAGGACAGATCACATATTCCACCTGATTTGCGGTTGGATGAAATTCCATTTCCACAACGGGATATGTTTTTACTTCACCTGATGCACTTCTGGCAACAATAACTGCCAGTTCATTTTTAAAAGCTATCAAATCTTCCGCAATACATTCTCCCATTGATAATTCGTTTAAATCATCAGCCTCCCTGATCACCGAAACACCTTTCCCATCATAACCACCAACGGCACTTTTCCATACAAAAGGGAGTGGGGTATCACCGTTGTTTATTGACGATTTCAATTCCTCAAGATTTTGAAAAACTGCGAATGGTGAAGTAGGAATATTTTCAGACTTATAAAATTCTTTTTGTACCGCTTTATTCTGAATTTTCTCCAGAGTTTCCGCGGTAGGATAGGTTTTAATTCCTTCTGAAGCCAATTGTTTTAAAGCTTCAATATTAACCCCTTCAATTTCAAAGGTCAATACATCTGCTTTTCTTCCAAAGTTAAGAACAGTTTCATAATCCATGAGATCTCCCCGTTCAAAATAATTACATGAAATTTTACACGGAGCCTCTTCGCTGGGATCTAGAACAAGGGTTTGGATGTCATATTTTCGCGTTTCATAAAGCATCATTTTTCCTAACTGTCCGCCTCCCAAAATTCCCAGCTTAAAATCTGAAGAAAAGTAATCAATCATAAATATTTCAGGCTTTTTGCAAAAATAATGTTTTCCAGATTCCTGCACATCATAATCCTATAGAAATCGGGAGGATAAGCAAATTGAGATTCCTTATCTTTGCCACCTAAAATTAAAAAAGGCTTTGATCAAACTGAACGATTTAGAATTCGAACCCTACATTTCAGAGAAGGAGATTATTGCTGCTATCGATAAGATTGGAGAAGATTTAAATCGCGATTATGCGGGTAAAAAACCTGTTTTTCTTGGAGTTTTAAATGGTTCGTTCATGTTCGCTTCAGAAGTGATCAAAAAATTTCAGGGAGATTGTGAAATTAGTTTCGTGAAACTTGAGTCTTATAAAGGGACCGAAAGCACGGGTGACGTAAAAACTTTACTGGGCTTAAATCAGGATCTAAAAGGGAGAACGGTGATTCTTTTGGAAGATATTGTAGATACCGGAACTACCCTGGAAATGGTTGATAAAATTTTAGCTGAGACACAGGTTGCTGAATATAAAGTGGCAACCCTGTTTTTCAAACCAAAAGCATATAAGAAATCGATCCCTGTAAATTATATAGGGATCACTATTCCAAATAAATTTATTGTGGGTTATGGTTTGGATTATAACGGACTAGGCCGCAATCTTACAGCTGTTTATAAACGCAAAGAAAAGAAAATGACAAATTTAGTGCTCTTTGGCCCTCCGGGCGCAGGGAAAGGAACTCAGGCAAGTATTTTAAAGGAAAAGTACAATTTGGTACATATTTCTACCGGTGATATTTTTCGCTTTAATATAAAAAATCAAACCGAACTTGGCTTGCATGCAAAGTCTTTTATGGATCAGGGACAATTGGTCCCTGATGAGGTAACCATAAAAATGTTAAAGGCTGAAGTGGAAAAAAATGAAGGAGTAAACGGTTTTATTTTTGACGGTTTCCCCAGAACTGAAGCTCAGGCAGAAGCATTAGCTTCTTACTTAGAAACAATAGAAACCGAAATAAGTGCCATGATCGCATTAGAAGTGGATGATGAAATTTTGGTGGAAAGACTATTGGAAAGAGGAAAAACTTCAGGTAGGGCAGATGATGCCGATGTGGAAGTTATTCGAAACCGAATTAAGGTCTATTATAATGAAACTGCCATTTTGAAAAATTTCTATCAGAAGCAGGGCAAATATTATGGTGTTGATGGTGTGGGAAGTATTAATGAAATTACGGAGCGATTAAGTTCTGTGATTGATAATTTAATGAAATAGAGAATGACTGAAGGGAATTTTGTTGATTATGTAAAAATTCACATTTTCTCCGGAAAAGGAGGAAAGGGCTCTGCGCATTTACACCGGGAAAAATATATTACCAAAGGTGGGCCTGATGGAGGTGATGGAGGTAGAGGTGGCCATGTGATCATACGGGCAGACAAAAATCTCTGGACCTTGTTCCATTTGAAATTTAAGCGACATGTTAAAGCAGAACATGGAGGCAACGGTAGTAAGTCGCGTAGTAGTGGTGCAGATGGAAGTGATGAATACATAGACGTGCCGTTAGGAACGGTAATACGCGATACGGATACCAATGAAATTATAAAAGAAATTACCGAACACGGCGAAGAATTTATCATTGCTGAAGGTGGTATGGGAGGTCGTGGAAACTGGCATTTTAGATCTTCGACCAATCAAACTCCACGTTATTCCCAACCCGGAATTGACGGGCAGGCTATAGATATTACCTTAGAACTTAAAGTTCTTGCCGATGTTGGGCTGGTTGGTTTTCCAAATGCCGGGAAGTCTACCTTGCTTTCCGTAATAACCGCGGCGAAGCCAAAAATTGCCGATTATGAATTTACCACGCTGAAGCCAAATCTTGGAATTGTAAAATATCGTGATCATCAAACTTTTGTAATTGCCGATATTCCCGGAATTATTGAAGGCGCTGCAGAGGGCAAAGGTTTAGGACATCGTTTCCTGAGACATATAGAAAGGAACTCAACTTTGCTTTTTTTAATTCCGGCTGATGCAAAAGATATTAATGAGCAGTATGAGGTGCTTTTAGATGAGCTTAGGCGATATAATCCAGAATTGATGGATAAGGACCGTCTTATTGCTATCTCTAAAAGCGACCTTCTGGATGCCGAGCTAAAGAAGGAACTTACAGCTGAATTGGACAGGAAACTGGAACTTCCCTATTTATTTATTTCATCGGTTGCCCAAACCGGTTTAACCGAACTTAAGGATAAACTTTGGGAAATGCTCAATAAGGAAGCTGTTTAATTCCTGTTAAACAGCGATTTTCTGGTATTGATTTTGTTTAAATTTAGAAGTTAGCGATATCGTTATTTTGATAGGGCTAAGATTTTAATCTAAATAGAACAACATGAAAATATTTAAATTCCTGGCTGCAGCTGCACTTGTCGCATCCTGTAATTCCCCCAAGGCAGTTTTCGATTACGATGAAACTGTGAATTTCAGTCAATATAAAACGTATCAGATTTTTCCGGATTTTCAATCTGGCTTAAGTCAGTTAGACGAAGCTCGATTACTGGAAAGTTTGAAAGAAAAGATGGGGGAGGAAGGATTCACTCAGGGCGAAAATGCCAATGTATATGTTAATGTTTATACGGAAGAGTATGAGCAGGATAACCGGAGCAGGCTGGGAATTGGTCTTGGAGGCGGCGGCGGAAATGTTGGAGTGGGGGTTTCAGGAGGGGTTCCTGTGGGAACCATGGACAACTATTACAAACTTACTTTTGATTTTATTGATGTGGAAAAGGATGCCCTGGTATGGCAGGCAGTGGTAGAAAGTCCTTTCAATTTAAATGCAACGCCGGAAAAGAGAAAGGCCCAATTTGATGCGATTGTGGAAAAAGCTTTGGCAGGTTATCCCCCGAAAAAATAAACATCCTAAAAATAATTAAATTAAAAAGCCCCGGGAATTCCGGGGCTTTTCTTTGGTTGGTTAGTTAGTATCTGAATAGGAAAACCTAGTTTTCGTTTTCGTCATCTGTGTCACCATCCATATCTTCAGTGTCATCATTCGTATCCTGCATATCAGAAGATGATGCATTATTTCTGGATACTACGAACACACTTCGTCTATTTTTAGCATACTCTGCGGCTGTACAACCAGTTGGTTCAGTACAATCGTTAACAGGTCTACTTTCTCCATAACCCTGAGAAATCAACCTTCCTTTGCTAATTCCTTTCGAAACAAGGTAATCTACAGTAGAAGCAGCCCTTCTTTCAGAAAGTGCCATGTTGTAACTATCAGTTCCTCGGGCATCAGCATGAGATTCAACTTTCACTTTAATATCCGGGTACTGGTTCATATACATTACAACAGAATCAAGAATTGGTTTAGAAACTTCTTTAATTGTTGCTTTATCGAAGTCGAAGTAGATTTTGCTACCATCAACCGGGATCATTCTTTGGCCAGAAGTATTGTCGGTTATCGTTGGAGCTGGAATTCTTTCGTTTTCTTCTCTAATAAATTGATAAATATTATCAGTCCCTCTTCGGTTGGAAGCGAAATAACCTTTTTCTTCACCTTCTTTAATTACAAAGGCAAAATCATCAAATCCACTGTTGATAGTGTTTCCAAGGTTTTCAACTGCTGAAAAATTTCCTTCAGACTTATAAATATCCAGGTTACCAAATCCCTGTTGTCCATCAGAAGAAAAATATAAAATATTTTCATCACTGATGAATGGGAACTGATCTCTATACGGAGTATTAACTCCAGGTCCTAAATTACTAGGAGTTCCATAAGTACCATCTTCATTCACATCTACCACATAAATGTCGAAAGAACCACTACCTCCTGGCATATCACTTGAAAAGTAAAGTTTAGAACCATCAGCGCTTAGGCTTGGGTGCTCAGTTGAATACTCTTCGCTTGTAAACGGAAGAGCTTCAATATTTGTCCAATCCTCACCTTCTTTAACAGCTTTATAAATTCTAATGTGGGCAACACGCTCATCATTTTCATTTTTAAAACGCTTGTCATTGGTTCTGGAAAAGTACATTACTGTTCCATCTGTATTGAAAGTAGCAGAAGCTTCATGACTATCGGTATTTATTTCATCTGAAAATAAAACTACGTTAGAAAGCTCTCCTTCATCATCAACATTGGCACTATAAAGGTCCAAAGTAGGAAGCTTGTTCCATGGATAGATTGGGCGCTCCTGGTTTCTGGTTGAAGCGAAAGCAACCTGGTCTCCATAAAAACCAATTCCGAAGTCTGCTGAAGCAGCATTGTTCATGATTTGATCATACTTAAACTGATGTGCAGCGGAAGTATCTAACTCACTGGAGAACTCTTCATAGTTCCAGTTTTCACCGGTAGCCTTGTTCATGTATTCGTCAGCTTTCACATAATTGCCATTAGCCATCAAAGCATGCCCGTATCTAAAATGATATTCAGGAGCTACGTCACCTTCGTTTCTAAGAAAGAGTAATTCGTAAATTTCGGCTGCATTCTTCATTTGATTCGTATAGAAATAAGAATCACCTAAATTCTGAAGCACTTCCTTAGTCTTATTGTTTACTTTCTCATAAGAATCGGCTGCATCCACATATGCCTTTTGGGCAAAGAAGCGGTCACCTTCACGCACATCAGAACGTTGTCCAAATGCGGTGATACTTATAAGGATTATTAAAAGTGTACTATATATATTTTTCATGTTAGTCTGGTTTTAGAAGAATCTCGGTGATTTATCGTATCCTTTTTTAAGTCCTAGAAGATCAAGATCGAATAATAACATTATTTCGTGAGATCCCGCATTACTAAGCTCATAGGTTGGGTAATCGTAAGCATAACCGATCCTTAAAGATGGGGTTACTCTAAAATTCACCAAACCGGTAATAGTTTCATCGAATCTGTAACCAACACCAGCTTCCAGCCTGTCATAAAGCAAAACATTGGCGTTTACATCTACTGAAAGTGGGGCTCCCTCTACACCTCTAACCATTGTTGAAGGTTTCAGCTTAAAGTTATCGCTAATATTGAAAACATAACCACCGGTAAGGTAGTAATGAACTGCTTCGCCACCACGATTTCGTAAAAGCTGACTGTTATCCAAATGATCTGAGGTTAACAGGTTCGGGGCTGAAACTCCTAAATAGAATTTCTCTCCAAACCAGAATGCCCCCACACCAAAAACAGGGAATATTTCACTTACATTTTCAAATGCCGGATCATTAGGATCATTCACCACCAAACCATTAAGGTTAGCATCGAATGTAGTAAGACCACCTTTTGCGCCAAAGGAAAGATTTGTCGTCTCTCCGGTTGGGATTACATAAGCAAAATCTGCCGTAATATTATTGGACTTTTCAACATTTCCAATTTCATCATGAACTACAGTTAAACCAAGTTCCACCCTCTCACTAACCGGAGTGTGGGCAAAGAAGTTGAGGGTGCGAGGTGCACCGTCAACATCTGTCCATTGCATTCTATAGATAGCTCCTAAATTAAGCATACCTGGATCGTCTGTCGCATAAGCGGGATTTACCATACTCATGTTATACATATACTGAGTAAATAGCGGATCCTGTTGGGACATACCTTTTATTGAGAAAAGGATAATGCCTGCGAATATTAAATATTTTGTGATAAGTTTTTTCATTTCTATCTCTTGTTTATCCTTTATTATCTACTTAAGTATACTGTTCCTCTTCTTGGAGGGGTTGAACCGTCATTGAAGTATATTATATAGAAATATGCTCCAACCGGTAAAAGGTCGTTCCCAAAACCTGACTGGTCTGAATAACCGTCCCAATCTGGTGTATCGTCGTTTCCTTTATATACCATGTCTCCCCAACGATTGTGGATTTCCATAGAGTAATTAGGATATTCTCTTTCAATGTTTTTTATGGTGAATGTGTCGTTCAATCCATCACCATTAGGAGAAAACCCTTCTGGGAAAATTAAAGGACAAGTTTCAACTGTAACGTTTATAGCCAGTCTTGAAGAACTTTCACATCCTGAAGCTGCATCAGTTAAAGAAGCGTAATAGGTTACCCCATTTTGAAGTGCGGTAGCAGGACTTATTGTTGCTCCGCCAGTTGCAGCATCATAGAAAGTAACTCCAGTCTCGTTGATAAGATCGGCAAGTGTTTGAACCGTTGCATCGTCAAATTCGCAGAAAGTCTGACTTGTTGAATCGATAGTTGGAGTTGCTGCGTCATTAACGGTTACATTAATAATCGCTGACATACTCTCACAAGTTCCATCATCAGCTCTTTGCGTTACATAAAATGCGCCTGTTGTAAGAGCAGTAGTTGCATCAACCATAGTCTCTAATGTTTCATCGCTATAGAAAGTTAGGTTTGAACCATCAGCTACTAATTGAGCTCCTGTTGGACCATCAATTGCACAGAAAGTTTGATCTGTAACGGTTGGTGCTTCAGGAGTTTCCTGTACAATTACCGTAAACTCAGAAGTATCATCTCCACAATCGTTAATTGCAGCAACGGTATAGAGAATAGTATAAGTTCCTGCTTCAAAATCAGCCGGATCCATCATCCCATCTGTAACTTCAGTATCATCTAAGCTGAAAGTTCCGTCCATATCAGCATCTACGGATACAAAATCGAACAGGTTCTGTACATCATCGCTCATACAAACTTCAATATCCATGTCCTCACCAGCATTTGCAGCTTTCTGAACACTAAGAGTGATCACCGCAATATCTGAACAATCATTATTCAATAGAATATATCCAATCGTGTAATCACCCGGTTCAAAATCTCCCGGATTGATAATTCCATTTGCTACGGTATTTCCATCGTATTCAAAGGAACCTCCTTCAGTCACATCGTCATCTAATAAAGTGTTTAGATCTAAGCTATCAACATTTGTACAAACGGTATAGGCGAAATCTTCACCTGCATCTGGAGCTTCGTTAACTGTGACTGTAAAAGTCGCAGAATCATTTCCGCAATCATTTTCCGCAGTAACTGTATACATTACAGTATAAGTGCCTGCATCAAAATCTGCCGGGTTCATCATACCGTTTGCAATTTCATCTCCATCAAGTATAAAAGTTCCGTCGGTATCAGTGAAATCCCCTGTAAGTGAATCGAATAAATTCTGAACATCTGAGCTTTGACAAACTGTTAACTCCACATCCTCACCTGCATTTGCAGAATCAAGTACGCTTATGGTAAAAGTGACAGATGCTGAACCAGTCACACAATCAGCTGAATCTTCGCTAAGGGTGTAAGTGATTTCATAATCACCTGCAGCCATCATTGCCGGATTAAAAGTCCCATCATCATAACCTTCAAATACACCTCTGTCTGGATTATCTCCTATGAAATCAGTTAATTGTTGGATTCCTGCATTCTGACAAATTGGATCCGGATCATCAACATCAGTCAAATCTGCTTCAATATTCTCAAGAACACTGATGGTAAGACTTACTGAATCCTTGCAATCATCAGTTCCAATAGTATAGGTAGTTGTGAAATCACCTGTGGTCATTCCATCATTAAAATCATCTACTAAATCACTTATTGCCGGGCTAAAAATTCCGTTAGGAGCATCATCTGGCAATAGGTCAGTAAATTCAGCGGTTAAATTTTCTAAGGTGAAGTAATCATCTTCCAGGTCTGAAGTACATACGGTTGTAGTAACGTCATCTCCAAGTTCGAAAGCAGGCGTTACCACTACAGTAATAATAGCAGCATCTGTACCATCAACACAAGGATTTGTAGTTCCATCTACAGTATAATTTACAGTATAAGTACCTGCACCGGCAGCTGTAGCATCGAAATTTGAACCACCTGTGATCGTTAAATCATCACTGGTAAAAGTTCCTGCGCCAATTTCATCGGCAAGGTCTACCACACCACTTGTGGTACAATAGGAAACCGTACGATCATCACCTGCATCTGCCTCTTCATTTGGATTAATCGTTATAGAATAACTTGCTGAATCTGTACAATCGTCATTACTTACGGTATAAGTAGTAGTGAACGTAGCAGGGAAAGATGTTGTTGCGGAATATTGCGCCAACAACTGAGTAAGTGTGCTATTTGTAAAATCTCCGCCAGGAGTAATTGTTGGGTCGATTTCGTTTAATAATTCGATACCCTCTCCGGCCGGATTAGCGGCAACCAGTGCAGCTAAAGCTTCAAACTCGGACTGGCAGAAACTAAAGTCTCCTCCCGGCCCTGCATTGGGTCCCTGATTCACTGTTATAGTGATCGTTGAAGTACTTGTGCCAGTGACACAAGGATTGGAAGTGCCATCTACTGTATAAGTCACCGTAAATGTACCAGCGCCAGCTGCTGCCGCATCAAACATAGAACCGTCAGTGATTGTTAAATCATCGCTGGTAAAGATTCCGCCAGTTGTGGCTTCTGAATCGATGGAACCTGATAAATCTACAATTCCATCTGAAGTACAGAAAGTATCTGTTTGATCGTCACCTGCATCAGCATCTTCATTTGGATTGATCGTTACTGAATAATCAGCTGAATCTGTACAATCATCATTACTTACTGTATAAGTAGTAGTGAAGGTCGCAGGGAAAGATGTTGTTGCCGAATATTGCGCCAGTAACTGACTCAAAGTGCTGTTAGTAAAATCTCCACCAGGAGTAATGGTAGGATCAAATTCGTTTAATAATTCGATGCCCTCTCCGGCAGGATTAGCAGCAACCTGAGCAGCTAATGCTTCAAACTCTGACTGGCAGAAACTAAAGTCTCCTCCCGGCCCTGCATTGGGTCCCTGATTCACTGTTATAGTGATCGTTGAAGTACTTGTGCCAGTGACACAAGGATTGGAAGTGCCATCTACTGTATAAGTCACCGTAAATGTACCAGCGCCAGCTGCTGCCGCATCAAACATAGAACCGTCAGTGATTGTTAAATCATCGCTGGTAAAGATTCCGCCAGTTGTGGCTTCTGAATCGATGGAACCTGATAAATCTACAATTCCATCTGAAGTACAGAACGTATCTGTTTGGTTATCTCCGGCATCTGCCTCTTCATTTGGATTTATAGTAATCGAATAACTTGCTGAATCTGTACAATCGTTATCATCACTTCCAACAGTATAGGTAGTAGTGAATGTAGCAGGAAAAGTAGTAGTTGCAGCATATTGCGCCAGCAATTGAGCGAGTGTGCTATTTGTAAAATCTCCGCCAGCAGTAATGGTTGGGTCGATTTCGTTTAATAATTCAATACCCTCTCCGGCCGGATTAGCGGCAACCTGTGCAGCTAAAGTTTCAAATTCAGACTGGCAGAAACTAAAGCTTCCACCAGGACCAGCATTAGGAGCCTGATCTACCATAATGGTAAAATCGGCAAAAGATGAACCAGTCACACATGCATCATCTTCACTTATCGTATAAGTAATAGTGAATGTTCCAACACCAGCAGTTGAAGGGTCAAAAGTTCCATCGGCTACATCTACGTCATCACTGGAGAACCTTCCCCCCATAACCGTGGCAGGATCGGTTAAATAATCTGAAAGTGTGATCACCGGATCATTAGAACAAATATCTTCAACATTATCTATTGTTCCGGCCTCGGCAAGAACTGCTTCGTTAATCGTGATACTTGCAGTTGCAGTTGATTCATCACAAACTGCGGTTCCAGCGATCGTATAAGTTGTGGAGAAATCTTCAGCTCCATCTATACCATTATCATAATTGGTAATTAATGTTGATAACAAAGGATCGAAATCGCCTCCGTCATCATCTGTGCCTAAAAAGTCTAATAAGTATGCCTTTAAAGCATCTTCATCAGCAAAAGCAGTCATTACCTCAGCATCAGTTTCACAGAATTCTACTGTGGCACTTGAACCGGCATCTGGTGCATCTTCAACCGTAATCGTAAAGTTAGCAGTAGCTGTATTAGTCACACAGGCAGTCTCCGGCGATACCGTATAAATAATTGAATAGGATCCTTCGCCAACTGATGGGTTAAATGTTCCATCTGCTACATTAGCATCATCGCTACTAAATACTCCATCTGGATTTGCTCCTGTGAGTAAAGTTGCAAGATTAACGACCGGATCATTAGAACAGTATGTCATACTAGTTCCCGTTCCGGCTTCCGCAGGAATTGCGGCAGTAACCGTTAAGGTAGCTGTAGCCATAACTGGTGCACATGCCCCGTTGTCTATGGTATAGGTAGTAGTAAAATCTTCTGATGGTTGCGTAATACCATTATTATAATTGGTAATTAAGTCAGTTAATGATAAGGAATCAAAACTACCGCTATCATCGCTGGTTCCTAAAAGATCGAGTAAATAGGCTTGCAAGCTGGCTTCGTTGGCAAAAATACCAAGTTCAATAACTTCATTTTCGCATAAGGTAGCAGAGCTATCTTCTCCCGCATCGGGATCTGGAAGAATATTTAAAGTTAGTTTTGCCGAGTCGGTACAATCACCTACTGTTACGGTATAGGTAGTTTCAAAAGTTGCAGGGAAGCTATTGTTTTCAACAGCGATGGCAAACTGTGCGGCAAGCTGCTCCAATGTAATAGAGAAAGTCCCCCCCAAATCTACATCAGGGCCTAAGAGATCTGCAAAAGTATCTTCTGCGGTGCTGGGATCTATAGCAATTTGAGAGATAAGGGCCTCTGCATCACTTTGGCAATAAGTAAGAGCTGTATCTACCCCTGGATTTGGGTCTTCTTCTACAGTTACTCCCAGAATTACAGAATCTTCACAGCCATTACCAAAATCGACCGTATAGGTAGTTTGATAGGTACCAACTTTAGTTCCACTATAATTAGTAACAATAGTGGCTAAAATATCCGCAGAAAATGATCCGTTAGTTGGAACATCATTATCAGGGTCACTATCGAAATTATTGCTTAGCAAAGTGAGAAAGAAATCCCTAGCGTTAGCTGTGGTATCGAAAATTCCATCTGCCTGAGATACACATAAAACATTATCGGTATTATCCGGTCCTGCATCAGATGCTAATAGATTTACGGTAATTTTTGCTCTAGCTGTGCTCTCGCATGGAGGCTCAGTAGAATTGGTCCTGTTCACAATCTGGCTCACATAATAATCTTCACCGTCTACAAGTGGTGTTGAAGGATCTAATGGTGGTTGTGATGTACTTGTGCTATAAAATCTAAAAGCCTGAAAATTTGGATTTGATGAGCTCGCCGTTAAGTCTGCAACGGTAGGATCATCGCTTTCGCAAAATTCCTGAATTGGTTCTGCTGTTGGGGCAAATGCTTCAACAGGATTATACTCAATAGCAATCCTACTTGAATAGCGGCAATCTGCATCGGCAGGATCGTCCTGACCTACAAAATAATTTTCACCATCTACCAATACATAGGTATCTAGTAGCTCGTCATTCATATCTCCAAACTCTTCCGCATAAACATTCAGGTCATAATTTGGATTTGAAGGGGTGATAAGGTCTTTTAAATCCCCAACCGTGGTAACATCATCATCTTCATAAACACAAGGCTCATAAAAATTTCCGAAGTTAGAAGTGGGAGCTCCAAGATCATCTACGGTAACATTGATCACCTGTGATTCCGGTCTGGTCCCACCATTAGAAGTTCTACATGAATTATCCTGATTTCCTGCATAATAAGGGCCAGTTTCTAAAAGCTCATCATTTGGAATAGGATTTGTAGAGGTTTGGGTACGATAAAATCGTAAAGTTTTACCGGAAGCAGGTGTTACCAGTGAATTAAGGTCTGAAACAGTAGAAAGATAGCAGAAGGTTTCTTCCGAATCATTTACTGTGGGGCACTGCCCATAAGAGGACATGCTAACCATAAATAAGGCCAAGGCAAAAAGGTAAAATATCTTACCTTTAAACCTTAAAGTAAAATTTTGCATAGGCTAGGTGTTAAATTCAAAATTTGTTTTGGTTAAAAAACTGAGTAAAAGTTGCACAAATATTAAAATAATTTTTAATATGCCGAATTAATGGAGGCACTTCTTTACAATAATCTAAAAAATAGTTGCTTTAAAACTAGTTTCCGGACAAATTGTCGGTGCTAAATTTATAAAAAAAATGTTTATGAAAGTGAAAATTAAGTTATTCATCGGGATTTTTCTGCATTTCACGTGTCTTTTGAATGCGCAGGAGTATTTAAAAGATGGTGAAAATTTGCTACGTCAGGGAAAAATTTCCGAAGCTGAGAAGATATTTTTAGAACACCCTAATAATGAGAAGTCAAGGGAGTTCTTAGGTGATATTGCCAGTTTTAACAAAGAATGGGACAAGGCGATTGAATACTATGAAGAATTGCTTGAGGAACATCCAAATAATGCTACATACAATTTTAAAACCGGTGGTTCCATGGGAATGAAAGCCTATTATGGTTCAAAGTTTCAAGCCATGTTATTAATTGGAGATATTAAAACTTACCTGCGCAGAGCAGCAGAGTTGGATAAGAACCATACCGAAGTGAGGAGGGCGCTGGTTGAACTTTACGTTCAGCTTCCTGGTTTTATTGGAGGGAGCGATGTGCTTGCCGAGAGTTATGCTTCAGATCTTGATAGATTAAATCAAATAGATGCACTTTTAGCAGATGGATATATTTACCGTAAAAAGGATTATCGGGATCTAGCGAAATCAAAATTTCAGGAGGCTTTACAAGTATCCAGAAGAAAGCCGGAATTACTTACCCGCAATTATATGAAGTATGAGTTGGGGGAATTTTCGGCATTATTCGAAGTAGAATTAGACCAGGGAGAGAAAATGCTTAAAGAATATATTGCCGATTATGGCTATAAAGATCTAAAAATTCCGTCCTGGGCTTACCTACGGCTTGCTCAAATTGAACGAGCCAGAAACAATCAGGAAAAAGCAGTTGCATATATCGACAAATCTTTAAATATAGATCCTAAGTTCGATAAAGCACTTGAGGAAAAGACTAAGATTAGTAGAATGTAATTTTTATTTAAGTCGATATTTTTCTCAATTTTACCAAAAAAATTATATGAAACTTCACTTTATCGCGATTGGTGGTAGTGCCATGCATAGTTTAGCTATTGCCCTAAAACAGAAAGGATATGAAATTACAGGAAGTGATGATATTATTTTTGAGCCTTCCAAATCGCGATTAAAAAATAATGGATTATTGCCTGATGAAATTGGTTGGGATGAAACGAACATCCATCAAAATATCGATGCGATAATTTTAGGAATGCATGCGAAGGCAGATAATCCAGAACTTCTTAAAGCCGAAGAATTAGGTCTAAAAATTTTCTCTTATCCGGAATTCATCTTTGAACAGTCTAAGAACAAAACCCGTGTGGTCATTGGCGGTTCCCATGGTAAAACAACGATAACCTCAATGATTTTGCATGTGATGAATTATCACCATAAAAATATAGATTATATGGTGGGTGCCTTGCTGGAGGGTTTAGATAATCCCGTACACCTTACTACGGAAAATGATTTTATAGTGATTGAAGGGGATGAATATCTTTCCTCACCCATCGATCGTCGTCCAAAATTCCATCTATACCAACCAAATATTGCCCTTTTAAGCGGAATAGCCTGGGACCATATTAATGTATTTCCAACTTTTGAAAATTATGTAGAGCAGTTTAAAATTTTTATTGATTCGATCGTAAATGGGGGTATTCTGGTATATAATGAAGAAGATCCCGAGGTAAAAAATCTAGCCGAAAATACTGAAAATCCCATTAGAAAACACCCCTATAAAACCCCGGATTATTTTGTGGATGCAAATCATACGATCCTGGAAACTGAAGAAGGTGATTTGCCTTTAGAGGTCTTCGGGAAGCATAATTTAAATAATCTGGCCGGGGCAAAATGGATTTGCCAGCATATGGGGGTTGATGAAGCCGACTTTTATGAAGCAATTGCAAGTTTTAAAGGTGCCTCTAAAAGAATGGAGAAAATAGCAGAAAATAATGCCACGGTTATTTTTAAAGATTTTGCGCACAGCCCTTCAAAAGTAAAGGCAAGTACTGCTGCCGCCAAGGAACAATATCCTAATAGAAAAGTGATCGCCTGTCTAGAATTGCATACCTATAGCAGTTTGAATACGGAATTTTTAAAGGAGTATAAAGGTACTTTAGATAAAGCTGATGAAGCCCTGGTTTTTTATTCTCCGGAAGCGGTCGAAATTAAAAAACTGGAAGAAGTAAGGGTGGATCAAATTCAAAATGCTTTCGGAAAACCAAACCTTCAGGTGTATAATAAACCCAAAGATTTTAAAAATGCACTATTTCAAAAGGACTTAAATAATTCAGTGTTATTGATGATGAGTAGTGGGAATTATGGGGGATTGGATCTTGAAGAGTTAAAAGGTTTAATTTAAATAAGCGTATTTCAGAATATTAGCTTTCAATGTGTATATTTATTTTACAATGAGCATTGAAAAAGAAAATCTTAGTATTAAGAATTGGGCTGAAGATGACCGGCCCAGAGAAAAACTACTTCAGAAAGGTAAACTTAGTCTTAGCGATTCAGAATTAATTGCCATCCTTATTGGCTCTGGCAGTAAAAATGAAACTGCAGTTGAATTATCTAAAAGAATCCTCGCTTCCACACAAAATAACCTGAATGCGCTTGGTAAATTGTCTACCTCCCAGCTTTGTAACTTTAAAGGCATTGGCCCTGCAAAAGCTGTAGCGATTGTGGCGGCTTTAGAATTGGGAAGGCGCAGAAGGCTGGAGGAAGCAAAAGAACAAAAGAAAATTTCTTCCAGCAGTTCAATTTTTGAATTGATGCAACCCATTCTCGGTGAATTGCCGCATGAGGAGTTTTGGATCATTTATTTAAATAACAGCAATAAGGTTATTGAGCAGTATCAGGTTAGCAAAGGAGGGATCACCGGTACGTTGGTTGATGTTAGGATTACCCTGAAAAAAGCCCTGGAAATTGGTGCAGTTTCATTGATTTTGGTGCACAATCATCCTTCCGGAAATCTATCAGCAAGCGAGGCAGATAAACAACTTACCAAGAAATTGAAAAATGCCGCGGAAAGTCTGGACATCAAAGTGCTGGATCATGTGATTGTAACTGAAAAATCTTACCTTAGCTTTGCCGATGAAGGTATGCTGTAAGCCAGATTTTGAATGCTTTTAATATATACCCAAAAAGTAACTCCAAGGATCACCTATGTTTTTAAACATATTTGTACGCATATCCTGGAGATTCCCATAAAATTCACTTCTAAAATTGAAGAATTTATCGCTCATGAAGGCGCCAAATTATCTTATGGAAAACAGGCCCTGGGACAGGAATTTTTTATTCAGAAAGTAGAATTGCTCATGGAGCAGGGATTTTCAGAATTAGAAATTAAAGTCCAGCCCTGGGAAGAAACTATTTGCTTTTTTCCGGTTGCAGAATCTAGCGACCTTCCATTTGATATTTTTGCAGCTTCTTTTTATTTATTAAGCCGCTACGAAGAATACCTGCCTCATGTAAAAGATGGAGGAGGCAGATTCCCGGCCAGCGAAAGTCTGGGAATTCAGGAGAGTTTTTTACATAAACCTGTGGTAGATATCTGGGCACTTAAATTTAGGGATGTGCTCCGCGAGCGTTTTCCCAAGTTAAAGAAGTCCAGCAGAAAATATAAAGTGGGCACAATTATAACGGTTGAGCATACATTTATTTATAAAAACAAGGGGGTCTTAAGATCTTTTATTGGCTTTAACCTAGATGTTTTAAAGCTGAATTTTACGAAAGCGGCCGATAGGCTGAAGGTTTGGACCAGAATGAAGAAAGATCCACATGATGTCTTTGAAATGCTCATTGAATTAATCAAACAACATAAGCTATATATGTTGTTTATGTTTCAACTCAGTGATTTCTCCATACACGATCGTAATATTAGCCATAATCGTATTCCGCACCGGGCGATTATAAAATCGGTGGCAGATTATGCGCAGGTGGGGCTTTTAATGGGATATTATTCTATGGAAGACATTAAAATGCTGCGCAAGGAAAAGTTGCGGATGGAAGAAATTGTGCATAGTTCCCTGGAAAACTCCATGAATTCGAAATATGATCAAAGATTGCCAGATCATTTTAATAATTTGATAGAATTGGAGATTTTGAACGATTATTCCATGGGATATCAAGACGTTATCGGTTTCAGGGCTGGGACATGCACGCCATTTTTGTTTTATGATATTAATATGGAAGTTACCACCCCATTGAAATTGCATCCCTATGGTTTTAATTCTGAAGTTTTGAAAAACACTTCCAAGACGAAAGTTAAAGAAGATCTTCATCGTATTATCTCTGAAGTAAAAGAGGTAAAGGGTGTTTTAAAAGCCGTTTTTAAAAATCAGGATTTTTCAGTTTACGGCGATCACCAAACCTATTATTCACTTTTAAAGGATTTGAATGAAATTGCATAATATTAAGCATGTATACTTTGACCTTGATCATACTTTATGGGACTTTGAACGTAATTCTGAACTCGCCTTTGCTGAAGTTTTTAAAAAGCAAAATTTAGGATTGCAATTAGCCGATTTTTTAAAAGTGTACCAGCCAATTAATTTCAAATACTGGGAATTATATCGAAACAATGAAGTTTCCTCAGAAGATTTGCGTTATGGGAGATTAAAAGAAAGTTTTGAGTCCCTTGAATTCACTGTTGAAGACGCATTAGTCACTATGATGGCTGAGGATTATATTGAATTTCTCCCAAAGAACAATCATTTGCTCCAGGATACCATAATTGTCCTGGATATTTTGAAAGAGAAATACGATTTGCACATTATTACCAATGGTTTTGAAGAAGTTCAGCATAAAAAAATGAAAGGTGCCGGTATTTCTCATTATTTCAAAACCATTACCACTTCAGAAGAAGCTGGGGTAAAAAAACCGCATTCAGGAATCTTTGAAAAAGCATTAGGAAAAACGACCGCAATTGCTGAAAATTCTGTGATGATAGGAGATAATCTGGAAGCAGATGTTTTGGGAGCGGTAGATTTTGGGATGTTTGCCGTCTATCTTGATCCGGTAATTCAAAAGACTCAAAATCAATACATTCAAATTCAAAAGTTAAAAGAACTTCTAAATTATTTATAATACTAAAGATTAGGTATTTTCGTTTATTAAGTAAGCCTCACACTTTGAAATTGAAAACGCTCCAGATATTCCTTACATTGATAGTGTTTTGCACGCTGTTTTCTTCCTGTTTCAAGGATGTGGATTTCAGTGAAGCAGAAAATATTCAACTCACTCCAGACCTTAAAGTGAGTATTATTGAATATCAATTAAACGAAATTGATTTCACCGATTCTGAAACAGGAATTTTCACGCCTGTAATTCACGACACCATTAGGTTGGAATATCTTGATGACAGTTATGTTCAGGATGGTTTAATGTATGCTGAATTTAGATTTAAGCATGAAAATACCTTCAGTTTTCCCATCGGCAGCAAGATTATTTTTTTGAGTGAAGAAAATAATTCTCAATTCCAGGTAAATTATACAATCCCGGCAGGTAGCGATGTCAATCCCGGAATTATAGATACTTTGCATATTATGGAGGGTGAAGAAATAAAGAAAGTGAGAAGATCTATTAATATGGCGATTGAATTACAAATACTGGAGGAACCAAAGAGTCTCGAAGGAGAATTGGATTTTTCTTCCAGAGGTTTGTACAGGTTTGAATTTTAATATGCGGCGAACTCATCTGCTTCTATTCTTCTTTTTGGGGTTGTTTTGCCATAGTCAAAATAAACCTTTGCTTTATAATGTAGATGATCTATCCCAAAGTTTACTTCAAAATCCAGGAACCAATATTGACTTTGTAAAGCATTTTGGAATTCCTTTCTTTTCCCAAATACATGTTGGAGTAGGATCCACGGGAGTGACCGCATATGATATTTTTAGTGATGATGGCAGGAATATAAATAACAAGGTGAGGGAGGTTATGAATAGCATCACCGCCAATGATTTCGTAGCCGTCAATGAGCAACTGGAAATTTTGACCCTCGGCTGGAAAGTGGGGCAAAGAGGTTATTTTTCCGGAGGGATTTATCAGGAATTTGATGCTTTTGCCTATTTCCCTAAAGATCCGGCTGTTCTTGCATTTGAAGGGAATAACGATTATATAGGCCAGAATTTCGATTTTTCTGATGTTAGTTTTACCGGGGAAATGCTTACCGTTTATCATATTGGGTTTAATTACAAATTTAATGATGAGCTTACGTTAGGAGCCAGACTTAAAGGCTATAGTGGAATTTTTAATGTGGAAAGTATCGATAACACCGGTGTTTTTAGAACAGATCGTACTCCCAACGGGGATAATTTTTTTAGGCATAGCCTGGAAGATTTAAACGTGACGGTGAATACCTCCGGCTATGCTTCGTTGAATGATGATGGCGGAATGACGGTAGATCAGGCAGCAAAGGAACTTTTAAGCAGGTCTTTTTTCGGGCAGAATGTTGGGGTGGGAATAGATTTTGGGTTTAATTATAAAATGACAGATCAATTTTCTGTAAATGGTTCTTTTCAGGATCTTGGTGTTGTTTACCATGTAAAGGACGTAGAGAATTACAGTTATTTTGGAAGTTATGCAACCGACGGACTTGAACCGCTCTTCCCGGAGCTTGATGATGATGAAGAAACAATACCCTATTGGGATGTTTTTGAAGAACAATTAGATGCCAATTTACGGGATGAAACCTATGCTAATAATTATAAATACTGGCGTCCTTTAAAATTCAATGCCGGGTTTGAATTTGGTACCGGAATGGCATTATTGCCCTGTGATCCTCTGGTAGATGTTAAACCCCGTTTTTTGAATTTGTTCGGAATGTTGGTTTCTGGAGTGAAAAGACCGCGCGGATTCACCTATGGAGTTACCGCGTATTGGGATCGTAAATTAAATGATAATTTTCGTTTTCGGCTCGCCTATGGCGCCGATAATTTTACGCAAACAAAAATTGGGGTCATGGGCTCGGTAAGAATGAGCAATTTCAATATTTATATGGCGGCAAATGATCTTATAGGATTTACAAATCTGGCAAAGGCAAACAGTGCATCGCTGCAATTAGGCCTTCAGTTTATATTTAAAGAGCTTTAATTTCACTAAATTCAATATCTATTCAAATTTTTTAGTCCATGAAAAAGATCCTTTTCTTCTTAATTTTATTAAACGCACCTTTTGTATTTGCCCAACAACTAAATGATTATAAATACATCATTATTCCGGAAACTTTCGATTTTACTGATGGGGTTGATCAATATCGTTTGAACTCTATTTCGAAATATATGTTTGAGGAGGCTGGTTTTCAAACTTTAATGAAGGATTCGGTAAAACCGAAAGATTACCAGATGGATAATTGTTTGGGATTGGAATTGAAACCACAGAATAATTCTGGAATGTTCAGTACCAAATTAGTTTTTCAACTAATAGATTGTAATAATAAAGTGGTTTATGAAACCATAGAAGGGAAAAGTAAAGCAAAAGACTACCAGGTTGCATACCAGGAAGCTTTACGAACTTCATTAAGTGAGCTTAAGGATCTGGATTATAAGTATTCCGAAAAAACTGAAATTAGTGATATCGCAGTTAAAACATACGAAGAAAAGTCAGCTTCAGTTGCTATAAAAGATGACGCAGATCAAGAGGAATTGCCGCAGCAGGTGGTAGTATCAAGCTTTCCAAAAGTGGTTTCGGAAGAAGTGAGCAATGAAAATGAAAAATCTGTTGCATCAATTTCTAAAAATTCAACCGGGAAATATTTTCTGGAGGAGATTGAAAATGGAAAGGGATTATTTCAGCAAAACCTTACTGAGCCTTTAGCTATATTATACCCTACAGAAAAAGCAGGCGTATTTATTTATTTTTCGCTGGTACGACAAGGTGTTGCCTATAAACAGGACAGTAATTTAATTATGGAATATTTTGACCGGCAAACGGGTACAGTTAAAAAGTCAGTTTTCGCTTTGCAGGATCAATAGCCGTATTTAGTTTTCCAACGTTTTCGAAGGAATTCACGTTGTGCATTTTCCCTTTGATTATTTCCGGGATTGTATAAGGTTGTGTTCTTGATCTCTTCCGGCATAAATTCTGCTGCCACAAAATTATTTTCATAATTGTGGGCATAACGGTAATTATCACCATAGCCCAGATCTTTCATTAGCTTAGTGGGTGCATTTCTAATGGGAAGTGGAACAGATAGATCCCCGGTTTTTTTTACCAGATCCATAGCCTGATTAATTGCCTGGTAAGCCGCATTGCTTTTTGGCGAGGTGGCAAGGTACGTGACACACTGGCTTAGAATTATTCTCGCTTCGGGATAACCAATAGTAGTAACCGCCTGGAAGCTATTATTGGCAATAACCAGCGCTGTTGGATTCGCATTCCCTATGTCTTCACTCGCTAGAATGAGCAATCTTCGCGCGATGAATTTTATGTCTTCTCCACCTTCAATCATTCGCGCCAGCCAATAGACCGCGGCATTAGGATCGCTCCCTCTTATCGATTTAATAAAAGCCGAAACAATATCGTAGTGCTGTTCGCCAGTTTTGTCATACAAAACTGTGTTTTGCTGAACTTTCGAAAAAACCAGATCGTTGGTGATTTTGGTATTTTTCTTTTCAGAAGTGACCACGAGTTCAAAAATATTCAGGAGTTTACGCGCATCACCACCGCTTAACCTAAGAAGGGCTTCAGTTTCTACTAATTTTACCTCTTTTTCAGCAATGATCCGGTCTTCTTTCATGGCCCTTTTCAGGAGATCAATCAAATCATCTTTACGGAATGGTTTTAAAACATAAACCTGACACCTTGATAGCAAAGCTGAAATTACTTCAAAACTTGGATTTTCAGTAGTAGCGCCAATCAAAGTAATCCAACCCTTTTCCACCGCTCCTAATAGAGAATCCTGCTGACTCTTACTAAACCGATGAATTTCGTCAATAAAAAGGATAGGGTTTTTTGTGGTAAAAAGACCTTCGCTTTTCTTGGCTTTTTCGATGACTTCCCGTACATCTTTTACACCGCTGCTAATGGCGCTCAAAGTAAAGAAGGGTCTGTCAGATTCATTGGCAATAATATTTGCCAGAGTGGTCTTTCCAACGCCTGGAGGGCCCCAAAAGATCATCGACGGAATAATTCCCTGTTTAATTTGATTTCTTAATGCTCCATTCTCACCCACTAAGTGCTGCTGACTTAAATAGTCATCCAGTGTTTTGGGTCTCAATCTTTCCGCGAGGGGTTGGTTCATAATAATAGCTGCCAGTTTTACACCAAATTTAGTTTGGGCGTTTTTTTGTAATATTAGTTAAAATTGAAGAAAATTTGAAAGCTTCCACACCTTTTGTTTTTACCAGCAGCACCATTGGGTTTCCTTTGCTGTTTATATTGCTTATTTGGATCGTTTTCTGGGCGGAAGTGAAATTTGGAATTCGGTTGAGTTCATACGGAGTCCGGCCGGGTGAAATTGTGGGTTTAAGAGGCATCTTATTTTCCCCTTTTATACATTCAGATATCAAACATTTATTTAATAATACCATCCCGCTTTTTATCTTATCACTCGCGCTCTTCTATTTTTATAGACAAATTAGTTGGAAAGTCTTATTAATTGGGATGTTCACCACCGGTTTGCTAACCTGGCTAATTGGGAGGGAGGCAAACCATATTGGGGCCAGTGGAATTATTTATTTACTTGCTTCATTTTTATTCTTTAAAGGCATCTTTTCCAAATACTATCGTCTGGTAGCGCTTTCTTTAATCGTAGTTTTTTTATATGGAGGATTAATCTGGTATGTCACGCCAATGGATCCTGACATTTCCTGGGAAGGCCATCTTTCCGGATTATTAAGTGGTCTGGGATTGGCGTTAGTGTACAGAAATAAATTTTATGTAGCCCCAAAATTTGAATGGGAACAACCGGAATATAATGCGGAAGATGACCTATTTATGAAACACTTTGACGAAAATGGTAATTTTATTGAATCCCCCCAGCCCCCAAAGGGGGAGAAGGAAGCTCTCCTGCCCACTAAGGGCGAGAAGTTGCCCGAACCTGAAGAACGTAGCGATGAGATTGGCTATAACTATATTTATAAGGAGGATAAGGAAAAGTAGAAGGGCTTCTTAGTGGGGGGTGGTCTTAGTTTACAGTTAACAATTCCCAGCAAAGATTGCCTATTATGCTTACTCTTACTGAAATCAGATCCCCGCTTCGGGGGCTAGGGGGACGATTCTCTGCCTCACTACCTCATATAAAAAGGCTCCGCAGGCTACAGAAACATTTAAAGATTCAATACTGCCAAGCAGAGGTAATTTTGCGGTAAAATCTGAAGCTTTTAAAACCGATTTACTTACACCCACTCCTTCATTTCCCATAATAATTCCCAAAGGCTGATCTAATTTTACGTCGTATATAACAGTATCGGTCTTCTCGGTAGCGGCCAGTAATTTTACGCCATAGCTTTGCAGGTAAAAAACCGCATCCTTTATATGGCTTACTTTACAGATTGGAATTTTAAATACAGCTCCTGCTGAAGTTTTTACCGCATCAGCATTGATGGGAGCGGAACCTTTTTCAGGAATAATGATACCGTTTACCCCGCAGCATTCTGCTGTTCTAATGATAGCTCCAAAATTGCGAACATCGGTAAGGCCGTCGAGAAGTAGGAAAAGGGGAGTGCTTTCAGAATTTTCCATAGAATTCATCAAATCTTCCAGACTTACAAATTGTATTGGAGAAATATTTGCGACAACACCCTGATGGTTACCGTTGGCCAGTTTGTTCAACTTTTCAATGGGAACATAGGAAATACTAAAATTTCCTTCCTTAATTTTTCGATTTAGCTCCTGAAACAAAGGACCTGATATTCCTTTTTGCACATAAATTTTCTCAATGGACTCATTACTGTCAATCGCCTCGATTACCGTTCTTATTCCAAAAATTCTGGTTTGCTCATTCATAATGCAAATATAGAATTTGTTCAAAGAGGTTTATAAAATTAGCTGGAATAAAAAAGCCACCTGGAGTGGTGGCTTATGTATCTGGAAATATTCTTTATATACTGTGATAGTAGTCAACAACTTTTGAAAGATCTTCGGCTGTATCAATATCAATATTATTTGAAACCATATATGAAGAAAGTTTAGATTTTTTATCTTTAAAAACTTTAAGGACGCTATTGTTCTTAAGTTTTACTTCTTCATATTTTCCATCTTTGTTCATAACATAATACTCGATATCCATTTTATATTCGGCATTCAGTGTATTATCCTTGCTAGACATCCAACCGCTGGCATTAGGATCATCCAGTTTCTTTTCATACTGGATAATGACGTTCCTGGAAGGAGCTTTTACAATTTGATAGTATTTTTCATCATCTTTTTCTTTATCGAAAGCATTTCCATCAATTTTGGCAAAAAGCATTTCTTCATCACCATTTTTCAAAATAAAACCCTGGAAGGAATTATCCATCAATTTCATCACATTGTCGTTTCCGGCAGTTTTATACACCAGGTTATTTCCATGAATATCATAATTCATTTGTTGTGGTCTGGAAGTAGTCCCATCCTTAAAAATTCCGTAACCAATATACCAGTCTTCACTTAGATATGGAGTTCCTTCAGCACCGCTCCGCATTATTTTGAAACCCTCTGCGAGATTCCCTGAATTAGTGGGGTTTTGTGCGGAAAGCGATGTGATTCCCACAATTGCACAGATTAAGGTGAATAATTTTTTCATAATTTGAATTTAAGTATTAATGAGAACAAGGTAAAAAAAAACCTGCTCTTTACAGAACAGGTTTTCGCAATTATTGTGCCTTAGTCATTTATTCAAACAACCAGATCTTGGTATTCAGTTCATCTGGACCCTGTGCGCTTATAGCTGCATTGTAGCTGGCTTCATTTAAAGAAGAAGCAGTTGCGGCATATGCCTGTCTATCTGGAACATCAGTTGCGTTGCTTAAAAGATCTTCAGGAGCAACCAGCGCTTTTTCATAACCCATTGCTTCCAATCTTCTCCACTCAGCCCAGGCTTCATAACCCTGGAAGTAAAGAGCGACCCATTTTTCGTAACCAATAGAATCAGTTCCGTTATATGCATTCTTAGAAATATAAGAGGTAGCAGCCTCAGAAGATTGTCCCCATTGATCGAAAGAAGCCATAATAGCTTGTTTGTAGAGGTCTTCAGCGTTTTCACTAGTCCATCCCAGCTCAGCAGCTTCCGCTCTGGCGAAAAGAACTTCTGCATAAGTAAACATATAAAGAGGAGCTTCCTGGTTGAAAATGATATCTCCTGTAATAAAAGAATAATCATCTGTTGCAGAATTAACCTGTCCATAAGGAGCACCTACAAAAGTACCAGAAGTAGTTGCCGGTTGAGCCATACCATAAAGTCTGGTATCCTCAGGAGCATCAGCAGATCCTGAACCGATAAGCGCATCAACAAATACATCACTTACTAAATAATCCCTTCTAAAACTAGGTGCTAAGAAACGATCTTCCCATGGGTTGTCATTGTTTTCATCAGCTAAGTAAGGATAGAAGAAATTTTCAGAATTGCTCATGATTTCATTTCCAAGAGCTTCGTTAAATTTTTGCTGACCTAAAGTTGGGTTTGCATTAGACAATCTTAGGCCCATAATAAGCTTCAGCGTTTGTCCAAAAGATTCCCATTTTGTAATGTCCCCACCAAAAATATAATCTCCGGCAACGGCATTCCCACCAGCATCAATCATTCCAAGAGCTGCGTCTAACTCGGCGAAAAGTCCATTATAGATATCTTCCTGAGCATCAAATGCCGGGAATTGATTATCCAATCCCTTAAGAGCCTCAGTATAAGGAAGTTGTCCCCAACGGGTAGTCATTCCCTCAAATAAGTATACTCTAAGAATGGTTCCTGCGGCAATTTGATTTGGATTTTCACTCACTTCGATCATTCTGTCAAGATCAGTCAATACACCGTACCAGTAAGAAGTATCCCAGTTTAAAGTCTGGTATCTGGATTCTTCATCATACTGGCCATTTGAGAGATACTGCACATAAAGATTTGGTGTAGTTGCACCTACGTAATTGTGAACTGCACCTTCGGCACTTGCCAATAAACTTCCTGCAGAGGGTTGGGTTGGTTCGTTGGGATTATCGTTAATCCCACCGAAGTCTACTTTTTCACACCCGGTAAAAACAAGCATCACCGTTGCAAAAAAGAGTGTTAGTTTAATAAAATTTATTTTCATTTTTTATAGCTTTTAATTAGAATGTAATATTCACGTTAAGACCAATAGTTCTTGTGTTAGGAGATTGTCCCCCTTCAGTCCAACCATACCCAGTGATTTGGCTATCTTCTAATTCTGAGATATCAATATCGTCGATAGAACTGTAGATCAACCAAAGGTTACTGGCAAATACACCAACATTTAACTTCTTAATAGGAGTGTTGTTGATTAGATTTCCCTGGACCTCGTAATCCAAACGGGCCTGTCTTAATTTAACGTAAGAGGCATCATATAACCACTCTTCGTGAAGAGCAAATAGTCTGCCATAATAAGTTTGTGCTTCCACATAATAAGAAGCAGGATCTCCAGTAGTTTCATCAACACCTTCAATTAAAATACCCCCGGTATCTGCACCAGCTGCAGAGACTGCAACAGCAGAACCACCTCCAGTAACAGGATCACGTAAAGGGTTTCCAGCAGCATTGTTCCCAACTGTTTGATCTCCTAAACCAGAATAAGCATTAAACATTTTGGTTACAGAGAAGATTTTACCCCCTTTTTGAAAGTCAAAATCCAATCCTAAGCTCATATTTTTATACTGCATAAAAGAGGAAGCACCACCCGTATAATCAGGAAGTACATTTCCTAAATACTGGTTAGAATCGTATCGTGGAGCTCCAGTTGCAGATAATACAATATTTCCGGCGTCATCCCTTCTGTAGGCTCTACCATAGATAGCTCCCCATTCTTCACCAACTCTTTCCTGAAGTTGAATACCTCTCCAGGTAGTTGATAGTACATTTACATCAGTACCAGGTGCAATAGCATCTACAGTTCGTTCCAACGTAGCAAAGTTAGCAGTAAGATCCCAAACGAAATCTTCTGTTCTTACTGGAATAACATTCAGTGCAAATTCCCATCCTTTATAAGTCTGTTTTCCTGAGTTGGTAGAAAAACTGGTAAAACCGGTTGATGGATCCAAAGATACATCTGCAGGAAGCTGATCATCTTGTTTATTGTAATAGGTAACGTCCAAACCAAAACGGCTATCTAAGAACCTAAGTTCCGTACCAATTTCATACTCTCTACGTACACCACCGGTTAAAGTTGGGTTGTTTAAACCGTCCTTAACAGAAAGTTTTCCATAAGAACCATAAGGTGTTCCAATGTTATAGGTTTCTGAAATCTGGAAAGCATCAGGAAATCTTGGAGCTTCAGCAATACTGGCTCTTAACTTACCAAATGTTAGTACCTCGTTTTGAGGAAGTAATTTACTAAAGATCATACTTACAGATCCTCCATAAGTTTCAACCCGGTTATCATTATCGTTTGCTGTTGACTGCCAGTCAAGACGGGCAGAACCATCAAGATAAATGATATTTTTAAAACCTAAAGATGCTTTAGTAAAAGCTGATTGTCTTCCAATTTCCCTATAGTAACTAGATAAATTAGGTCTATCTCTTGACGTATTCAAGCTATAAAATCCTTCTGCGGTTAAACCACCGGCAGTAGAAGCATTGATACTTTTGTAGTTGTTGTCAAAAAATTCGAAACCAACACTTGCGCTAAGATCGAAGTCATCAGAAAGATCTTCCTCGAAGTTTAAAATACCAAACAATTCATCAGTAGTTTCTGTGCTTTCATTTTCAGAATAGAATGGTTGATTAAGACCACCAAATCCAGCTCGGTTAGAACTTTCATAAGTGTTAAGAGTCTTTCTTACCTCCACGCTTGCGTTTAAATTATCATTGAATTCGTAGGTAGCCCCTAATTTTCCGTAAAGCGCATTCTTGTCCTGTGGATTTACATTTTCGTTGGTGACAAAATAAGGCATATCCCAGTATAATGGCTGAGGGTTAGTAGGACTATTAATGTTCCAGGAAACTACCTCTCCATTTCTACGGTAGTCTCTAAGACGATCCATATCCAATTGTCTTTGCCACCACTGGTTAAAGTTGGAAGCAATGTTTCCATATCCATTGGTAGGATAGTTAGAAGTCCTTCTGTCCTGATAATTTAAACTTGCAAAACCCTGTAGCTTTTCAGTAATATCTAAACTTGCACTAAGGGAACCCTGAACCGTACTTCTTTCTGAATTTGGAATAACTCCAGATCTGTCGATTTTCGCTAAACTGGCACGAATAGAATAATCTTCACCCCCTTTAGAGAACGTAAGATTGGTGTTTTGGGTAACCCCTGTTTCGAAGAAGTCTCTAATATTATCAGGATTAGGGGAGAATGGTCTAAGTTGGCCAAATTCAGGAGTATCCTGGATCCAGGAGTCCCAATGTCTAACTAACTGACCGTCCATTTTTGGTCCCCAGCTTTCATCAGCATAGTACTCTACCATTGATTGTCCATCAAAAGAAGCCCAATCTGCAGGGTGAAGAGCAGGATCAAAAGTGAAAACGTTGAATTCCTGAGAATAACCGCCACCATACTCATTTTGGTAGGCAGGTAATTTGTAAACACTTTCAAAAGCCGAACTATGGTTGATCGAAATACTGCTTTGGCCTGCAGCGGCACTTTTAGTAGTAATGATGATTACACCATTAATCCCTTGTGGGCCGTATAGGGCAGTTGCCGCAGCACCTTTAAGTACAGACATGTCTGCAATATCATCAGTAATGATATCAGATGCACCCTGAACTTTAATGTTATCAACAATGTAAAGTACCCCTGTGTTACCTCTAAGACGGATATTGGAATTACCAAAACCAGAACTTGGAGCACCAGTAAACTGTACCCCGGCAACTTTACCGGCAAGTGCATTGTTAATGTTTGTTTCCCTTGATTTCACAAGAGCATCACCTTCTACGGTTTGCTGGGCATACCCAAGACTTTGTTTTTCCCTCTTAATACCAAGGGCGGTTACCACAACTTCTTCCAATTGAGCGGAATCATTTTGAAGGGTAACATTTACCTGTCTGGTATTTCCAACTGTTATTTCAGTAGTTTGAAGTCCCACAAAAGAAAATACCAAAACATCGCCGTTAGCTGCATCGATTGAATAATTTCCATCGAAATCAGTTTGGGTTCCTTCTGAAGTTCCTTTCAGTAAAACGTTTACTCCGGGCAGAGGAAGACCGTCTTCATCTGATACTGTACCCGTAATAGTTTGTTGCTGGGCAAAGCTTATTTGCACAACAAACGCCAGTAATAGCGTTAAAATACTACTTAACTTTGTTTTCATTTTAAAATTTGTTTGAATTAGCCGAGCCAAAAGTGCTAATAAAAGGTTAATAAAACAAGCTTTTATTTTTAAAGTTTATCGTTTTGATGGTGATTTGTTAATTATATTAGGATTTCGGCTAATAAATTATGATAACATAAATTTTAACCGATTTTTTTACAAAAATTAAAGACTGATTAATATCCTCCCCTCATAAAGCTTTTATAATATATAATAAGTATCTAGCTTCTCTTGAAAGTAAACCTTTATATAGTATTATTGAATTTGAGGAATTATAATAATGTATATCCGTTTATTGTTATAGATATTTATCGAGTCACCCTAAAATAAGTTACCATTGACATCTTTTATCCCTTTATGGCATTTTACGGACAATCAATTATAATATTCTGCAGAGATTCATTTTCAAAACTTTTCCTCTTTCTTACTTTTAATTAAAACTAAAATTATAGAGCTACTATGAAATTTAGATGAAAAATTATTTGAATAACATTTTTTTATTTCTACCTTTGCAGACCCTAAAAAAGAGGGGATTTAATATTATTAATAAAGTGTATAGGAAATTATGCCAACAATTTCACAATTAGTACGAAAAGGAAGAAGCAAAATAACCAAGAAGAGTAAATCGGCTGCTTTGGATTCGTGCCCTCAAAGGAGAGGTGTTTGTACACGTGTGTACACTACAACTCCTAAGAAACCAAACTCTGCTATGAGAAAAGTAGCAAGGGTAAGGTTGACTAACGGAAAAGAGGTGAATGCCTACATTCCGGGAGAAGGACACAATTTACAAGAGCACTCGATAGTATTGGTTAGAGGCGGAAGGGTGAAAGATTTGCCAGGTGTTAGATATCACATTGTACGTGGTGCGCTGGATACTGCCGGAGTAGAAGGTAGGACTCAGCGTCGTTCTAAATATGGTGCAAAACGCCCTAAGAAGTAAAATCAGTTAAAAGGTTGAAAGTGAAAAGTTCTAAGGACTCTCCAGGATCAATCTATAACAATTAACTCAAAAAGAAGTAATGAGAAAAAGACAGGCCAAAAAAAGACCTCTTTTACCAGATCCTAAATTTAACGATCAGTTAGTAACACGTTTTGTGAACATGATGATGTGGGACGGTAAAAAATCGGTAGCCTTTAAAATTTTCTATGATGCTATTGATATCGTAGAGCAAAAGAAGCAAGACGAGGAAAAATCTGGATTAGAAATTTGGAAAGATGCCCTTTCTAACGTTATGCCTCACGTTGAAGTGAGAAGTAGACGAGTAGGTGGAGCGACCTTTCAAATTCCTATGCAAATTAGACCAGATCGTAAAGTTTCAACTGCGATGAAATGGTTAATTAGTTTTGCCCGTAAGAGAAACGAAAAATCAATGGCGGGAAAATTATCTGCTGAGATTCTTGCTGCAGCAAAAGAAGAAGGTGCTGCTGTAAAAAGAAGGGTAGATACTCATAAAATGGCAGAAGCTAATAAAGCATTCTCTCACTTTAGATTCTAAGAAAATGGCACAAAGAGATTTAAAATTTACTAGAAATATTGGAATTGCTGCTCATATTGATGCTGGTAAAACTACCACTACAGAGCGTATCCTTTATTATACAGGTATAAGTCATAAAATTGGTGAAGTTCATGATGGTGCCGCCACTATGGACTGGATGGAGCAGGAGCAGGAGCGTGGTATTACTATTACCTCCGCAGCTACTCACTGTAAATGGATGTACCGCGATCAGGAATACACCGTAAACATTATTGATACTCCGGGCCACGTAGATTTTACCGTAGAGGTAGAACGTTCTTTACGTGTTCTTGATGGAGTTGTAGCTTTGTTTTCAGCAGTAGACGGGGTTGAACCTCAGTCTGAAACTGTTTGGAGACAGGCAGATAAATATAAAGTTCCACGTCTTGGGTTCGTGAATAAAATGGACCGCCAGGGATCAGATTTCTTTAATGTGTGTAAGCAGGTTAGGGAAATGTTAGGTGGTAACCCGGTGCCTTTACAGGTTCCAATTGGAGATGAATTGGATTTTAGAGGTGTTGTGGATCTTATTTCCAAGACAGCAATTATCTGGAATGATGATGACATGGGGATGACCTATGATACTATCGATATTCCGGAAGAATTGATGGAAGACGTAAATAGATATCGTGCAGAGTTAGTTGAAGCAGTAGCAGAATATGATGAAGCTTTGATGGAGAAATTCTTCGAAGATGAAAATTCTATTACTGAAGACGAAATTATCGCTGCGCTTAGAGCTGCTACCATAGATATGTCTATCATACCTATGATGTGTGGTTCCGCTTTTAAAAATAAAGGGGTTCAGGCGATGTTAGATGCAGTAATGCGTTATTTGCCTTCTCCTGTAGATGTTGAAGCTATTGATGGAACGAATCCTGATACTGGCGAAGAGGAACATAGAAAGCCAAATGTGGATTCTCCTTTTGCAGCTTTAGCATTTAAAATCGCTACAGATCCTTTCGTGGGTCGTTTAGCATTCTTTAGAGTTTATTCAGGTACGCTGAATGCTGGTTCTTATGTATTGAATGTACGTTCCGGGAAGAAAGAGCGTATCTCAAGAATTTACCAAATGCACTCCAACAAGCAGGAACCTATAGATAGTATTGAAGCTGGGGATATTGGGGCAGCTGTTGGTTTTAAAGATATTAGGACCGGAGACAGTTTAACCGATCTTAACCACCCAATCGCACTGGAATCTATGACTTTTCCTGCACCGGTAATCGGTATTGCAGTAGAGCCTAAGACTAAAGTAGATGTGGAGAAAATGGGGATGGCCCTTGGTAAGTTAGCAGAAGAAGATCCAACATTTACTGTTAGGACTGATGAAGCTTCAGGTCAAACAATTATTTCCGGGATGGGTGAACTTCACCTGGAGATCATTATTGATCGTATGAAACGTGAATTCAAAGTTGAAGTAAACGTAGGTCAGCCTCAGGTTGAGTATAAAGAAACCGTAACCCGTTCCGCAGATCACAGAGAAGTTTATAAAAAGCAATCTGGTGGACGTGGTAAGTTTGCTGATATTGTTTTCAATTTAGGTCCTGTAGATGCAGATTTTGAAGGTGAAGGCCTTCAGTTTGTAGATTCAATCAAAGGTGGTCGTATTCCAAAAGAATTTGTGCCTTCAGTTGAAAAAGGATTTAAGGAAGCCATGAAAAGTGGGCCTCTTGCAGGATTTACCATGGATACCTTAAGAGTTGAATTAAAAGATGGATCTTTCCACCCGGTGGATTCAGATCAACTTTCTTTTGAACTGGCTGCAAAAATGGGATACAAAGATTCTGCTAAAAAAGCAGGAGCGGTAATCCTTGAGCCAATCATGAAAGTAGAAGTAGTTACTCCGGAAGAAAATATGGGTGATATTGTTGGTGACTTGAACCGAAGAAGGGGACAGGTAAATAACATGTCAGACAGATCTGGAGCGAAAGTCATCAAAGCTGAGGTGCCACTTTCTGAAATGTTCGGCTATGTAACGACATTAAGAACACTATCTTCAGGTAGAGCGACTTCAACAATGGAATTTGATCATTATGCTGAAACTCCTTCTAATATTTCTGAAGAAGTTATAAAAGCAGCAAAAGGGGCAGCAAACGAATAATCTTATAGGTAATGAGTCAAAAAATCAGAATAAAATTAAAGTCTTACGATCATAACTTAGTAGATAAGTCTGCTGAAAAAATCGTAAAAACCGTAAAAACTACGGGAGCTGTTGTTACCGGACCAATTCCGTTACCAACAAATAAAAAGATCTTTACAGTTCTTCGTTCTCCACACGTGAACAAGAAATCCAGAGAGCAATTTCAATTAAGTTCTTACAAAAGACTGCTTGATATTTACAGCTCTTCTTCAAAAACGATTGATGCGTTGATGAAGCTTGAATTGCCAAGTGGTGTTGAAGTAGAGATCAAGGTGTGATAAAATAATTCAAAATTTTAAATTCGAAATTTTGAATTATTAAAAACATGTCCTAAGCTGCGTGCGAGGGAAAAACGGTGAAAAATACAATTCAGGGCTGAATTCTATTTTTCAGCCCTAAGTTTTTTAAAAAAGTAAATAATCAATAATTAATAAATATGTCTGGGTTAATAGGTAAAAAGATAGGTATGACCAGCATCTTCGACGAGAACGGGAAAAATGTTCCCTGTACAGTTATCGAAGCTGGGCCATGCGTAGTTACCCAAGTCAGAACCAAAGAGGTTGACGGGTATGAAGCACTTCAACTTGGTTTCGATGACAGAAAGACTGTAAATAAGGCTGCTGAAGGGCATGCGAAAAAAGCAGGAAGCGCTGCAAAGCGTAAAGTCGTTGAATTCCAGGGCTACAATGAAGATTTTAAATTAGGTGACTCTGTTACTGTGGAGCATTTCAAAGAAGGAGAATTTGTGGATATCGCAGGTACTTCTAAAGGAAAAGGTTTCCAGGGTGTTGTGAAGAGACACGGTTTTGGAGGTGTTGGGCAGGCCACTCACGGTCAGCACAACCGTTTAAGAGCTCCTGGTTCTATTGGTGCCGCATCGTATCCTGCAAGAGTTTTTAAAGGAATGAAGATGGCCGGTAGAATGGGTGGCGAAAAAGTTAAAGTTGAAAACCTTAGAGTTTTAAAAGTTGTCGCAGATAAGAATCTTTTAGTAGTAAAAGGTTGTGTTCCTGGGCACAAAAACTCTTACGTAATCATTAGCAAGTAATGGAAGTAGCAATTTTAGATATTAAAGGAAAGGAAACCGGAAGAAAAGCTAAGCTTTCTGACAAGGTTTTCGCTATAGAGCCGAATGAGCATGCAGTTTATCTTGATGTGAAGCAATATTTAGCTAATCAGCGTCAGGGAACTCATAAAGCAAAAGAAAGAGCTGAGATCAAAGGATCTACGCGTAAGATCAAGAAACAAAAAGGTACAGGTACGGCGAGAGCAGGTAGTATCAAGTCTCCAATTTTTAAGGGTGGTGGACGTGTTTTTGGACCAAGACCAAGGAATTATGGTTTTAAACTGAATAAAAACCTTAAGCGTCTTGCCAGAAGATCTGCGCTTTCTATGAAGGCTACTGATAATGCTATTATGGTCATTGAAGATTTCAATTTCGATGCGCCAAGAACAAAAAATATGATTGATGTATTGAAAGCCATTGGTATTCAGGACAAAAAATCATTGATAGTGTTGGGTGACTCAAATAAAAATGTATATTTGTCGTCGCGCAATTTGAAGACCACAGAAGTTATAAGTAGCTCAGAATTAAGTACTTATAAAATATTACATGCGAATAATATCGTATTTATTGAAGGGTCTTTAGAAGGAATTGAATCGAATTTAAGTTAATAATCGTTATGAGCATCTTAATAAAACCTGTTATTACAGAAAAAGCTACTGCTGATAGTGAGCTGAATAACCGCTTCACTTTTGTAGTAAGTAACAAGGCTAATAAGATTCAGATTAGACAAGCAGTCGAGTCTGCTTATGGCGTGAATGTTACTAGCGTTCGAACTATAAACGTCCGTCCAGATCGCAATACCAAATTCACAAAATCTGGTATGATCACTGGTAAAACAAAAGGTTTTAAGAAAGCCATTGTACAGGTGACGGAAGGTGAAACTATTGATTTGTATAGTAATCTTTAAGATTAAAAAATGTCAGTTAGAAAATTAAAACCAATCACTCCTGGTCAGCGTTTTAGAGTAGTAAACGGGTATGACGCCGTAACTACTGATAAGCCGGAAAAAAGCCTTTTGGCTCCGATCAAAAAATCGGGAGGAAGAAACAGTCAGGGAAAAATGACCATCCGCTATAAGGGTGGTGGTCATAAAAGAAGATATCGTGTGATCGATTTCAAACGTAATAAGTTCGGGATTCCTGCAACTGTCGCGTCTATTGAATATGATCCAAACAGAACAGCTTTTATCGCTTTACTGAATTATCAGGATGGTGAGAAAAGGTATATCATAGCTCAAAATGGACTGCAAGTAGATCAGAACCTTGTTTCTGGTGAAGATGCTGTAGCTCCTGAAATTGGAAATGCAATGCCCTTGGCAAATATTCCCTTGGGGACCATTATTTCCTGTATCGAACTAAGACCTGGACAAGGCGCGGTTATGGCACGTAGTGCCGGAGCTTTCGCTCAGTTATTGGCCAGAGAAGGAAAATATGCAACGGTTAAATTACCTTCCGGAGAGATAAGAAGAATTCTTTCTCTTTGTATGGCAACGATCGGGGCAGTATCGAATAGTGACCATCAGTTATTGGTGTCTGGTAAAGCAGGTAGAAGCCGTTGGTTAGGTATTCGTCCAAGAACAAGGCCAGTAGCGATGAACCCTGTAGATCACCCGATGGGTGGTGGTGAAGGTAGAGCTTCCGGAGGTCACCCACGTTCAAGAAAAGGTCTTCCTGCTAAAGGATTTAAGACCCGATCTAAAACGAAATCGAGTAATAAGTATATTGTAGAACGTAGAAAGACTAGAAAGAAATAAGATATGGCACGTTCATTAAAAAAAGGACCTTTCGTTCATTACAAACTGGAACTAAAAGTGGCTCAAAATGTTGAGTCAGGAAAGAAAGCCGTGATCAAAACCTGGTCTAGGGCATCTATGATAACTCCAGATTTCGTAGGACAAACCATCGCTGTTCATAATGGGAAACAATTTGTTCCTGTATATGTTACTGAAAATATGGTAGGTCATAAATTAGGAGAATTTTCACCAACCCGTTCTTTTAGAGGACATGCTGGTGCAAAAAATAAAGGTAAACGATAATTGAAGCTATGGGAGTTCGTAAAAGAGAAAGAGCAGAGCAAATAAAAGAAGCCAAAAAACAGGTAGCTTTTGCAAAGTTAAATAACTGCCCTACTTCGCCTAGAAAAATGCGTCTTATGGCGGATCTAGTAAGAGGTGAAAAAGTAGAGAATGCGCTTCATATTCTAAGATTCAGCAAAAAAGAATCTTCTAACCGTCTGGAGAAGTTATTGCTTTCAGCAATTGCTAACTGGCAGGCTAAGAATGAAGATGCAAATCTTGAAGAAGCTGAGTTATTTGTAAGAGAGATTCGTGTAGATGGAGGAAGTATGTTGAAAAGACTTCGTCCTGCTCCACAGGGTCGTGCACACCGAATTAGAAAGAGATCCAATCACGTTACATTAGTGCTTGGAGAAAACAATAATACACAAAGCTAAGAAGATAGTATGGGACAAAAAACAAATCCAATCGGGAATCGCCTTGGTATCATTAGAGGTTGGGAATCCAACTGGTACGGAGGTAATGACTACGGTGATAAATTAGCCGAAGACGATAAGATTAGAAAGTATATCCATGCTCGTCTTTCTAAAGCGAGTGTATCGAGGGTAATCATTGAGCGTACGCTTAAACTTGTAACCGTTACTATCACTACTGCCAGACCTGGTATCATTATCGGTAAAGGTGGACAAGAGGTAGACAAGTTAAAAGAAGAGCTTAAGAAGATTACAGACAAGGAAGTTCAAATTAACATCTTTGAAATTAAAAGACCAGAACTGGACGCTCACTTAGTTGCATCGAGTGTTGCAAGACAAATTGAGAATCGTATCTCTTACCGTCGTGCAATCAAGATGGCTATCGCAGCTGCCATGAGGATGAATGCTGAAGGTATCAAAATTCAAATCTCTGGTAGATTGAATGGTGCTGAGATGGCTCGTTCTGAAGGTTACAAAGATGGTAGGATTCCATTGTCTACTTTTAGAGCCGACATTGACTATGCTTTAGTTGAGGCACACACTACGTATGGTAGATTGGGTGTTAAAGTATGGATCATGAAAGGTGAGGTTTACGGTAAAAGAGAACTTTCGCCGCTAGTTGGTCTTGCAAAAAACCAAGGTAAAAAATCCGGTGCCGCAGGAGGACGTGGAGGAAACAAATCACGTCGCAGAAAGTAATTTTTTAAAGTAAATAGAAAATGTTACAACCTAAAAGAACAAAATATCGCAAGCAGCAAAAAGGCCGTATGAAAGGTGTATCTCAAAGAGGACATCGTCTTTCAAATGGAACTTTTGGTATAAAATCTACAGATTCCAGCTTCGTTACCGCACGCCAAATTGAAGCAGCGCGTATTGCTGCTACCCGTTTTATGAAAAGAGAAGGATCTATCTGGATCAAAATTTTCCCGGATAAGCCTATCACAAAGAAACCTCTTGAAGTACGTATGGGTAAAGGTAAAGGTGCCGTTGAATATTGGGCAGCTGTAGTAAAACCAGGAAGGATTATGTTTGAAATTGGTGGTGTACCAATGGATGTTGCAAAAGAGGCATTGCGTCTTGCAGCACAGAAACTTCCGGTAAGGACCAAATTTGTTGTAGCGAGAGATTATCAAGAATAATTTTTGAAATTATGAAACAATCAGAAGTAAAAGAATTGTCTGTTGCAGAATTGCAGGAAGAGCTTGGTAAATCTCGAAAAGCTTATTCAGATTTAAAAATGGCTCACGCTGTTTCGCCTTTGGAAAATCCAATCCAATTAAGGGGAGAAAGAAGAAAGATCGCGAGATTAGCGACAGAGTTAACTAAAAGAGAACAACAATAATTGTTATTCTGCTGAAAGATGGAAAAAAGAAACTTAAGAAAAGAACGTGTAGGAGTTGTTACAAGTAATAAAATGCAGAAATCCATTGTGGTTTCTGAGGTTAAGAAAGTAAAACACCCCATGTATGGAAAATTCGTTTTAAAAACGAAAAAGTACGTAGCACACGACGAAAATAACGACTGCAACGAAGGTGATACTGTAAAGATCATGGAAACTAGACCTTTAAGTAAATCTAAATGTTGGAGATTAGTAGAAATCATAGAAAGAGCTAAATAATCATGGTACAACAAGAATCTAGATTAAGAGTAGCAGATAACACCGGGGCAAAAGAAGTTTTGACGATTCGTGTGTTAGGAGGTACAAAGAAAAGGTACGCATCTGTTGGAGATAAAATCGTTGTAAGTGTAAAAGAATCTACTCCTAATGGTAGCATTAAAAAAGGAGCAGTTTCAACAGCGGTTGTTGTACGCACGAAAAAAGAAGTTCGCAGACCTGATGGATCTTATATTCGTTTCGACGATAATGCATGTGTATTGCTAGGACCTCAAGGTGAAATGCGTGGAACCCGTGTTTTTGGGCCCGTTGCGAGAGAACTTCGTGATAAGCAATTCATGAAAATTGTATCATTGGCACCTGAAGTGCTTTAATACATTAAAAAAATGACAAAGCTTAAAATTAAATCAGGAGACCAGGTAAGAGTGAATTCCGGAGACCATAAAGGTCAGGAAGGTAAAGTTCAGAAGGTACTTCGTGATAAGAATAAAGCCATCGTGGAAGGGGTTAATATGATCTCTAAACATGAGAAGCCAAGTGCTTCCAATCCACAAGGTGGAATTAAAGAGAAAGAAGCTCCTATCCATATTTCAAATTTATCTTTGATCGACAAAAATGGTAACACTACCAGAGTTGGACATAGAGAAGAGGATGGGAAGAAAGTAAGATTTTCTAAAAAATCTAATGAAGTAATATAGTTATGGCATACGTACCTAGACTTAAAACAGAATATAACGAAAGAGTGAAAAATGCCCTTTCGGAAGAATTTAGCTACTCCAATATTATGGAAGTGCCTAAACTTGAGAAAATAGTAATTAGCCGTGGAGTTGGTGGAGCAGTAGCCGATAAGAAACTTATCGATCATGCTGTAGATGAACTTACCGCTATTAGTGGTCAAAAGGCTATATCTACTATTTCTAAGAAGGATGTGGCAACATTCAAACTTCGTAAAGGAATGCCAATTGGCGCAAAAGTTACTTTACGCGGATTTAGAATGTATGAATTCTTAGATAGACTTATTACTAGCGCGTTACCGCGAGTAAGAGATTTTAGCGGTATCAAAGCTAATGGATTTGATGGAAGGGGTAATTATAACCTGGGTGTTACCGAGCAAATTATTTTTCCTGAAATCGACATTGATGCAGTGAATAGAATTTCCGGTATGGACATCACTTTTGTGACTTCAGCTCCAACCGATAAAGAGGCTAAAGCTTTATTAACTGAACTGGGTTTACCTTTTAAAAAGAATTAATTATGGCTAAAGAATCAATGAAAGCCCGTGAGGTGAAAAGACAAAAAATGGTGAAAAAGTATGCTGAAAAGCGTGCAGCTCTTAAAGAAGCTGGCGACTATGAAGGTCTACAAAAATTACCAAAAAACTCTTCTCCAGTACGCTTACATAATAGATGTAAACTTACCGGAAGGCCTAAGGGATATATGAGACAATTTGGTCTTTCTCGAGTTATGTTTAGAGAAATGGCTAACCAGGGCCTTATCCCGGGAGTTAGAAAAGCCAGTTGGTAAAATTATAAATTGGATAAAGGTTCTCCCGATGCCATCGGGTTGAAAACCATTTCCGCAAATTAATATAAATGAATACAGATCCTATTGCAGATTACCTTACCAGGATTAGAAATGCGAATGCTGCCAACCATAGAGTTGTAGAGATTCCTGCTTCTAACCTGAAGAAAGAGATGACCAAGATTTTGTTTGATCAGGGGTATATTCTTAGTTACAAATTCGAAGATGATACCGCTCAGGGAACCATCAAAATCGCTCTTAAGTATGATAAACTTACTAAAGACCCGGTAATTAAGAAAATTCAAAGAATTAGTAAACCTGGTTTGCGTAAGTATGCCGGAGCAAATGAATTACCTAGAATCCTTAACGGTTTAGGTATTGCTATTGTTTCTACATCACATGGAGTAATGACAGGAAAGCAAGCTCAGGCCGATAAAGTTGGTGGTGAGGTATTGTGTTACGTATATTAATACTTAAAAAGACTTAAGAAATGTCAAGAATAGGTAAGAATCCAGTAACAATTCCAGAAGGTGTAAATGTAGATTACAAAGAAGGTGTTGTCACGGTAAAAGGAAAATTAGGAGAGCTTAAACAGGAGATCAAAGATATCGACGTGAAAATCGAAGATAATCAGGTTGTTTTTGAAAGATCTTCAGATAAAAGTGCAGATAAAGCAAAACATGGTTTATATCGTGCTTTGGTAAATAATATGGTTGAAGGAGTAACCACTGGTTTTACGAAAGAACTGGAATTGGTTGGTGTTGGTTACCGTGCAAGCAACCAGGGAAATAAGCTGGAGATTGCTGTGGGGTATTCTCATAATATTGTTTTGAACCTTGCTCCTGAAGTAAAAGTAGAAACTGTTTCAGAAAAAGGTAAGAATCCAATCATCAAGCTTTCTTCCCACGACAAGCAACTTGTTGGACAGGTAGCTGCGAAGATTCGTTCTTTCAGAAGTCCGGAACCTTACAAAGGAAAAGGGATCAAGTTTGTTGGTGAGCAATTAAGAAGAAAAGCAGGTAAATCAGCATAATAAAATTTAGTTATGGCAGTGTCAAAACAAGATAGAAGAAATAAAATCAGAAGACGAATCCGCAGGGATATCGTTGGGACTGTAAGTCGCCCTAGATTGTCTGTTTTCAGAAGCAATAAAGAAATTTATGCGCAGATTATCGATGATGTAGAGGGTAAAACCTTAGCATCGGCTTCTTCAAGAGATAAAGGTATTGCAGATGGTGCTGCAGACCGCAAAGAGCAGGCCGCCAAAGTTGGTAAAGCACTAGCTGAAAAGGCAAAAAAGGCCGGGATTGAAACTATTTCCTTTGATAGGGGAGGTTATTTGTATCACGGAAGAGTTAAATCATTAGCAGATGGTGCTCGCGAAGGAGGACTAAAATTCTAAAAATATGTATCAAGATTATAAAAACGTAGAACATGTAAAGCCAAGTGGTCTTGAATTGAAAGATCGTTTAGTAGGTGTACAACGTGTTACTAAAGTTACAAAAGGTGGTAGAGCATTTGGATTCTCTGCAATCGTAGTGGTTGGGGATGAAAATGGTGTTGTAGGTCATGGGCTTGGGAAATCCAAGGAAGTGGCAGATGCAATCTCTAAGGCTGTTGAAGATTCTAAGAAGAATCTGGTACGTATTCCTTTACACAAAGGTACATTACCTCACGAGCAAAAAGGAAAATATGGTGGAGCAAGGGTTTTATTACTACCTGCCGCCACAGGTACCGGGATTATCGCTGGTGGAGCAATTCGTGCCGTATTGGAATCTGTCGGGGTACATGATGTACTTTCAAAGAACCAGGGATCTTCGAATCCACATAACGTGGTAAAGGCTACATTTGATGCCCTATTACAATTAAGAAGTGCTGATACGGTTGCGAAACAGAGAGGTATTTCTTTAGAAAAGGTATTTAAAGGATAAATCAAGGAAAAGATGGGAAAGATAAAAGTAACCAAAGTAAAGAGTGCTATTAATCGTACCAAAAACCAAAAGAGAATTCTTGAGTCTTTAGGACTTAGGAAGATTGGTCAAACGATTGAGCATGATGACACGCCAAACATCCTTGGTATGGTAAATAAAGTTAAACACTTAGTTTCTGTAGAAGAAACCAAATAATAATCTCTCATGGATTTAAGTAATTTAAAACCTGCAGAAGGTTCAGTAAGAAAAAATTGTAAGCGTATTGGGCGTGGAGAAGGTTCCGGAAAAGGAGGAACTTCTACTCGTGGTCACAAAGGTGCCAAGTCACGTTCAGGATACTCTAAAAAGATAGGTTTTGAAGGTGGGCAAATGCCACTTCAAAGACGTGTTCCTAAATTTGGATTCAATAATATAAACCGAAAAGATTATCAGGGGATTAACCTTGATATCCTTCAGGCCAGAGTTGATGAAGGAAGAATTACGGATACGGTAGATATTGACGTGTTGGTTGAAAACGGTCTTGCCGGAAGAAACGAACTGGTTAAGATCTTAGGTAGAGGTGAATTAAAAGCTAAATTGAAAATATCTGCTCATAAATTTACAGCGTCAGCAAAAGAAGCTATTGAGGCTGCTGGTGGTGAAGTTGTTAATTTATAATAGATACACTCATGAAATTCATCAATACGATTCAAAATATCTGGAAAATCGAGGAGCTAAAAAACCGAATTTTAGTTACCCTCGGTTTACTTTTAGTGTACAGGTTTGGTGCGCAGGTAGTGCTTCCGGGAATTGATGCGGCCCAACTTTCTAATTTGGCCAATCAAACCGATAGCGGTCTACTTGGGCTCTTAAATGCCTTTACCGGTGGTGCTTTTTCAAATGCTTCAGTATTCGCATTGGGAATTATGCCATATATTTCTGCTTCTATTGTAGTTCAGTTGATGGGAATTGCGATTCCTTATCTTCAAAAACTTCAAAAAGAAGGTGAAAGTGGAAGAAAGAAAATTAATCAAATTACGCGTTGGTTAACCATCGCAATCACCCTGGTGCAGGGTCCCGGTTATATTTATAACCTTTTTAATACCTTACCAAGTGAGGCATTCCTACTAGGAGACAACCTTACTTTTGTCATTTCATCAGTTATTATCCTTACCACGGGAACTATTTTTGCCATGTGGTTAGGGGAAAAGATTACGGATAAAGGTATTGGGAACGGAATCTCGCTTTTAATTATGGTAGGTATTATTGCCACGTTACCTCAGGCATTTATTCAGGAATTTGCTTCCAGAGTATTTGAATCTAATGGTGGATTGGTAATGATCCTTATCGAACTTGTAATCTGGTTTGCGATAATCCTGGGTTCTGTAATGCTGGTGATGGCAGTTCGCCAAATACCCGTACAGTATGCCCGGAGAACAGCTTCAGGAGGATACGAGAAGAATGTATTTGGATCAAGGCAATATATTCCTTTAAAGTTAAATGCTTCAGGAGTAATGCCAATCATCTTTGCGCAGGCAATTATGTTTATTCCGGTTGCTGTAGCAGGACTTTCGGAGTCTGATGCTGCACAAGGGGTAACGGCAGCCTTTCAGAATATATTTGGGTTCTGGTATAATCTTGTTTTCGCTTTATTGATCATTGTATTTACCTATTTCTATACGGCAATTACGGTACCTACTAATAAGATGGCAGATGACCTGAAGAGAAGTGGTGGTTTTATTCCCGGAATTCGTCCAGGAACTGAAACTTCCGAATATCTGGATAAGATTATGTCACAAATTACGCTACCAGGATCTGTTTTCCTTGCTTTAATTGCGGTGTTTCCAGCATTCGTGGTTAATCTTTTAGGGGTGCAACAAAACTGGGCGCTGTTTTTCGGAGGAACCTCCCTGCTAATTATGGTTGGGGTTGCCATTGATACAATGCAGCAGGTAAATTCATATTTGTTGAACAGGCATTACGATGGCCTGATGAAAACTGGTAAAAACAGAAAAGCAGTAGCGTAATAGATAGTAGTTGTTGCTAAACATGACAGAAATGCATCTCTGTGCACTTGGTATAATAAATGCATCATCTTGACTGCTAATAGTAATAACAAAAACTAAATATTTTAAATGGCAAAACAAGCAGCAATAGAACAGGACGGAACAATCATCGAAGCGTTATCGAACGCGATGTTTCGTGTTGAACTTGAAAATGGTCATGTTGTGACCGCACACATCTCTGGAAAAATGCGTATGCATTACATTAAATTACTTCCTGGGGATAAAGTAAAATTAGAAATGAGTCCTTACGATTTAACGAAGGCAAGAATAACTTATAGATATTAGAAAGTAATTTTCAACCTTTTATAAATTTTTTATACTTTTGCACTCTGAAAAATTTATGAAGACTGAAAAACACAATTTGAGTTAACAGGCTCATAACGTGATTTAAAAAAAATAAGATGAAAGTTAGAGCATCCATAAAAAAGAGAAGTGCCGACTGCAAAATTGTACGCAGAAAAGGGCGCCTTTACGTAATTAACAAAAAGAATCCTAGATTTAAACAAAGACAAGGCTAATTATGGCAAGAATTGCAGGGGTAGATATACCCAAACAAAAGCGAGGAGTTATAGCATTGACCTATATCTTCGGAATTGGTAAAAGCAGATCTCAAAAGATCCTTGCTGAAGCTAAAGTAGACGAAAGCAAAAAAGTTTCTGAATGGGACGATGATGAAATTGGTCGTATTCGTGAGGCTGTTGGTCAGTTTACAATTGAAGGAGAATTACGTACTGAGGTTCAGATAAGCATTAAACGTCTTATGGACATTGGATGTTACAGGGGTATTCGTCATAGAGCTGGTTTGCCACTAAGGGGGCAACGTACTAAGAATAACTCCAGAACCAGAAAAGGAAGAAGAAAAACTGTTGCCAACAAGAAGAAAGCAACTAAATAGTAAGTAGTATGGCAAAGAAAACAGGTCAAAAAGCTCAAAAGACTACAAAGAAACGTAAAGTTATCGTTGAAGCAAATGGAGAAGCACATGTAACAGCTTCTTTCAACAACATCATTATTTCACTTACCAATAAAAAAGGTGATGTGGTTTCATGGTCTTCAGCTGGTAAAATGGGTTTCAGGGGATCTAAGAAAAACACTCCTTATGCTGCACAACTTGCTGCTGAAGATGCTTCTAAAGTAGCTCAGGAAGCAGGATTGCGTAAAGTAAAGGTGTATGTAAAAGGTCCTGGAAACGGTAGGGAATCTGCAATTAGATCTATTCACAACAGTGGGATAGAAGTAACTGAGATCATCGATATCACTCCACTTCCCCACAACGGTTGTCGTCCACCTAAAAGACGTAGAGTTTAATCAAATTTAATCATAGGAGAGGAGTTAGATTATCGAAGGACGAATGCCTTAATTCATAATCCCTTTCTATAACTTTAAAAAGAATGGCAAGATATACAGGACCTAAAACTAAAATAGCCCGAAAATTCGGTGAAGCTATTTTTGGTGAAGACAAGTCTTTTGAGAAAAGAAATTATCCTCCGGGACAACACGGGAATAACCGTCGTCGTGGAAAAAAATCGGAATATGCTATCCAGTTAATGGAAAAGCAAAAAGCGAAATATACCTATGGTATTCTTGAGCGCCAATTCCGTAATATGTTTGAAAAAGCTACCAGGTCACAAGGTATTACCGGTGAGGTACTCCTTCAATTATGTGAATCCCGTTTAGATAATGTTGTTTATAGAATGGGTGTAGCTCCTTCCAGAAGAGCAGCAAGACAATTAGTAGGGCACCGTCACATGACTGTGAATGGTGAACTGGTAAATATTCCTTCTTACCACCTTAAACCTGGAGATGTTGTGGGAGTAAGGGAAAAATCTAAATCGTTAAACACGATTCAGGAATCTCTTTCAAATAATAGTAGTGTTTACGAATGGATCACCTGGAATTCTGAAAAGAAAGAAGGAACTTTTGTTGCAGTACCTGGAAGAGTTCAAATTCCTGAAAACATCAACGAACAATTCATAGTCGAATTATATTCGAAATAATAATTCATACAGAAGTCGAAATATGGCAATATTAAATTTTCAGAAGCCCGATAAAGTTATAATGATTGATTCTACAGATTTCGAAGGGAAATTTGAATTTCGTCCCTTGGAACCTGGTTATGGATTAACCGTTGGTAACGCTTTAAGACGAGTGCTTCTATCTTCTCTGGAGGGTTTCGCGATTACTTCAGTAAGAATTGAAGGTGTAGATCACGAATTCTCAACCATTGCAGGTGTAGTGGAAGATGTAACTGAAATCATCCTTAATCTGAAACAGATCAGGTTCAAAAGACAAATCGATGAGATCGACAATGAGTCGGTTACCATTTCGGTTTCAGGAGAAGAACAATTAACTGCCGGTCACTTCCAAAAGTTTATCTCAGGTTTTCAAATTCTTAACCCAGACCAGGTGGTTTGTAATATGGATAAGAAAGTGAACCTTAATATGGAGATCACTATCGAAAAAGGTAGAGGTTATGTTCCGGCTGAAGAAAATAAGAAAGCTAATGCCCCACTAGGGACTATTTTCACTGACTCTATTTACACTCCAATTAAGAATGTAAAATACAGTATTGAAAACTACCGTGTTGAGCAGAAGACAGATTATGAAAAACTTATTTTTGAAATCATTAGTGACGGTTCTATTCATCCAAAAGATGCATTGACCGAGGCTGCTAAGACACTTATTCACCACTTCATGTTATTCTCAGATGAGAGGATCACTTTAGAGGCTGATGAAATAGCTCAGACGGAAACTTATGATGAAGAATCCCTTCACATGAGACAGTTGCTTAAAACAAAACTGGTAGATCTTGATCTTTCAGTTAGAGCATTAAACTGTTTAAAAGCTGCTGAAGTAGATACTCTTGGAGATCTTGTTTCTTACAATAAGAACGATTTGATGAAATTCAGAAACTTCGGTAAGAAATCTTTAACCGAACTGGAAGAATTGGTAAGCAATAAAGGTTTGAACTTTGGGATGGACCTTTCAAAATATAAACTAGATAAAGACTAAACTTAGAATTTAGAATTTAGAGGTGGGATTTGGGTTAATATTGAATAACCTGCAAATTATCTAACGTCTAAAGTCTAACGTCTAAAATCTAATATAATGAGACACGGAAAGAAAATAAATCATTTAGGAAGACAAACCGCACATCGCAAGGCGATGCTTGCAAACATGGCGTGTTCCCTAATTGAGCATAAAAGGATAAATACTACCGTGGCCAAAGCAAAAGCCTTAAAGGTATTTGTAGAGCCATTGGTTACGAAATGTAAGGAAGATACTACTCACAATAGGCGTCTTGTTTTCAGTAAGCTTAGAAGCAAAGAAGCGGTAACTGAACTTTTCCGCGAGGTTGCCCCTAAAGTTGGAGATCGTCCGGGAGGATATACCAGGGTTATTAAACTGGGAAGCCGTCAGGGTGATGCTGCTGAAATGGCTTTGGTAGAGTTGGTAGATTTCAATGAAACTTACAACGTAGGTGATAAGCCTAAGAAGAAAAAATCTACTCGTCGTGCCGGTAAGAAAACCACCGATGCTGTTGTAACTGAAACTCCGGCAACTGAGCCAAAAGCGCAAGAGGAAAAACCAAAGGAGCAAGAGGAAAAACCAAAGGAGCAAGAGGAAAAACCAAAAACAGAAGCAGAAGCTCCTAAAGCTGAAAATGCGAAACCAGAGCCAAAAGCTGAAGAAAAGAAAGACGATAAAAAAGACGAATAATATGATTCTTTTTAAAATCTAAATATCAAAGGATAAACTTCAATAGTTTATCCTTTTTTTATATCTAATAATTTTATTTAATTATTTTTGCCATCGCGGCAATCACATTACAATTATGAAATATCAGGCTAAGAAAAAGGCAATTATTTTACTTGAGGACGGAACGATTTTCTACGGAAAAGCCATCGGAAATAAAGATGGAAGTGCGGTTGGGGAAGTCTGTTTCAATACGGGTATGACCGGGTATCAGGAAATCTTTACAGATCCTTCATATTATGGACAGTTAATGGTGACCACCAATGCCCATATTGGTAACTACGGAACAAATAAGGACGAGAATGAATCAAACGGCGTAAAAATTGCCGGGCTCATTTGTAAAAATTTCAGTTATAACTATTCGCGTCCCGCTGCAGATCAGGGATTACTGGAATTTCTTGAAGAAAGCGAGCTTTTCGGGATTTCAGATGTAGATACCCGGGCACTTGTCACCTACATTCGCGAAAATGGTGCGATGAATGCGATAATTTCTACCGATGTTGATAATATTGATAAATTAAAAGAAACTTTAGCAGAAGTGCCCAATATGAATGGATTGGAGCTTGCCTCCAAAGTTTCCGTGACGGAGCCTTACTATTTTGGTAATGAAGATGCTACCTATAAAATTGCGGCATTAGATGTGGGGATTAAACAAAATATCCTTCGGAATTTGGCAAAACGGGATGCTTATATAAAAGTGTTCCCTTACAATACTACTTATGAAGATATGAAATCCTGGAATCCTGATGGATATTTTCTTTCCAATGGGCCCGGCGATCCTCAACCTCTGGAAAGCGCTATTAATGTGACCAAAACAATTATCGAGAATGATCATCCTTTGTTCGGTATTTGTCTTGGCCACCAGATCATTGCCCTTGCCAATGGAATTGGAACCTATAAAATGCACCACGGTCACCGCGGAATAAATCATCCTGTTAAGAATATGATTACAGGAAAGGGAGAAATCACCTCGCAAAACCACGGATTTTCAGTAGACCGGGAACAAACTGAAAATCATCCCGATGTGGAAATTACCCATATTTGTTTAAATGATGGGACCGTTGGCGGCCTTGCCATGAAAAGCAAGAATGTATTTTCAGTACAATATCATCCTGAAGCCAGTCCCGGGCCGCATGATGCCAGTTATCTTTTTGATGAATTTATTGAAAGGATTAAATCGGCTAAAGCCTAATAAGCTTATAGTCTGAAACTTAAAAAAGATCGCTCTAAAGCGATCTTTTTTTTATTACGCTTAGATGTAAAAAATATTTGCCATTGTGCAATATTATTATAGATTTGAAATCGAATTCATCAAAAAAATAAAAAATGAAAAAAATCTACTTTTCACTATGCATCCTGTTTTCTCTGAATCTTTCAGCTCAGGAAACCACCAATCAATTTTCCTTAAACTTTCTAATTCCTTCCGCCGAATATGAAGTTGCGCTTTCAGAAAATACGAGTATAGATGCTATAGTTGGAATTGGCGCCGGTTATCATAAATCAGGTTTCGACGATTCATCTGAATTTGGTATTTTTCCCCAGTTTGAAGCCCAGTATCGCTGGTATTATAATTTCGCTAAAAGAGAACGCAAAGGGAAAAAAGTCTCTGAAAATAGTGCAAACTATATAGCAGCAGTTGGGATATTCGCCGGTGGCGATCCTCTTATTGGCGATATGGAACTTAATAATGATTATGTGGGATTCGTGGGGCCTGCCTGGGGATTGCAACGAATTTACAATGGTAATTTTAAACTAAATTTAAATCTTGGGATGGGTCTTGGGTTTAATGATCTTGGAGATCAATATTTATCCCCACTTATTGATATCCAATTAGGTTTCAAATTAGGAAAATAAACATTCAAGATTCTTTTAGTAAAGAACCAAAGCTGACAATTTTGTCGGCTTTTTTAATAGACGGATACGCATACATTTAAATTTATAGTAACTTAGAACGATATGGATTCTATTTACAAATGAAAAAGTTCACCATTTTTTTATTGTTATTTCCTTTATTATCCAAGGGGCAAAGAATTGTTGAGAATCAATTTTCTTTAAATATCCTTATCCCTTCTGCTGAATATGAGCTGGCCGTTTCGCAAAATACTTCATTGGATGCGCTTGTGGGAATTGGTTTTGCCTATAGTAACTCTACATTTGAAGATGCGCAATTCGCGATCACCCCACAGTTCATGACACAGTATCGCTGGTATTATAATTTTGGTAAACGGGAAGGTAAATTATTAAAAACTTCAGAAAATAGTGGGAATTATATCGCTGGCGTTGGAACAATATCAGGCGGGCAAGCCCTAATTGGAAATATCGATTATTTAAATGATTATAGCGCCTTTGTAGGACCGGCCTGGGGATTGCAAAGAGTGTATGATTCAGGATTTAAACTCAACCTCAATCTCGGCGTGGGCTATGAGTTTAATGATATTGGAGATCATGCGATTGCTCCTTTCTTTGGTCTTCAACTGGGATGGAAATTAGGGAAATAATGATTTGTCTTTACAGCTCATATTGTTGTTACCCACAATAATAACAAAATTAGAACTTAAGAAATTAAATAAATTATTTAAATTGATTCTAAATTATATACATATAGTATATAATATTCTAAAATTTGTAAATTTGAATGATCTTAAAAATAAAGAGAGATTGTTCACACCACATAAACAATCTCCCATTTTAAAACATAAAATTAACCGACTAGTTAAAGTTTAAGATCATGAAGATTTTAAATTCCTAAAAAAATCTTCGCTAACTCCCAAGTAATTTCAGCTATAAGAAGTAGCACATGTAAATTGAATCCTTTCCTCCTTGAGGGGTCGGATTCTTAGTGTCTATTTTTAGACATAATCTTTATTAGTTCATTCTATACCATCTGTTTCATAATTGTGGTTTATAATTAATTTTAGTTACTTTTGAATGAAAGTAAAGAGTCTGAACACCATTTTTTTACAAAGAACTTTTCGACTAAAATGTCGACGGGTCTAAATTATAAAAATATAACGGTTAGATATAAAATAGTTTTCAGGAATTATTAACAATTAATCCTAAATTACTGTGGGTAACATCGGTTCATCGCAAATAACGGGTAGTTTGCTGAAAATTGTTATTTTAGAAACCAGGAAAGAAAATGTTTAAGCCGACAAGTCCGCGTCCTTACTCCCGCAACTTGCGATAGTGTGCCGAGCAAGCAATGACCGGCAATAAATAGTCATTGTGAACTATAATTAAGATGGTAGAACCGACCTACCAGTGTCGTCTTATAGGAGAAGGCATTAAACCAC